>JALHSP010000157.1 GCA_022865305.1 Bacteroidales bacterium | reverse complement strand
GCCGTCTTCCTGCACGCGGGATGGCTGGTTCAGGCTTGCGCCCATTGACCAATATTCCTCACTGCTGCCTCCCGTAGGAGTCTGGTCCGTGTCTCAGTACCAGTGTGGGGGATCACCCTCTCAGGTCCCCTAAACATCGAAGCCTTGGTAGGCCGTTACCCTACCAACTAGCTAATGTTACGCATGCCCATCCCGTACCGTCGTAACTTTAAATATTATAAGATGCCTTAAAATATCTTTATGGGGTATTAGTCCGAATTTCTCCGGGTTATCCCCCAGTACAGGGTAGGTTGCATACGCGTTACTCACCCGTGCGCCGGTCGCCACCAAAGTATTGCTACCTCGTGCTGCCCCTCGACTTGCATGTGTTAAGCCTCCCGCTAGCGTTCATCCTGAGCCAGGATCAAACTCTTCATTGTAAAAATTGTATTTTTTGTCTCTTACGAAGACTTCTCCACTGGTCTCTTTCTAAAATACTAACAAGTTTTTTAGACGAGATTGTCTATCTCGCCTGGTTATGCTACTTCATATTTTCAAAGAACTTTTACTTTTGGGGCATCCAAGGTAATACTTTAATCTTACTTATCCAAAAAAAATAGGATATTTTTTCCAGCTTATTTCTCCTTCTCTTTCCCTTGCTCTTCTAAGCCGGAACACTATCCTTTCCCGCTATTCAATCAACTTTTTGCCCTAAAGCGGGTGCAAAGATAAAAATTGATTTTTATAAATCAAATTATTTATCATTTATTTTAGATAATATTATTCATAATTCGATTTAATGTAATTACCTCAGTTGTTCAATTTAAAATTCTCATCCAAACCCGCCTGATACTAATTGATCTGCCACCTTTACTAATTCTCTATTGAAATCAATGTTTTAAGTTCTTAATTTTCAAAGGAACTAAGTATTAAGATAATAATGTTATCTAAAATTATAAGTCATGAAAACCTCTTTTTCATTCAAATTCCTGGCTTCATCAGCCTTCTGTTTTCTGTTTGTGATCTATGCCTTCGGGCAGAATGGACGCCCTGGAATTGAGTGCGGCTGCACGAAATTCGATACCTACGTTGAACCGGCAAGTAAAGGAATTCTTGTCGAACAGGAAGATAATATTACAGAAGGTTCTTCTGCAGAAAAGAATCCAAAGTACACATTGACAGCGAGCGAGGCCAGTCCCCCAAATGTTGTCACTATTTCAATTAAAAACAAACAGGGTAAGGTAATTTTTACCGAGACAAACAGGGCTACCGGCTGGGGATTCAGTCCCGATGAAGACAGGTTTATTATGCATGGCTTATACGAGGGAAAACACTGGGTCAGGTTGGTCAATCTTAACCCGGATCCCACACGTGAAGGAGAAGATGGCACAGTCTGGTATGTGATAAATCCCATTAATGTATCTTCAGCAAGCATTCGCTTCAGCCCACATGGAAAGTATTTGCTGTATGCAGCAATAAAATCTGACGGCGGACTTTTTTTAAGAGCTTTCAATACAATTCAGGAAACAGATGATCCTGTTTATGATTTCAGCACTCTCAACTTTGAAGGATCTCCCTCAGGAAAGGGTGTTGCCGGCTGGGGATTTAGTCCTGATGAACATGATGCAACGTTTGTACATTCATATCTGACCAAACACGATACATATGCCATATCAGTCATAAGACTGATGACAACATCTTATGAAACGATCCTTTTTGATGACGATAACCAGGGCGAGGCACGGTTTCTTTTCAGCCCTTGCGGAGATTATTTTGGCTGGATACACAGCACTCAAGCAGGTCTGAAGGCAAGGCTTTACAAGACGGATTCAGAGTTTATATCTGATGATTACAATGCAGAAACTTATTGGAATCTATACTCAGACGCTGATGGCCAATATATTCGTTATAGTGATAACTCAACTGTTAAAATAACAAATAATACTGCTGATACTCCATGCCCTGATAATATACAACCCACTTGGGAAAACGGGAAACTGGAACTGGTAAAAGCAGAGGGAACGACAATTGAACTGAAATGGAGCGGAGCCAGTGATCAGCCAGCCGGAAGTGAAGTTACTGCTTACAGGTTATATTGGAAGATGGTGTCTGAATCAGAATTTGAGGTGAAGGAACTGGAGTCAATAAACAGTTATAAAATCGATGGGCTTAAGCCACAGACTTCATATGATTTTAAAATCGCGGCCGGTGATGCAACAGGTAACTGGAGTGATGAGAATAATCCTGAAGGGACATTTTCCACTCTTCAAGATAATGAACCAACATGGCCGAATAATGAACTTACTTTTGAAGGAAAGACGGAAACTAAGATTACCCTGATTTGGAGTGCAGCAGTCGATGATTTTGGCATTGAATTTTATAAAATACTTGTTGATGGTGTTGCTGTTGACAGCGTCGGCAGTGATACACTAAAATACCGTCTAAAGAATTTAAAAGCTGGTAAAGAATACATTTTTATTGTAAAAGCCGGCGATGCAGCCGGACAATGGAAATCATCTACAGAATTGAGGCAGACAATGGTCACTGCTGAAAAACCAAAATGGCCTGTAGGTGCCACTCTGAATGCATCCGACCAGACAGAAACCACACTAACCCTTAACTGGCCGGCAGCAGACGACAACTGCAAAGCTGTTGTTGGTTACAAAATCTGTATGAATAGTGACACCATCGGATATACTAAATCTTACCAAAACGATTATCTTGTTAAAGAACTTGAGGAAGGTATAGCATATACATTTGAAATAATAGCAATAGACGAATCAGGTGCTAAAAGTGATCCGCTCACTGCGGACCTGTCAACACTCCCGGGTTATTCAGTATTTCCTCTTGTTGTCGCCGATGGAGACCAGAAAGATCCTGATATAAGCGATAATCTTGTAGTATGGTGGGATGACAGCAAAGATGAAGGAGATATTTATGCTTACGACCTTGAAAAAGACACAATAATACAGATCACTGATGAACCACATGCCCAGTTCGGTCCGGTTGTAAGCGGGGAAAGGATCGTATGGACAGATACCAGAAACGGCAACTGGGATATTTATATGTACGACCCTGAGCTTGGAGAGGTGCCAGTCTGTACAAACCCTGCATCACAGGACCTCCCTGCAATTGACGGAGATATAATTGTCTGGCGCGACGGCCGGAACGGAGATTTTGACATCTATATGTACAATATTAAAACCAAAACAGAATCTCCTGTATCAACTCACAGAGCAAAACAGAACTGGCCTGATGTCTCAGGAAATTATGTGGTTTACGCTGATGACCGTAACGGTAACTGGGATATTTTCATGTACGGCATCTATGAGCATAAAGAAACAGCAGTGTGCACCAATTCAGCTGACCAGACTTATCCGGTTGTAACGGGAAAACATCTGTGGGATCTGGCAATCGCTTACATGGATAACCGCGATGGTGATAATATTTATGTTTATTATCCAAATTTTGTCCAGGGACAAGATTATGAGTTCCTCGTACCGCTTGATCAATCTCCTGCAACAGGTCAGTATTATCCTCATCTGGAAGACAAACAACTTGTTTTCCAGGATAAACTGGGCGGAGCAGGTACTGACTGGAATATATATGCATACAAGTTCCGGACAGATTCAAATGGTAAGAAGATTGGTATATGTGTTGATCCTATTGAATCAGCTGACCAGACCCGCCCAAGAACATCAAAGGGTAATATTGTATGGGAGGATGAACGGAACGGGAATTCCGATATATATATCTGGAAGCGTCCTGCGGGGACTGATCTTCAGATCTCGCTCAGGGAAATTACTGATCCAATTGTTGTTGGTGACACATTGAGATATATTGTTACTGTGACTAACGACGGACCCGGAATAAATACCTTGATCACAGCTGAATGCACACTGCCTGTAATGGCTAAATTTATAAGGGCAACAGCAGATGCAGGAGCTGTGATCAATGTTGGCAAAACAATAACATGGAATATTGACACACTCAGGAACGGGGCTAAGGCTGACCTGGAGATTACCCTTGTAACCTTTGATCTTGCAATTCTTGATTTTAAGGCTTCCGTAAAGAGTTCAGCCTTCGATCCCGATCCTTCAAATAATGAAATTTCGGAAACAACAAAAGTTAAAAATTTCGTTCCCGGGTTTGTGGGTGAAGGCACTTTTCCTTCAATGCATGTTGAAAAGAATGGAAGAGTTCATATTGTATATTTTGGAAATGACAGCAGCCTTGTTTATGCCACAAGGACCAGGAAAGGTAAATGGGAATACAAAACACTTGAGACATTCATAGGTGGGAGAGAGAATGATATGCTGCTTGACGTGAACGGTAATATTCAGGTAGTAATGTCTGACCGTAGGTATGAAGCAGTTCCATATAGCCGGCTCTACCATGGCACGCTGACAAGTAGCGGACAATGGAGCAAGAAAATTATTGCAGTATCCAATATCGGATTTCATAGCATGTCATTGAAAGCCGATAGTCAAAACGAACTTCACCTTGTCTATCAGGAGGCCCGAAGTTCAGCATCAGGCGGACCGTTTATTGAGATGAGCACAACCGGAGGAGTCTGGAACCAGCCTGTATTATTCTCAGGAGGCTATGACCATATTGATATGGATATTGATAAGAACGACAATATGCATGTGAGCTGGTATAGTATGGGGATTGGCCTGGGTTACCAGAAGAAAACTGTGGCAGGTGGCTGGAGTGAGCCTGTGAGAGTCGAACCAGGATGGAGAGGTGCACAGCTTGAAGGTATGGTAACATCCATCTTCACTGATGATCTTCAGAATCCGCACATCTCCTATATCGGGCAGATAAACAACGACAGCCGTGAAAATATCAAATACGCCTGGTATTCCGGCGGCAAATGGAACATCAGCATGGTAGATAAGGGATACTTCCAGAGCGCCGGAAACAAGGTTGTGATCGATCCTGACGGGAAGGCGAACTTCTCATATATAAATAATCCTGTTTTCGCAGGAGATGTCAGGTATGCGACCAATATTGCCGGTCCCTGGATCAAACAGATCGTGGACGAAAATATAGGGGCTATTTACACAGATATGGGAAGGGACCAGGATAAATATACTCACATTGCATATTCCGGAGCCTACGGTTCGGTAAACTATGCTTTGCTTCCTCAGATTGAGTATTTCGAAATAGATCCTGACACCCTTGACTTCGGTTTATTAGAAACAGGTTCAGAAAAGACCCTGACACTTAAGCTTAAAAATCCGCTTTCAAAAGATATCAGGATAGATTCACTTATTATCAATGACGGAAGGATCAGCTTTGATAAAACCTCGTTCATCCTGAACAGGTTTGCTTCTGATTCGGTTAAGGTGACATTTAAACAAACGGCAGATCCCTGGACTAATGCCTACCTGAGAATATGGTATAACATACCATCGGGCCTGTTTATGGATATACCTGTAATTGCTAAAAACCGGCAACCACAACTCACCATCGACCAGGTGGAGCCAATCTATTTTGGTGCAATACCCTCAGGAACCTCACTGACAAAAACCGTCAAACTAAGCAATACAGGTTATGCAGATCTCATCATCTCAAGTATTCTGGTACAGGGGTACGTTATTCTTGGTCAGGCCAGACCAACTGATTTCAGTCTGGCAGGACATAATTGCACAACATTGCATCCTGGCGAGTCATGCAATGTTGACATACTTTTTCAGGCAGGATTAACCAACTATCAGTCATCTTTCCTGAAAATTACTTCCAACGATCCATCCGCACCATATAAACAGATAACTGTCTATGGAGAAATAGCTTACCCGCAGATCTCCTATCATGGTGGTGATATAGGTTTTTGTCTCATGGGACAAAGTGTAACAAAATCCATATCCATTGAGAATGTTGGTCACCAGTACCTGAATATTACTGGTGCAACTCTTTCGGGGGCTGATGCCACCCAGTTTTCTCTGAGTAATCCATGTACTGTAATAGCACCGGGAGATTCATGCAAGATGCAGGTTACGTTGACGCCGAACAGGGTTGGGGATTTCCAGGCAACATTGATAGTTACTTCAAATTCACGGTATAATAATCTGCAGAACATACCGCTCACAGGAACAAGTTCTGTTAAAACCCTCGAATTATCCGTTAACAATATTGATTTCGGAAGCATCCATGTAGGAGAACAGGCTGAAGTGCTGCTTGAACTCCGCAATAAAGGGAGTGTTGATCTTAATGTTACAAATATAAAAATCAGCGGAAATGACCAGTATGAATTCATCCAGGAGCATGGCTGCAGTACTATTGCTGCCGGTGCTGTTTGTGTTGATACTGTCAGGTTTATTCCGGTTTTTGAAGGTAATAAATCTGCCTCACTGGCTGTTACCTCGAATGATTCGTATAATCCGGTGCAGACGGTTACACTTGAAGGTAGGGCAGGTGATGTACTTCCTTTACAGGTTAGCATAACCGCCGAGCCGGCTATAGGACAGGAACCGCTGAATGTTGTATTCTATTCAAGAATTACCGGTGGTCAGCCTCCTTATTCATACCTGTGGGAGTTTGATGATCTCAAGAGCAGCACTGAGGCATCGCCTGTTCATACTTTCACCGGTCCCTGTATCTTCCAGGTATCACTCAAGCTGACAGATATTAACAATCAGACCGTTACATCAATCGTCGAAGTAGCTGTTTCGGAAGCCGGAATTCCGGCAGTTTTGGCCAAAGCAAATCCTGAGACCGGCGAAATTCCACTTACAGTTCAGTTTGATGCAATAGTGACAGGTGGAAATCCCCCGGTTACTTTTCTATGGGAATTCAGGGATGGCAGTACGAGCACTCTTCAAAACCCGGTTCATTCCTACCCGACTCCAGGCACCTATACGGCAAGGATCACTGTTACTGATAACGATGGGGACATAAGCAGGGATTCGATATTGATTAAAGCAATATGGAACAACAGCCTGGCAGGGCAAATATGGGACGAAACAGGCATCAATCCCATTCTTAAATCAAATGCTGTGCTTTATCCAGAGAGTGATATTAACGATACAACACTATTAAAGCTCGATGGCGTAAATTCATACCTTTTCCCCGGATTACCGGCTGCAAAACATACAGTACTTGCAATCCCCGATCCTGTGGCTTATCCTGAAGACCTGCCAACATACCTGGGTGATAATATAATGATGTATAACGCTATGTGGGTTCAGGTATCCGGACACATAACCGGGAAGAATATTAAATTAATTAAAAAACCGCCCGTTACCTCCGGATCAGGGATTATCTCAGGAAATATAGTTTCAGGCTCCGGAAAAGGACTGACTATAACAGAAAAAACCGGTGCAGCCAAAGGAGATCCTTTATCGAAAGTTTATGTATACCTGCAAGGTTCCACAGATAGTAAGCTTAAAGCATACGATATCAGTGGTACTGACGGATCATTCAGCTTTGAAGGTCTGGAGAACGGATCTTATTACTTCCTGGCAGATTACAAGGGGAAACCGATGGACGCTGCTAATACTCCGCTTGCCATAAGTGATGTCAGAAAAGACATTGAGATACTGGCGACTGTCGGGACTGATAAAATTACTGTTAAGGATCTTGCCACCGGCATTAATGATGCAGCGCCGGATAAACTGAAGGTTTATCCGGTGCCTGCAGGTGATCAGCTGACTCTTGAAATACCTGAAGGATTATTCTCAGGTACAAAGATCAGGCTGAGGATTCTGGACTTGTCAGGCAGATATGTTTTCATTGATGAGGATGTTGAGCTTAAAGGAAATCCGATAATCCTGAATATTAACCTCCTTAAAGGTGGCATATACCTTCTGGAGGCAGCCGATAAAAATATAAGCCGTAAGGTGAAGATTGTGAAGATGAGGTAATCAGAATAGTGCTGATTACCGGGTTCTGGGTGGCTGGTATCGGGGTGTTTTAAATAATTACATAAAATGAAACAATATGAAAACTTCTGTTTCTTTCAGGTTTCTGGTTTTATCAGCCTTCTTTTTTCTGTCTGAAATATTTTCCCTGGGGCAGGAAGACCGCCCCGGCATTGAGTGCGGATGCGACAAAACCGGCAAATATGTTGCCCCGGCTGTTAAAAATATCACTGTCGAGGAAGGAAGTGCCTCCAATGAGGGATCCTCATCCAAAGGCAAATACAAATTATACAGCAGCCTTGAAGCCGGGGGTGTAACCATTGGTATATATTATAATGGCGTTGAAATCTTTAATGAGACCAACTCCACAACAGGCTGGGGTTTCAGCCCTGATGAAGACAGGTTTGTGATGTTCGGCCAGTTTCAGAATATGTTCTGGATACGGCTTGTTAACCTTAATCCTGATCCTTATAAAGAAGGTGAACCTGCTGTAATTGTGACGGGGCATAATCTATTCTCCGCGACGAACCTCTCTTCAGCAAAAATCAGTTTCAGCACACACGGGAAATATCTTCTTTTTGCAGGTCTTGATAAAACAAGTGTTGATAAGACTCAGTTAATACTCTATATTTTCAACAGTAAAACAGGAGATGCAGTTTATGAAATCCCGGGAACATTTGTAGCTGGTTATGCCTCAGGTGCAAGCGGTGCCGGCTGGGGATTCAGCCCTGATGCCAAAGATGCAACTTTTGTATTTGCATACCTGACATCTTCCTATCAATACTCAGTTGAAGCAAGAAAACTCACAGCTTCATCTTCAAAGAGAATAATGATTTCTTCCAACAACCAGGGACAGGCTCTGTTTCGTTTCAGCCCTTGCGGGGATTATTTTGCCTGGGTCTACAGCACCGCTGCAGGTTTTAAGGCCAGCCTGTATAAAACCAATGTGGAATATGCTACTTCTGAGGGACCATGGGATGCAGAAATGTTTGATTACATCGCTGCATATGACGACAAACATTATATCGTCTATAGTAAGACAGATTCTGTTGTGATGGCAGATAACCTGGCAGGTATTAAATGTCGCGATGAGGAAAAACCAAAGTGGAGTGATGATGCCATCATTGATACGGGGCTTGTGCAAGGTGTTACGATGCAGCTTCACTGGAACGGCGCCAAAGATGATCCCAATCCTTCAGTCGCAGCATACCATATCTATAAGAAAGAAAAAGAAGATGATCCCTATATACTGTATAAAGAGATTGAAGCAGACAGTATGGTAACTGTCACGGGATTGAAACCCAACTCAGCATATTATTTCAAAGTTGAAGCAGGCGATGAGGCTGGTAACTGGAGTTCGACCGGACCTGACTCAACGTTTTCAACTCTGACTGATAATTTTCCAACCTGGCCCGATCCTGTTATAACTCCCAAAGGAATAACAGAGACCCGGATGACTCTTACCTGGAAAAAAGCCAGTGACGATTATGGGATTGAATTATATAAGATATTCATGGATAAATTCATGGATAATGATGCAATTGACAGTGTCCGTGGTGATATCCTTGAGTATAAGATAAAAGGGCTTACAGCTGGAACAGAACACCATTTCCTGATAAAAGCCAGGGATGCTGCTTTCCAATATGTTTCAGGCACGGAATTAACGCAATGGACAGCACCTCTTAAACGACCGGAATGGCCGGAGGGAGCTGTACTAAAAGATTCAGCTCAGACTGAAACTTCCCTGATCGTCAAATGGCCTGCAGCTACGGATAACTGCAATGCAGTGATACGGTACAAGATCATCTTGTCTGACGGAAAGATTGACAGTACATTTTCTAATCTACGCGAATATCTTGTTACCGGACTGAAGGCAGGAACTTCATACATGTTTAAAGTAGTCGCAATCGATGAATCCAGATCTCCGAGTGATACTTTGAAAGCCGATCTTTCCACATTGCCGGATTATGTAGCTGAACCTTTGATTAAAGCAGACGGAAACCAAAGAAGGCCTGATATATCCGGTAAAATGGTGGTATGGTGGAGTGACAACCTTGATACGGGGGATATTTACTCCTATGATCTGGAAATAGATTCATTGAGACGGATTACAAATGATCCTCATCGTCAGTTCGACCCGGCTGTAAGCGGTGACAGAATCGTGTGGACCGATGACAGAAACTTAAATAATGATATCTTTTTATACGATCCTGTTCTGGGAGAAGTGCCTGTATGTACTGCACCACTTTTTCAGAATTCGCCTGCTATTGATGGAGATATTATTGTCTGGGAAGACTACAGGAATGGAAATTATGACATCTATATGTATGATATTAAAACCGGGAAGGAGATTCCAGTATCAACCCGTAAGTCAAATCAAAGATGGCCAGATGTTTCCGGAAATTACATAGTATATGCTGATGACCGCAACGGCAACTGGGATATTTTTATGTATGGCATTTATGAGCATAAGGAAGAAGCTGTCTGCACTGAAGAGCATGACCAGACTTTTCCGGTTGTAACAAATAAATGGCGCGAGGAACTAATTGTTGCTTATATGGATAACCGGAATGGTGAAAATATTTATTTCTATTTTCCGGACAAAATTCTGGGACAGGAATGGGAGTATCTGGTTCCGCTTGATGTATACCCTTTCAAAACGCCTCAGAGTTATCCTCATTTTGAAGACAATCTATTAGTTTTCCAGGACCCGCTCGGCGGACCGGGCGCTGACTTTAATATCTGGGCATACCAGTATTACGAGTACTCAGGAATTGATTGTAAAAAGAAAGAGATATGCGTCGACTACCCTTCTGCAAAGGATCAGATCCGGCCCAGAACATCACAGGGAAATATCGTATGGCAGGACGAAAGAAACGGGAATTCAGACATTTATATATGGCACCGTCCGCCTTTTTCAGATCTTCAGATCTCTGTAAAGGAGATTACTGATCCCATTGCAGTGGGTGATACACTTAAATATATTGTTACGGTTAAGAATGACGGTCCAAGAATGAACACTTCAATCAGGACCGAATGTACTCTCCCTGTTGTGGCCATCCTGGATACTGCAATAGCAGATAAGGGTACAGTGACTTACAGAACAAATGTCATCTGGAAAATAGATACACTAAGGAACGGAGCTTCGGCCAGCCTTGAGATTGCGATGATAACATTTGATCTTGCCATTCTTGAATTCAAGGCTGTCACCAAAGGGAAAGACTTCGATCCTGAAAATTCAAATAATGAAGTTACAGCAAAAACCAAAGTTAAGGAGTTTATTCCCTCATTTGTTGATACAGGAAATAGTCCATCAATCGAGGTTGAACCGGATGGAAGATCGCACCTTATTTATTTCGCAAATGATAATCTTATGTATGCTACCAGCGCCAGGAAGGGCAAATGGGAATACAAATCTCTTGGCCCTTGTGTTAGTTGTGTTGAGAACAATATGGTGCTGGACAAGGATGGCAATATTCAGATAGTTGCCTTCGATGATATCTATAGCAGTGATGGCAGCTACGCAAAATGCAGGCTTTATCACTGGACTCTGAAAAGAGACGGGCAATGGAGTAAAAATATAATTGCATTGTCAGACTCCGGATTCCACAGTTTATCATTAAAAGTCGACAGCCGCAATGAGCTCCATCTGGTTTTTCAGAATGCACTGGGCGGTGCATATCATGAAAACTTTAAAGAGATGAGAACTGTTGGAGGAAAGTGGTCACAACCTGAGATTTTTTCTTATGGATATGATGATGTCGATATGGCCATTGACAAAGAAGATAAGCTCCAGACTAGCTATTATGTAACTGATACCGGACCTGTTTATCAAAAAAAGAACAGTTCCGGAGACGGCAACTGGAATGAATATGAAGTGGTCGAGCCCGGCTGGAGCGGATTAGGGGAAGGAATGAAAATATCCATTGCCTCGGATGATCATCAGAATCCTCATATCTTCTATCAGGGAGGAGGCTATAGTGACGGAGGCTATCAGAAGTACGCATGGAAAACCAATAACAAATGGAACATCCAGACGGTAGATGAGAAGTATGCTTCTCCCGGCAAGATTGTAATTGATCAGGATAGCATTGCTAATTTATCCTATTGCTGGTCTCAACCCGTACCATATGGCCAGTATTCAGCTTTGCATATCAGATATGCTACAAATATTGCCGGACCCTGGATTTCCGAGGAGGTTGATGAAAATGTCGGAAGGTCATCTTTTGGTCTGACTATGGATATGGACCGCGATATTGATAAATATTCTCATTTTGTATATACCGGAGGTTCTGATTCGCTGCGCTATGTACTGGTCCCTCCCCTTAAGTACTTTAAGGTCGATCCCGAAACACTGGACTTCGGATCAGTAGAGCCGGGATCAGCGAAAATCATTGCATTGAACCTGATAAATCCTATGTCAGAAAACATCAGTATTGATTTAATAACTGCAAACGATGAAAGGATCAGCTTTGATAAAAAATCATTCATTCTGTACAATAATTCTTCTGAATCCGTGAATGTTACATTAAAACAGACAGAAGCATTTTGGTCCAATACTCACATGATGATCTGGTATAATTCCACCTCGGGATCATTTATGGATGTCCCGGTCAGCGCGAAAAACTGGGCGCCTGTACTGACAAGTGACCAGGATCCAGTCGATTTTGGTGCAGTGACTCTTAATTCCCTTGTTACAAAAACAGTGAAGCTGGAAAACAGTGGTGTCACTGATCTTATTATCTCAGATATTACAGTTAATGCAACACCGGCTGATTTTAAGCTGGTTGGACAAAATTGCTCCATTCTCCAACCCGGACAGACATGTGATGTTCAATTAAGCTTTAAACCGACAAAGAATCCCGCTCAGCAATCATATCTTAATATTAGTTCAAATGATCCGGTGACTCCCAGCAAAAAAATAACCATAAAAGGTAAAGCAACCTATCCTCAGATCAACTGCCAGATCAGTAAAGTTGAATTCGGATATTGTCCTGTAGGACAAAGTGTAATCAAAACAATCACTATTAAAAATACAGGTGAATTAATGTTGAATATTACCAGTGCTTCTCTTTCAGGTACTTATTCGAACCAATTTTCGTTGAGTAGTCCATGCACTTCAATAGCTCCCGGGGCTTCCTGTGACATGCAGATAACAATGTCACCGACAACACTGGCTGACCTCCAGGCAACACTTTACATCAGATCAAACTCATTTTATTCAAGTACACTTACGGTAAACCTTATTGGTTCCAGTGTTGTGAAAACGCTTGGACTTTCAGCAACTCTTATCAGTTTCGGAAGTGTCCATGTTGGAGAACAATCCCAAAAACTCCTTGAACTTCAAAATACAGGGAGTACCAGTATAACTGTAGCAGAAATTTATATAGGAGGAAACAATTATTGTGAATTCCGTCAGAATTCCGGCTATCAAACAATTGCAGCCGGTGCAACCTCAACAGTTACAGTGAGTTTTATACCTCAATCCGAAGGAGAAAAAACAGCAATCCTGGTCATCGAATCAAATGATACATTCAATCCGGTTCAGAAAGCAACACTTACAGGGCAGGCAGGTTCCACGTTTCCGTTGCAGGTTAGCATAAGTGCAGATCCTTCGTCTGGCTCGGAGCCTCTGAACGTAACATTTCATGCAAGTGTTACAGGTGGTCAGCCGCCATGGATCTTTAAGTGGGATTTTGATGACATGAAAATCAGTGAAAGTGATTCACCGGTGCACAAATTTACAGGTCCGGGGATATTTAATGTATCACTTAAGGTTACCGATATTTCCAACAATTCAGTAAGTGCAACTACCAAAATAGGTGTTACTGCCGAGGGTGTTCCGGTTGTGATTGCATCAGCTCAGCCCGCCAATGGCGAAATACCATTGTCAGTCCAGTTTAACGCGCAGGTTATCGGAGGTGATGCGCCCTTAACATACCTCTGGGACTTCAGTGACGGGAGTACAAGTACACTGCAGAATCCTCTCCATGTATTCAATTCTGCCGGTAATTATCTTGTAAGGCTTGCTGTGACTGACTCTGATAATGATAAATGCAGGGATTCGGTTTTAGTCAAAGCTATGTTGAACAATAGTATTGCCGGGCAGATATGGGACGAAACCGGCTTAAGCCAGGTCACCAAAGCGAATTTGATACTCTATCCCCAGAACAATATTAACGAAACAACCTCCCTGGTGATTAACGGATCAAACAGCTACCTCTTTCCCGGACTTCCGGTTGTATACTACGCTGTTCTGGCTGTTCCCGATATTGTTTCTTATTCTGATCTGTTGCCAACATATTTTGGTGACAAGCTTGCCCTCTTTGAAGCAAGCTGGGTACAGGCATCAGGGCATGTAACAGGTAAAGATATACGTTTAGTCAAAAAACCATTGACAGGAATCGGACTGGGAACCATTACCGGTTCCATGGTATATGGTTCCAAAAAAGGACTGACAATAACAGAAAAACCTGACAATATTAAAGGTAATCCTGTTGCGGGAGTTTATGTTTTCCTGAAGAGCACTACCGACGGCAAACTGAAAGCCTTCAGTAAAACAGGCTCTGACGGATCTTTTGGCTTTGAAAAGCTTGAGAACGGTTCTTATTACTTTGTTGCCGACTGCCAGGGCAAGCCAATGGATGCGGCTAATACCCCTATTGTCATAAGTGATACAAGAAAAGACATTGAGATACTGGCTACCGTGGGAACTGATAAGATCACTGTAAAGGATTTGGCAACCGGTATTGAGGATGGGATCCCGGTCGGATTAAAGGTATATCCTGTTCCGGCAGGTGATTACATCACTGTCATAATACCTCAGGGAATGTTTAGTGGTAAATCTGTCCGGTTAAGGATACTGGACTTTTCAGGAAAGCATATCTATATTGATAATAACTATGAAATGTCAGGGAATCCTGTAACTCTTGACATTAACTTCCTCAGCGATGGTATATACCTTTTAGAAATAACGGATAAACAAACATGTCAAAGGGTAAAAATTTTAAAGATGAAGTAATTGAGTTGGCAACAGATGAGTATATATAACTTATAACCTGATTTTAAATTATAAACTTAAAATAGACATGAAACAGATAAAAACAATTCTATATGTCCTGCTCCTATATAGTTTTTGCCCTCAGATTGTACGTAGCGGGAAAACCATCCCTGCCACCGGTGGAACTGCTATCGGAAGCGGAGGTACTGCTACTTATACTTCAGGTAAGCTTGTTTTTAAAGTAATTACAGGAAAAACCATATCTGTAATACAGGGAGTTCAGCAACCTTATGAGATCTCTGTTGTAACTGTAATTGAAAAACCAGAGGATATTACTATGGAATGCAAAGCGTATCCGAATCCGAACGCAGGATCTATAAGACTGGTTATGGTCTCCCTTCGACCTGGGGACAGGGGTCATCTTATGGTTATTTACGGAAAGTAGTTGTCATCAAATCAACAGGCTCGCTTCAGGATGGCGATCCGGTGGATATCAAGGTAAAACTTTCAGTACAGGGAACTTCTGAGGGAGACGGGGTAGCAACAAGCCAGGGAGTGCTTATGATGAACAGGCAAGGGAACCCCATGGAATATATGCGATGGAGTGATGTGTCGGATTTTTTTGAACACTAAGGATAGTACTACAGTGCCTCTTGCCATCGGCGATACAATTAAAGTGGAAGTAGCATTTAATAATTATATTAAGCATGATAATCCCGGGAGCCAAAGTGAAGCAGAAGGCTGGGCCGGGGTAAGGCCACATAATTTGCTGGTCAGTATGAACTACGCAAGAACCGATACTGTAAGAAATATTATTAAAAAATATGGCAACTGCCTTACTTATGATCTGATATGCCTTACACAGGGGGGAGTGCTTGAACCTGTAACAGTTGACGGTCTTCGCGGCGATGAGGACATAACGGTCAATGGATCAATCAAGGAACCCGGCGGCCCGGCTATATCCGGCACTACCGGTGTACTATCATTGACTGAATCCGGTGGAATAACAGTTTATCCCAATCCTGCAAATGACCATATCACTCTGCAATTGAACAACATTCTGCCAGGTACCAATTACATTCTCAGGATAAACTCGATTACCGGGAAGATGATGCAGGAAAAAATAATAGATGTGATTGATGCAAATCAGGAATTTGTAATCCCGACAGATAACTTAGCGGGTGGTATATATCTTGTTACACTGTCAGGAAGCAACTATATATATAAATCAAAATTTATAAAACTGAAATAGGATCCCTCTGCTTCTGAAGCGGGATCTTGCTTCTCTGTTCTTCATGAACTCACCCCCTTCTTTTCCCCCTCTTCTGCCAGTGCGAAGAGAGGATCTACTATATATGTTATCAACGTATTAAAAAACGTTTTTTAATACGTTGATAACACACAAGAGCAAGATTAACTTCTATGAGAACATTATAAACGAAGTGGAAGGAAATGCCGCTGAGATCAAATTTAGAATTTCTAATTCAATATATTCTATTAAAGTTGAGATAATTCCTTAATTTTTGTCAATAGCTTGAAACCATTGGTCAAATACATGGTTTCTCAAATAAACGTATAAATTAGATTCAATCAACTTTGTATTACGCAGATAATCACCGTTTTATAATTACAGAAATTATTTAACAACTCTGACCTTATCCGGATTTTAGTAAATATTCTTCCTTTTTTGACGGATAACCTTCTTATTCATGTAAACAAAACATTCCTGTTAATATTCATCAAAATTACTTAGACCAATAAGAGGCAAATACATCTCATTTCCCCACTAATAGGGCATTCACGGGTTGAAAGGTATTTTCTATTGCATTACCTTTAATTCATTATTTAAAACATAAAATGATGGAGGATAATTCGGTTTTAAAGAGTGTCAGTATTATTTGTAACAACACTCATGGGACAAATGTTGACGGGGAAAAAATATCCCAAAGGAGGACTGGTTTAAGTCCCGCCATTTTTACTTTGATTGCCGAAGGTGGTGTAAACTTTTTCCGTTACCTTAAAAGTCTTAACATGTCCAGGGAAACTAATTTAACTGTACTCTCTTCAAAACACAATTATTATTATGATGGAAATGATTTAAAAAGTACCAGAATCTTAATAAACCTCAAGAAGCTGAATCTGATAAAACATCTGGATATGTTTCTAAATACTCTCGTTCGTATTTTACCTCCGGATACCAGTTTTATAGGATACTTTTCAGACAGCAAAACTGTTAATGTGAATGGATTTCAGTTTAATAGACTCTCACGGTTATTTGACAGATTAAATAATTTCCTCGATTCCAGGACAGATCATATTATGAATAAAAGTGAGGTTACAGAACTTTTGGAAAGAAACGGTTTTAAGGTTGTCAATATGACAAGGATGAATGGTCTTACATATTTTTGTTCACAGATACCCGGAGACCGGTTGAAACAGGAACATTATAGAGTATCAACCAAAAACAACTGAAATATCGTTGGCTCTTATCAATAAGAACAAGATGTAATGAAAACATTTTATCATATTAAATCAGAGGAAATTGGAACGGTTATACTCAGAAAGAGAAAGATCGCTAAAGCATTACGCAGGTGGTTGCGTGAAAAAGGGTATCCTTGCGAGCATTCTTTTATTGTAAAGTCAGTTTAGATTTTTATTCTGATTCTACTTTTAATCTGAAGTAATTATAAACATAATCATATGAAAAGAGTTGCTATTTCAACTTCAATGTAATACAACCAGCATTATTTCTTCCGATAAGAATCCCGGTAGACTCTGTGAATCCCATCAGCTCTGTAAGCACCACTTTGAAAAATTGATGATTTCAAATTATTTGTAGAATCACTGTATGCAGGGCATACGGCTTGGTTACAGGCAGTAATTATAATGATAACCAATAAAAGAAATAATAGTTTTTTCATAAGTGTAAATTTATAAATTAAAATTCAACATTTATTGTTTTGTGTTTGGTGACAGTATCGGCTAACGACCTCAAAAGGAATACTAAGAAATTTCCTCTACCCCCATCCAATAATAATTCTTACTTTGATTTGATATAAAGAGCAATTGACCTTGTCCTTGACGTGTTTTTGACGTGTCAGCCTATAAGGTCAAAGTGATAGTTAGGTATCACTCAGTTTTTGATCTTTATCTTTGCTTATAAGTGTTGATTCCTTAAGTCGGGTGGAGAAGAAAATACTAAGAAGCATAAAAACCATGAGTACAATCAAAGGTTTAGTCATAGAACCTGTAAATGCAGACTTAAAGCTGTCCATACCAAAAATAAAAACAATTCCAGATATCTGTCCCATAAGTATAAGCATGCCATTTGATGTACCTTCAGATGACGGAAAGGTAATTTCAGCACCGTACTGGAATCCAATTGGGCCTGCACTAAGAAGGAAGAATCCAAATGCTATTCCGGAGGCAAGAAGTATCCAATAGGCGGTAGCAAAAGTAATGCCAGTAAGGCCTAAGGTAGCGCCGGTAAGGGCAATAATTATAAATGGAGTTCTTTTCCTGTAGTGGTCAGAAAGAATTGGAAGAATGATGGCCCCAAGTATTCCACCCAAAATCATTAGCCCTCCGGTTATCCCGGCCTGATTGGCTGAAAAGCCACGTGGCTTCACGATATCCTCAATCCATGTGGTTACACCGTTGAATACACCCAATCCAACAAAACAGATGAGCATTAACCATTTAAAATCTTTGATGCTCAGGGTATGTCTTAGACCATCAAAAACCAGCGAACGTTTCTCCTGATCGGGAGGACATGGGGCCGTAGGTGGGCCTTCTTTCATCAATACAAGAAAGATAATCGCAGATATAGCTGAAATAACTCCATAAATATTAAGCATTCCACTTACACCAAATCCAATCGTAAGATAGGGTGTAAGAGTCATCCCTGCCAAAATACCGATGTACATCGCAAGAGTTCCTAAACCTGTCGCAGTGGCCCGCTCTTCTAAGGTGAACCAACGGGCGGCCAGTTTTGTAATTGCATTGAGAATGAAAGGCTGACCTATAGCAATTCCAATTTGTGAAAAGAGCAACATATTGTAATTAGTACCAACTAATCCTCGTAACAATCCGAACAAACCTATAAATACAGTACCAACTCCTACTCCTATTCGAATTCCATATCTATCAATAACCCATGAAGCCGGAATTGAGACCACGATGTAAACGATCATAAAACACATGGAAAGAATTCCTATCTGAAGGTCAGTAACACCAAAATATCTGCTTGCATCACTTGTGATCGGTGCAAAAGTGATCCACATGAGCTGGGTAACAGCTGCAATAAACATATACGCACTGAGCATGATCCAACGATAACCATACACTTTGAAATTTGTCTGCTTCATATTATAAAATCCTTTAATAAAAAGGTTCTGTCCAAGATAATAAATATTCATGAAATTTGATTCAAGTAATCAAGCCATTAAGCAATAAAAAATGCAGGTTATTGAACCAATCCATTTTATCAAAACTTTTCACGAATCACTATATGAAATAGCACTTTGGTTGGCATAAATAAAATTGCTTTCATCTTAACTTTGATTTAATTTTGATAATTTTAACAAATTGAAGCCTGATGCCAAGCATAATTGAAGGATATAACTACGACATCTTTATTAGCTACCGTCAAAAAGATAACAAGCACGACGGCTGGGTAACTGAGTTTGTGGATAACCTGAAGGGGGAACTCGAGTCAACATTTAAAGAAGATATCTCTATTTACTTTGATGAAAATCCTCATGACCGCCTTCAGGAGACTCATAATGTAGACAAGAGCCTTGAAGGGAAACTGAAATGTCTCATTTTTATACCTATCCTTTCCCAGACCTATTGCGATCCCAATAGTTATGCTTGGCAATACGAATTTCTGGCATTTAACAAACTTACCAAAGAGGATTACTTTGGCAGGGATATCAAATTAAGGAACGGGAACTTTGCCAGCAGGATTCTTCCCATACGGATATACGATCTTGAACAGGAGGATATTAAACTATTTGAAAAGGAGGCAAGAAGTGTGCTTCGGGCAATGGATTTTGTGTTTAAAACAGCATCTGGTGTAAATCGACCTCTGAAGCCTAACGAGGATCACCCACAAGATAATCTTAACAAAACATTTTACAGTGACCAGATAAACAAGGTGGCTCATGCAATCAAAGAGATTATTCTGGGATTGAAAGCAGAACCAGCTTCAATGGCTAAAGAAAAGACTCAGCAGAGAGACCTGTTAAATGAAGTTAAGAAAGAAGAAAGAGTGGAAGTGCAGGAGAAGCCTGCCAAATTAACTAAGCGTAAGCTACTATCAGGAAGTATCGCTATTGCAGTTTTAGTAGTAATAGCTGCAATATTTACTTATCCGAGAATATTCAAAAAGGACAAACTGGAAAACCTTAGAACAGCAGATGGAAGAATTTCTATTGCTGTTATGCCATTTAAGAATTTAACAGTAGATGCAAAGTTTGATATTTGGCAAGAAGGCCTTCAGAATCTTCTTATCACTTCACTTTCAAATTCGGAGGGATTATCAGTACGACAGTATGAAACCATAAACAAAATTCTTGGAAATACAGAAAATACAAATTATGCTTCTATTACACCTTCGTTTGCTGGCGACATTGCTTTAAAGCTAGAAGCAAATACAGTTATTATTGGCAATATACATAAGTCTGGGAATATTGTCCGTATCACAGCAAATTTAATGGACTCAAGAAGTGAAGAAATATATAAATCTTATGAAATAGACGGAAAAACCGAAGACGACTTTTTCCCAATTATAGATTCATTGTCAAAATTCATAAAAAATTATTTGGAAATAAAAAATCTTAAACAGGATGTAGGCTTTGACTATAAGAATGTTAATACAACATCTGCCGAAGCTTATAAATATTTTATTCAAGGGAAAAAATATCATAGTAAATCAGATTATAACTCAGCAATAGAGCTATTTACTAAGTCAATTAATATTGATACAAACTTTGTTTCTCCGATGCTAATGTTATCATATGCTTATGGTGATATTGGAAAATCTGAGCAGAGCAGAACTTATGCATATAAAGCATACAACCGAATTAATATAGTACCACATGATATTCAATTACTAATAAAGGAAGTAAAAGCTGCGATTGATAAAAAACCAGAAGAACAAATTGAATACATGAAGCAATATTCAGAAATCAATCCTTACTCGAATGAAGGGTTTTATACAATTGGATGGGCATATTATCTTATGGATCAATGGCAAAATGCTATTGATGCGTTTGAAAAGGGTATTGAATTGAATAAACAAATTGGGGGTAAATTAAAATTATGGATTTGGTATTATATTTATTTAGGAAATGCATACCATGAAATTGGAGAGCATAAAAAAGAAATGGAAATATATGAAGATGGACTTCATCTCTGGCCTGATGAAGAACCTCGAATAATTTACTGTCAGGCTGTTTGTGCCCTCTCACAGGGAGATACAATAAAAGCATATGAACTAATAACAAAATTCCGATCAGTAAGTAAGGAGGAAAATCGTTCTGTTCCTTACATAGAATATAAGATAGGATTAATAAATCAGGAAGCTGATCATTTTGAAAAAGCACAGGAGCATTACCAGTTGGCAATAAAATCAGAACCTGCGGATATATATACAGTATGGGCAATGGATGATTTAGCCTATTTACTTATTAATAATGACATTAATATTAGCGAAGGTATGACACTAATAGATCGTGCATTTAAAACAAATCCATCTGATGAAGAATTGCTTGCTAATATTTATGATACCAAAGGGTGGGGATTATACAAGGAAGGGAATTATAAACAAGCCTTTGAGTATCTTAAGAAAGGCTGGAATCTCAGACCATATTATGATCATAAACATTTTCTTCATATTCAGGAAGTCGAAAAGGCTCTAGTCATCCAAAAATAACATTGAACCATAAATGCCATTCCTTGCTTGTTTTCCTATAATCATTTAATTTACATTGATACCAAAATTAAGCCTTTATTCTCCCAGAAGCAAGAAAGTTTGTTTTGTAATGAGCAAAATTATAAATTAGTTTTTCGTTTTTTAGGGAGTAGGTCTCCTGCGATAAACGAGATGTAAGTCTCCGGAATGGAACTCTTGGGCTTGCAGTTCTATAGCTAATAGGAAGAGGTTAAAGGTTGAAACTTTATGTAATCAGGTATGTATAATAAAAATACCTCTTATAATCTATTGATATACAAGAGGTATTTGTTCATTAAGGTGGAGCTGGCGGGACTGAAGTCGAAATTTTTTGATAAAGATTTATTAAATCTTTTAAATCTGAGATTAACCTGAAGGATGAAAATAGGCAAGAATCTTTTAATATGGTTTGTCCATACCTAAAATCTTCTCAACACTGCCAAACACAATGTTTTCTGATCAGTTGGGATGATTTCTCAAGTCCTGACATCGATATAAATTGATGGAAAAATAAAATTGACTTTTATATGAATAAGTTGTAATTTTGAATTAGGAAAGTCCCCCGAAAATTAATATTGCATTAATTGTTAAGTATGAAGAAATTACATACTTTATTTATATTTTGCTTGTTTACCACTTTGCTGGCTGCTGGGCAGACGATTAAGATTAATGGCAGGGTTTATGATAAAAATGAGGGGACAATAATCTCTGGCGGAGCAATATTTCTGGATCCGGACAACAAGGCAACCACAACGGATCAGTATGGTGAATATTCATTTGTAACTTCACCGGGTGCCAAGCAAATCATTACCCGAGTCCTCGGTTATAAAGCTTCAACAATAAAATTTGATCTGAAAAATGATACTGTAATTAATATTTATATCCAAGTATCTCCAATCGAACTTAGTGAAGTCACAATAATTGGTGATTCACTTAAAAATGTGGAAATTACTTCCCATGGAAGTTTTATTATAACACCTGCAGCTATTTATGAAACTCCGAAACATTTCAGTGAACCGGATCTTTTAAAAGCAATACAGCTACTGCCGGGGGTAATTGCAGGTAAGGATGGTACATCCGATATTTACGTCAGAGGAGGTGGGCTTGGCCAGAATATTATTCTTGCCAACGGTTGTTATTTCTTTCTGCCCGGTCATCTTCTCGGGATTGTTTCACCTTACGATCTCGATTTCCTTGAGAGTGCCGAGCTTTATAAAGACTATTTCCCGTCCGAACTTGGGGGAGGCGCTTCTTCAGTAATTAGCCTCAATTTCAAAAAACCGCACTCCGATTCACTCAGGGCACAGCTAAGACTGGGTCTCCTTTCATCAGGTTTAATAGTTGAAGCACCTCTGAAAAAGATCAATTGGGATCTGACAGCCGGACTGAAAAGAGGTAACTATTCAATCTATGCACCCATACTAAAAAAAATTGTCGCCCGTGACGTTGGCGATTTTCTTCCTCCTAATAAGTATTCATTTTACGACAGCTTTATCAGGCTTTCTCACTCCTCACCAAAGTACGGGGATATCACTTATCTCTTTTTTGGTAACTACGATAAAGGTAAGGATGAAAATAAAATCAAAAGCCAGAGTGGTGATACACTGATAAAATATGTCGATGGAATATCGACAGGATGGAATAATATGGTACACGCTTTTCAATGGGATCCGCCAGTTGGCAAATCTTTGAAATGGAAACTGAATCTTAACTACAACAGGATTTCCATGGGCCGAAAAATCTATACGGAATCTGAGAAATTTCTCAATGGTTCAGATAAAATAGGTTCAACAGAAACCCTCCTTTCCTTCTATCCGACTGTAAATAATATCGGAACGCTCATCTCCGTGGGTATGAACATATATAAATTCAGCTTTAATACAGGAATATCAAACAGGTTAAGGTATTTCTCTCAAAATAATTATTCCTTGAATTCGATAGATGACACCAGGATCAGGAACGATTTTGGTGAGAATGATTTAGTCAATGAAACCTCTCTTTTCATGTCATCAACAACTCTTTTGGCAAAAAGAATAAAGCTGGAAGCGGGGGTAAGACTTTCTGAAATAATTACCAGAGATGCAAATTTTTTTGTCACTGAACCAAGATTAAGATTCTCATATAATAACGGCGGAATTGTATCGCCTCATATCAATTATGTAAGATTAAGTCAGTCCGATCATGCCGTGGAAGGATCAAATGCAGGATTAAGAACAATGCTCTGGCTGCCGGTTTATAAAGAGTTTGGCCCGGAAATATCAGATGTTTTCTCTGCAGGCTTCCATGGAAACATAGATAATAATATTACCTGGACTCTTGATGGTTATTACAAAAGGATTTCCGGTATGGTTGATTTTAAGCCGGGGGCCAGCTTCATTTTCGATACCTCATTTGTTGATATGCTTGACAGAGTAAACGGTAAGGCTTATGGACTTGAAACCGGCATCATAAGAAAGAGAGGCAAGCTAACCGGCAGTGTAAGTTACACGTATTCAAGATCCAAGAGAGAATGGGGTTCTCCCGAAGGTATGATCTGGATACCTTCCGGGGCTGACCGGCCTCATACTTTTAACCTTTCTTTAAAATATTATTTCAAAGCACAAACAAGTTTCGGGTTGAACTGGGTATATCTGTCAGGGGCTCCCGCAACCATTTACATGAATGAAACCTCATACGGTGAGTTTTTTGAGACCAAAAACAATATAAGGTACTTCGACTATCACAGGCTCGATCTATCTTTCAGGCAGATCTTCCATAAAAGAAAATCCACCTTTTTTATCGATGCAGATATATATAACGTGTACAACAGGAAAAACACATATTATTTCAGGGAGACATTTGATGAAACTGATGGTAGCTACTATTTTAAGAACATATCTTTGTTTCCCGTTATGCCTTCATTGTCATTGAGAATCTTGTTTTGAAAAATTATATGGTAATATCCAAAATTGAAATGAGTCTGCCAGTAAAAATATTTATCTTTTTATTTTCAGTTACTCTTTTCTGTCAATGTGAAAGCGATGACAGGTATTACAGGCCGAGGATGCCGAAAAAGCTTTCCACCCTCGGGATTATTAATGCCGATGATACGACCAGGTATATCGTGTTTGAAAAATCATTTCAGGTTGAATACCCCGAAGAAAACGCCGATTCCCTGAGAGATCTTTCATTTACAATTTCAAATTCCAGCGGGGTACTTTACAGTTTTCAGGCAGACCAGCCCCTGGAAAATCAGTTCTTGTTCCAAATTCCCGATAGTATTACCTTCATTACTGGAGAGAAATACTTTTTCCGCGCTAAAGAAAGAGACTGCCCGGAGATATCATCTGAAATTACCGTGCCAGAGCCTCCGTCAGGGTTGAATCTATTATCAATTGATAATGAGATAGTTATGAATTACGTGACAGAGTGTCATGAAGTAAGCTCTGATCCTATATTAAAAGTCATTAGCATATCATTTAATTATGATAAAAATTATAATTCATATTACGCATTACTGGTCGAATCCGATGGATTTATTCCATCAGGAGACTGGTATTCGCTTACATATGGGAAAAGCTATCTTGAGTTTACCGTGAGGGAAACTGATGCATCTGGTTTCTTTACTATCTTTCCCGGACTTATCAAATATACTACAGATCCATGTAATGATTACAAACTGATTGAAAACCCGGCTCATGCATATTACATGGAATTCAGAAAGAAACAAGACAATAAGAGTACCTTAGTTTTAACATCACTATTTCGTGACGGAATATCTGTACCCGTTTATCCTTACAATTATAGAATAAGGCTTCTTTCAATACCTGAAGAGATGTACATGTTTGAAAAGAATTTATATACCTATGAAAGGAATGCCGGTGATCCCTTTGCCGAACCGGTTTACCTGAAAGGTAATATAAAAGGGGGGTACGGCATGTTTGCAATTTACAGAAGCATAGAGCTACAGGTTGATGCTCAACCAAGATATTAACTTGTCTTTCATCGACTTTAGATGTGTGAATCAAAGATTTTTTAAGAACATATTCTGGTTTCCTGTTATGCCTTCGTTGTCATTGAGAATCTTGTTTTGAAAAAAATTATGGTAAGATCCAAAACACAGGATAATATTTTAACAAACCGGGAATTTGAAATATTAAAACTCCTGGCACAAGGTAATAAAGATCAAGAGATTGCTGCCATTATTATATATATCTCCTCTTACAGTTAAAACTCATCGCAGAAATATATTAAAAAAACTTCAGGTGAAAAATTGTGTGGAAGCCATTTATAAGGCCACTAAACTAAATTGGATATAATAAAAAATACTCCTTTTGGGGGATTGACTTTAGATAAAATATAAAGTAAATTGCTATGTCTGTTTGTGAAAGAACTTAAAGCAGATTTAGCAACATAAGCCGTATTTTTCGATTAGCCTTTACTATTGATATTTAGGATATAGTATTTACAAAAATATTTTAAACCATGAAAATATTAAATTTCGTGTTGAAAAAATTTGTCTTTCCTGGTGTATTATTGGTTCTTCACAGCACACTTTTCGGGCAATTAAGTGTTAAAGGGACACCATTTGGATTAATCCCTGAGATGCAAGCCCGTTTGAACTCTCCTGTTTATATGCAGATGAAGGAAGTTGATGTGAATGCCTTAATTGAAGAAGATAAGATACTTGATACTCTACCAAGTAGACCTTATCGTTTCGGCGAGAACTTGTATGTTAACCTTAACCCTAAGAATTCCGGAGTCAGGGATACTTTGGATGATGGAAGTCGCTTGTGGAGACTTGGTATCGTTAGCAAAGGCGCTGTAAGTATTAATCTTGCCTTTGACAGGTATTTACTTCCCAAGGGGGCAACCCTTTTTGTTTATACTCCTGACGGAAAAGATGTAATAGGGGCGTTTACTGACCTTAACAACCAGGATGATGGCTATTTTGCAACAACCCTGGTTAACGGGGATAAGATAATTATTGAATATTATGAGCCATATTGGGTTGATTTTCCCGGTGAACTAAATCTTTGGCGTGTTACTCACGGTTACCGCGGGCCGGGAGCATTGCTGCAAAAAGGTTTCGGTTCCTCGGGCTGGTGCAATGTTAATGTTGCCTGTCCTGAAGGCCAATGCTGGGATCATCATATACGATCGGTTGGCATGCTGGTGGTCGGCGGCAATGGATTTTGTTCAGGATTTCTTATCAACAACACGATGAATAATGCAATACCATACTTCTTATCAGCTGATCATTGTTATGAAAATCCCTCAACAGTTGTATTTTGGTTTAACTGGCAAAGTCCAACCTGTCAGAATCCAACGCAAGTACCACCTCATGATGCCATGTCAGGTGCTGTGACCAAGGCCCGCTATAATGTTAGTGATTTCTGGCTTTTACGACTTAATCAGTCCATACCTGGCAATTATAATGTTTATTATTCAGGATGGAATCGTACTAACCAACAAACGATTGTTGGCACTTTTGTTGGCATTCATCATCCCAGCGCAGACATAAAAAAGATAAGTTGGACAGCAGATACGGTAACGCGAACTAATGATTATTGGGGAAATACATCTGGTACGTGCTATTGGCGAACTGAGACTTTCAACCTCGGTACTATTGAGAATGGATCTTCTGGTTCTCCCCTTTATGATCCACTTGGTTATGCAATTGGACAATTGAGCCATGCTTTCGTAGGTTGTGCTACCCGAGGGCCAGCTTGGTATGGAAGAATTGGAGCTTCCTGGACAGGTGGATGGACAAATGCTACGCGACTAAGTAACTGGCTTGATCCTGACAACACCTATATCGTGTCGATGCATGGTTTTGATCCGAATATGAATATCACCGGCCCACCAATAGTTTGCACCTCCAATTCTACTTTCACACTTACTTCTTTGCCTCCAGGTGCTTCAGCTACCTGGTCTTTTAGTCCGGGAAATTTAGTTACTCCCCCTTCAGGAAGTAGTACCTCTGCAATATTCAGGGGAGCAAGTTGTTCTTCAATAGGTGAGGGAACTCTTACCTTCACGATTAATCGACCTGGTTGTTTTCCGTTGCAGATGACCAAGAGGAACATAATTGTTAATGGACCTGATTATTCTGATGTAGAATTGGATGTCTTGTACTCGGATGGACAGCCAGCTCCAAAAAACGGCCAATGGCTTTTGTGCCCGTATACAATTTATCATATATACCTGATGAACAACAGTAGTTGTTCGACATCAAACTATAGCTGGACCATTCCCTCCGGATGGACCTTGAATTACCAGTATCAAAACATGATATCAATTAATACTAATGCCTCACCTGGAGGGAATGTGATAGTAAAAGCACAGACATGTTGCCAGGATTGCGGATCAGATGTAACAATACATTCAGCATACTTAGGCGAATACTGGGATTGCGAATTTGGGCTCTTTACTTTATATCCAAACCCCGCCAACAACTATGTGGATATTGATATAAATAGAGGAAAAATTGTTGCCGAAGATTTGATCCTCAATGGTGAATATATTTTAACCATAACAGACATCAATGGGATGGTTAAATACACTGACAAGTTCCGTGGATTACCCTACAGGATAAACGCCGGTAGTTTACCGAATGGTATGTATATAATTAATATTATTCATGGAGAAAATACTTTTTCAACACGAATAATAATTGAACATTAGTTGTCAATTTCCGGATAAGATTAAGCTTAATACGGTGTCTCAAGCTTCTACAGGCATTGAGGGTAATCGCGTATTATGATTAGCCAAGAAAAAAGATTATAATATTAAAATATATCAGCGGATTCTTGTTTTTTTATGAGCAATCAGGAGTAATAAACTTTCATATATTTTTTGCAGCCATAACTGATAAAAAAGCATCTTATGCATAAACAATTAAAATGAGCCTGCCGTGGAAAATATTTATCTTTTTATTTTCAGTTGTTCTTTTCTGTCAATGTGAAAGCGATGACAGGTATTACAGGCTGAGGATGCCGAAAAAGCTTTCCGCCCTCGGGATTATTGATGCCGATGATACGACTGAGTATATCGTGTTTGAAAAATCATTTCAGGTTGAATACCCCGAAGATATAACCGATTCCTTGAGAGATCTTTCATTTACAATTTCAAATTCCAGCGGGGTACTTTACAGTTTTCAGGCAGACCAGCCCCTGGAAAATCAGTTCTTGTTCCAAATTCCCGAGAGTATTACCTTCATTACTGGAGAAAAATACTTTTTCCAGGCTAAAGAAAGAGACTGCCCGGAGATATCATCGGAAATTACCGTGCCGGAGCCTCCGTTAGGTTTGAATTTATTATCCATTGAAAAGGAGATAGTAATGAATTACATGTTATAAGTTTTAAAATATAACATCTTATGATTCCAGTTAAACCATAATCACTACAATTGAACCTTGATTAAAATTGTTTTACTCGGATTTTCCAGATTGCTTATGTACAAGCTCCATATTGTTAATTCTTTGCTTGTCCCATCATAGGAATACTTATGCGACCATTCGCTATCTGGATTGTCAGGCAAGGAGAAGAATATTTTATTGGCTTCTTCATCAAACCGATATGCATATTCTCGTACATTATCATTGCTGTATAAATTAAGAAATGCTGAACCATTATCTGTAAACTCGATGGTACAACCACCCCTTATCTCCTTTTCAATCCATTGACCAACAAAATCAAATTCATTCGATATTTCTTTCTGGCATGAAAATGTAAACAGAATTAGGATTATTGAAAGGAATCTTAATTTCTTCATAATGATTGTCGGTTATTTAATTAACATGAAATCTTTAATTTCATAATAATCAATCCCTTTACCACAAATTCTTGTTTTTGAGCCGATTGTGATTTGCCCATTGATAGGAAAGATAGTATCTGCCCACGGTCTTAGGTTAGGTATACTATCAGCCTTGATGGTTTCTGAACCAATCTTTATATCCCATCCCCATAAACAATAAACTTTTTCAGAATGAAATGCAACAACTTGAGCATCAGTCGTACTGTCAGCTATTTCATTTTTCTTTTCACAGTTTGTTAATGAAAAGAAAACGATTAGAATTATTGTGAGTTTTAAATGTGTCATCGGTTCTTCACTTAAAATGGAGTCTTATAATTATTATATCGAAAAATCAAAAGGACATATATGATGGGGTGCGTTTAAAGTTCAGCACTTTTATTTTACTCGGATAAAAAATTCATCAAACTCACCACTGCTTGTTGTTTTCAGTTTATCGTGCACAAACCAGTAATCATAGTACAAACTCCATGTTTCGCCATTTAATTCTTTTCCGGAAATTGTAACGGTGGAATTTGTTGCACTATAATTACACCTTGTTATTTCATTACCTTCAAAATCGTAACGTATTCTTATATTATCTTTTGTATATTCTTCGATTCTTTGGTGTTGAATATCTGGAAAGTAGTCACCACCCATGACGGAATAGCTTTTTACAAGTTTCCATTCCCCTATTAAGATTTCCTGATTCTCTTTCTCGCATGAGATGAACAGGATTGAAAGGGAAAGTATTAACACTATCTTTTTAATGATATTGAACCTGTAGTGTTTACTTATACCAGATAAAGGAATTTTATACATCATAAATCCTTGAAGAAAATTATTACCATGGAGAATCAGTATATTTAGGTGCTTTCCACACTAATTGTCTGCAACATTTTTCTTTATAATAATCTGTATTGGCATCGTCTGCCCTAATATGAAGTGTATCGCCTTTTGTCGAAATTGCTCTTGGAGATGAGGAACTACAAGAACAATGATATTCAAAATAGTATTCATCTTGCCAAATATAACGTAACCAAGCACCATAATATAAACATGATGAAGGATAATCATCCATCATTTGTTCATCTTGACTAATTTTTGACTTCAGCCACTCAGGAACTTCTTTATCAGGAATTAAATAGTCTTTCTCACAAGAATAAAAGATAAGAGAAAGGACAAACATCAATGCTATTTTTTTCATGATGTCAGTGTTAAGGGTTAGGTTCTATTAAAGTTAAATTATATACTTGCAGGTCGTTCCCAGTCCCACTTTGAAATTTTATGTTATTCCCAGATTGAATCAACGTATAATCTCCACTCAAAAGGCAGTCAAATTTAACTTCAGCAAACATTATAACACAAGTACAATTAGGTACGACAGGCATTACGGTTGGGAAAAAAGAAATTGTGTTGTGCTTTATTTTGTAAGTTCCTTTTGTTATGCATGGGAATTTCTGATTCAATGCTCCTCCTGATGCAACCTCTTCATAGTTGTTTCCATGGAAAGAAATTGCGGCAAATAGAGGTTGTCCTTGGTAAACTAAAGACCCTGAATAATATCCGTCAGCCGAAACAGTATCCTGTTTTTCACAACTTGAAAAGATAGAGAGGCTGGTAAGAGTCAATAAAAAAAATAAAGTCTTCGCTATTTTCATCATAAAAATAATGCTTGAAGCTAAATTTATCAACGTTTAATCACTCCTGTAAAATTTAAATAGTCGTCAACACTAACATGATACTTATAAGAATTACCACCTCCTGAAAACTTGAAATTATAAGTATAATAGCAGAGGCAATTACATAAGCCAACATGTGTTGTTTGAATTTTAATAAGTATCGAATCCCCTTCAATGGAAGATGAAGTACTATATTCCGAGCAGCAAGTGGCATTAAATCCAACAAATATGTTTAAACTGTCTTTGGTGACCGAATATGTTAACGTATCAGGCTTAGAAAGTGGGTCACCCTTAGAAGATGAACCTTTTTCCGAAAAGCAACCACCCTCGATAGCCTCCACATATTCAAGATTTCCTAATTCATTTTTATCACAACTAATAAAAGCTGTCAATAAGAAAACGGGAATCAGTATTTTTCTCATTATATTAGGTCTTAGGGCACAGATAAATGCGCAAAATTCATACCAATGTTATCTTTTGACTACAAGGAAATTGAGTATTAATTTGGTTTTCACATTCACATTATGTGTTTACTTTGCTCATCCCGGTACATATGTAGCCCATGAAATGTCACTTCAACAAGCTGTTGCTAATGGCATTGTTAGTATTTCAGGTAAAGACGTTTATTGGGGAGATGCTATATCAATAAGTGCTCAAAATACTGTGCCGTATACATCAAATACAGAAATATGTGAAATTTTTATTGAATTTTATGGTACAGGAGCAACCTCCGATAATGTAAAAAGAATAGAAAATGCAATTGAAACTATGTGGAGCAATAAAACTACATCGGATGGAAAAACATTAAACGTTGATGTACAAGCACGCTTAGCATGGACGGATGCTGACATGGTCGTCCATAGAGGAACAGCAGGTTACCATCAGATAAAACTTGATCCTACTGTACCTAGAAGTTATGTTTCCGGATTTAAAACAGATTTCGATTTAAATTCAGGTATTGGTAGTGGTAGTTGGAACACTCAAGGCGATCAGTTGGAGGAAACGTATGCTCATGAGGCTGGTCATTTAATGGGACAACCTGATCAATACATTGAATATAAAAAACAATCTGATGGAAATTGGAAACGCTCAAGTGATAATCAAATATTTTCAAGTGAAAATCTAGCAATTATGTACTCTTCAAATTATGGCATGAGTGAAGCAGATTTAAAAACCCAGCTTGATACTCGGGACAATAGAATAACACCTCCTGAGCCAAGTCATGAGAATGATCTTATGGCCAATTTGGATGGGATACCATTACAATCATATATTGATCAAATTGCTTCAAATGCCCAACTGGTGATCAAAGCTAAAGCTGGTGATACTTTTATTAGCAAGGACGATTCGAAACAAAATATTGTCATTACTCGTGATGAGTATCTATATTTGGGAGGAGGACAGTCCATACAACTCGATGGTATTTATGGAGCATGTATTGACGCAAATAAAGACGCCCCTTCTTTGGATTCTCCGTTTGATGTGTCACCAAATCTGGTTGACTGGTCAAATATTGAAGCTGCAGGCTATTTACATCAATTATTAACCTATATAAATGAAAATGATTTGTACTGTGACGTCAACTATGATTATCAAAAACTTATATGGCGCATTACTGATAATGATTTTAATTATAACAGATCTCTTGACGCCAATTTAGTAAATGCCGGAATTGATATTGGTGACAGAATGCTTGATTTTCCCAGAATTCTTAATCCATTTCCTAATTCATCTGGGTCCCATTATATTATTCCGCGGCAATTATATACAATAGGGCTCCAGGCATCCCCGGGATTTATTGTTAATCAATCTCAGGTAATTACAATCGATGCAAAAGTATCGGTACTTAAGGATGATAATATTGTCAGCGATTTCAACTGGAAACTTATTAAAAAGCCGGCTGGCAGTACCTCACAATTATCAGCTATGACAGGAAATAGCGTAAACCTTAGTCCTGATATACGTGGCATTTACAAACTAAATATTGAGGCCAGTTTTACTGACTTATCCAACTTGGATGCAGTGGTGCTTGATTCACAATTAATTGTATTGGCTGATAAATATACTGAAACATTTGAATCAGGAAATCTTAGCTCCTCAGCACCATTTGTTTGGGTAACGAGTGATCCAGTGAAATGGGAGATAACAAATGAAGTCCCACATACAGGAACATATTCAATTTGTTCCGGGAGAATCAGTGATAATGGTAAAAGTGAGATATCACTGAATATAGTAACATCAGAAAATGATTTAATAAATTTTGCATATAAAGTATCTTCAGAAAAAGGATTTGATTTTTTACGGTTTTATATTGATGGATCACTAATTTCATCCTGGTCGGGTGAATCAGACTGGAGTATTGCCAGTTATCCGATTCAAAAGGGAAGTCATACACTTAAATGGGCTTATGAAAAGGATGATTATTTTCAGAAGGGTGCTGATAGAAGCTGGATTGATGATATTTTCTTACCGAATTCGACTATTACTTACATAACTAAAGATCTTTCCATAAATGATTATAAAGTAATTGCCTATCCAAACCCCGTTAAACAAAATCTTACATTAAGATTTTATGTTGGATCCAGACAAAAAATTACTGTTTGTATGTATGATATTAATGGGAAATTTATCAGGCTCTTAATCGATGAGTTTAAAGAACCCGGTATCCAAACGGAAACCTACAATTTTGCAGAAATAAGCAGTGGAATATATTTTATTAAAATACAAAATAACGAAAACAGCATAACTTCGAATATCTCATTTATAAAGGAATGAGGACATTATAAATCTATTTATAAATGTTCCGTGCTTTCCAGGATTAAATAGTCCAGTTACGGTAAAAATAAATTTGACTTGTATTATGATTGTGTTGTAACTTTGAGATAATTAATTCTTTTCTTATAATTTTTACCTATTCTCCGGATAAATCTGATTGAAACTAATCCTAAACGAAACTCTAAAATCAATCCTATGAAAAAGTTATTGATTTCTTTGTTTATTTTCTGTGCACTAAATGCAAATGCACAGAATTACTTTATGACTTTTGCAGGAACCGGCTCGGCCACTACTGTAAACACAATTAAGGTGGAGAACCTGACCTCAGGTGCATCACTCAGTTTAAATGGAGGTGATATTTTACATCTGACAGGGACCGTTGGTATCTCGACTATTGAGAGTACGCAATCATCAGATATAAAGATATATCCTAATCCGATGACTGAAAATTCACTAATTGAATTTTACCCTCCTGTTTCAGGAAATGCAATTATTTCAGTCTTCGAAATGACCGGGAAGCTTGTTGCCCAAATTCAAAATTATCTGGAAAACTCCAGACAAGTATTTCTTCTTTCGGGATTTAAAAGCGGTTATTATTTAATTAACATCAGAGGAAAAGGTTACCAGCTGTCAGGGAAATTATTAAGCAAGAGCAGCACAAATCTGAATCTCAGTATCTCACGGATCAGCAGCGATCAGGCAGTTGATTATAAAAAATTGAACAATGAAGCTAAAGGATCCCAGGCCACAGTCGATATGCTTTATACCACGGGAGACAGGTTGAAATTTACCGGAATATCGGGAAATTTCAGTACAGTAAAAACCGACATCCCTGCACAGGACAAAACAATCACATTTAATTTCATGCCATGTGCTGATAACGATAATAATAATTACCCGGTTGTTATGATAGGTACTATGATCTGGATGGCAGAAAACCTGAAAACAACCACTTACAATAATGGTGATTTAATAGGATCAACAACGCCTGCAACACTGGATATATCAAGTGAAACCACACCAAAATACCAGTGGGCTTTTAACGGCGAGGAGAACAACGTAGCGGTCTATGGCAGATTATATACATGGTATGCGATTACCGACAGTCGTAATATATGTCCGACCGGCTGGTATGTCCCAAATGATGGTGATTGGAAATTACTTACAACCTTTTTGGGAGGCGAAAGTGTTGCCGGCGGTAAATTGAAAGAAACAGGCACCACGCATTGGACTACACCTAATACCAAAGCTACTAATGAAACAGGATTCACAGCTCTTCCGGGTGGCTGGCACCGATGGGATGGGACATTCAATGACCTTGGTAAGATCAGTTACTGGCAAAGTATGTCCGAGTATAATTCCTCGAATGGCTGGACCCGGGCTATGTATTACAACTATTCCGATGCTTCCAGAACCTATAGCGGCAAGAAGGGTGGTTTTCCCGTTCGTTGTTTGAAAGCAACAGCTCCAATGGTTATAACATCTCCTGTCACAAGTATCACTACTTCATCTGCTGTTATAGGTGGTATAACATCATATGGTGGTTCCGCTGTAACTGACAGAGGAGTTTATTTCGGAAGATATCAAAATCCTGTGACTAATGGAATAAAACTGACGCAGGGAACTGGTGAAGGATCATTTTCTGGCAGCATTCTGGGATTGATTCCAAATACAACATATTATGTGAGAGCTTATGCAATCAACAGCCTCGGAACCTCTTACGGAGAGGAATTAAGCTTCAAAACAAATCCATTAACGATACCTGTCCTCAACACTACAACGGTATACTCAATAACCCAGGTTAAAGCAATAAGCGGTGGCAGCATAAGCTACGATGGTGGTACTGCCGTGACAGCCCGCGGAGTTTGTTGGAGCATATCAGAAAACCCGACAATTGCTGATAATCATACTTCAGACGGGACTGGTACCGGGAGTTTCACAAGTAACATACAAGGACTATCTCACAGCACTAAATACTATGTCAGAGCTTATGCTGTCAATAATATCGGAACAGCTTATGGTGCCCAGGTAAGTTTTACAACACAATTTGGCGGACCAATTGTTTTCAATCCTAGTTTGACTTACGGTACGGTTACCGATATTGAAGGAAATGTTTATACAACAATACAAATAGGCACACAATTATGGATGGCCGAAAATCTCAGAACAACGAAGTATAAAGACAATACGCTCATACCCCGTATAACTGACAATACCGCATGGAAAGACCTTTTAACTCCTGGTTATTGCTGGTATGATAATGATTCCTTGGCGTACAAATCAACCTATGGTGCATTATACAATTGGTATGCTGTCAGTACAAAAAAACTATGTCCCACCGGCTGGCATGTTCCTACTGAAGGTGATTTTGAAACATTTGGGTTATATGTGGGCGATGTTGCGGTTGCCGGTGGTAAGATGAAAGAAACAGGTTTAACTCACTGGATCACCCCTAACACCGGCGCAACTAATGAAATCGGCTTTACCGCGTTGCCAGGCGGTTATCGAAGGTATACTGATGGCGTATTTACTTCTATTGCATATTACGGGGAATATTGGTCATCTGCAGAGTATTCCACCGAAGGTGCTGGGGGCGCAGAATTATCCTATAATAGTAATGGTGTATCAGTAGAAGGCGAACCCAATAAAAAATATGGCTTTTCCGTACGTTGTATAAAAGATTAATGTGAGATAAGCGCTAAGCAGTGAAGGGCAAGCATCTTTATAAGATGGACGCGTAACTGTTGCAATGATGATAGAAATGTGAAAGAAAGAATGAAAGTCACAAAGGCCTATCGGTATCTGCTATCAGGAGCAGGTATCAAACCACCCTGCGATGCTTCTCCTTAACGGGAGAGGTATTGATGAGCGGTCAGGGAGCTAGGTGTTCGGGTTGCTCTCTTTATGTTGTATTGCAGAATACATATGTCTAAGGTATACAACATAAATCGCAACCCTCACTATTGATTAGTGCTCGCCTGCTGCAGCCAATTTTATTCGGCATTCATGGGTTTGCATAAAGCAATATTTCATGACACAGCAAGGCCAAGCCCTGCCGGGTTACTTCGAAAGCCTTGCTTTTGTCATTCAATAACCCCACTTCATATGCCGAAAATTGTCTGCTACTCGCAACGGCTCGCCGTTTGAATGTTTTTGATTGAGGGTACTATGGATGCCATTTGTAAGACAAATGATATAAGGTCTTTTTGATAAGTTATTGGGTTCTAGATAAAATAGTTGACTGAATGAATTTTAGTTTTCCCTTAATAAAGGTGTAAATTTGATATTACATTATATTATTATTGGTAGTAGAATATATTTTAACTGTTAAGAAAAGGAGGATAGAAATGGAAGAGATTTATCGCCTTGATTTTAAAGATTTTAGTCGAGCAGAATACATTGATCTAGAACGCCAGATGCCGGAAGATCTTGTAGAGAGCCATGAGCGCGAACTACGGGAAGATGAGATGGGAGTTCTAGACCCGCTGACAGCTTCAGTGATTGTTACCCTTGGGTTAGCCGGTCTTTCTATTTTGGGAGCTTGGCTTCTCAAGAACCGAAAGGACACAATTATAGAAGTTGACCAAGTCTCGCCAAATGTGAAGCGGGAGACAATTCGGATTCACATCTCCGAAACCCCAAGCGATTCGGAAGTTGTTAGTGCGCTTACTAAGAACATCCTGGAGTTAAAGTAAAATGGGTAAACCGGACGATATTGGTGGACTGTGTTCTAGTATTCACATAACTCGCAACAACTTTGTACTCCAAGGCATAGAACTAGGTGCACACATAAACGATATTGTAGCCGGGGCCATGCCCTCAGCTTTGGCGTGCGATTTTATGCATGAATCCACACATCATTGGTGTTACTCATTCCAGGTTGGCTATGCAATGGCGATACTACGCCATCGTGCACGGTTGGCACTCATGGCCAATCCTAATCATGACGCACAAATCAAAAAAATGCTTAATGAAGAGGTTCTGCTGCGTTGTACCCGTGCAGCGCTCGATCCGCTCGCTGAGGGTCTCTCTATGTTCGCCGAACTTGATGTATGTCCTGGCCCTTTTACGAGCCAACCAATACTAAATTGGCTCACGTGCATCTTCCTGCGCAAAGAAATTGAGCAACAGCGTTCGGCAATAGAAAATGACGCAGCTGGAGCTGCTGGAGCTCTAGATGCAGCTGTTATGCGATTGCTCAATACTTGCCGCGAGGGCAATGCAGCTCGTCGGGTACGTGAAAAACTCTTGAGTCAACCACTAGCACTCAAGGGTCGTGGTCACTACCTACTTGGTTATATGCTAGTGAAAAGAATTGCACGGCGGTTACGACGGGAGGTTGGGCTGCTGGCTGAGTCCGGCCTTGTCCTTGAATGGATAATGAGATTCTTCTTTGATGATGCTCAGCTGATACACATGCTTCTCAGCGATAAGCATGTTGATAATATTAACAAAATTATTACGAGGATCGAGGCACGCATTAACGCACTCTTCGGGGATGATGCAATCGATTGGTTCAGGACTTTCGCAAGGCATCGAGCATGACTGACAGAGACAACATCCTCCGCGCTGACCTCTCCTAAAGTTGTTAACGCAACTGCCCCGACCATCGGGCTGGAGCCATCAGATGCGGCTGCGGCAATGGGGATACTCAACGATGCACAAAATCAGCTCCGCTCCAGCCCTGGTGTCCATGAGTGGGATTTAGCTGCGGCAGATTGAGCTATCACAATGCGCCACATGAGTTCAATTGGTCAGATCGATGGTGAAACCACTGTGTTCCCCAGCGGTTCAATTCGGTTCAGTTATCCGGGCGGCCTGCTTTTAGGCCAGGGATTAGACGGTATAAAGCCCGGTATCGGGCCGGGTTCGTTTATTCAGTTTTTCTCGGGAAACTTTGGTTTTTGCTCAGGTGTAAGCCGAGAAAGTGAAATGGTCTCAATTCACACATCGGCACCACTATCAGAAGAGATCGATCTACGACTCATCCAACCGCTGAAGGCTTACCCAATCATTGACGAAAGGCTTCGGCAATTGGATCAGTGGTATCAAGAAATGCTCGAGAAGATTTCACCAGGATTGGATAGAGTGCTCCGCGAACAAATACGTACAGACTTAGAGCGGATCTACCAGCATGCTGCTCTAGGCGAGGCTCCAGTTTCTAGTCAACACGACCTTGTTTTGTCTATGAGTGAAGCAGGCTTTTTCAGCCTTATGGATTTTAATCTCGAGTGTTTTCGTGATCTTGTTGCTATGGGTTTGCCTGGCACCAATCAGGTCTTACCAACACACTCGGCTATACTTACGGTGTATGGTGAGAAAGTTGGTCTGCCCCTTTTCGAGGAGGTCGAAAATAATTTGATCACATGCTTCTAATTTGTGTTGAGCTCGTTAATAATACTATTATGGTAAGTTACAGCTAACGAAAGGATCATTCGGACAGGCTTGACCACGTGCCGCGTACCCTTGGAGTTAATATGAAAATCAATCTCGTTTTTCGATAAGCAATTAGCCATAACTATGGATTTAAAAAGTACAATTAATAAAAAAACATGAAACTCAACAATCTGGTAGCGGTAAGTTACCTGTCTCAGTTTTTTACTAACTACAATCCCAATTCCACAATGACTATTAATCCTTATATAATTCTGTATATCAATAATATACAACACATTATAAATTGATTTTAAGGTCATTTTTAAGCCTGTAGAGCCACGATCTCCCCTTCATTACTACCTATTACTCAATATCAAAGTATCTTAAATCGCATAAAAACAAGCAATTATGGCATGTGTCATAGTTGCCCTATCCCTTAACTGTCTATCTGTCAATACATTAATTTTACGACTTCCTAGCCTGGTGCATTGGGACCATGCTTTTTCAGTTTAATATGTATAACTGAATAAGATCATAAGGTTGAAAGTTGCGGTTGTGATTTACTATATAGGGGTAGTGCAAATGCAACAATCAATTCTCAGTATAGTCCAGAATATTCAACGCTTTTAATATTAGCTATTGACATTCTGTATAATATGTGCATATTCTTGCGCAAAGCGGACACTGATTCCTGGCCATTCCGGACAGTGATTCTTGCGCAAAGCGGACACTGATTCCTGATCAAAACGGACACTGATTCTTGTATAATCCGGACACCCTTTCAGAGAATGGTGAGTACTGTATTCAGGATGAAAAGGATGAAATTGTCATCAGCAACAAGTTGAATTTTATTAACTGGTTAAATAGATGCTTTGATGAATTTAAATCAGCCAATGAGGGTCAAACCCAGTTGAACTATATTCTCGACCAGTGTTTACATTGTAGAATTGGGAATCCTGTAATTATTTTTGAAAACGGCAGATTCCCTGTTTTTACACGAGACCCATGGCAAAGAGAGAAATGTGGATTAATGCTTGAGTTTGATAATAGTTTGGTATCGGGAATAACATTCTGTTTCGTTTTCTTAAAGACAGACAACCCGTTTCTTTTTGAGATAAAATGTGCAAGGCATTTAGATTTATTTTGTAAGTAATTATTTTGCCGTCGGGCAAGATCCTGCCCTCCTTGATATATGTTCATTAGATGAATATACAATTCATGATATAAGCCTGAAAGATTTATTATTATTAGATAAGAAAGCTAATAATTAACCATTTAAACTTGTTTAATTCCTGGGTGGGTGGATTTTATATATTTCTCTAGTTTTTATCGAAATGCTTCGGGGAAACTTCCAAGGTAACAAAACAATAGGTATTGCTATTAAACATAATTGATTCTTAATATGCTTATTTAGAACTCAAAATAGGCGATTTATTTACTGTAAAACATAGATCAATATTTCGTTTTGTTCGAACTGAAGTGATCTCTACTTTTTAATAAAATACAAATAATTAAAAAATGGAGTTTGCCGAAAATCCAAAGAAGAGTAAGCAGAAAAACAAAACAGATTGTCATGGGACAATGTACAAGGACAACTAATCTTGAAATTCACCATATCAAAAGAGATGGTGGTAATGACATAAGTAATGCACAGGTTCTATGTCAAAAATGTCATAGTGCAACACACACATACGGAGAACCCGGACATAGTCCATTAGATTTCCCAGCAGATGTAAAAAAGAAGGCATTAGAAAATGCTGGAAATCAGTGTCAATGTACAAGTTACAGGGGTTGTCATTAATTAAGTTGTTATATAAATAATCAGGTTAAAAGGTGTTCGGGTTGCTCTCTTTATGTTGCATTGCAGAATACATGGGTCCATTCATCTTGGAAATTTTAATATAACAAACATAATTTTCAAGACAAATAATCCTAGCTTTTTCTGGCTCATTCGGATCTTTTTCAATAGCAACAATGTGGTCTGAATTAATTATTACTTCATTTCCTTCAATTGATAATACTTTAAAAATCATAATAGTTATTTTTATACATTTATGCAAAGTTACGAAATATATTTAATACCTTAATTAATTAAATATCAATTAATTATAAAGTATATTAACATAACATAATGTTATAATATTATGCCCTCTGGCCGTAGCAACCTAAAGTGCGTGTTTAACATTTCCCTAATCTCCCAACCCCAAAATCCCACATTTCACCTTCTCTGGGAACTTAGAACATATCACATAAATAGCTTAAAGCCGGGAAATGTTTCAGTATAGTTTCAGTAATAACAAACAAAAAAGCCTTGATATCGTTGTTTATCAAGGTTATTTATGTTTTGATAAACGAAAAAATAAAACCATTGATTGTTGCAACCATGTTGCAACCAATGTTAAATAAAAAAGGAGTTAGACCACTCTAACTCCTTGATTTTAAATGGTGGAGAATAAGGGAGTCGAACCCTTGACCCCCTGCGTGCAAGGCAGGTGCTCTGGCCAACTGAGCTAATTCCCCGTAGTCCCGCGCGGAGTTGAACCGCGGACCTCTACATTATCAGTGTAGCGCTCTAACCAACTGAGCTACGGGACTGCGGGTGCAAAGATAAAAATTGATTTTCTTCCTGCAACAACTGATGTAAAAAAAATAAGAAAAAATCAAATTTCAGATCACCTGAATGTAATCAGAAAATTCAATGTGAAATTCCATAAAGTAACTACCCCGGTTGCGATTAACTTGGAAATATAGAAGTTGATCTTCAGTTTATCGGCCAGTAGATAAATCACAAAATTATTTAAAGCAAGACCTGCCACAGAAATAAGAATAAATGATAAGTATTCCGTGACTATTCCGGGATCTTCGCTTTGAAATGTCCAGAGACGGTTCCAGATGTAATTTGAAGTGGCAGCAAGAATAAATCCGGTAGAGTTAGCAATATATTTATTTATCCTTACCTTTTCTTTTAATATCCATGTTATCCCAAAGTCAATTAGCATCCCGGAAAGACCAATAAGACAAAACTTCAGGAATTTTACCAGGATAACTTTGTCAATCATTGTTTCCAATTTTTATTCTTACAAATCGACTGTTCAGGGAAGGACCGAACAGAGTATTGAGGCAAAGACCAAACTTATATTCTCCCTCAATAAGTGCAGGTATTACACTTATCAGCGTCCGTTCCAAAGTCACACCATCTGAAATCGTATTAACAGGTTCTGACAGAGATGCCTGCTGAACAAAAATCTTTTCCCCCTGGATGAAAACCATGCAGACTTCAACCGGGAACTGATTATGATTAAAATCAATTGAATGATTATATGAGTTCTGCAATGTGAACGGCACATTAATTGAATCACCCGGCTGAAGAGTTTGCTGATCGAGTCTGAATGTAATCTTCATCCTGTTAACCGTTTGAAGGCTATCGGTTTTAAACGCATCAAATTTAAGCCTGCCTGTTCCGTAAACCTGTGACATTCCATCTGCTTTTACACAAATAAGAACAGGCTTATTGTGAAATTTTTTTTCAAGCTGCAAAATATCGAACTGTGTCTGCCTGGAAATAACGGAACTTATAACTGTTGCATCTTTCCCGGTAAAGAAGGTGTATAAAGAAGGTTGTTGAAATGAGCCTGTAAAAACCACAGGCAGATCTTTAGCAACTGATTCTATATATTTGTATTTCTCTTTTTTACCCGAAAAACCCAGTTTAGTGTTTAATGGAAGGCTGGTCATAAGGAAAATCCGTAAGGCAAGGATAAGAAAAATTGAAGGTAAGATATATTTGCGTGTAAATCTGAATAGTTGCTGATTTTCGCAGCTCCTGTCCGAAAGGAGGATTATCATTGGTATTGAACAGGCAATTGTCCAGTGAGGTTCGACATGACCACGGAAAGAAATAAGCCAGAAAAAGCCAATAAATCCAATGACCAGGAAATACAAACTCCTTGTGAATTTATCAGCCGGGCGATATTTTATCAGGACATATAAAACAGCACCCAGCGTTAAAGGATTAAAAACTGCCAGTTGATTTGGCAGATATTCCAGGAAGTATATAAACCTGAAATCCTCCGACCTGTCAACCAGATGATACTGAAAGCTGGGAAAATTATTTGCAAACTGCCAGTGGATATGTGGAGCCAGTAAAATCAATGCCAGAATGCCTGCAAGCCAGAATTTGAGCGTCTTTAAAAGATGCATATTGGAAAGAACCACAAATCCTATAACCAGGACAGCCTGATATTTACTGTAGATTAATCCTGCCATTGAAACAGAAAGCAGAAAAGCAGTTGACCATTTTTGTTCAAAAAGAAATTTTTTGTAACCGTAAAGGAATAAAGCGGTAAAAAATAACAGCGGAGCGTCGGGGCTGGTAATAATTCCGTAAGCGGAAAACATTATGATCGAACCGGCAATAATAAAGAACGTAATTACCCTGGTTGAGTCGGGATCCTTTAAATCAATAATTTTCCAGATAATTAAAAGTGTTCCGAGTTGTAAAAGAACGGTCATAAAGCGAATCCCCAGATTCCCTTTAAAGATTACAGAACTGATCTTAACGAGCAATGCAACCATTGGTGGATGGTCATAATAACCCCATGCCAGGTATCTGCCATACAATCCATAATAAGCTTCATCACTCATAATTTCCATAAACAGAGCCTGAATCATATTTACCAGAAACCACGTCAACAGAAGCAGTAAAAAAGTTTTTTTATAATTTCTGGTACCCATCTGAGCAGATCGAAACTGGATCATATCATTACCATTCATTATGGATTAAATCGCAGATTGTTCAGATTAACTGATACTTTCAATGCCTGCTCATGATACATTCTGGATTCAGCAAAGTGCAATGAATAAATCAGCCTGACACTTGTTCTCTTATCTTTGATGAAATCTATATAAAAATCAGATCTGTTGTAAGCCTTAGCCCTGTAGAACGGATCACCCCAGTAAAGTTCATTATCGTGATCCTCATAATAATACATCTGGCCATCACCCAGATACAATGAATTGAACAGGCCTACCCGTTTAAATTCAATTGTCGTTTCAGAAAGGAATCCACTATGTGTGAACCATCCTGTTCCATCAGCTCTGGCACGATCAAGCCCAATTGCCCACCCTGCGCTTATTTCAAATTTGTCAAGTAAAGTTTTCCCCGTGAAATCGAGTCCTATTGAGGTAAGTGCCAATCCGTTATCATGCAATGCTTCATTAACCACAGGATTTATGGGTCCTGAAAAATGGAAGAGATATGATAAATGCCGGAGATATAAAATACCAGGTTTATATTTACCGGATACTCCCAGTAAAAATGTCTCACGTGTGTCAATCGCCTGCCTGCCTGTCCAATCAAGCCATAAGCCAAGGCGAAGCTTTTTGCTTGAATATTCAATCATAATACCATTCACATTTGGACGATAGTAGATTATGGAGTCCTGAAAGAATAAACGTGGATACATATCATGGATAAAGCTCCTTGGAAATGCTCCCATTAGAAAAACAAAAGGTTTTTTGTCGAATTTATAGTAAGCAGTCGGATAATAATTCCCAATAAATTTGTTACTGCCATATTCATGCAGAAGATTCACACCTGTAATAACACTATTGACTGAATCCCACTGCAATCCGATATTCGGAGCAAACCGGACACCAGCCATTGTCTGCGGAATCTGAACTGATGAATGTCCAAATTCATTATTATCGAAAAATGAGAACATTCTGATATCCCAGATAGTCCGCTGTGAAAGACATTTACCAGAAATTACCAGAAATAACAGGAATAATGCAATACGGTTTCGCATGAAGAATAATTTCAAGAGGACAAAAGTAAAATTATATATAATTAAAATCTATTTATAAATCATATTATTTATAAAATGAGTAGCTTCAGTATTAATTTGAATTAGTGGGAGTACCGCAAAAAATCAACATCAGATCAGACACTATCCGGTAGTAATAAACACTGATCACCAATAACTTCAGATAGCCTGATTCATTCATCCCTTTGAAACATTACTGTAGCCTTAAATAAATGATTAATTGAATAGACATTAATTGAATTTAATTAATTTCGTAGATATTTATCATCTATGGAGAATTTAGTTATTATACCTACATATAAGGAAAGAGAAAATGTTGAAGCAATAATCAAAGCAATTTCTTCCCTGAGTGTTCCTTTTGATATCCTGATAATTGATGATAATTCTCCTGACGGAACAGCCGCGATTGTTAAAACTCTGCAGACCGTAAATAAAAACCTCCATCTGTTAGAGCGTCCCGGGAAAATGGGACTTGGCACAGCATATATCACCGGATTTGACTGGGCTCTCGAAAATGGTTACAAATATGTTTTTGAAATGGATGCCGATTTCTCCCATGACCCACGCGACCTGGTAAGACTATATCAGGCTTGCCATGATGACGGGTCTGATGTGGCTATCGGATCAAGATACATCAGCGGAGTGAATGTAGTCAACTGGCCGTTATCCCGTGTTCTTATGTCATATGTTGCATCAATCTACGTAAGATTAATCACAGGAATGAAGATAATGGATACCACGGCCGGTTTTATCTGTTACAAAAAAGAGGTTCTTGAAAATATCAAACCGGCACATATCAGGGCGGTTGGTTATGGCTTTCAGATCGAGATGAAGTTCACTGCCTGGAAATTAGGCTATAAAATAGTTGAAATACCTATAATCTTTACCGACAGGAAACTTGGTTCCTCGAAAATGTCGGGAGGTATCTTTAATGAAGCGTTATGGGGAGTTCTCAGGATGAAGGTCAGGAGCATGTTCATAAAATACAGGCGGAACTAAAGGGACAATATAAACGGCTCAACGGCGTAATGGTACAACGGCAATAATATTTCCACATACACCTGATGTCCAGCATTTTAATCAAGAATGCCACAATTGTAAACGAGGGAAAATCCTTCAGGGGAGATCTACTTGTTACGGATGAAATAATCTCAGCGATAGTTTCTCCGGGGCAGTTCAGACCAAAATCCGGTACACGAATTATTGATGCGACAGGACTGCTGCTCCTACCCGGAGTTATAGATGATCAGGTTCACTTCAGGGAACCCGGGCTGACACATAAAGGAGATATTTTCACTGAGTCCCGTGCTGCCGCTGCAGGAGGAATTACCTCTTTTATGGATATGCCCAACACTGTACCTCAAACAGTTACACTTAAAGCACTGAACGAAAAATATAAGCTGGGTTCTGAAAGATCACTGATAAATTACTCCTTTAATATTGGTGCAACGAATGACAACCTCACAGAATTAATGAAAGTTAATCCACAAGAGGTTTGTGGGATTAAGGTATTCATGGGCTCTTCCACCGGAAACATGCTGGTTGACAACAAAGATGCCCTGAGAGATCTTTTTAAAAATGCTTATTTGCCAATTAATGCCCACTGTGAAGATGAGCAGACCATCAGGAAAAATATTGAAATATACAGGCAAAAATACGGTGAGGATATCCCTGTAAAAATGCACCCACTGATCCGCAGCCGCGAAGCCTGTTTTCTCTCTTCATCCCATGCTGTAAATCTAGCAAGGGAATACAACACCCGTCTGCATATTTTACATCTGTCAACTGCCGATGAAATCAAACTGTTCAGTAATGAAATCCCTCTTGAACAGAAAAGAATAACAGGTGAGGTATGCATTCATCACTTATGGTTTGACGATTCATACTATGAGAAACTGGGATCAAGGATCAAATGGAATCCTGCTATAAAAACCAGGTTCGACAGGGATTCCCTTATTGAAGCAGTGAATAATGACCTGATTGATGTTATAGCAACTGACCATGCACCTCATACCATTGAAGAGAAATCGAACAGTTATTTCAATACACCATCGGGAGGTCCAATGGTTCAGCATTCACTGGTTGCAATGTTAGAACTATGGCACAACAAAACCTTCAGCCTTTTAAAAATTGTAGAAAAAATGTGCCACAATCCCGCATTAATTTTCAGTATCAGAAAGAGAGGCTTTATAAGAGAAGGATATCAGGCTGACCTTTGTCTTGTTGACCCGGACAATCCATGGACCGTTTCAAAGGAAAATATCCTTTATAAATGCGGCTGGTCGCCTTTCGAAGGAACAACATTTAAGTCGAGAATCTGCATAACAATTATTAATGGAACTGTCGTATATAATAATGGGATTATAAATGAAGATGCCAGGGGCCAACGGTTAATGTTTGACAGATAATGTTGGTTGCCACGAAACCACTAGATTTAAATGATCCCAAAACGAAAACCTTAAAAAATTCTGGAGACTCGCGGTCAAATTATGATTTTACTTTCAATGGAATTACCAAATACTTAATATTTCCAATATATTTTATAACAAAGTCGAATAAATCAAAACCATGTCTTGTTAAGGACCACCCAAAAAGGAATGAAAAAAATTATCAATACCATCAGATTAAACTTTAATGAGTACCATTTTATCCTAATCTGGACTCTCTTAAACATTATTCAAATTGGTACTACAGAGCTTACAAGTGATGAAGGATATTATTGGTTTTATTCCAGTAAGCTTGAATGGGGATATTATGATCATCCGCCTTTACTTGCGTTCTTAATAAAACTGGGGACATCACTTGTACCCGGAGAGATGGGAGTCAGACTGTTTAATGTCCTCCTAATGTCAATAGGGCTTATTTTTCTGTTCAAAATTGATCAGTGGAATAAAAGGGGTAAAACAATTATCTATCTGATTCTTCTATCAATTCCACTATTTAATTATATAACTTTTATTGCCTTTCCGGATACTCCATTAATCGCATTTTCCATCATATGCCTTTATGCATATAAACGACTGATAAACAAAAACGATTTATTTTCATCTTTACTTTTTGGCGTTTCAATAGCTTTTATGCTTTATTCAAAATACCATGCTGTAATTTTTGTTTTATTTATTCTGCTGTCAAATTTAAGTCTGCTCCGAAATAAATATTTTTACCTTTCAATTATTTTATCATGTGTCCTATTTATTCCTCATTTGCTTTGGCAATATCAGCATGATTTCCCATCCTTTCAATATCACCTGTACGGGAGAGCCAACCAGTTTGAATTCGCAAATCTATTCGAGTTCATTTCCCAGCAAATCCCAATGATAGGTATTGGCATTATTTTCGTTCCTTTCATATATAAACCAGAAAACCAATTTGATAAAACACTGAAGTATATAACGATAGGAACATTTATCTTTTTTCTGCTAAATACTTTTAGAGGATTCGTTCATTTACACTGGACTTCAATTATGTTATTTCCTATTATAATACTTTCTGCTAAGTTTTATTTATCCAGAAGAAATAACAGGTTATTAATTTATCTGACAATGCCTTTCCTGATTATGATACTTCTCGTAAGGATTTATCTGGCAACTAATATACTTCCAATCAATACTTTAAATGTCGATTATTATCATGGAAGAAAGCAATGGGCTGAAGATATTGAAACAATTGCAGGAAAAAGACCTGTAGTGTTTGAAACCGGGAATGGAGCGCTGAGAGAAGCTCCGCTATATTCATTTTATTCGAAAAACCTGGGGATTGCCTTTTACCCGGGTGGAAAGAAAAAATCTCAGTACCAGATCTGGAATTATGAAGATACCATTCAATCTAAAAATGTTATTATTATTAAGCGTGGTAAATTTGAAGGGAGCCAGGAACTCCAAACAAGAATGGGGGTAAAAATAAATTATAAAAAGATAGATAGTTTCACTTCTTTTAATAATATAAGAATCTTATGTAATGAAAAAGATATCCTTAATAACATAGATAGTATTCTAATACCCATTCATATTATAAATCACAGACAATACCCACTATGCTTTACCAATAACCATAAAATATATATCTCGCTTAGAAATGTCGAAAACAAGGAATTCATTTTTATAAAGCCTTTTAATAACAATTTACTTATAAAAGCTTGTGATACAGCGAAATTAAATTTCAAATTTAGTCCAAAGGAGATGAGTGAAAGTAAATATGATTTTATATTCGGAATTATTGATGGAATCACAGATCCTTCCATAAATAGCACAAGAAATAAATTAATAATAACAAATAGTGAAACCAATTGAACTAACACTTATCAGGCGCTTAACAAATAATTAAAAGACAAAATGATGAGGATAAGGTAAGTATTATTGCCTGACAACAAAACGGACCGTGCTTCTGGTTCGCTGCTCAAGCAAAATGTCCCGGCCTTTAGTTATTCTTTCAATCGCCTCAGGTGTATAATGCCGTACTGAAAGCATTTCAACATTTTCATTATAAATTGCTGAATATTCATTTTTCAAATCTGCCAGAAGGATATCCACTTTTGGTCGGTCATCATCAACGCAGACATCTATACTTACTGCGCTTGCCTCAACCAGATTCACCTTTATGCCGTGAATTAAAAAGGAATGAAAGATCCTGCTCAGGTTATCTACCATAACGAATGAAAAGTCTTTAGGCAGAATTGAAAAAAGTATCTGTTTTTCCTTCCTGATGAAGACAGGCATAATTTCCTTAAGAGTCGGTTCTGCTGTTATCAGGGTGCCATTCTCCTCAGGAGCAAGGAACGATTTTACATAAAGAGGGATATTCTTATTGTGAAGTGGCTTGATGGTTTTTGGATGAATGACTTTTGCACCAGAGAATGTCATTTCAACTGCTTCCCTGTACGACATTTCCTCAAGCTTCCGGGCATCGGTCAACCATTTCGGATCTGCATTAAGCACACCGGGCACATCTTTCCATACAACCACGCATTCAGCATCAAGTATATTCGCCAGGATAGCTGCTGTAAAATCCGACCCCTCACGGCCAAGGGTTGTAGATATTCCGGTAACTGTTCCTCCGATGAAACCCTGGGTTACATAAATAGTAAATCTCTTAAAATCAAAAACAGTCTTAATCCGGTTTGAGCTTTCACTCCATAGGATATTTGCATCCCTGTACCTGTCATCAGTTACCAGGTTATCGCGGATATCGACCCATTCTGATTTCAAACCTGACATTTTAAGGTATTCGGCAACAATCAGAGTTGACCAAATTTCACCATAAGATACAACCTGGTCATACTCATAATCATACTCCGATTTTTCTGCTGTTGCGAGATACTCTTTAAGCCTGGTAAAAGAGATATCCAGGTTGCTTTTGGCTGAATTAGCTGAAGGAAAGAGCTCATCGGAAACCTTTGAATGATATGAATAAATGTCTTCAAGATGCTCTGTATAATCCTTATCCCCGGCAATCCAGCTTTTCAATAATTTTTCCAGAGCATTGGTTGTTTTTCCGAATGCGGAAACTACAATCACAAGGTTATCTTTCTCATTTGATACAATATTGGCAAGATTCTTTATTCCCGATGCATCCTTTACAGAAGCGCCTCCGAATTTAAATACTTTCATAAAACAGAATTTGGGGTAAAATTAGGACTTCAATAACATTATGCAATTCTAATCAGTGTGATTTTTTTTCATCACAAAAGAGCACTAAGGATTAGCTGAAAACCTCCACAAAATCTCATTTTGTTCACTCATAACGTAATGCCTCAACCGGATTTCTTGTAGAAGCACGCCAGGATTGCCAGCTGACAGTCAATAAGGCAATTGCAAAAGCAATGATTCCCGACACCACAAAGATCCACCAGCTCAGGTCAGTCTTATATACAAAATTCTGAAGCCATTTATGCATTGTAAACCATGCAACAGGAGCTGCTATACAAAATGCGACCACGACCCACATTAAGAATTCTTTATTCAGGAGAACAAGTATTTCAGAACTTTTTGCACCGGCGACTTTCCGTAATCCGATCTCTTTGGTCCGGCGGTCAATAGAAAAGATGGCCATACCGAGTATTCCAAGAACAGAAATTACAATCGCCAGAATTCCAAAGGCAATGGTGATATTTTTCAACCTGATCTCAGCCTGGTATTTCTCGTCAAGCAGGTCGTCAAAAAAAGTATAAGAAAATCCTCTGTCATCCCTGTTCTTTTTGTAGGTGTCACGTATGTAATTAAGTGTTTCAGTGATATTCCCTGGTACAATCCGTACATTCATTGTCATAATAGCTTCCGGGTTATTTGACATGATCAATGGTTCAATTGCATAATGTAATGACCTGAAATGAAAATCTTTAACCACTCCTACAATCACATTGTTTCCAATCCGCTGACCTATCGGGTCATCGAAACCCAGCATATTTTCTGTAGTTTCATTTATTACAATTGGAATAGAAATAGCGTATTCAATTCCTTCCTTTTTACTTTTACCGGCTTTCTCAGATTCTTCCCAGTACGCCGCAGAAGTCATTTGCAGAAACTGGCCTTTTATTATATCCAGATTGTAGGTTTTTGCAAAGTCTTCATCTACAAAATAATAATTTACCTGAAGAGTGTCAAGAAGTCCCTGGTGGCTAAGCGGAAGACCTCGTTTGAACCCAACATCAATGGGGGCATAAGTGCTTGCTGATACACTTAGAATCCGTGGATTCCTTTGTAATTCTTCCTTAAATTGTTTATTGTCATACCACAAACCTGTCGGAATAACAATAATATTCTCATCATCTATACCCAGATTTTTGTTATGGATAAAATTTAACTGTTTGACAAACAGCGTAGTTGCAATAATAAAAAAGATAGCTATAGTAAACTGGAAAGTCACAAGCAACCTTATAAAATTACTTCTTGAACCGGATAGTGAGCCTCTTCTGAAAATTCCAATGGGATTAAAAGAGGAAAGGTATAATGACGGGTAGACACCAGCAATAGCACCTACCATAAAGGTCAGAAGGAAAAGGTTAATAATAAAACCCGCGGAAAAACTAAAGGTAAGATCTCTGTAGGAAATAGTATTAAACCATGGAAGAATGAGCCAGACAATTAAGAGTGCGGCAATAGTTGCCGCAAAAGTTTGAATCACAGATTCTGTCATAAACTGTCTGAAGATCCTGATCCTGCTGCTCCCGTTTACTTTTTTGATCCCTATCTCAACAGACCGTTCCGATGCACGGGCAACTGATAAGATCGAGAAATTTAAAGAAGCCATAAGAATGATCAGGAAAGCAAGTCCGGAGAATATCCATACATACTTGTAATTGCCCGGTTTTTTATCGAAAAAGTCAGGCGGATAATCTGAATAGAGATGAATATCAGCCAGAGGCTGAAAAACAAGTTTGTCTGTAATTTTCGAATAACGGCTGATGTGATTTGAAATCGCATTGATAAACTGGTCATCTATCTGAGCGTCTTTTTTAAGTTTAACATATACCCTCACAAAACCTTTGTCTCCCCAGCTATTTGAATAACGCGAATACCTGCTGTTATTCTCTGAAAGAATGAATCCAAAATCAATGTGACTTTGCTCAGGGATACGGATCACGCCACCGACTGTATAAATTTCCCTGGAGTATTTGTTGCTGATAAGTGTTTTCCCAAGAGCAGGCTGGTCGCCGAATAATTTCTCTGCCGTTTTTTCGGTAAGGACAATATTATCAGGATTCATAAACGCACCTTCCGGAGAACCTTCCATAAATTTAAATCCTCCGAAGATCTTAAAAAAGTCTTCGTTGGTCCAGCACATTCTCGCCTCAATTTTTTCCCCTCCTGTTTCAAGCATCAGGGGAGAATCTTCAGAACTGTAGCTTATATATGTGGCATATTCAATCTGCTCATAATCTATTTCCATCGTTTTAGGTACAAGACGATAACAATATGGCAATTTTACTATTTCATCGCCCTGTTTAGAAAGAGTGAGGACACGGTATATCCGCTGGTAATCAGGATGGAACCTGTCAAAACTAATCTCATTATAAACCCAGAGATAGATAAGAAGGCTCGCTGCAATTGCGAATGCAAATCCTGTAAAAGTGATAATTGTATAAACAGGTTTTCTGGATATATTCCTGAAGATTATTTGAATCTGACGGTTCATTTACAAGTTAAATTATTTGATTATCATAAGTATATCTTCAGATTCTGTTACTGAACCTGCAAGCCTTTCCAATTCATTCTTTTTGGCTTCAGGCGCTCCCGAAAGTTTGAATTCTTTCGATTTTACCCGTTCTTTAAGATCACTTCCTTTTAAAGGAATCATTATCTCACCATTTTTACTGATCATGTACGATAAAGGCCAAACCGGTACACCTCCATCAATGTTATTCTCAAGGATCTCCGGGAAATAATTGAATGGATCACCTTTTATAACTGAAAAGAGCTTATTTTGTTTTGAATAGAGGGCATGATAGATCTTAACTGTTTTATTTTCCCTGGTATTGGGGCAATCGTAATCATCTTTTGTGAAAGTCAGAAAAATGAAACTCTTTGTTTCAGCCCACTCTTCGGGAATGATTTTTCCTGTAAGCTTAAAGTCAGGATCAACACCCTCCTGTTTTGTAACTTTATATTCTCCAAGTTTCAGCACATAGACAGGATATAGCCTCCCGGGCGGAATTACCCTGAAAACCGTATCATTAAAAGCAGGACGAAGGTAAAGCACCCCATTGTCTTCATATTGAGTACCGTTGTCTGTACCACGCATCATCGTTTTAGTATAATTGATCAGTTTTTCCAGCCGGATAAATTCTGATAATGTATCTCCCTGGTTATTAAGTATTACCATCATATTTTCATCATGGGTGGGAACCGCATAAGAATTCGGGTCAAGCATAAACACCCCCATATCTTTAAAAAAGCCTTCAGGGGAACCGCTGAACATTCCCTGGTGTTTGCGAGGTTTGGGAGGCTCAGTTTTTCCATGATTCAAATCAACAGCAACATTTCCCAATCCCGAAATCTGATCGGGATTTTCAGGATCAAACCTGTAGTCTGGTATCATCTGGATCGTGGAACAGTCATATTTCATTATATACTTCTCACCAGTCATTGTATTGCTATAAGTATAATAGAGATTGTTCTCACTTCCCCATGCCGTCATACCACCTCCTTTCAGTGTATAGTCATTCCAGAATATTAACCGTCCCGGTTCAACAATAACACCGGTCAATTCATTTTTTACAACTGAACGCAGGTATCTGCCCTCTTTAGAATAAAGATGAATGCCATACAGATTTAGGGCAACTATATAGTTATCCATCATATAGTATTTGAATTTCAGATCCACAGGTATTATTGAATCAGGGACAGGTTCAATCCTTAAATATGAAATTGTTGCAGCAACATCTGACAATTTAATTTCCTTTATATTATTAAGACTGCCTGCAATATCAATTTTTACAGGCGGATTCCGAGGATCGACATACCGGTCCTCTTTAAAGCGGAAACCATTCGGAAGCCGGTTTAATGTATCTGAAAACTGCTTTTTGCTGGCAAGTTTTTCTGCTTCATTTTTTTCCTGAAGAAGGATCTCCTTTGCCAGTGCTTCTTCGTTGGTCTTGAGGCGGTTGCGATGACAGGAAAGAATGGCGAAAAGTATAATTATCAATAGCAGATATGTTGATTTTGTTCTCATCCTTTTATTATTCAACCCCCTTTTTTTTTCTCCCCCCACTGGGGGGAGAAGCCCGAAGGGAGAGGGGGTTTCCTATCATTTTACAATCATTATTATCATATCTGTATTCTTTAATCCTGTTGCCATCGAAACCTGCTTTCTCCTGTTTTCATCAGAAATGGCTGCTATTTTAAATCCTTCAGAGGTAACGAAATCTTTTATTATTTTCCCCGAAACCAGTTTCATCATTTCTCCCCGTGGAGTGACGAAATCAGGCCAGAATGGCATCCCTTCGTCAATATCATTTTGCATGCCTTCAGGTAAAAGAGTAAAACCGGGCTGATGATACAATTTCCCCCGTTTCTTATTGAACAGCACATTATAAACTTTTACCGCATTCTTTCTCACATTATTTGGTGAATCATTATTTTGGGTATATCTGATTAATAAATAATCACTTGTTTCATTAAGAGATTTTAACATTAACTTTTCCGACAAATCAAGATCAGGATCTAAACCATCTTTGAAGCTGATTTTAAATCCACCAAAATCAATTATATAAACAGGTAATAACCTGTCGGGTCCTACCAGTCTGAAGACAGTGTCATTATACTCCGGTTTTATGGTAAGTAATCCTTCAGACTGGTAGCTTATCAGATCAACAGGGCGCCGGTATAAATTCTTTGTAAAATCCACAATACGCTCATAATCCGTAAAACTGCAAATTGTGTCCCCGGAGTCGTTATACGTGACCAGCAATGTTCCGGATTTCCCTGAATTCCATTTATTGTTAATGCCCGCCCAGGAATCAGGACCAATACCATATATCCGTTCAAATCGATCAACCGAATAATTATGTGTGCCTAACAGCGTATCTCCAGGAATCATACTCTGTCCGGGCAGTTCTTCCAGTGATTGTACCTCAATCTGCCTTTCCTTACGAGGTTTATACTTCATCACCAGACCATTTTTTGCAGGCCCGTCACTGAAATCGAAATATATATTATCGCCAAAAAGTGAAACAGGAACACTTGGCAGAATACCGAAAAAGTCACTTAATCTCATTCCTGGACTCCCTTTATAAAATTCTATTCCTGATTCGTTTTTCCAGATAGTCCCGATATATTTCCCATTCATATCAAAATTTGTCAAACCAAACAATCCCTGGAAAATAATCCGTTCCCCATCAGAATGTATCGATGATATCAGGCTATTGCGGAAGAAGAAAGGATCATTTAAAAGAATTGTGTCGGGAGGAGTTTCAAGTTTTACATATCTTACAGAAGCAGCTATATCAGAGAGTTTGAATTTCCTGGCATTATCCTGTTCCCCGGGTAATTGGATAAGTACAGGCGGTCGCTGAGGATCGACTTTCCTGATCTCCTTTTTCCGGATTGTGCTTGAAAAACTGTTTCCTGTAATCCCGGATTTATTCTCACCAACATTTAAACCGGATTCCTTATTCTTGTTCTCCTGAATCCGGATCTCCTGAGCTAAATCTTTTTCGTTTGTCCTGAGGCGGTTGCGATGGCAGGAAACCCCAGTAATTAAATTCAGAAGAATCAACAAATATAACAGACAACTAAGAGATGGTAAGTATTTTACAATACTACCATGTTCCCCAGAGTAGTCAAGTTTTGTATTATTTAACTTCATCTAACTGTGTATGACTAACGAAACTGATTTTTGTGACAAAAAATGGTAGTTAATTCACCCTTATCCGCTGGCTGAAGCTAACGGCAATTGATACATTATAAAAATTCATCATTACTCATATCTGAGGGTTTCGACAGGATTTTTTACTGCAGCTTTCCAGCTTTGCCAGCTTACTGTAATTAAAGCGATGGCCACTGCAATCGCCCCGGAAAGTACAAAGATCCACCAGCTTATTCCTATCCTGTAAGCAAAGTTCTGTAACCATTTATCCATGACAAACCAGGCAACCGGAGACGCAATCACAATTGCGATCACTACCCATTTCACAAAATCTTTATTCAATAAAACCATCACCTGGGCGATCCTGGCGCCATTTGTCCTGCGGATGCCGATTTCCTTGGTGCGCCGCGAAATGGAATAGGCTGATAAACCTGATAAACCAAGGCAGGCTATGATTATCGCCAGTATGGAACTTGCCAGGAATAATCCGCTGAAACGCTGGTCTGCCCGATATTGTTCATCATAAAAATCGTCCAGAAAAAAATAATTGAAGGGATTACCCGGGTAGTGTGTATTCCATATCTTTTCCAGCTCCGGTAGAAGCTGATCTATACCTGTCATATTGGTTTTAATGGTATAAAATATATTTGCTGGTTGATTAAAAAATGCTATCGGTCGGGGCAATTCTTTCAGTGATTGCTGATTGAAATCATTAACAATGCCTTTTATTGTGACCTCCTGGTTGCCTCCTCTTAAAATTTTTCCAATGGTACTTTCAGGATCTTCAAAACCAAAATAAGGAAGTGCAGATTCATTTAGTATAATTTTATTAGTCTCTTCCTTTATAGTTGCTTCAAAATTATTTCCTGCAAGTAAAGTCAAACCGTAAGTGTCAAAGAAATGATCATCTACATAATACAATTCAATCTTTTTTTCAGTGTTACGCCCCTCTACTGGAATCCCGAAAACACGCGAGTTTTTGATTTCTGTACCGGGCACACTTGAGGAGCCTGTAATGCTGCTGACCACAGATTGGGCTACTATTTCATTTTTGAATGATTCCAGGCTGTTCATGTATGATTCATATGTATTTGCCCTGAGTATCCGCGGACCATCAAGAACCAGTAACCCTTCGATATCAAAGCCCAGATCGTGATTGCGCATGAAATTAACCTGACGGTAAATAGTGATTGTGCCAATAATCAGAATAACAGAAATTGTGAACTGGAAAACCACTAGATAATTCTTAAGCCGGCTTATCCATACGGAACCGGTTGGATTTTTCCCTTTTAAAACGAGTCCGGGTGCAAACCGTGAAATGTATATCGCAGGAAGCAATCCCGTGAATAATGATCCCGATACCAGAAGGAGAATGAAGAGAAGTATAACGATCAGATAATCTATCTGAAGCGGGCTTTGCATTACCTGTTTAAAGAAAGGAAGCAATAGAAAGACACCGGTCAGACTTACTATCAGTGCAATCAGGTTCAATAATGCTGATTCTGTTAAAAACTGGAAAACAAGGTCTTTTTTAAGTGCTCCGGTTACTTTGCGGATACCTACTTCATGAGCTCTTTCAATTGAACGTGATGTAGCCAGATTGATGTAATTGATAAATGCGATCAGCAATACAAGGCAGGCAATAATACCCAGGGAAACCACACCGCGATAACTGCCGTTGACCTCTAATTCGTTACTGACAGATGAATGTAAATGAATATCAGTAAGCTTTACTAATCTATATTCCAGCAGGAAGAATGCTTCCTTCATAAATTTCCCAATGAAGGTTTCGGGTATCTGGGGTAACTTTGCCTGTAATGCTTCAGCATCTGCTCCCGGGGTAAGAAGAATGTAAGTATAAACCCTTTCACTCACCCATGAATTATCCCAATATCTTGAGCTCTTAATAAGATTTTCATATGATACCAGAATATCAAACTTAAAGTGAGAATTTGCAGGTATTGATTTAACAATTCCTGTCACCTCAAAATCACTTGCCCCATCAAGAGTGATCATTTTTCCAATTGGATTTTCATCGCCGAAATATTTCCGGGCGGTTTCCTCTGTAATAACGGCATGATTAATAGCGAGAAGGTTGGAATCCGGTTTCCCCTCTACAAGCGGAAATGAAAAGAGATTAAAAAAAGATGATTGTGCATATAAGATGTTTCTTTCCTTAAAGGTTTTATCCCCGTACTTTACAAGACTTTCCGTACGATAAAACCGTGTATAACCTTCAACTTCAGGAAACATGTTTTTTATCTCTTTCCCAACACCGGTTGATCCTGATGCAGAATGCTGTTCAAGAATACCTTCTTCGTATAGAAGATAATCTACCCTGTAAATGTTATTGGCATTCTTGTGAAACTTATCGTATGAAGTTTCTGCTTTTATCCATAACACAATAAAAATAAACAAGGTAATCCCAATGGTTAATCCCAAAAGATTAATGATGAAATATCCTTTGTTTGACTTCAGGTTCCTGATGGTTAAGTTAAGATAGTTTCTGAGCATGACTTTTTTTATTTTCTATTCATAACGTAATGCTTCGACAGGATTCCTTGTTGCTGCCCGCCAGCTTTGCCAGCCAACGGTGATCATGGCAATCATCAATGTAATTATCCCTCCAACAACATAAATCCATAATCCGATATCAGTCCGGAAAGCGTAATTAAGCAGCCAGTTTTTCATAACCACAAGTGAAACCGGGATAGCGATTATAAAAGCAATTAAAATCAGAATCATTATCTCTCTTGAAAAATTGTAAATGATATTCAATGAGTGTGCTCCAAATATTTTTCTGATCCCCACCTCCTTCACTTTTTTTGATACACTGAGGACAGTAAGAGCCCATAATCCAAGAATGGAGATGAAAAATGCAAGTCCGGTAAAAATTGCCACAATTTTCCCAAATCTTCTGTCAGTCTTGTACTGACTGTCAAAATACTGGTCAAGAAAAAAATAGTCAAAGCTTGCTTCAGGAAAATAAGAATTCCACCTCTCTTTTAATACTCTGATTATCTCATCGTAATTATTTCCAGCAGTTTTTATTGCAAAAAACCTGGGTGGAACCCATCGCAGACGGCCATTCCTTATGATCATTATTGGTGTATATACATTCCCTAATCCACGCTGGTGCCAGTTTTGCACAACACCAATAATCGTAACCAGCTCATTTTCACCTTCAAGCATAACTTTTTTACCTATTGCATCTTCAGGCTTTTTGATATTAAGATACAACATTGCTGCCTCATTAATCAGCAGATTTTCTCTTTCATTACCAAATCCTTCCTGAAATGAACGTCCGGCCAGAAGCCTGAAGCCGAATGTATTGACAAAGTTTTCATCCACTGAAAGCATCTCATAAAGACGGTGCTGCTCACTGCCTTCACTCTGCAGGCGGTTTGATGCAAAATAAGCAACCTCCATACCAGGAACAGATCCGGTTATGGATACGGATTTTACAAATGGCTTTGTTTCCAGATTCTCTGCAAAAAGATTGATTTTCTGATTTAGTCCTTCCCTGCTGACAGGGAATTTCAGGACAATTGTCTGGTCTATGTTTACTCCGAGATCCTGTTTCTCCATGAACCTGACCTGTTTATATACAATAAAAGTACCGCAGATGAGAATTATTGCGGCAGCAAACTGGAAAATTACCAGGACCTGACGGGTGATGCCGGCTGAGCCGGAGATGAAATAGTTGGTTTTAATAATCTCTGCAGGCTTTATCCGCGACATTATAAATGCAGGGTAAAAGCCTGAAAGAATAATACCTGTAATGATAAATGCTGTGGCGAATAACCAGAAATCAGGTTGTGTCAGAATAAAAAGACCAATATTTTCATCTATGACCCTGTTGAATACAGGTTTAAGGAGTATCACAAAGATAATAGCAAGAAGTGCAGATGTGAGATTTACCAGCCATGACTCAGTAATAAACTGGTAAATCAGCTCTTTTTGTGATGCCCCGACGACTTTACGTAAACCAATATCTTTTGCCCGTTCCATAGAACGTGCTGTTGTAAGGTTTATGTAATTGATCCATGCAGTCAGCAGAATTACTATTGCAATCACTATCAGAGTAACAAGTGAGCTCTTATTTCCCTTGATTTCCTTTTCATATTGTTTTTGAGGATTAAGGTGTATACTCTCCAGAGGCACCAGTGAAACTGCCCATGTCTTATTCCTTAAGGCATCACGTGTTTTGTACTTTTCGGCCATAGCCGGAAATCCAGCCTCAATATTCGCAGGATTTACCCCGGGCGAAAGAAGAAGGTAAGTATATGCTTCATGGAGATACCAGAATTCTTTCATATAGTTTGGCAGTGTTTCATAGGATATGAGGTAATTAAAACGGATATGTGAATTCTGGGGAAAATCTTTAATAATTCCTGTCACCTCACAATCAACAAAGCTGGCCCCTGATGCAAAGGTTAATGCTTTCCCCAGAGGATCTTCCTCCTTGAAAAACCTTCTGGCAACAGCTTCAGAAATTACTACTGTACGCGGCCTTAAAAGCTGGTCATTGGCAGCTCCTTTTTTCAGTTTAAAATCAAAAACCGAAAAAAATGCAGGTCCGGTATATGCAATACCGGTTTCGCGTGACCGCTCATCCTTATAGGAGACTGTTTGTTCCGGGTTCTGAATTCCAATACGCACAAAATCCTCAATTCCGGTCATTTCGCGGCTTATTGCACTGCCATAACCAAATGAACTTGTTGCCCAGTCGTCTGTAATGACATTACCCTCGTAAAACCGGCTTTCAACACGGTAGATCCTGTCGCGTTGTGAATGCATTTTATCAAAACTGAATTCAAAACTGACATAGTTTAATATCAGTACCGATACTGCCATTCCAATAGCAAGCCCTGTTATATTTATAACAGAAAAGAACCTGCTCTTCAACTGGTTTCTCAGGGCAATTTTCAGATAATGTTGAACCATCTTTTCTTGATTTATACTAAAATCCTTCTCTTCTCAATCCCGCCTCTGTCAACCCCCCACCCCCCCAAAATGGGGGACTTCCCAAGCCTTACCTTATTCAAAGCCCCCCATTTTGGGGGTTGGGGGGTGGATTATTCGTATCTCAGCGCTTTTACCGGATTTGTCCTCGATGCCTTGTAAGAATGGAAGAAGACAGTAGCTATAACGACGAATGCAGAAATAACAAAGGCTATTAAGAACACCCAGGGTGAGATGGCTGTTTTGTACGAATAATTATTCAGCCATTTAGTCATGAAGTATATTGTTACCGGAACTGAAATGAGAGAAGCGATAAATACAAGAACAATGTTTGCCCGCAGGAAGGAATAAATAATGGCTTTCCCCGAGCTGCCGAAAACCTTTTTAATACCTATCTCCTTCGTTCTCGATCTTCCAATGAAAAGAACAAGTCCGAACAATCCAAATGCTGCTATTAACAAAGTGAAGAGGGCAAATATTGACACGATAGTGCTTAAGTTCTTCTCTGATGAATAGAGACTCTCAATAAGTGACTCTATTGTTGAGTACTGGAATGGCCTGTCGGGAGCAGCTTTTTTCCATTCAGCTTCAATAAATGGCAATATATTGTTCAGAGTTTCCGGTTTATAATGAACAGCCACCTGCTGGATATACCGGTCTGTCATGTCTATTGAAAGAGGAGGAATATCAGTATGGATGGAATGCAGATTAAAATCTTTAACAACACCAATTATATTCTGGCTACCTAGTTTTTGTCCGACCGGATCGCTAATTCCCAGTGCCTTGACTGCTGTTTCATTCAGAATAACCGACTGGGTGAGGTCGCTTCCAAACTCCTCAGAGAACTCACGGCCTGCGATAACCGGTATTCCCATTGTCTTTATAAAATTATAATCAACTGCAAGTCCCTCAACCTTTATTTTCGTTTCCGGTTCCCGGAAATGAGGGTACATTGTCGACATTGAACCAAGCATCGGAAGACCATTCATAACTCCTGCCGCCATTATAACATTGGGACTCAATTTTATACTATTGATAAAAGCGGAATAACCTTTAAAATTCCTGCCAAGTTCAACGATAAGAATGTCTTTAGTATAATGCCCGGTATCCTTCTTCAGTGCATAATTATATTGTGAGCGGATGATAAGAGTACATGAAACAAATGCGCAGAAGATCACCAGTTGAATAATAATCAGGGATGATCTCAATGCCTGTTTCCTTTTGCCTGTTTGTATAATGTTTTTCAGAATATCCATTACCTTCAGCCGGGAGAGGTAGGATGAAGTGTAAATACCCGAAAAAAAGCCAATTAATATTGTAACTACAAGGTAAACAGAGATATATGCCAGGATATTGGAAGAGATAATATTAAGCCTCGTCTGGAAAAGCCTGCCAGCAACAGGAAGTGCAAACCAGGTTAAAACAAGTGCAACTGGCAGTACAAGAAGTACGAGGAGAACTGATTCGCTCAGCAATTGCTTTCTGATGTTATCATTATAAGCTCCGAATGTTTTCCGGATCCCTATTTCTTTCCCTCTTGAAGAAGAAACAGCGGTTGAAAGAATTATATAATTTATTGCGGCGACCAGGACAATCAGGAAAGCGATCAATGAAAACAACCTTACATTTTTTATATTGCCTTTGACTCCTGTATTTGCAACATTTTCAGAATCTAAATATACATCCGACAGGTTTTGAAGTGAATAGTTGTTATGCGGATCTTCGCTTATATTTTTTTTCTCGAATGCTCTGAATTGTTTTTCAAATTCGCCCGGATCAGTGCCTTTTGCCAGAAGTATCCATGTATTCCAGAAGTCAAACGTCCAGTTGACATCTGCATTTGTTACCTTAAATGACTCATTTATTGGATCGAGAGTCCACCTGCTGTTAATAAAACATTGAGCCCTGAAGGTTGAGTTTACCGGGATATCTTCAAACACTCCCTTTACAATGAACAGAGTTTCCTTGTTGTTTGCCAGTCCGATTATCTCTTTTCCGACAGGATTCTCATTCGGGAATAATCTTTCAGCCAGCTCACTGGAAAGAACAAGAGAGTTCATTTCATCAAGAAGATTCTTGCCTGGGGAGCCGCCTGTCAACGGAATGGTGAATATGTCGAAAATATCAGATTCCGCAGCCATAGCTGGCCTGACAGTGATTATTTCCTCCCCAAGTTTTAATTGGAAACTTGTGGGTCTTGCATTGGCGGCTTTTATTACCTGGGGGAATTCATCTTTCAGAGCAGAAGCCAAAACATATGGAGTACCTGCCATTATCTGGTTGAAATCCTTATAATAATTTAGAACCCTGTAAACACTCTTCCTGTTTTTGTGACAGTGGTTATAGCTGAGCTCGTTAATTACATAAAGCAGAATAATGAACGAAGCGGCCAGTGCTATGGAAAGTCCCATTATATTGATCCCTGCAAATACTTTGTTATGTTTCAGGAACCGCAGTGCTGCTTTCAGGTAGTTTTTTAACATTTTAATTATTTTGACTATAAATTTAGGTAAAAGTTTTTATTTATAACAGAGAGGTTCGATCGGATTTCTTGTCGCTGCTCCTTCACCTCTAAATCCCCCGGTTGTCAACGCCCTGAATCCCTTTTGCAGTCAACCCTCTAAATCCCCCATATGGGGGACTTCCGAACCTTTACCTTTTTTTGCCCCTCAATTTGGGGGGCTTGGGGGGTAAATTACTCATACCTGAGAGCTTCGACCGGGTTCTTCGTTGCTGCACGCCAGCTTTGCCAGCTTATCGTCATCAAAGCTATTCCCATGGCAATCAAACCAGCCAGGGCAAATATCCACCAGCTTATTTCTGACCTGTAAGCGAAGTTCTGAAGCCATTTATTCATCGAATACCAGGCAACAGGACAGGCGGCTATAAAGGCAATTATTACCCATTTTATTATGTCCTTGTTAAGCATGCCCATAATTTCGAATGTTGTGGCACCATTTACTTTTCTGATACCAATTTCCTTGGTGCGGCGTTCAATACTAAATATGGAAAGACCGAAAAGGCCAATACTTGCGATAAACAAAGCCAGCATTGCAAAAGAAAAAAGAAGATTCTCAAATTTTCTTTCCGATTTATACTGCAGATCATAAGTCACATCCAGAAATTTATATTCGAATGAGAATGCCGGACATATCTCTTCCCATGTCATCTTAATTTTCCCTAGCGCTCCTTCTATATTACTGCATAACAGCTTAACATTTACATAATTCAGATATTCTGCAGTATAGAAAAGAATTAAAGGCGTTTGCTCATAATTCAGACCTCTGTAGTGGAAATCATTTATAATACCGATTATCTGACCTTTAACTCCATTACCTGGTATAATCACTTGTCCAATGGGATTTTTTAAATCGTAAAGCTTAATTGCCGTTTCGTTTATCAGATAGGTCGCCTTCTTATCTGCCGGATTTTCTGCAGAGAAGTTCCGCCCTTCTTTTATTTTGATCTCCAGAGTTTTCAAATAATCGGGATCAACATAATTATTGAAGTATTTGTTCTCTTTACCTTCAATATTTACACAACACCATGAGCCCCAGTAGTTACCAGGGATTCTGCTTGAATATGAAACACTGATAATTTCCGGCTGGTTCAGCAACCTTTCTTTGAACAGATCCATATGTTCCCGCAGCTGGGAATTGATTTTAAGAATAACGACATCATCCTTGTTGAATCCAAGGTCTTTCTTATTCATAAACTGAAATTGCCGGTTGGCGATCAGTGTACAGCATATTAATGTTATCGAAACCAGGTTCTGGAATATTATCAGTCCGTTGCGGATGACGAGATGACCTGAAGAGCCCGGGCCTCCTGTCTTGGCTGTGTTAATGTTATATGAACTGATATATAAACTGGGATATATTCCTGTAATTAATATAAAAATTAGAAGTCCTGTAAATAAAATCAGGAGATTATGGTTTGTGCAGAACTCTGCAGCACCGACTGAAAATCCTGTCAATGTGTTCAGTACAGGATTAAAAAACCATAAAAATATGAATGAGAGTCCAATAGAAAGAAATATAAACAGAACAGTTTCAAACAGGAATTGTATAATCAACTGGGCTTTAGAAGCCCCCTGGAGCTTCTTCAGGCTTACTTCCTTCGATCTCGCAACAGCATTGGCTATGGTCAAATTGATGAAATTTATAGCTGCAAGAAGTAGTATAAAAATTGAAACGGAAATCAGTATTTTGTTGTACAATAAATTACCATGTTTTGTATTACTCTCGTTTTCAACTTCAGCGGAATAATAAATTTTGTCAAATGATCTAAGACGGAACGGTTGATCATACCTGAATTTACCCAGGAGCTCCAGAATTTTTGTTTCATATTCTTCAACAATTGCACCATCCGGCAGCAACAAATAAGTAGGGTAGCTCCAGCCGTCATAAGCTTGCAGGATACCCGGGGATCTGATTTTTTCAAGACTTACAATAGATGCCACTACCTCTATTCTGAGGTGCAGGAAAGGGTTATCTTTTATAATGCCGGTGACAGTAAAGTCAAATTGATTTTCAAATCTTATAATCTTCCCGATTACATCCGTGGTTCCGAATAATCTTTTCGCAACTGTTTCTGAAAGAACCAGCGAATATGGCTGAATGAGAGCCTCATCCGGATTTCCAGCTAAAAATTTCAGTGGTATTACCCTGAAAAAGGTACTGTCTGCAAAGACAAGATCCTGAAGATTGAAAGGGATATTATCTACCTGGATCCCGACATCTGTCCAAAAATTTAATCTTGTAGCAATAACCTGGCCGGTCATGTTTTGATTTATCGCATGGCCTATAAATGGGGGCATGCTTGCCCATTGAGCCTCCAGCCGGAATATTCTGTCACTATCAGGAATTCCACTGTCATACCTGTTCTCATTTATTACATAAGACCAGATAACCAATACCGCAGCAATACTGATTGCTAATCCAAGGATCTTAATTAAGGTTGAGGTTATATTATTCCTGAAATTCCTTAACGTAATCCTTAGCATTCCATGTAAAAACATGACTATCAATTATAAAGATAAATAATCATTCATATCTTAGAGCCTCCACAGGATTTCTGGTTGCAGCCCGCCAGCTTTGCCAGCTCACTGTGATCAATGCTATTCCAAGGGCTATCAGACCTGCCAGGGCGAAGATCCACCAGTTTATTTCCGTTCTGTAAACAAAATTTTGGAGCCACTTATTCATTACAAACCATCCGGCTGGACAAGCAATAATGAATGCAATTGCTACCCATCTGATAAAATCTGAATTCAACATTACAAGTATTTCAGGTAGCATGGCTCCGTTGACTTTACGGATTCCGATCTCTTTGGTCCTACGGGCAACAAGCACTGAAGTTACAGAGAAGAGTCCGAAACAAATAATCACCATGGCCAGGAATGAGAACAAGGAAGTTATCTTTGCCTGTGAAAGCTCTCTGCTGTAAGCCGATCTGTACAGATCGCTAATGAATTCGTACTGAAACGGATAATCAGGTAACTCCTCTTCCCATATTGTTTTCAGATCTGCAATTGCTTCTCCTTTTCGTGCAGAATCGACCTTCACCAGAAAGCACAAATAAAATATCGGTTTCTGGAATAGAACATACGGTTTAATTTCCTGCTTAATAGTATTGAAATTAAAGTCACGTACCACCCCTACAACAGTTCCTCCATAAAAAATATCCGGTGTGTCAAACTTTATCTTAAATGGCTTGCCTATAGCTTCATCCGGAGTCCACCCCAACCGCTTAACAGCAGTTTCATTCAGTATGTAATCTTCACCCTTCCGGTTTGGATTGTAAAGTGAAAAGTTACGTCCGGCAATCAATGGAATATTGAAAAAATCAAGAAAATTATCTTCAACTGATAATACATAGAGCCGGTTTTCTTCAAGGCTCTTTTCAATAGCCGGGGATTCAATCCCAAGGGCATCAACCGTTTCTCCCGAAGGTTCCGCCATGGCTGCTGTAACACTTTTTATCAGGTGATTTTGCAGAGCTTTATTGCGAAATTCATTGTATTTAAACCTCACCTCCCAGTTTTGCTTTTTGAATACAAGAATATCCGAGCTCATATCACCAAGGCTGAGCGAAAACATTAATTCTTTTTGTCTGTAGATAGTTATGGCAGCAACCATCAGGATGATGGACAGACAAAATTGTCCTGTCATTAATATTCCGTATGACGTTAGTCCACGATTGCCCTGATGCCAGCTTCCTTTAAATCCCGGTATTGATTTGGTTTCTTTCAAAACATAGGTGATAACAGGCAGGCTTCCAGTGAAAACTGATACGGAAATAATTGCAATAACAAACAGCCAGATATCCGACAGATCGCTATACCCATTGGGCAGCAGTCTGAAACCAAATACTGATAAGGAGTAACTTTCTGACAAATCCAGCAATATCCAGGATAATATCAGAGCCAGGGCAACACTGATACCAGATTCGGCAAGAGATTGTAAAATAATAAGTTTATTGTTCGAGCCTGCTATACGCTGGATATGTATCTGTTTCTGAAGTGTCAGCAGCATGGTCTTGCTGAGGTTGTAATAGTTCACCCATGATACCAGGAGCAACACAAGTGCAATAGCAACAAAGAGGTAGATACTTATAATACTGCCGTTAGGTTCAACTTCCCTGTCTTTGTTTGAAAAGAGATGAATATCAGTTATCCTCTGAAGATGAGGTATAAAATCATTTTGATCCTGTTTCTCAACTGCCTTGCTTATAAATGACGGGAATCGTGACAAAATTTCGTCGGGACTGCTATTCGGCCTTAAAAGGAGGTAAACATAGGCCCATGCAGGTGCTTCTTCAGGCCTGGCAAATGAGGTAAGAATATCGAAATGTATGTGCGAATTGACCGGAGTATCATTCATTACCCCCTTTATTGTGAATAGTACCATTTTTGTATCATATTCACCGGATAATAAAAGGGATTGTCCAACCGGATTTGTGGTCCCGAAACATTTTTTGGCAAGAGATGTTGAGATTACAGCAGAATATGGCTCTCTAAGCACTTTTTCGGCTTCACCTGAAATCAGGTCTATATCAAATACTTTGAAAAAATTGGTATCAGTTGCAAAAACCCTGTCGGAATAAAATTTGCTCTCGCCAATCTTTATTGCAGTATGCCTGTAGGGTTCTAACCTGACCAGTTCCTCTATCTGAGGGAAAAATTCTGGCATCTGCCAGATCCATTTTTCCCAGCACCTCGCAAAATGGATCCGATTTCCCGAATTATCGGTTTCAAAGGTCAGCCTGTAAATACGATTGGAATCAGGTAAATGCTTATCGTAACTTAATTCGTTTTTTACCCAGACTATAACAGCAAAAGTGCATGCAAAACCAATCCCCAGACCGGTGATGTTCAGGATCGTATAACTCCTGATCTTAAAGAGGTTCCTGAATACTAGTTTAAAATTTAACATATTATCATAGCAATATCATTCATATCGCAATGCTTCAACAGGGTTTCTTGTAGCTGCTCTCCAGCTTTGCCAGCTCACTGTTATTAAAGCAATTAATACGGCGGATATTCCAGCTCCTGCAAAGATCCACCAGCTTAATTCAGTTTTATAGGCAAACCTGTCCATCCAGCGGGACAGAAGATAGATGGATGCAGGAACTGCAATAACTATAGAGACCAGTACCCATTTTACAAAATCAGTATTCAGCATGAGTAAAATTTCAGTTATCGAAGAACCATTGACTTTCCTGATCGCTATCTCCTTATTCCTTTTTGAGATGCTGATCAATGAGATACCGAACAAACCCATTACAGACAGGATAGTCGCAAGCAAAGCGAACGCTCCGATGATAAGGGCTTGGTTTTTTTCGCGTGTATAAAAATCGTCGATCTGATCAGTGAGATACCTGACCTCAAAAATTTCGTCAGGCGAGATTTGATTATATAATTCCCTCAGCTTTTTTATGACTGCATCGTCGTTTTTCCCGTCAGTCTTTATTGCGATAAGTCCCATTTTAGAAGGATTTTGCTGAAGAATAACCATCGGCTGTATAAGGGTATGAAGTGAATGAGCATGAAAATCCTTCACAATTCCCCTGACTTTAAATACCAGGATATTCTCTCCTGCTTTAACATTGTATTTTATTGCCGAAGATTCATTAATAAGCACCTCGGTGGGTCCCGGCTTGTAGGGACCGAATGAAGATCCTTCGATAACTTCAATGCGAAGAAGTTCCGTCATTCCCTCTCCCATTATCAGTCCGTCGAATCTCACTTTCTCACCGCTTGCTACAGCCAGGTTGACAGGCAGAAAATTGCCAAAAGGGGGGATGAATGAGCCACCGGCAGTGTTCACCACACCGGGTATCTTCTTCATTTCATCGCATATTGTTAGAAAACTGTTTTTTAATTCGTCGGAATTAAGATCTGTTACCAGAATATTTTTGGGATCAATTCCCTTATAACCTGTCATTGAGTATTTTATCTGTTTTGATACTGCAATAACTCCTGAAACAAGTATCATGTAAATTGTAAAATGAAGAACCAGGAATGAGTAATTCCACCTGTTCGACCTGTCCGAGCGGAGACTCTTTCCTGAGATAAGTTTCAATGCCGGCATCCTGGAATAATTGAATCCGATCAGCCAACCGGAGAGCGTCCCGGTAAGAAGTACGACCAGGATCAGCAGGAACCACAACAGAGGACTAAGAAAAACCTGGCTGGTCAGAGTCTTGTTTAAAGCGGCGTTTATAAATGTCATTCCGTAATTGATTACAAAAATTGCAGGTATGAGACTCAGAATGACAATCATATTTGATTCAAGAATGATCAGCCTTCTGATCTTCCACTGCGAAGCGCCAAATACTTTCCGGGTCCCAAGCTCATGAATTCTTTCAGAAACCCCGGCCCGTTCAAGAAGTATAAAGTTTGCGATCGAAATAACCAGTATCAGGATTAATATTGCTTCATAATATTTCAGTTCTTCCGGATTTCCCTGCCTGAGAAATTGATTTCCTCCCAGATTGAGTGATCCCAGGTAAATTTCAGCCACAGGTTGCAATTTATACTGGAGCTCATCTTTGTTTTCAATATTCAGTAATTCCTTGTATTTCCCCATCTTTACAGAGAGTTCCCCGGGATCAGCATTCCTGTCGAGAACCACATATGAAAGGAACTCATTGTACCTCCAGTCGAGGGAATTGCTTCTTTCGTTTCCATAATCACCAAGGGATTTCTGAAACTGCCTGAACATCTTTTCCGACAGTTTTATATCGGCCATAAAGGAGGGATTGAGTGTTGAATTTGAGGGGAAACTTTTATATACACCCGATACCATAAGCTCTGCAAATCCGTCTGTGAACCTTATAGGAATTATGGCTCCTAGAGGTGAGAGATTCCCGAAATATTTCATTGCTGATTCATCAGAAATGGCAATCTCACCGATTGAACTGGCCGCAGTTCCTGAAATAAATCTTATTCCAAGAATCCTGAAAACCGAAGGATCTGCAAATCCGAGATTCTGATCCCGGACAATTTCGTTTTTCGGAGTCTTAAGCTGAATGGAACCTGCCTGGTAATACCTGAAAAAATCCTTTACCTCAGGAAATTCTTCTTTCATACTCTCTGCCAGAGGATATTGTGTAAGCCCGGAATTTCCAAGCAGAATACGATAAACATTCCGGTGGTCAGGAATAAACCTGTCGAAGGAGGTTTCATGCAATATCAGCGCCAGCAGAAGGATAATACATCCGAGTCCTATTCCCAAACCCAGGATACTGATTGCTGAAGGAACTTTGTTTCGAAGAATGTTTCTAATCGATGTTTTAAAATCAGAACTAATCATAATAAATGTATTATATTATAAAGTAATCAGCCCGGCCTTTATCTCCAGATCACTCATATCTTAAAGTCTCCACCGGATTCCTCGCTGCTGCCCGCCAGCTTTGCCAGCTCACTGTAATCAAAGCAATCCCCAGTGCAATTGCTCCGGAAAGTGCAAAGATCCACCAGCTTAAGGTGGTCTTATAAGCAAAGTTACTGAGCCATTTTTGCATCGAAAAGTACATAACAGGTGTTCCAATCATAAATGCAATAGCCACCCAGATCATGAATTCTTTATTTAGCAGGATGATTACCTGAAAAATCTTTGCACCATTAACCTTCCGGATGCCAATCTCTTTGGTTCTGCGTTCCGATGCAAAAGTCACCAGTCCCAGAATTCCGATGCAGGAAATTATGATTGCCAAAATGGCAAAAAGGCCGATCGTTTTGGCGAACCTCTCTTCTGAACGATACAAAGAGTCGAACCATTCATCATAAAACTGATACTTAAGCGGATAACCGGGTAATATCTCATCCCATAATTTCCGGACCATATCCATTCCCGGTCCGGTTCCATTCCTTGCAAACCGGATATTTATAGCTGTAGGTCTTGAATTGGGAGTAAAAATTATACACACAGGACCTATTGTTTTGTGGAGTGATGTGAACTGAAAATCATTTACCACGCCTGTAATGTCAAATCCGCCATAATTATTAAACCGCTTATTTTCTAGATCTGCAAATTCAAAGTGCCTGTAAGCTGCTTCATTTATCATACAAACCTTTCCATAATCCCCCGGTTCCAGATTCCTTCCTTTTACAACTTTTAATCCGAATGTTTCAAGAAATGCAGTATCAACCAACAAACACGGAACAGTCATGTTTTTTGTACTGTTTTGCATATTTGAGCTCATAGACAGCCTAATCTCACCAGGTACACCGCTTGAAAGTGATACTCGTTTAACAAAGGGTGATTTTCTGTACTCTTCAAGCAAAACCATTGCTTTCTGAACATCTGCTTCCTGTATATTGGGTACATCCAACCTGAGAAGCTGCTCTTCATTGAATCCCGGATTTTTATGCTTGACATAGCAAATCTGTTTCTGGACTATGATCACACAAAAGATCAAAATGATGGATATTGTGAATTGAAAAACAGTAAGGGAATTACGGAAATAGTACTTTTTACCGGGAGTAATTATGTTTCCGCCCAATACCCTCACAGGACTGATCTCTGAGAAAATAATGGCAGGTCCGCAGCCGCTTATCAATCCGACCAGTAATATTGAAGCAAAAAGAATTATTAAATTGGGAAATCGTATTATTGAATTTAATTTAAGAGTGGCATCGAATATTGCATTATAAAACGGCAGCATAAACCAGACAAGATATAATCCCAGCGTAAATGCAAGTAAAGAAACAAGAATCGATTCATTTAGATAATATGAGAGAATATTAGCCCGGCTTGCACCAAAAGCTTTCTTGATGCCGGTATCCTTGTTTCGTTGGTTTTGTTGTGCTATGGTCAGGTTGACGTAGTTTATAATTGCAAGGATCAGTATGACCAGGGCTATTCCTGTCAATAATTTTAAAAGACTGGCATTTCCCTGTTTTGTCTCACTCCCCGATGTTATGTCGTGAAGGTAAATATCCTTAAGTTTAAGAAAACCTACCGCTTCAGCATAAGGAAGTAATAATGTGCTGTTTGCATTTATTTTGTTAACTACCTGTTCCTGATCACTGTTTATTTTCAGCTGAAGGTAGATCTGGAAAAGCCACCTGTAAGTGCTCAAATCTCTCGAATCGCCAATTGACTGATAAAACTTGAATTTTTCGTTCTCAGCATTTACCAGGAGACCTGCAGTGATGCTTGAGTTATCAGGGAAATCCCTGATGAGGCCGGTAATTGTAACTGGTATGTTACCCCATATCATTATTTCTTTTCCCAATGGTATTTCATATCCGAACAATAGTCTGGCAGTGCTCTCAGTAACGACAGCTGAATTTATGTTTACTAATGGAGATGAAGTTTGGCCAGATAGAAATGAGATGCTAAAAATCTCAAAAAAATCGTTGTCGACCGACATAATATCATTGAGATAAAATCCTTTATTTCCGCATTTCACCTCTAAAGGATGATTGCTGCGAAGTACAAGACAGCCGTTTTCAATTTCAGGAAAATTGTTAATCACCAAATCTTTTACGCGGTAATCAATCATGCTTGAATTATCCTTCGCATCAATCAGCCTGACTATCTGGCCGACATGTTCATTAAAACGGTCGAACGAATATTCCCTGGTAAGAAACAGTGCTATGGCCAGGCAAACGGATATCGCAAATGCAAAGCCAGTAATATTGATTATAGTAAACTTCTTATTAATCCAAAGGTTCCTGACTGCTGATTTTAAATAATACAGAAACATTTCAATTATTTATTAATTAGATACTATAACTATGCCATAATCATATATAACTGATATATAGATATTTATATTTTATAATTATTCCACATAGTAAATATTTTTTACGATAAATCGTAAAATATTTTTACATATATTTGACTTTAACTTCAATATCCGTTATATTTACATTCAACTTCCCATGTGGGGAGAAAAGCCACTTTTAGAGCCTGCCCCGCGCAAGCGGGAGGGTTTGAGGGCAAGAAGAAGAAGGGTAAATGATTGATATCCAATCGCATGCAGATTCAGAAGGGTAACATTCTTGTTGTTGACGATAATAAAAGCATTCTCAGCGCTCTTGAGATCCTGCTTACACCTGAATTCGGGGAAATCACAGCCATCTCCAACCCTAATCTCATACTATCTGAACTGGTGAAATACGACTACAACCTTGTTATTCTTGACATGAATTTCAGCGCTGGTGTAAATACCGGGAATGAAGGAATTTACTGGCTGGGAAAAATCAAAGAGAAAAATCCAGATGTCTCGGTTGTTTTGATTACAGCTTACGGAGACATTGATACGGCTGTCAGAGCACTGAAGGCAGGGGCTTCGGATTTTGTTATTAAACCGTGGGAAAATGAGAAACTCCTGGCAACACTTAAACTTGCCATCCAGCTCAATCTGTCGAAAAAAGAGGTTAAACATCTCAGGGAGAGAGAGTCTGAACTGAAGAAAGAGATGAATCGTGATCAGAAGAATATAATTGGCTCGTCACCACAGCTTATGAGCATTTTAAACCTGGCCAGGAAAGTGGCAAAGACCGACGCGAATGTATTGATCACTGGTGAAAACGGTACTGGTAAGGAACTGATAGCACAGGAAATTCACCGTCTGTCGAACAGGTCACGTGAGTTACTTGTAAACGTGGATATGGGCGCATTAAGTGAAACCCTCTTCGAAAGCGAGTTGTTCGGGCATGTTAAAGGCGCATTTACTGATGCCCGGGAGACAAGACAGGGTAAGTTTGAGATCGCCCACAAAGGGACTCTTTTCCTTGATGAAATAGGAAACCTCTCCTTCCATCTCCAGTCCAAGTTGCTGGCTGCTATAGAGAACAGGCAAATTAGCAGGATAGGATCAAATGAACTCATTCCTATAAATATCAGGTTAATCTGCGCCACAAATAAGAACATTGAGAACATGGTCATGGAGGGGCTGTTCAGGGAGGATCTTCTTTACCGTATAAACACAATCCATATTGAATTGCCGCCACTGAGGGAAAGAGGGAACGACATTATCACTCTCGCTGAATTCTTCCTCAAGAAATATATGCAGAAGTACAATAAACGGGACCTGAAAATAAATCAGCAGGCTCTGGATAAGCTTATGAGATATTCCTGGCCCGGAAATATCCGTGAATTGCAGAATACTATTGAAAAAGCTGTTATCCTCAGCGAAACAACTGTCATAAAGCCTGACGAACTGTATCTGCGACCCACCGCTCAGATTAAAAGTATTGATACAATTGCCACGCTTGAAGAAATGGAGCAAAAGATGATCCAAATGGCCCTTGAAAAAAACAATGGCAATTTTACAGCTGCAGCAGAACAGCTTGGAATAACGAGACAAACTTTATATAACAGACTTAAAAAAAACAGGGAAAATGATCAGTAAAAGGCTCTATATTAATATTATAATAAGAGTATTTCTTATTGTTATCCTCTCCATTCTGCTTGGTTACCTTATCGTTAAAGAACAATCGTTACGCTTCTCAATAATCTGTTCTCTGACAATCGTAATCATGACAAGCAGCCTGATATCATATCTGAACAGGACAAACAGGAACATCAGGTTCTTTTTCGATTCAGTCAGGAACGACGATTCAAACCTGGCCTTTCCCATTGATAACAAAAGCGGAAGCCTCAGGGAATTGCACATGAGCATGAATAATGTCAACCACCAGATACAACAGTTGAAAATAGAGAACAGACAACAGGAAAAATATTTTCAGAAAATTCTGGAACTTCTGGCTACAGGGATCATTACTTACAATAATAAAGGATTTGTCCATCATGCAAATTCAGCAGCAAAAAGACTTCTGTCAACGGAAGTGCTAACTCATCTGCAACAGATAGAACGGATTGATAAGAAATTGTTCCGGACAATAAAGAACCTTAAACCCTTTGAAAGGTACCTGGTAGCTGTTAATACAAAACAGGGAGAAATACAATTGCTGCTAAAATCAACATCTTTCGGATCAAATGAAAATGAGCTGATAATATTATCAATCCAGGACATTAAACATGAACTTGATGAAAAAGAGGTTGAATCATGGATGAGACTTATAAGGGTTTTAATGCATGAAATAATGAATTCCATAACACCAATAACATCTTTATCTGAATCTCTGTCAAATATTTATTTATCAGGCGATAAACTTGTCCTGCCGGAAGAGGTGACTGAAAAAACTATTGCAACAACACTTCAGGGGCTGAACGTGATTAAAGAGCAGGGAAAAGGTCTTATGACATTTGTTGATTCCTACCGTAAGCTTACCCGTATACCGAAGCCGGAAATGAAGTTGTTTAAAGTCTCGGAACTCTTTTCGAGAGTGAAGATCCTTGCAGGTTCCCTTGACAAAGGGGGAAAAAACGATATTTCTTTCCTCATAAATGATCCTGATCTTGAGATCTTTGCTGATGAGAACCTGATATCACTGGTGTTGATTAACCTTATAAAAAATGCTGTGGAAGCCAATGAAAATAATCCGGATTGTAAGATTAAGATCATCGCACGATGCGATTTGAATGACCATCCGGAGATATGTGTTTCTGATAACGGACCAGGGATCAGTGAAGAGAACCTTGAAGAAATATTCATTCCCTTCTTTACAACAAGGGAAAACGGATCCGGAATTGGACTGAGTATTTCAAAGCAGATTTTGGGGGCTCATGGCGGAAGCCTTAAAGCCCGTTCAGTACCTGACAGGGAGACAGTATTCTGTATGAGTTTTAAAGGCTGATATGTTTTCCGGGAAATAGATTTTAATTTTGCTGCCACATTTCTTCAGATGAAAGAGATTGAATTAACAAGCCATTTTGATAACCATCCTGTTCTTTACAGGCTGATTGATTCAGTTAATACAGCCGATGTAACTAGAATCAGCGTTGAAGGATTGTCCGGTTCCTCAAAAGCCATTGTGCTGGCATCTGTATTTGAGAAAATACAAACTACACAACTGGTAATAGTACCCGAGAAAGAAGATGCGGCATACTTATATAACGATCTGGTTTCCCTGATTGGCGAGGATCCGGTTTTCTTTTTCCCATCAACCTATAAACGTTCCGTCATGTATGAACAGACGGAACCGGCAAATATTGTCCTTCGCACAGAGGTACTGAATCATCTCGCTTCAGGAAAAAGGAAAGGGATAATAATCACATATCCCGAATCTGTTATGGAGAAAGTGATCAGCCGCAGGAACCTGAAAAAGAACACTTTCAATGTTGCAAAAGGAGACAAGCTGTCGCTTGAATTTCTTGAGGAAATGCTCCATGAATATAATTTCCTAAGGGTTGATTTTGTATATGAGCCTGGCCAGTATGCAATCAGGGGAAGTATTGCCGATGTCTTTTCCTATTCCGCTGATCTGCCTTATCGTATAGATTTTTTTGGCGAAGAGGTCGATTCGATAAGAACCTTTAATACAGACGATCAGCTGTCGGTCAGTGTTCAGAAACAGATTTCCGTAATCCCGAATATCCAGGATATTTCAATTGAACAGGTAACTGATTCATTTACTGATTTTCTGCCCCCTTCCTCTGTAATTTGGATTGAGGATACTGCTTTCATTAAAGAAAAGATAAACAATATTTTCAGCCTTATCGCCGACAAAGAAATATCAGGGCAGGTTTTCGGGAAGAAAGATCTGATTATGACCGGAAACCGGTTTATTGAAGAGTGTGCAAAATTCAGGATTGCCGAATTTGGTAAAACTGGACTATTTGAAGCTGAATCACGTTTTACATTTCATACGGAACCACAGCCTGTATTCAACAAGAATTTTGAGCTCCTTTCCGAAAAGCTCTTAACAAACAATCTCAACGGGTACATTACTTACATTATTTCAGAAAGCCAGTCGCAGATCGACAGACTAAAGGATATTTTTTCAGAAATAAATCCGGAGGTACACTTCAATCCTCTATTGATCAATCTTCATAGCGGCTTCTCTGATCACGATCTGAAAATATCAGTTTTAACTGATCATCAGATATTCGACAGATATCATAAATTCAGGATAAAAGGTTATTTTACCCGAAAGGAGAGCATTTCCGTTAAAGAACTCACCGGACTGAATCCCGGAGACTATGTTGTACACATTGACCATGGTATCGGCAAGTTCGGCGGGCTTGAAAAGATAGAGGTCAATGGAAAGATCCAGGAGGCAATAAAGCTTGTTTACAGGGATAATGACATACTTTATGTAGGGATCCATTCACTGCACCGGATATCAAAATATAAGGGGAAAGATAACAGCGAGCCAAAGATCTACAAGCTTGGTTCAGGTGCATGGCAAAAACTTAAGCTGAGCACCAAAAAGAGAGTAAAGGATATTGCAAAGGATCTTATCCAGCTCTATGCAAAACGGTTGGCCTCTCCTTGATTCCCTTTTTCCCCTGATTCTTATCTCCAGCGTGAGTTGGAAGCATCCTTTATTTACGAAGATACTCCTGATCAGCTGACAGCAACAAATGCAATAAAAGAGGATATGGAAGGTCCTCATCCGATGGACCGGCTTGTTTGCGGTGATGTAGGATTTGGCAAAACCGAGGTTGCTGTCAGAGCTGCATTCAAATCAGCATCCGACAGCAAACAGACTGCAATCCTTGTTCCAACCACTATCCTGGCCCTTCAGCATTATAAAACATTTTCATCACGCCTGAAAGGATTCCCATGTACTATTGAATATCTTACACGACATAAGAAAGCTTCCGATCAGAAAAGGATTATTTCACAACTGGCTGAAGGAAAGATTGACATCATAATCGGAACGCATAAGCTTGTCGGCCGGGATATCAAATTCAGGGACCTGGGATTGCTCATCATTGATGAAGAGCAAAGATTCGGTGTATCAGTTAAAGAAAAGCTTAAAAAGCTGAAGGCCAGTGTCGACACGCTTACCCTGACTGCCACTCCCATTCCACGCACTTTACAGTTCTCCCTTATGGGAGCCCGTGATCTGTCAATAATCAATACGCCTCCCCCAAACAGAATGCCTATTGTAACTGAATTGCATGGATTTAATGAAGAAATAATCAAGGAAGGAATTGAGTACGAGGTGTCCAGGAATGGTCAGGTCTTTATCATTCACAACAGGATCGAAAATATAAAAGAGATCCAGATAAAGATCAACCGAATCTGTCCTAACGTCAAAACTGCTATCGTACATGGGAGAATGGAGGGAAAAGAAATTGAAAATGTAATGTACAATTTTATAGAGGGTGACTATGATGTGCTTATAGCAACGACAATTATTGAATCGGGGCTGGACATCCCAAATGCAAACACCATTTTCATTAATGAAGCTCAGCATTTTGGCCTTTCTGAGCTGCATCAGCTCAGAGGAAGGGTTGGTCGATCCAATAAAAAGGCATTCTGCTATCTTCTGGCTCCTCCCCTCAGCTCTCTGACACATGATGCAAGACGCAGGTTAAAAGCGATAGAAGAGTTCTCGGAACTGGGAAGCGGATTTAATATTGCAATGCAGGATCTCGATATAAGAGGATCAGGGAACCTTCTCGGTGGTGAACAAAGCGGTTTTATCGCGGATGTGGGATTCGAGACCTACCAGAGAATACTTAATGAGGCAATGGCTGAGTTAAAAGGTTCAGAATTAAGCGAACAGGGTTTGGAAGAAAAAAGTATTGCAGATCAGATAAGAGAGGATCATGTAAAATCATACGTTTCAGATTTTCAGATTGATACTGACCTTGAAATAATGTTTCCCGATGAATATATTTCAAATATCTCAGAGAGAATAAGACTCTATAAGGAACTTAATGAGATTGAGAATGAAGCTTCGCTGGAGTCATTCGAAAAAAAGCTTGTTGACCGGTTCGGTCCTGTACCTCCTCCGGCTGCAGCTCTTCTTGATATTGTCAGAATAAAACGTACTGCTGTAAAACTTGGCATTGAAAAAATAATGTTAAAGAATAACCTTCTCATTGCCAACTTTGTATCTGATCCGAATTCACGATTTTACAGGACGACTCTTTTTGTTTCAATTATGAATTATGTGAACCGCCATCACAGGCGGATGTCCGTCAAACAGAAGGAGTCAAAATTAAGCCTTACCATCAGTGATATCGGATCGGTAAGAGAATCGATATTGGCGTTGAATGAAATACTGGAGGTATCACAGTTAAAAAATGCCTGAAGCATATTAAAAGGCTGAAGGGCCCGGAGTCATAAAAAATGAGTAACTTTAAGTACTCCCCGTCCATACCGTTCGGTATGGACGGGCTGACAAACTTTAGCTCACTTTAGGCACTTTTTTCAATATTTCGTAATTATGTAAAATATTTCCGTCATGAACCTGATTTTTGATATAGGTAACACCAGTACCAAGATTGCTGTATTTGATAAAAAGAAAAAGGTTCTCGCACTTCAGACCAAACAGTACAGTTGGGATAAAATGCAAAAATTATTTTCACCTTATGAGCATGAGGTTGACAGGGCAATAGTATCTTCAGTAAGAGATATTCCGGAGTTTATCGTCGATCTGGCCACTCTGAACATACCTTATGTACATGTTCTTTCACACATGTCGAAACTTCCCTTTAAAAATGAATATGAAACTCCTGAAACACTTGGCTCTGACAGAATTGCAGCCGTAGCAGGAGCATCCTATTTATTCCCCGGAAAGAAGGTTCTGATTATTGATGCAGGAAGTGCAGTCACCTATGACTATCTTTCAGGGAAATCCTTTAAAGGTGGAAATATATCGCCCGGTTTGAGTATGAGATTCAAAGCGTTGCATAATTTTACCGGTAAGCTGCCTCTGATTCCCACAACACATAAATTTTCATCTCCCGGGAAGAATACTTTCGAAGCTATAACTGCCGGTGTAATCAAAGGGCTTATTTATGAAATAAATGAGTATATTCGCACGTTTGAAAAAAGTCATACTGAATTTAAAGTAATCCTCACAGGTGGAGACAGCGGTTATCTTAAAGACAAAATCAGCCATCACGTCATATATCTGCCTGATATTGTGATTGATGGTTTAAATTATATCCTCGAGTACAATGCGAAATAAATTTTTTACAATAATTTTCATCTTTATTTTCCTTTACCCCTTTTACGCTTCCGGACAAAAACTTGTGAATTCTCCCTATGCACGATTCAACCTCGGTTTGCTTGAACCGGCCGGATCATTCAGAAGCATGGGAATGGGAGGCATTGGAATTTCACTGAGAGATAACAATTCGATCTACTTTTCAAATCCGGCATCCTATAGCAGTATTGATACTAATTCATTTGTTTTTGATTTTGGCCTCGATTACAGTATGAACTTGCTTTCTGACGGAGACTCCCGTTTTTTCTCGGATGACATGAACTTCGACCATCTGCTGATGGGTTTCCCGCTGACAAAGAAATGGGGAGTTGCTACCGGGATCGTACCACTCAGTAATGGGTATTATAAGATATCCGAGACTGTACTTGAGGGTGATCCGGGTTATGATCCTCTTACCGGGGAATACACTTCTTATCATGCCGGCGAAGGGGGTATGACAAGTTTTTTTCTCGGGACAGGCTTAAACGTTACCCGGAATTTATCGCTTGGAGTTAATATGACAATCCTCTTCGGCCAGATTACCAGGACTAATCAATATATTTTTGCCGATTATTATAATGTTTTTCATAACAACAATTCCGAACGAATTCATTTGAGCGGAATAAACTTTGATTATGGAGTTCAGTATGCAGCAAGTATAAAAAAAGATTATTTTTTTAATGCAGGAGCATCATTTACTTCAGAAAAATATTATAAATCGAATTATGAGAATTTAAGCATCAGATACACTGCATACAGCACAAAGGATACTCTGTTATATTATGCAGACTCGACAAAAGCTTTACTTCCGGGAACCCTCAGGTTTGGTATTTTGTTCGGAAAGAAAAATAAATTTGCAGCAGGAATCGATTATATTACCTCCAGCTGGTCGAAAGCAATAATTCATGGAAGTGAAGGTTATCTTGCCAATACAAAAGCAATTCTTTTTGGTATTGAAATAATCCCCGATAAATTTTCCAATTACAGTTTTATAAAAAGAATGGAATATCGGCTGGGTGGTCATATTGAGGATAATTATCTGATCATCAATGGAGAACAAATAAAAGAATTTGGATTGAGCATTGGTCTTGGCATTCCAATGCCACGGTCGTTATCAAAAACCAATATGTTTTTTGACTTTACGAGGAAATCAGGTTCAGCAACAGATTTTCATACTGAAAATTATTTTACAATGGGCATCAGTCTTAACCTGTATGATTTCTGGTTCCTTAAACAAAAATTTGATTAATATCCGTTTATCTTTCCTTAAAATTAAATCATATTCATACTCTATCGTTGAGAAGATTCATTAATACATACAGGATTCAATCCTTTTTACCTGCATTGCTGGCGGCTGCAGTTTTTTTGTATTCATGCGAAAGGAAAAACGACACTATAAATAAAACAGAAATTCTTACACTGCCTACACAAATAGTAAAAAATTTTGAGACAGTATTAGCTGATTCAGGACGGATTCAGCTGATTATGTCTTCTCCTCTTTTGGAAAGATTTACCAATACGGATCCTCCATATTCTGAATTCAGATCGGGAATCAGGGTTATTTTTTATGACGGACATAAGGAGCCTGTCGCTACAGCTTCCGCAAAATATGCCAGATTTACTGATAAAAAGAACCTTTGGGAACTGAGAGACTCCGTGGTTGTTGTAAACGAAACAAATTACAAGCTTGAAACGGAGCAGTTATTCTGGGACCAGGACAAAGATATTATCTATACCGACAGGTTTTTGAAGATCACCTCTGAGGATCAAATTATTCAGGGAAGCGGATTTGAATCGGACATGAGGCTTACAAAAAAAAGAATCAAAAATGTCTCCGGGCCGATTTATCTGCGTGATGAATAAAAGGTTAACTTTGAGAAATGGACAGTATCGTGATCATACTCCTGGCATTGCTTTTTTCCGCATTCTTCTCCGGCATGGAGATAGCTTTTATTGCCTCCAACAAACTGCGGATTGAGCTGGATCGCAAACAGGGTGTTTTCGGTTCCGAAATAATTAAGATTTTCTCCAATAATCCCGGCAAGTATATTGCTACAATGCTGATCGGAAATAACATCGCCCTGGTTATTTACGGTCTCTTCTTTTCAAAACTTCTCAGCCCTGTTCTGACACCTCTCCTGGGATCAGATCTCCTGGTGTTAATCTTCAACACTATAATTTCCACGGCTCTGATTCTGCTGGTTGCTGAATTTATGCCCAAGACAATTTTCATTGTCTCCCCAAATTTTTTCCTGAAGATTTTAAGTTTGCCCACGCTGTTTTTCTACTGGATTTTCTATCCTATCAGCAAATTCACCCTGGCAGCATCGAATCTCTTTATAAGAATTTTTTTCAAAAACAAACCAGGTGAGAAGTCGCAGGAAAATATTGTCTTCAGCAAAGTTGATCTCGATCATTTTGTAAACCTGAGCAAGCAGAGCAGAGAAGATACTGAACCTGATCATCATAATATCAGAATATTTCAGAATGCTCTCGATTTTTCCAATGTTAAGCTCAGGGAATGTATGGTCCCAAGAACTGAGATTGAAGCGATTGAATGCACAGGATCGGTTGCAGAACTAAAAGAAAAATTTATCGAGACGCAACATTCAAGGATACTGGTTTATCAAAGTACCATTGACAATATTATCGGTTATTTTGAGCTTAAGGATATATTTAAAAATCCTCCGGACATAAGATCCAATATCAGGAAGCTGGCTATTGTCCCCGAGACGATGGCAGCCAATAAGCTTTTAAAGGTGTTTGTTGATGAAAAGAAAAATGTTGCACTGGTGGTGGATGAGTTTGGAGGCACATCAGGGATGGTCACCATAGAGGATGTGCTTGAGGAGATTGTCGGGGATATTGAGGATGAGCATGATATCAATGAGCTCACAGAAAAGGTCATCAGCAAAAACGAATATATTTTTTCAGGCCGTCTTGAAATAGATTACCTGAACGAAAAATATAATCTCAAGCTGCCTGAAGAAGATGATTATGAAACTCTTGCCGGGATGATATTATTTTTTCATGGGAGCATTCCCGGAAATAACGATGTCATCAGGGTAAAAAATCTGGTTTTCAAGATTCTTAAAGTAACAGCAACCAGGCTCGAGCTGGTGAATCTGAAGATAGAATAAAAAAACCGCTCAGTCACTGGAGCGGTTTTTTTTTATCACTGCAACAATTATTTACGTTCAGCCGGTTTGACCAGAGGTCTTGTAAACTTAATTACAGCGGCACCTTTGCCACCTTTTAAACCATTCGGGTCCTGAGTCAGATGCGCCACAAAGGCCGGATCGCTTGCAGGATCCTGTGATGCCATACTTACTCCATTCTGAATAAGGTCATATGTAATGGTCATAATAGGGTATTGACCTGTTGCATCATAAGTGCCGGTTCCTTCAATGTAATAGTCAAGTTGAACAGCTCCTAACCATCTAGTTCTGCAGTAGAATTGGTTAGGAATAGTAACATCTCCAGTTGCTGGATCAATTGTGATGTTCGCAGTTCCTCCTTTAAAAATTACTTCACCCCAGTAATCACTCATCCAGCCGTAGCTTAAGCCTTTGATCTGAAGGCTGCAACCCATATATGTCTCAACCTCACTATCATACAAGAAGTCGGCGTTATCGGTACCATACCAGATTGCTGAATAAGGGCTTACTGGTTTAGTTACTTCTTTTGTGAATACATAGGTTGATCCTGTTTTGACAATATAACCAAGATAAACTCGGTATGATGAACATGCATACTCATTCGTCATAACTTGGTTAAAGGGTATTGTCTCGTCCATAACACCTCTCTGATATAAATTTAACTCCAGATCAAGGGTGAGCGGCATATTGAAATCACCTGCGTCGACGGTACCAAATAAATCTGTAGCTATATAATACTTTCCATCTGCAAGTGTATTAAAAACAGAGTAGACTTCAAAATCGGTAGTATTTACTGTCTTGACACTGGTCAGGTCTTCCTTACGGATAAGCAGTCTCAGATTAGCAGCATCACGAGGATCAAGATCCAGACCGAGCTGTTTAAGAGCATCGGTTGCCCAGCTCAATGTTACGTCTATCGGTGCATTGGGATCCACAATCTCAAAGCTCCAGGTTTCACTCCTTGTCGGAATTCCGTTTGCATCTGTACCCACAACACGCCAGAAATACTCAGTACCAATAGCAACAGTAACGGTATATGTCTGTGAATTATGGCCGGTTTTAACCAGCCCAGGATCATCAGAAGTGCCAAAATAAATGTCCCATTTCTGCGGATCTCCCTCAGCATCGGTTGATGACCATTTAAGATCAACTGTTGTTCCAGCAAGATTGATGAATGTACCATTTGCCGGAGCAACCAGAACAGGCTGGGTAAATGCACCAAACGAGGTGATTGTCCCTTCCTCTTCCTTACAACTTTGAAATGTAAATATGCCTGAAAAAACGAGCAATATTACAAATACTATATTTATCCTTTTCATATTTATCTCTATTTAAATCTGGTTAATGCTCAGAGATTTCTGACTAAAGTTTCACGAATTATACGAGGTGCTGCCTTATTATAAGCATAGAATAATTCAAATGTCTTTGTTACAGGATTGTAGTAGTTCATCGGTGCTCCAGCATCATCAGGATAAACTATAAAATCAGTCGGATCTGACATGTCAGTAACCTGAAGTTCACATTTAAAGACTTGTGTACCACCAACATCCATCGTATTTTGAGTAACTTTAATATCCAGTCCATAACCTGAATAATTACCTACAATGGCTTTATGTACCTTTTCACAGTTGACTGTGGTCAACTCTTGCGATGACCAATCAAACGGCTCTATCCCATTGACCGGGTGATTACGATAGCCAAAAGCATGGTAAAAGCCAGCCCATGGGTTGGAAATCGGCAGTGCCATCAGGCATGAACCCTGGCCAAGAGGATTTGCAACAATAGCACCTCCGGTAGCTTCGGTGATGGAAATAGGAGCCATAAAGTTATCGCAAGGATTTAACAGATCAGCATTCCATACTCTCACTCTTGCATAAGTAGTACGCGTTCCGGCTTTAACTGTAACCGTTGGAGTTAAAACTTCAATATAAGGGTATAATTGGTAAGCTGTACCTTTCAGAGAATTATATTTGGCCAATACTGATGCATTTACTGCAACAGAAACTGTAATATCCTCTGTTGGCAATTCATCTGTAGCAATATTAATCATGAACCTGAAAACAACATCATCAGGAACAGGTTGTAATGCAGTGACCTGAAATCCGGAATACCAATAATGGACCTCCGCATACATTTTCCCTTTAACGGAGTCAGTCCAGTCGAGCCCTATATCATCTTTAAGGCAGGAACTTACAATAAGAGCAACTGCCAGAAAGGATATTATCTTTAATATTTTGCTTTTCATTTTCCTAGTTTTATTATTTTTTATTTGCATTTAACATTAACGGTTCTGCCAGAAAATTTTCGGACCGGTCAGTTCAATTGTTCCCTGTGCCAGTACATTGTCATTATTAGTACTGATCTCAGTCTGCGGGTATAACAAACGAACCGGAGGTACATTACCTTTCCGTGCAGGATCCTGTGATAAAGTTATGACGGGAAATCCTGTTCTCCTGTAGTCAGTCCATATCGGCATTGGGCTTACACCGTTGAGTGCGCACCATTTCTGAGTTATGATCGTTTTGATTTTATCAACAGCAATATCAAAGTTTACCAGCTGCTTGGCTTCCTGAGTCAGGTATGTCGCTGCAGCTGCTGCTGTGCCATTGATCCCACCCATATAGATTATAGACTGTGTAACAGCACTTTCATACAATGCTTTTGCACTTCCGGTAAGTAAGTTTCTTTGAACAGCTTCAGCCTGTAGGAAAAGACTTTCGAAATCGGTCAATATAGGTGCATCCTGATTATATGCCCTTAGTAAACCCGGACCTAATATTGATAAAGTAGCCGGGGGATCAAGCAGGAGTGCTCCAAAATAGTTGCCTCTGATAATTCCTGCCGGGTTAGCAGCAAAGAATCTGAACTTTCGGGGATCGTTATTAGCTGTCAAAAAATCGCAGGCATCCTGATTTGGAGCGTAGTATTGAAGACCATCGGATTGCTGTGTGTCATCCTGCTTATAGAAATTTTCCCAGAACGGATTCATTTTGCCTGATGATTTCAGATAACCCGGATTTAGCATTGCACCTTCACCTGCACCCAGAAAATCGGTAGTGGCGTGAGGCTGGGTTGCCAGGGCTGTTGTAATATATGTAGTCCTGTCTGTCATTCCCGACTGGTTTATCAGAATTCTCAGCTTAATGGTGTTTGCAAATTTCCACCAGAGATCCATATCGCCTTGATAAATAATATCATAAGCACCCACTTCGTTGGCATTGCCTGGTGCATCGCTGATAAGATCCATAGCTGCATCAAGCTGTAAAACCAGATCTTCGTATATTGTTTTCTGGTCATCATATTCAGGCTTAAGTATTCCCTCATCGGTTTTAAGAGCCTGCGAATAAGGAATATTGCCATATATATCAACAAGGTTATGATAAACATAAACCTTCATTATCTTGGCAATAGCTTTATAATAGTTGTCTTTTGTGTCAACCGATTCCTTATCGATATAATCATAATTCTGAAGGTTTATGTAACTGTTAGCCCAGTTACCCTGGTAATGGCTGTTCAACAGGTTATACTGTGTGAGGGAAGTTGGTTGAACATATGATGTACTAATCGCCATACTACCATGCCAGACATAAACGAATAAGAAGTTATCCGGATTAGTGAAAATATTAGCGGTTGAATTAAGCGCTGCCGGTAATAATAGGTTCGCCGGAACAGCAGATGCTGAATTGGGGTTTTTCTCGTTTACACCAAGAAAATCCTCGCAAGAGGTTCCCAAAACAAGCAGTACAGTTAAAAATATAATTAATTTCTTCATATTCTCGAGATTTTTCTACTTAAAAAGTAAGTTTAACACTAAACCCGTAAATCCTTGTAGGTGGTGTTTGGTTTTCGGTAGTATAACCTACAGCGTTGCTTGTTCCACCTCTCTCGTTAAATTCGGGATCTGTCCAGATGTTGGTTACAGGCCGAAGCATTAGCAGGTTTCTTCCAACAAGTCCAATCTGGGCACCTTTCACCTTACCTCCCAGAATATTCTGTACCGGTATATCATAACTAAGTGATACCTCTCTTAACTTCCAGAATGCAGCACTTGTAAGGAATGTACTCTGTACTGCATTTATATCGGAATTATACCAGAATTTCTGTGCAGCGCTACGGGTAATTGTATTTGTGTTCGCCTCATACACACCATCGGATACTGCGATTACTGAATTTGGTATAACAAAATTCTGGCGTCTGTTCAGTGCTGATAACCACGAAGTTCCCGTAAAGTTAAGTGCACTACCTACCTGATTAAGAATTACGTTCCCGCTCCTGTAATCAGCAACAGCGTTAAGTACTAATCCTTTAAAGCTCATCGTGGAGGTAATTCCAAGGATATGATTCGGGTTTCCATGTCCCATCAGCTTTAATGCAGGGTCTTTTTTCGGATATCCTGTAACGGGATCAACAATAATCCGTCCACTCGGATCTCTCATCAGATCAGTAACCTTAATTGCCGGGAATTGTTCACCGACAACTGCATACGAAACATCCCGGATTGGCAGTTCAGTTAATCCTTCAGCAATTGATAATACTTCACTTGTATTATAAGTATAGCTTGCTGTCAAATTCCAGGCGAAATCACCAAGGCTGAACAGTGGTGTCAGCCTGAGGTCTGTTTCAATACCACGTGTCTGAAGTTCACCTGCATTGATATATGCACTGGCATAACCGGTTGCATATGAAATTGTCGCAGGAATTGTCTGATCTTTGGTATTTGACTGATAAACATTTACTTCGAGATGTATCCTGTCTCTGATAAAACTCATTTCAAACCCGGCTTCAACTTCCTGTGTAAGTTCAGGTTTCAGAAGAGGATTGCTCAGGGTTTGACTCAACACAAAACCGGCAGTGCTGCCGTATGGGAAACCTGAACCGACACCGAATGCTGGTAGTGTTGCATACCAGTTATCCAGTGCTATCTGACCAGTTTGTGACCAGCCACCCCTGATCTTTAAGAAGCTTAAAACACTATTATTCTTGAGAGATTCAATTGCATCTGTAACAATAAAACTTGCATCAACACCAGGGTAGAAGAATGAGCGGTTCTCTTTTGTCAATCTTGAATCCCAGTCGTTACGGGCTCCAGCATGAATGAATAAAAAGTTCTTGTATCCAAGGGTAAGGTCAGCAAAGAGTCCCAGTGAACTACGATTCAACTGTCTTTCATCCACACCCGGTTCTCCAAGACGATTACTGACATTATAGAGGAATGGTATCACTATTGAGTTATTACCGACATAAAGGTACCGGTACTTATTGGTATATAATGAGTTGCCAAGGATCAGCTTACCTGTAAAATCACCGAAGGTATGATCCATCTGGACCAAAAGGTCTCCTGACATGATAAAACTGTTTGAGAGAGACTCATTGGCTACTCCTGCAAAAGGTCCTTCCGACTTATAGCCTCCTGCCTGCCACGGGTCAGCTTCATTATATGTATTAAATATAACCCCATTCCTCATATAGGTACTATTATCTGAAGAATTAATAAGACCCGCGCGATATGAAATATTGAGCCAGTTTGTGGGGCTTAAAGACACGGTTGCAGAACCAAGGAGGTTATCACCTCTGTTTTTGTTTCGTGAATTTTCAATTATCCAGTAAGGATTGGGATAATATCCGTTGAAAAATCCATTATGCTCTGCAAACTTATTGTTGACAACATCTTTATATAAAGTCAGATCAATTTCTGCAGGAGTATTCAATACGTTCCAGTAAACAGGCCTCTGTTGATTAAAATCATTCCCTGATATATCAGTGTTGGTTTGCGAAAAACCTAAAGTATATTCTGCGTGGAATATGCCTGATGTTCTTGAGCCTGCAACACGGATACCTGACCGCCTGTTTTTATCTTTTGGTACTGTACCGGTTGTGTTAACGTCCTGGGCAGAAATATAGAAGCTGTTTTTTTCATCTCCAATAGCATAAGAAACGTCGTTCTGTATTGAGATGCCCGTATCGAAGAATTTCTTCTTTTGATTCTTAACTGCGCTGTACTTTATGGTCTGGTAAGAACCGTCAGCAAGGACACCTCCCAGTATTACATCCTGTCCGTTAAATTCAGGGCCATAGCTCTGGTTTTCGTAAGAAGTATAGGGATCTGTAACCCTGTCGGGACCAATCCAGAAAGTATATTCCGGCAGATAGTTTATAGTATCCTCACCTGATCCGGCACCAAACTGATTCTGAAGTTTCGGCAGGTAAGATATTGTTTCAAAAGTAGTTGTATTACTAATTCTTATAACCGGTTTATCACCCGCGCCTTTCCGTGTGGTAATAACCAATACTCCGTTAGATGCTTCATTACCATAAAGAGCAGAGGCGCTGGCACCTTTCAGAACGTTAACATTCTCAATGTCGTTCGGGTTTATGGAGTTAAGGTATGTCGCACTTACCGGAACTCCATCCAGAACAATAAGAGCCTGGTTACTGGCAAGGAAGTGGCGGTTCCCTCTCAGTGTGATCCTGGTATCGGGGTTAACACCATTGTTGACAGTGTTGATCTGCAAGCCTGATACTTTCCCGGTAAGTCCGTTCACAACGTTACTTACTCCGGCCTGTGTCAACTGCTGGTCAGAAACCTGTGCTGTAGCAACTCCAAGTTCTCTGGCCGGTCTCTTAATACCAAAAGCGGTAACAACAACTTCGCTTAAACCCACAAGGCTAGATTCCATTACTGCATCTACAACAGATCGACCTCCAATCTCAACCTCCGTTGTTTTCATTCCTATATAGGAAAAAACCAGCGTTGTTGCTGTTGTAGGGGCTGTAACAGAATATTTACCTTGTAAATCCGTTATGGCACCAATAGAAGTACCTTTAACCTGGACAGTAACTCCGGGAATTGCTCCTTCCCCTTCAACTGCAGAGGTAACCGTACCTGTAATGATTTTTGTCTGCGCCAGCAGGGTGGAAACACCTGCAAACACAAACAAAAAAATTAGCAGAAATAGTTTCTTCATACGATATAGTTTTAGGTTTCAATTTAACCTGCCAAAGATACCGGTTTTTTTACAAAAACAAAAAATCCCGGGCATTTTTTAAATATTCGTAATTATCAGGCTTTAACAGAGGTTAAAGTGCCACTTAATACTGAATATTACTTGTAGAAAAATGATATTGATTCTATCCCTTTTTATAAAGGCTGACAAGGTGATAGTTTTTTTAGATTATTGATTTATTTTTTAACTCATCAGCAGCTCTGCACAATTCCCCATACATTTTTTCGCCAATTGCCCTTATTAACGGTTCCTTAAGAAATTCGTAAACATAAACGCCTTCCCTTGAACCTTCTTCACGACCACTTGAGCAAAATGGCAATTCTTCATAATTCACAGCTCTGAATTCGGAAAACTGCTTTATCCGTATGGGAAACAAGTGACAGGAAAGGGGTTTCTGGAAATTTATTTTCCCGTCCATCCAGGCTTTTTCTATTCCGCATATAAATATATTGTCCTTCAGAACAGTATAGGTGCACTCCCTGTTATCAATCAGTGGAGTTACTGTATCGTTTTCAAAATCTGTAATACTTGTCCCCTTCTCTTTAATTATTTTAATGCCTTCTGGTCTCAGATATGACTTTACAACCGGCCAGATACTGTCAAGAAGATGAACCTCCGTATTCGATAAAGGAGCCCCGGAATCACCGTATCTGCAACAATTTCCGAGGCACAATGGCAAATTGCATTTGAATTTCTTTTCGAGAATATCAAGACTGAATATGGTATCTTCAATGCGGAGCATATTATGCAATTTTTTATCTCCTTTGATTTTACCCTCATACCCCCCTGAAGGGGGGCTAAATTGCGTGCTGATTTTAATCCCCCTTCTGGGGGCAGGGGGGTTAAACTAATATTTTCCCGGTCATCTCCTTCGGGATCTTTATCCCCATAATTTTCAGCAACGTAGGGGCAACATCTGCAAGAATCCCCTCATCGATTTTATTATAATCGCCGCTGACAAGAATACAGGGAACCGGATTAAGCGAATGGGCTGTATTAGGTGAACCATCCTCATTAAGAGCCTTATCGGCATTGCCATGGTCGGAAATAATCAGTACCTCATATCCTTTGTTCCTGGCTGCTTTTACGACTGCCCCGGCACATTCATCGACAGTAGCAACCGCTTTTTTTATTGCTTCATAGATACCGGTATGTCCTACCATATCCCCGTTAGCAAAATTAAGACAGATGAAATCATGCTTTTGCGTTTCGATTTCTTTTATGATGGCATCTTTCACCAGGTATGCACTCATCTCCGGCTGCAGATCATATGTCGCAACTTTTGGCGAAGGGATTAGTATCCTGTCTTCATTTGTGAATTTCTCTTCCCGTCCGCCTGAGAAAAAGAATGTGACGTGCGCATATTTCTCAGTTTCAGCAATTCTAAGCTGATGCTTTCCTGCTTTTGCCAGCACTTCACCAATAGTATTGTCAGCATTTTCTTTCGGATAGATCACATGAAGTCCTTTAAAAGTAGCATCATAAGGAGTCATGGTGCAGTAATACAAAGGAATTGTCTTCATTCCATATTCGGGTAAATCTTTTTGAGTGAGTACTGTTGTGAGTTCTTTTGCCCTGTCATTACGAAAATTAAAAAAGACAATTACATCTCCTTCTTTCACCCTTCCTACAGGATTTCCGTTATTATCAACCACAACAATCGGTTTCATGAACTCATCTGTAACACCGGCATCATATGATTTTTGCATTCCGCTTATAATATCTGCAGCAGGTATTCCTATACCATTTACAATCAGATCATATCCTTCTTTTATTCTTTCCCATCTCTTATCCCTGTCCATTGCATAATACCTTCCAACAAATGAAGCAACTTTGCCATTCGACTTTTTAAGATGATTTAAAAGGTTTTTCATATAACCAATGCCACTGCGCGGATCCGTATCGCGCCCATCACCAAAACCATGAATAAAGACATTTTTAAGCTCATAATCCTTCGTCATATCACACAGTGAATACAGATGTTTATCAAGGGAATGGACCCCGCCGTCAGACATAAGGCCAAGAAAATGTACCTGCTTACTATTATCGCGTGCGTATGAGAATGCTTCCGTAAGGACTTTATTCTTCTTAATCTCACCTGTTTTGCATTCCTTATTTATTTTTACGAGATCCTGGTAAATTATCCTGCCTGCCCCAATATTCAGATGCCCCACTTCCGAATTGCCCATCTGTCCGTCCGGAAGTCCGACATCCTCCCCTGATGCGAAAAGTCTCGAATTTGGATAGTCCTTCTTAAAAGAATCGAGGTTGGGAGTTGGCACTATGCTTATCACATCAGATGCTGTACCATCACCAATCCCCCATCCGTCAAGTATCATAAGTAATGTTTTCCTTTTCCCCATTCTGCAAATAACATTTATGATTAAACATAAAATAAAGTACTCTTGTTCAGGGTACTGAAATTTGAAAAGCAAAATTAGCTAAATTTCGGTTATTAAGAATTAAGTCCGGAACAGATTGAATTTTATAGGACTGTTGTTAATGGATTTATTTTCTCCTTTTCAGGGGGAATACCGACGCAACCTGGAGAGTGGGTCATTACCCTATTTCTTTACTTCTTTTACCTGTATATTGTATTCCTTATTAGTACATGTTTTTTCGTATTCAATATCTTTACCGACATAAGCTACCCATTCCTGCATTGTAAAGTTCCTCGTAACCGCTGAACACATATCTGCTGCCAGCTGATCAGCCAGGGTACTGCGACCGGTCAGGTTAGTTGTTCTTCCCGAGGTGCCGGAAACTATAACCTGTCCGTCGGGGCTGAATTCGATTGCCATCACAAATCCATCGTTATCATTGAAGCTTATCGGCAGAGATGTAAGGTCTTCTGTATTCCAGAGTTTCAGGGTACCGTCAGTAGCAGCAGTAGCTATCTGTGACAGTTTGCTGTTGAAACGGATATCTTTTACCTCAGCTGCATGAGCTTTTGTCTCTGAAATTCTTTTTCTTGCCGAAATATCCCATATCTCGAAGCAGCCATCAGTATATCCAACACCAAGCATATTTTCATCAGGCTTGAATTTTATAGTCTTAATAGTCTTACCTGCCGATTCAATTCTGAAATTATCAGAGCTTGTTTCCGGATTCCATAACAGGACTTTCCCTTCATCACTGACACCTGCAATATATTTATTATCAGGTGACAGATCAATAGAAGTAATCTTCATCATATTTGTGGAAATGTCTATTGAAGCTTTAGTTGTAAGGTCCCATTTCAGAACTTTTCCGTCAAGAGATGCTGAATAAAGAAATCTTCCGTCGAATGAGAATATCAGCGATCTTATCTCACCTGTATGTCCCTTAAGTTCATATCCCATTTCATCTCCTTTTAAGGGCATCATGTTTATTCCGGAATTCTGTCCTCCGCAGGCAAGCCATCCTTCATCGGGGCTAACCGCAAGAACATTTATTATTTCATTTCCTGAATAGACAACCTGCAGGTTCTGGTTTCTCTTATCGAGATTCCACTTCAATACTTTACCATCTATACCGGAAGTAAAGAATTCTCTCTTCCCGGGAATAAATGCAATGCTTTTAATTTCACCATCATGCCCTGTAAAAGGTTTATAATTCTCACTTCCATATTGTTTTGCTATATTGTAAAGGCCTGAATAAATATCTGCATCATTCGGTGATCCTCCATTATTCCTGTTGAAAATATAGCCCTGGTAGGCAAGAAGCGTTTGCAGGTCCTTTTGATCCGATAGCTGCAATGATTTAAGAGACATTGATTTACCTACTGCTACCATTCTCCTGCTCAACGCTCCGTTTTTCTGCTCTAATGCAAGTAACTGCTGTTCCCTTGCTTCAGCAGCATTTTGTTCTGCAATTGATCTTTTATTATCAGAAATCTCTCTCTGATATTGTGCTTCCGATTCATTTTGTTTTGCAGCCGTAACACTGGAGTCAGCTAACACCAGCTTTATATTTGCAAGCCTGGAGTTTTGCTCAGCGGCAAATGCCTGTGCAGCAGCTTCCTCTTTTTGTCGTAGTGCTTCTGTTCTTTGCCTTTCAGAGGATATTTTCTGTACAAAGGCAAACATCATAAATCCGAGTGAAAGTACAGCTGTACCACTCAGAATCAAAGCAATTAATCTGCTGCTCCTTACCTTCCTTTTTTGCAGCTTGGTTTTATTTTCCTCTTCTTCAAGATATGCTTTCTCGCTTGTCCGAAGATAAATCATGGCTCTTTCAAAGGCAGGATCATATCTCTCAGCCCATTTGAGAGTCGGTTTTTGGTTTTCTCTCCAGTCAATTGCCAGCTGAAGATCAGGATGTTTTAACAGTGTTGCCCTGCCTTGCTGATACATTGCTGACGCTTCTGAAAGACGCTTGTACATCCTGACACTTGATGCTTCATCATCAACCCACTCTTTGAGTCTGCCCCACAAACGTATCAGGCTTTCATGGGCCAGATCAATAACAGATTCATCATTTAAAGGCACTTGATATCCCGGTGTAATAAAAGACCTTGAGGGAGATCTGAACTTATCAATTACCTCTGACAGTTCCTTATCTGAACAATCAATAACAGATTTAATAGTGCCAAAATTTGAAGGATGCCTTATTCCCTTGTTATCACTTCCTTTTCCTGTAATTGCCTTAAACATCCTCTTGCAGATATCTTTGCCTTCCGGACTCAGTTCGTCAAATGCTTCATTGGCATGATTCGACATGGCACCACTGATAGTACCAATGGCATAATAATCAGATAAATCTACCGGCCTTCCGGTCTCTCCAAGTTCCAGCCAATGAGAAAATGTTCTCATCATTGTATGCTGCAGAACCGGAAGCTGGTCAGCCCGATCTCCCAGATCATTAAGAATTGTTATTACCAGCTTCTGATCTAACTCTGCCCCGGTATACCTGACCGGGCTCTCAATAACTGTTTTGTAATTTCCCCAGGTCATACGGGGTAAAAGGAAATTACTGTTATTTATCAACTGGGTAAATCCACGAAAAAAGGCACAATTCCCGACAAAATCGGAACGCATGGTTATTATAATGTAAATATCGACTGAAGTTTGCCTGACAGAATTTTCCAGCATACTGACAAATTCAGAATAATATTTACCTGAAGAGATTCCGCTCTCGGCCTGATTATAAGTGAAAAGTTCTTCGAACTGATCAACAATGATCAGGACTTTTTCACCGTCTTTTAATATTAAATTCTTTACTGCCGCAACTATCCAGTCAGGATTATCTTTCATATGTGAAATCACAGAAGAACTGGTATCTCCGATATTTTGACTGCCCAGAATAAATTTTGCAAAAGCATTTGCAAGACTTTCCATCGGATCTTTTCCGGGACGGAAGGAAATAAGTTTCCATGTTGAATTGTCTTGTTCAGATTGTTTCAACAGCTTTGGTATAACACCGGAATATACCAGGGATGATTTACCGCTGCCTGATGCACCAGTAACTGCTACAAACCTGTTAGTGAGCAACTTTTTAAGAACTTCCTCACTTTCTGTTTTACGGCCAAAGAAAAGATCGCTTTCTTCCGGCAAGAAGGGCCTTAATCCCGGAAAGGGATTAAACTTTTCTGTTGTTGTTTTAAGTGCCATATTATTTAACTGACAATGTTTTAAATTAAAAGAAGATTAGTCCCTGTTATTTTTACTCTTCATTTTCATCAATATATTTCATTATCTCAAATGCCCGTTCCGGAAAGTTATGATTAAAAGCCTCAACAGCTTCCATTTTAAGCACATAGAAGCTGATATTTTCACCAGAAAACCTTTTACCGTCAGATTTGTCAAGATTGCCATCAGTAAGGACAACGACTTCAGGATCAGCCTTGCCCGGTAAATGTGTCCAGATAACAGAGCCATCTGCAAGCTGTAGTGATTCTCCCGGTTTGATTTTTATGTATTTCATTGATCCGGCAAGAATAAGCAAATCGTCTTCAGGGATTCCGGGAAAAATAAATGAAAGAAATTTTATCTTTTCAAAGAGCAATTCCTTTTCATCAGTCTCGCCGGTAATTATTTTATCGAGTTTCAATCTGTTCTGTTCGGGTATTCGCTGAAAGGCTGATTTGTATAACTCCCTGCCTGACCTGGCCACCAGGTTTACAGCTTCTTCCTGAAGAATAGTTTCAGGGCTGAAAAGAAGGGCAATTACTGAATCAGTTAAACTTTCATCGGTGATTTCCTGTAAACTCCTGAGAGTACATGCTTTAGTCCAGACACTTATCAGATTATAATCATGGTTAATCAGATCTTCAATAACTTCATGATAATCAGAAATTTCTTTGGGGAAAAACCGTTGCAGTTTTTTTATTCTTTTTTCTTCAAACTTATAATCTTCAAATGGTTTTTTGGGCTTGCTGAAAATTATATCGACAATCTCGGGGATGGATTTGAAGCTGTTAGCTTCCATTAACTGCAGGTTATTACTTTTACCCGGAATACTACCTTCAATATTATTGGTCGTAAATGTAATTGAAAGAAGTCTGGCAAAAAACAATTTCCAGCGCTTGTAATCTTTATCCACCGCCTGATAGAGAAATTCATTTTTGTTTTTCCTGATGGATATTTTTGCCGAGATAAGAAAAGTAAGGCTACTGATGACCTCGTAAATGAGCTGATAAAGCCGGTTTTTGTCTTCCTCCGGCGCTTTGAAGCTACAATCTGTAAGACAATTCAGGGCAATCTCTTTTATTTGTCGTGAATTCGACCAAAGCCTTTCAAAAATAAAGGTGATATTTTCTTTAGTATTGTTACTGCTTAAAAACCGGAGAATTGTTTTACTAGTATTAATATTTCCTGAAGCTTTAAGGTAGAATCTGCGTAATTCGTCATCGGCATCGCTCCCTAAAATCCTCAATACTGCAACAGTATCCTCCTCCAGACCCGGAATATTAAGACATTCACAAACTTCCGGCAGCATATCAATAAATTTGAATTTCCCGATCATGAAAATTGCTAGTCTCTTTGATTCAATTGATTTTTCCTTCAGGAGCCGCAAAATTTCAGTTGTCTGGGGTATTCTTATGCCTGCCAGAGCTTTTTTAGCATCAATTAATTTTTTTTCATCCTGTTGAAAAGCAGAAAGTTTAACTTTTGTTTTTGAAATATTGTTATCTGCACCCAGAATTTCTATTATTTCAGACGATTTCTGCCGGACTCCTTCATCAAAATTTGAATCGGATGCTATCTTTTTCAGAGCTGGAATAATATTAATATCACCATTCGAGCCGGCTAACAGAATTTCTTCAAGAAACCATTTGTTTTTATTTGTTATCAATACTGAAAAATCTCCAATCAGTAGATTAAAATAGTTGTACTTAAACAATCTTTTTCCTGAAGATTTGTTTTTCAGAGTTCCCAAATCGTCCGATTTATTTTTATATCCTGTTTCTGATTCCACCACCGGGACTGCAAATAGCCTGTTTCTCATAACCCTGGCACTAATAAATCACACTAAAGTAAGAATTTAAAATCAATAATCAGCGATCAAGGTTCTTCTTAACTAATGAATGCAATAAAGTGTAATTAATTTTTAAGCTTTCAATGCTTATTTTTGCCTTATTATACCATTTTTCACGATACACAAGTTTTTCTTCAATAAAGTTTAAAAGCTGCTCGTCTGGAATATCCTGGATTAAAGGTCGTTTACCAGATGATTCAGCCAGACGTTTTTTTAACTGGGCTGGTGTTCTTTTCAGGTAAATGGTAACTCCTGTTTTAAGCATAAAATCCATATTATCCCCGTAGCAGGGAGTTCCGCCACCGGTCGAAATGACTGTTTCCGTCTGATTCTTCATGCTCTTCAGAACTTCAGCTTCGATCTTGCGAAAGAAATCTTCACCATCGCTCGAAAATATCCGGGATATTGTTTTTCCTGACTTCTCTTCTATTTTTTTATCAAGGTCAATAAATGCCCATCCGAGTTTCCCGGCCAGTTTTTTACCAGCAGTGGATTTCCCGCTCCCCATAAACCCAATAATATATACAATCCGGTATTTGAGCATTACAATTCAAGCTTCATCTGGGCAGGATCTTCATGGTTGAATGAGATCTGGGGCTTCTCTTCTCCGCTATCTTCATTTACTTTAGCCGCTTCATTTTTCAACACCGGTTCAATCTCCTGGATATTTTCAACCATGTAGCTTGAAAGCCTTTTACCCTTTGCCTTATAACTTTTAACTCCGATGAATTCAGCAACTTCAATTATCTCATTTTCACGGTTTTTATGTTTTCCGCCAAAGCTTATCTCAAAACGAGGATATTCAACTTCGGTGATACTGATCAGTTTGGATTCAGGATGCTCATTAATGAAGCACTGCGGTTTTTCTGACTCTTCAATCATAAACCTTTTAACATAATAGAATTTTTGCTCGGCATCCCAGTAAACAGCCGAGTACACTTTCCCTGACCGGAATTTCTCTATTACAAGTATATTATCTTCAAAATGGTTCGACAGGTCAAAACCTGTATGCCTGAAAAAGCCATTTTTAGTAATAACGAGTATTCTGTCATCAGCACTGAATTCACCCAGGAAAAGACCCCTGGCGTCTACATTAAGCCTGAATACGGCATCATCAAACCAGATCTTTCTGTCACCAAGTGTTGAAAGACCTTTCTCTTTAAGAGTGATCTTTTGAACAGCATTTTTGGTAAGGATGTTCCCCATTGACGATTTCCCCTTAATATTAAGCTGTCCGAAATCAAATTCAAAAGCAAGCTTTTTCAGACGTGGTTTTGGCTTATGATGTACTTTTATTATCTCAGCCTCTCCATTGGGATTGGCGCTGAAATATACGATCTTTGACCCTGCCTTACCCCTGGTGAGATTATATTCCTTATCCCGTGTAAGTCCTGTAATGGCACATCTTTTCGCGAGTAACGGTCCATCTTTCCCATCCTGGTAAACAACATTGTAAATAGTCCTTTCATCATTCTTCAGAAAAACCTGAGCATATAAAATATCATTCCCCACAAAGACTTTCTCTGCCACTTTTGTAATCAGGTAGACGCCATCTTTCCGTATAACTATAATATCATCTATGTCGGAACAGTCACAGACAAACTCGTCTTTTTTCAGTCCTGTGCCAATGAATCCTTCCTTATAATTTATATAAAGTCTGGCATTATTGGCGACTACTTTTGTTGCCTGGATTGTATCAAAGCTCCTGATCTCAGTTTTTCTTTCTCTTCCTTTTCCGTACTTTTTCTTTATCTGTTTTAAATAGTTTATTGTGAACGGTATAATGTTACTGAGATGATTTTTTACCTCTTCAAGTTCAAACTCAATTCCTTTGATATGTTCATCGGCTTTTTTTGAATCATATTTTGATATCCTCTTGATCTTAATCTCGGTAAGCTGAATAATATCTTCACGGGTAACGTCCCTTAACAGCCTCTTTTTAAATGGCTTAAGTCCTTTATCAATTGCTGCTATCACTGCTTCCCATGTCTCACATTCTTCAATATCGCGGTATATTCTTTCTTCAATAAATATCTTTTCAAGCGAGGACATGTGCCAGTCTTCCTGCAATTCTCCCTTTCTTATTTCCAATTCTGTTTTAAGCAGTTCAACTGTCCTGTCGGCAGAATGTTTGAGAATCGCGTTTACACCCATAAAGGAAGGCTTATTACCGGTAATAACGCACGTATTAGGAGATATAGAATACTCACAATCGGTAAGGGCATAGAGGGCATCAATAGTTTTATCGGGCGAAACACCGGGCATCAGATGGATTACTATCTCAACATTTGCTGAAGTATTATCATCTATTCTTCTGATCTTGATTTTCCCTTTTTCATTTGCCTTGATTATTGATTCAATTAGTGAAGTGGTTGTTTTGCCAAATGGTATTTCATTAATAATCAGAGCTTTCTTATCAACTTTGTCGATTTTTGCTCTCACTTTAATAACTCCGCCCCTTTGTCCGTCGTTATATTTTGAAACATCAATCATACCTCCAGTGGGGAAATCCGGATATATAACAAAATCTTTCCCCTGCAGATAATCTATTGTCGCATCAATAAGTTCAATAAAGTTATGAGGAAGTATTTTTGAAGCAAGTCCTACAGCAATTCCCTCAACACCAATGGCAAGAAGTAATGGAAATTTAACAGGAAGAGTTACAGGTTCCTTATTTCTGCCATCATATGAAAGCTTCCATTCGGTGGTTTTAGGATTGAATACAACATCGAGAGCAAATTTAGAAAGTCTTGCTTCAATGTATCTGGGTGCAGCTGCACCATCACCTGTCAAAAGGTTTCCCCAGTTTCCCTGGGCATCAACAAGCAGGTCTTTTTGTCCGAGCTGGACCAGTGCATCGCCAATTGATGCATCGCCATGAGGGTGGAATTGCATTGTGTGGCCGATTATGTTGGCAACTTTATTGTACCTGCCATCGTCCATTCTCTTCATGGAATGCAGGATCCGCCTCTGTACAGGTTTCAGCCCGTCATGAAGGTTTGGTACAGCACGTTCAAGGATTACATAAGAAGCATAATCCAGAAACCAGTCCTGGTACATTCCCGATAAAGCAGTTACTGAATGAAGGGCAGCCGGTCCCTGCGGTATCTCCTCACTCCCTTCCGGTTTGTCAGTCTCAAGTTCCATTTCATCCATAAAAATACCTGTTCCTTCCTGAAAAGTTCAGTTAACTTTCTTCAACAATTAAATCCTCTTCTATCCTCAGGTTCTCAATTATAAAATCCTGTCTGTCAGGTGTATTCTTGCCCATATAGAACTCAAGATAACCATTCACGGCATCATTTTTCTTCATTCTTACCGGTTCAAGCCTCATATCTTTTCCTATAAAATGTTTGAATTCTTCAGGTGATATTTCACCCAATCCCTTAAATCTTGTGATCTCAGGGTTGGGTCCAAGCGCTGCAATGGCTTTTGCTTTCTCTTCGGAGGTATAACAATACCTCGTTTCCTTTTTATTTCTTACACGGAATAGTGGTGTCTGAAGAATATAAACATGTCCTTTTCTCACTAGATCAGGAAAAAACTGAAGAAAGAATGTGAGTAATAGAAGTCTGATATGCATCCCGTCTACATCTGCATCGGTAGCGACCACAACGTTATTATACCGGAGGTTTTCGATACCATCCTCAATATTCAGTGCTGCCTGGAGAAGGTTAAACTCCTCATTCTCATAGACTATTTTTTTTGAAAGCCCGAATGAATTGAGAGGTTTTCCCCTCAGGCTGAAAACAGCCTGAGTTTCAACATTTCTCGACTTTGTTATTGAACCGCTGGCCGAATCACCCTCAGTAATAAATATAGTCGAATCAAGTTTATTTGAATCATTGCTGTTGTAATGAATTCTGCAATCTCTCAGCTTTTTGTTATGCAGGCTTACTTTTTTTGCCTTGTCCCTGGCAAGCTTTTGAATTGATGAGATGGCTTTCCTTTCTTTTTCAGAGTCCTGGATTTTTTTCAGAAGTATTCTAGCTGTTTCAGGATTTTTATGCAGATAATCGTCGAGCTGTTTTTTAATGAATTCTGTTATAAAATTCCTCACTGAATGTCCGTTTGGACTCATATCTTTTGATCCAAGTTTTGTTTTAGTCTGTGATTCAAAGATTGGTTCTTCAACTTTAATGCTTACTGCTGCAATTATTGATGACCGTATGTCTGAGGCATCATAATCTTTTTTATAAAAGTCACGTATTGTCTTCACAATTGCTTCCCTGAAGGCTGTGAGATGAGTTCCTCCCTGGGTGGTATTCTGACCGTTCACAAAGCTGTAGTAATCCTCTCCGTATTGCAGTCCGTGGGTAAATGCGACTTCAATGTCTTCGCCTTGCAGGTGAATCAGCGGGTAAAGGCCTTCCTTGCTCATGTTTTCATTCAGCAGGTCAACCAGGCCATTCTTTGAAAAGAATTTGTTCCCGTTGAAATTGATTACAAGACCGGCATTAAGGTATACATAGTTTTTCAGCATGGAATCTACATATTCTGAAATGTAGAAATAGTTGCCAAATAAAGCATCGTCTGGCTGGAAGATCACCTCAACACCATTTTCTTCATTCGTTTGTTTCAGGTTGTGATCCTTAATAGTGACTCCATGTTCAAACTCACTCACTTTAAGTTGTCCGTCGCGTATTGACCTGACAATAAATTTGCTGGAAAGTGCATTGACTGCTTTTACACCGATACCGTTAAGACCGACTGATTTTTTAAAGGCTTTTGAATCATATTTTGCACCTGTATTCATTCTCGAAACAGCATCGAGAACCTTACCAAGAGGGATGCCACGGCCGTAATCACGTACACTGACCTCTCTACCATTAATCGAGACATCTATTTTTTTCCCGAAACCCATCATATATTCATCGACGGCATTATCCATCACTTCCTTCAGGAGAACATAAATACCATCATCCTGTGATGATCCGTCACCCAGTTTTCCGATATACATACCTGGTCTCAGCCTGATATGTTCTCTCCATTCCAGGGTTTTAATATGCTCTTCAGAATACCCGACAACCGTCATTTTTCAGAATTTTGGCGCAAATATAGTTAAATAGAGCGGTCGCGTCTTGTCAATTTTTCAACAATGAGCCGGAATTTTAGCTGCACAAATCTGACAAAAAGACAGGATACAAAATATTTGACTGATTAATTGATGTTTCCGGTGCCAGTTAAACTGTTGATAAATGACACCTAGAAAATCATTGCACTGACTTTAAAAACCGATTTCTGCTCATAAAAGTCTGACCTGATCAGGTCAAAGTCCCATGTCCATTCTTCTTTGAATCCTGCTTCGGGAAGATCCGTAAGGAGCGTTTGTTTTTCCGTTACTTTTCCCCCTTGATTCGTAGTTATTTCAGAAATGTCGGTAATGAGGACCGAAGGGTACTTTTTAAGAAAATCGATATGCTTTTTCTGAATTGCTGCACAGAACTGTTTAAAAGTATCGTCTTCAATCTTTGCATGTTTCGTGATAAATTTCACAGGAAGAGCTTCGAGCTGAGTAAGAATATTCAGAGACAATACCATACCAGGATCATCAGCAGGTTGATATTCGGGGATAATAATATCGTCAAGTGTCCTTAACCGGTTCAGGAATGTATGCTTCCGTGTTTTTTCCCACACCTCTTTTATCAATCCTCCTGTGACATCCTGTTCAACCAGTTCAATCTTTTTCAAATCCGAGACCTGACTGATTACTTCAGGTGGATGAATTATATCTACAAGGGATACCTTATCAGCAATTTCAATCATCTCTGAAAGTGGAAGATCAAGCAGCCATCCGCTGCCAAATACTGTTATTTTATGTGGTTTATTAAACTCAAGAGCTTTAAGGATAAAATTTCTGCAGTGCTCAAGGTGGCTATCCCATCCGCCCTCCTGATTCAAATGACGATGTATCAGACCCTGCTGATAGTCATAATAATCCATTTTGTGAAGTATCCTGCGGTATGATGATGAGTGTGTCATCTTGTACCAGTTTCATTTCTGAGCTTATCCAGTTCACTGATCATCATATTCTGAAATTTTATTGCAAGTTTATCAGGATCATTTGTCCCGAAAGAGCCGGGGGTCACCGGATCAAGAACCCTGATTATTATTTTATGCCATCCGCCAATAATTAATCCATGCTTGGGAAGAATACCTCCGGTTCCGTCAATCAAAACAGGAAGAATGGGTTTATCCGCCGAAATTGCAAGCTGGAATGCACCACGTTTAAAAAACCCGATTTGTCTGTCGACAGAACGGGTCCCTTCAGGAAAGATCATTAAGGATATACCTTTCTGCAAACACTTGTAAGATTCTAATAACATCATCTCCTTGCTCTCTTTATCCCCTCTGTCAACAGTAATATAATCAGCCATTTTCAGATACCACCCCAGTACCGGCACTTTATTGTTTTCGATTTTGGAAATCCATTTAAACCGCAAACGAAGACAGTTAATAAGCAGAATATCAAGTATTGACTGGTGATTGGAAATAATTACATAAGTGGTACCGTGTATTGCTTTATTCCTGCCCTCAATTTTTATTTTCCATATCGGAATAAGATACGAAATTATTATTGAAAGGTATATCTGGATCCAGTGAACAACACTCCTGTTCCTGTCGAATGGTAAAACAAGCAACCAGATAATGAAGGTTATCGGTAAGAATACTACCAGTAATGTTATCCCCACAAACCAGACTGTTATTGATTTTAAGATATCCATTCTACAAAATTATTACTTCTTCTCTGTGGTCCTCTGTGTATGCTCTGTGGTTCTCTGTGTAATATAAATAAGTGTTTTGAAGAACTTACACAGAGGAAATCAGGAGAAATTCACAGAGTAACACAGAGATTTTACTGAAAAACCTTTTTCTTCAAATATCAATATTAAAAAAAATTATATACTTCAAAATCGGTCATTAAAATACCCTCTTTTCGGAAAAATTCCAATATATCGGCAGGCATATGCCTGCATCCCATCAGTTTATTCCCCGCAACAGCCATTTCATCAGAACCTTCTATTTCACAATCCCAAATAATTCCATCCCTGACAAATAATCTGCAGAAATGGTTTTTCCCGTGCACCAGAAAATTGTTAGTAAAATGATATTCAGGACCATAGGCATAGTTCCATTCCCATGTGCGGTATTTTGATTCAGCTATCGATTTGACTTCTGAAATCTCATCAGTCGTTAAAGTTACAACTGTATTCCCTTCCTGATATTTCAGAAAAAAATTCAGTAATACTGACCTGAATTCATTGATATCTTTAACCTTATCAATTATCTCTTTAATGTTTATTACTGAAGAAGGATTCGACTCAACAGCCCTGGTTGTATACTTTGAGGTATCTTTTTTCAGGGAAGATCTCAGATCATCCAGACGGGAATTAAAAAGAAGTGTACCATGGTGCAGTACTCTTTCACGGTGCACGTGTTCAGCATTGCCGGATATCTTCAGTCCATTGACTTTAAGATCATTCTTTCCTTCAAATTTTGCATTAACGCCCAATGATGTGAGGAACCCGATGACAGGAAGGGTATATTTCCTGAAATCAACCTGTTTACCCCGGATACTTTGAGAAATGAATGTGAAATTCAGATTGCCATTGTCATGAAACACTGTACCTCCTCCGGTAATCCTTCTTATTACCGGAATATCATTTTCAGTAACAAATTTTGTATCAGCCTCTCTGTGTGCAACCTGATGTTTGCCAATGATAACCGCCGGATTATTTATTCCAAGGATAAGGTACTCTTCCTTACTTTTTTTAAGAAGATATTCCTCAACAGCAAGGTTGAAGTAAGGATCGGTGGATTCGAGGCTGAGGCAGAACATAATCTATTCTGATTAATTATTTCTTCAAATCAGTTTCCCATTCTCTGAAGCTTACCCCCCTGCCCCCCTTCAGGGGGGTTGGAGGGTCTTCCTTAGCAGGTAGGGATTCGGGGGGCATAACTAAACGGGTTTAAGATTCATTAAAATACAATTTACTTTTTAATAACTTATTATCAGTTACTTCATATAGCTTATAAACACCCCAGCCGATCAAAGCTCCGAGAAGTGATCCGACGATCACATCGCCGGGATAGTGTACCCCCAAATAAATCCTGCTGTATCCTATAATCGAAGCCCACAAAATAATGCAGATGGTATACCATTTCTTTCTGATTAGCATAAGACTCAGCAAAGCGATATTAAATGAATTTGCTGCATGCGATGATACAAAACCGTATAAGCCTCCGCACTCTCCTTTTACAAGATGTACTAGTCCTTCAAGGGAGGGCTCATGGCAGGGACGCAAACGATGGAACAGATTCTTAAAAAGGTTCACCGAAGACTGGTCAGCAAGTGTAACAGCAAGAATTATAAAGAGCAGTATTACAAGGAATTTCTTTTTGTACTTGATAGCAAGGAAAATCAGTATTGCAGTGTAAAGCGGTATCCAGATGATCTTTCCGCTGATTGCATACATAACCTTATCCCAGAATGGTGAATTTACTGAATTCAGAATGAGGAAAAGCTGATGGTCTAAACTTTCAAGCATAGAGAAGCTTTAAAAATCATTCATTACTTTCCAGAGCATATCCTTAAGAGTGGGCAAACCTTGTCCCGTAACTGATGAAATGAATACCCGGGGAAGATCAGGCAGATCTTTTCTGATTTCATTCACCAACTCCTCATCAAGCAAATCGGATTTGGAAATTGCTAGTACACGTTTCTTGTCTAGTAGTTCCCTGTTATACATCCCGAGTTCGTTAATCAGAATTTCAAACTCTTCTCTGATGTTTTTACTGTCCGCAGGAACCATAAAAAGAAGTATGGAGTTTCGTTCAATATGCCTCAGAAACCTTATACCCAATCCTTTTCCTTCATGAGCTCCTTCAATTATTCCCGGCATGTCGGCCATGACAAATGATTTGTCATCACGGTAGCTGACAATCCCCAAATTAGGTACAAGTGTTGTAAACGGATAATCTGCTATCTTTGGTTTTGCAGCAGTTATAACCGAAAGAAGTGTTGACTTGCCAGCATTAGGAAATCCTACCAGACCGACATCAGCAAGTATTTTCAGTTCCAGAATAAACCAGTTTTCAACTCCCTGTTCACCAGGCTGGGCAAAACGCGGGGTCTGGTTTGTGGCAGATTTAAAATGTGTATTCCCGAGTCCGCCTCTGCCTCCTTTTGCAAGAATTTTTTCCTCACCGTGTGCTGTTATCTCAAATATCATCTCTTCCGATTCGCCATTTCTGGCAACAGTGCCAAGCGGAACTTCAATAAATATATCTTTGCCATTAGCGCCTGTTGACTGCTGAGAACCGCCTGGTACTCCATTACCTGCAAAAACATGGCGTTGATACCTTAGATGAAGCAGAGTCCACATCTGGCTGTTACCACGAAGGATGACATGTCCGCCCCTTCCTCCGTCACCTCCGTCAGGTCCTCCCTTGGGGATAAATTTCTCTCTCCGGAAATGTGCCGATCCTGCACCCCCGTTTCCGGAACGACAGAATATTTTAATATAATCGACAAAATTGGAACCCGACATGATCTATATTGTTTAGGAATAGGATAGTGGGTGAATGGATGTTTCTCCCACTCTCCCGCTCAGTTTCCACTATATTTAAAATAAATTACAGATATTTTTTCATATATTTACTCAACCTTCTGAAGACATCCTCAATTGATCCCATCCCGTTAACAGGTTGATAGATACCTCTTTCACGGCAGTAATTAATGATTGGTTCTGTTTTCGATTTGTAGACATCAATCCGGTTTTCGATAACTGCAGGGTCTTTATCATCAGGCCTTCCCGATAACTCGGCTCTTGCGACCAATCTTTTTACAAGCTCATCATGTTCCACTTCCAGAACCAGCACGCTGTCAATCTTCATTTTCCTGTCATTCAGCATTTTTTCAAGTGCAATAGTCTGAGCTACCGTCCGGGGAAAGCCGTCAAACAGAAATCCTGCTGATCCTTTACTGTGGTCTATTTTACAGGCAATCATCTCAATCACCACCTCATCGGGAACAAGTTCACCTTTCGACATTATAGAACTCATTCTCTTGCCAAGATCTGTACCTGTGGCTATCTCAGCACGCAGCATGTCACCGGTAGAAAGATGAACAAGATTGAATTTTTCAGCAAGTTTTACAGATTGGGTTCCCTTACCTGAGCCGGGAGGACCAAAAATCAGAAAATTAACCATAGAAAGAATTATTTGATTTAACGTACTAATGTATATACTTCAGACAGGTTACGTCCGAAGCCATTATAATCAAGACCATAACCTACCACGAAATTGTTTGGTATCTCGAAACCGATATAATCAATCGGGATATCCCTGGTATAAGCAGTCGGCTTTAAAAGCATTGTCGCAATCTTTATCCCTGCAACATTTCTTATAACGAGTTCATTAACTATTCGCTCCAATGTAGCTCCTGTATCTACAATATCCTCTATCACAACAATATTTTTATTCACTAAATCCTCATTCCATCCTATCAGCTCCATGATAGTTCCTGTTGAACTGGTACCCTGATAGGAAGCCAGCTTGACAAATGTTATCCGGGCTGTCAGGTCAATTTTTCTGAACAGGTCGGCTGCAAACATAAAAGCACCGTTAAGTATTCCGACAAAAATTACCTCACTGCCAACGAAGTCACGGTTGATCTGTAAAGCAATTTCACCAACTCTTTTTTGAATTGCCTGCTCGGAGATAAGTTCCCTGAACTTTTTGTCGAGGATCCTGACTTCTTTCATAAAGACAATTTTTGAATAATCAGCAGCTGCGAAAATATGAAAATAATAGCTTATTTTTGTCCTTATCAGGAAGTTAAATTAAAATATTTCAGATGGAACCTATCGTAAGCATAATAATGGGAAGTACATCCGATCTCACGGTTATGGAAAAAGCTGCCCAAATACTTAATGATTTCAGAATACCATTCGAAATGAATGCCCTGTCGGCTCACAGAACACCTGAGGAGGTTGAGAAGTTTGCGAAAGGAGCTGCAAAAAGGGGAATAAAGGTGATAATTGCTGCAGCTGGTATGGCAGCTCATCTGCCCGGGGTAATTGCATCAATGACCCCTCTTCCTGTTATCGGTGTGCCAATCAATGCGTCACTTGATGGACTCGATTCAATATTTTCTATTTTACAGATGCCTCCGGGAATACCGGTTGCAACAGTCGGGGTAAATGCTGCACAGAATGCAGGAATACTTGCAGCACAGATCATCGGAGTTGGTAATGAGGAAATCTTGAAAGAGGTCGTTAAATATAAAGAGAGCCTGAAAAATAAAAGTGTGGAGGCCAATGCGGAGCTTAAAAGTGTAAAATTCAGGTACAAAACTAACTAATCTATAGGCGTAAAAAATCCCACTGTCCCGCAATTCGGGACACCCTCCTGAAGGGTTTAAGCGCCCCCCTGCCCCCCTAAAGGGGGGTTAAAATCAGGACGCTATTTAGCCCCCTTCAGGGGGGTTGGGGGGTAACACTAAGAGAAAAAAATCTGATTAATTCTGCTACCGGATTGATTTTTTTTGTATCTTAGTAATATATTTTTGAAACAGTTGAGCTCGCTGCAAAAGAAATCTGTTTCTGTCTTAATAATTCTTCTCTCATTACCCGCTTCAGCCGGTGATCTGTATCATTTACCGGCAGGGGCAGGCGAAGCGGGGATGGGATCAGTATGTATTATGAAGACCGGATTCTGGTCGTCATTCCATAACCAGGCTTTGCTGGCTTATAACAGATCATTTTCAGCGGGAATCAACTATGAAAACAGGTTCAATATTAGTGAACTGGGAACGCGGATGGCAGGAATTGTCATTCCGGCAGGAAGGGCATCATTAGGTATTGTTTATTCACATTTCGGATACTCCTATTTCAGAAGAGAGATGGGTGGAGTTGCCTGTGGACTAGCACTCGGTGAAAAAATTGCAGCCGGGATCCAGGTTGATTATTTCTCAGAAAGGACCACCGGTGAATACGATAATTTTCATTCTGTTACCTGTGAAGCAGGCTTGACCGTTATACCTCAGGAAAATATTAAGATCGGGTTACATATTTTCAATCCTGTGCCCAACTCTATCAGAAGGACATCCTTACCCACAAGTCTAAGGGCTGGTGCAGGGATTGAATTAAGCAATGTACTGTTTGCAGGGGCAGAAGCGGAAATGAGTTCAGGGAAAAAATTGTTGCTCAGGACAGGATTTGAATATGAGGCAGCAAGAAATTTCCGGCTCAGGGGCGGATTCTGTACCGAAAATACTTCATTCAGTTTTGGTTTAGGGTACCTGGTGAAATTTTTAAACCTCGATCTTAGTTTTGCAACTCATGAAAAACTGGGATTTACGTCATCCTGTTCACTGATATTCAAAATAAAATGAATTGTAAACCACAAAGGACACGAAGGAAAATCACAAAGAACAAAGGTAGATATAGAGCCGATAAAATCCTTTGTGCCCTTAGTGTGAACTTAGTGCTCTTTGAGGTCAAAATAAAACTGCTCAGTAAAAATTCTTTATGCATAAATGTTTTTATATTTTGATTTTCAGTTTGTTACCTGAGATAGTTTTCTGTCAGAATGAGAATCTCTCAGAGATAATCATAAGTATTGCGGAAGGTCTGGCTTCCGATGAATCGGATCCTGAGGCAATAACTCTTTTTATTGAACGGCTTCATGAGCTGTCCGAAAATCCTGTAAGTATTAACTCGGGAGATGAGAATGAAATATCCCGGCTCTTTTTTCTCTCTGATTTCCAGATCAAGGCAATCGCCGATTATGTTAAAACATCAGGATTGTTAGTTTCAATATATGAAATAACCGGTATCCCGGGATTTGACCAGCAGACAGCAGAAATGATGGTCCCATTTATTACCATTGAAAATAATGTTAATGACCAACCGGCTTATGCGACATGGAGAAACACTTTATTAACAAATCTTATAATAAAACCAGGCGAAAGAGATTCTTCAGATGTTGGTTCACCCTGGAGAATTCTTTCAAAATATAAGTTCACGGCAGGACACATTTCAGGGGGATTTACAATTGAAAAAGATCCCGGGGAAAAAACACTGACAGGTAAGCCTCCTCTTCCAGATTTCCTTTCAGCAAATCTTTCCTATAATGGTCAGGGTTTTATAAGAAGGATAATAATCGGTGATTATGGTGCGCGTTTCGGCCAGGGAACAAATATCAATACCGGCATCCGTACAGGCCTTTCTCTTACAGCACCCGGGTATATGTCGGGAAGAAATGAAATAAGACCATACACATCGACCGATGAAAATAATTTCTTCAGGGGAGCAGCAGCAGAATTCTCCCTAAGGAACCTGGGATTATCACTTTTCTATTCTCAAAATAGAATTGATGGAACGCTCAACTCACCAACAGATTCATCAAGTCTTTTTATTGAAGATTTCTATAAAACAGGCCTTCATAATACATTATCCCTTATGCTGAAAAAAGATGTTGTCACTGAAACATCAATCGGAGTTAACTGTACATATGATTTCTCATTTCTAAGAGTTGGCTTAGTCTGGTCTGGAAGCAGTTTTTCACTACCTGTAAATGGGGAAAGCGGTAAGCCTGAAGATCTATTTAAATTTGGAGGAAAGAGTAACAATATCTATACATTTTATTATAACAGCCTCGTTAAGAAAATTTTATTGTTCGGAGAACTTTCTGCCAATGATTTTCGTAACCTGGCGCTTGTACAGGGAATTACATTGAGACCTTCGGACAGACTCGCGATTAATTTCCTATACAGGAATTACTCCCCGGGCTTCCATAGTTTTCATGGCAAGGGGCCGGGAAACAGCCTGTATCCCAGCAATGAGCAGGGTATGCTTGGCAATTTCACTTTCGAGGCTGCAAAGCATCTGTTTATCAGTGCCGGTTGTGATATCAGCTATTTTCCCTGGTTAAAATACCGGAGCAGTTCTCCGTCAGTCGCCAGGAAAAAGGAAATAAAGCTGAAATATCTTGTTACGGAAAAGATCATTTTTGATTTGTCTTATAACATCAGGTCTTCAATGCTGAACTTCAATGAAGATCAGGGCATAGCCAATATGGCAGAGATTTCAAACAGAGCATTAAAATGTCTTGTAAAATATTCTCCGGATAAAAATCTTATTCTCTCCTCCTGTATTAATTACAAGATTTCCATACCATCTGAAAGCAAAGGAATACTAATGTTGCAGGATGTTGCTTACAAGTTCAGGCAGGCACCGATAACAATATGGATCAGGTATTGTATTTTTAATACCGATAACTGGGACTCAAGGCTTTATTCATACGAAAATGACCTTCTTTACACTTTTAATATTCCAGCTCTTTCAGGAGAAGGCACTCGTAGTTACGTGATGGTAAAATGGGAGATACGTGATATTGCTGAATTACGGTTTAAATATGGACTGACAAGCTACTTTAACGGAAATACTTTATCAGAAAATCGTGACGAATTAAGAATTCAATTCAGGGTTTGGTTCTAATTAGTTGTGCTGTCGGGTGTTTTAATATCCCGGATATTAAGCTGAAGGTTTTTGTTTCCCCTGAATTCATTCATCTCAATTGAATAACAGATATCAAATGGATTTCCTCCCCTTATGTATTCAAACTGATTTGCCTGGCCAAATGCAATTGCAGGGAAAGTTTTTGTACCGGTTGATTCCTGGCAAAGCTCAAGCTTAAGGTGTTCTCCGCTCGAGCCAACCATCCGCCCGGTGCCACTGTCAAATACATTTCTCGAGAGAAAAATCGGTGACATGTTTTCAGGGCCATATGGCTGAAACTGACTCATCACCCTGAAAAACTCTTCATTAATTTCCGAGAAATCGAGTTCAGTATCAATAAACACCCTGGGCAACAACTGATCTTCGGTAATAGTTTTATTGACAAATTGTTCAAATCTCTCAATGAATGGCTGAATATTTTCTTTCTTCATAGTAAGTCCTGCCGCAAACATATGTCCTCCAAAACTTTCAAGAAGATCTCCGCATGCTTCTATTGCCTGATAAAGATCATATCCCTGTACTGACCTTGCAGAACCGGTAGCAAAACCATTTGATTCGGTTAGAATAACAGTTGGCCGGTAGTATGTTTCAATGAGACGGGAAGCTACAATACCAATAACTCCTTTTTTCCAGGAAGGATTAAAAAGGACTGTTGTTTTCGCATTTACTCTTCGATGGTCCTCCGATATCATTCTCATCGCTTCCATAGTAATCGTCCGGTCCACACTTCTGCGTTCGATATTAAAATTGTTGATCTCCTTGCTTATCCCGGTCGCTAATTTTGTATCATTCGAAATAAGGAGCTCAACTGCTTTACTTCCTGTCTCCATTCTGCCGGCCGCATTTATTCTGGGACCTACTTTAAAAACAACATCTTCAATAGTCAATACCCTGAATACTTCAGCCTCTCTTATGATCTCTTTCAATCCGGTTCGCGGAGATTCATTCAACTGCTTCAGACCAAAATAGGCGAGTATCCTGTTCTCTCCTGTTATAGGTACGATATCCGATGCAATGCTCACTGCAACAAGGTCGAGGTAATTCGCAATAGCACTGAAAGGTATGCCATGAATCCTTGAATAGGCATGAATAAGCTTAAACCCGACACCGCATCCGGAAAGTTCTTTATAGGGATAACTACAACCTGGCTGTTTGGGATCGAGAACGGCAAGAGCTTTAGGTATTTCATTACCAGGGTAATGATGATCGCAGACTATAACATCGAGTCCTTTTGTTTTCGCATACTGGATCTTTTCTACAGCTTTAATTCCGCAATCGAGGGTTATAACAACTTTGCAATTGTTCTGGTAAGCAAAATCAAGGCCCTGAAACGAAACTCCATAACCTTCTTTATATCTGTCTGGTATATAGTATTCAACATTTGAATACTGATCTTTCAGAAATGAATAGACCAGCGCCACGGCTGTAGTGCCATCCACATCATAATCACCGTAAACAAGTATCTTTTCATGTTTCTTTATTGCAGTTGAAAGTCTGTCAATTGCAATATTCATGCCTTTCATAAGAAAAGGATCGTTAAGATAATCCAAACTTGGATTAAAAAATGCATTAGCTTCTTCAGGAGTAGTAATATTCCTCTGAACCATCAGATTTGCCAGTGATTCAGATACTCCAAGAACTCCTGCCAGCTGTTTTACAACGGCAATCTCTCCCCTATCCTTAATAATCCATCTCTTTTCCATCTGTTTTTCTTATTCTGTCCAATCAAGATCAAAGGTATCCCTGAATTTCTTCCTGATAATATTTTTTACTTTATTCATTTCCTGTCTCTTTCCCGTCTCTTTCTCGAGTGATGTGACACCTTTGTCAGTAAATCCACATGGATTTATATAATTGAAATATGAAAGGTCGGTGTTGACATTAAATGCAAATCCATGCATTGTAACATACCTGCTGGCTTTCACACCTATAGCGCATATCTTTCTCGCTTTCCCCTGAATTTCAGGATCAAACCAGACACCGGTACCTCCTTCCAGTCTGGAACCTTTAAGTCCAAACTCTCTTATTGTATCAATAATGGTCTCTTCAAGCCGGAAAATGTATTCTTTCAGTCCTATGTTTAATTCTTCCAGGTCAAAGATCGGGTATCCGACAATTTGCCCGGGACCATGATAAGTTATATCTCCGCCCCTGTCGATCCTGTAAAATTTTGCATCTTTTGCCCGTAGCTGTATAAAATCAAGAAGCAAATTATTTTCAGAACCGTTTTTACCAAGCGTATATACATGCGGATGTTCCACAAAAATTAATGTCCCATGAAGAGAGCTGGTTCCTGATTTATTATTGTATTGCCCCGCCTTTTTCCCTTCAACAAGTTCTTTAAAGATTTCTGCCTGATAATCCCAGGTCTCTTTATAATCCTTAAGACCAATATCCTCATATTTAACACTATAGCTCAAACCAGGTACTCATATTTTGCTGCCTCAATGTAATCATAATAATCCAGTCTTTACATGTTTCTCAGCATGAAATGAGGAACGTACAAGAGGGCTGCTCTCGACAAATTCAAATCCTTTCCTCATGGCTGATTGCCTGTATTTTTCAAACTTTTCAGGCATAACATAATTGACTACTTCCATATGATTTGGAGATGGTTTAAGGTATTGTCCGATAGTCAATATTTTGCATTCTGTTGCAAACAGATCATCAATGGTTTCGTATATTTCCTTCTCAGTTTCTCCAAGACCAAGCATAAAACCTGACTTTGTAATCTTTCCTTTTTGTGATATATATCTGAGAATGTCAAGGCTTCTTTCATATTTTGCCTTTGTCCGGATCATTGGAGTAAGCCGTCTTACAGTCTCTATATTATGGGATATCACATCAGGACCGGCGTCGATAATTTTCTTTAAGCAATCATATTCCCCATCAAAATCGGGAATTAATGTTTCGATTGTTGTTAAAGGATTTATCTGCCTGACATATTTTATCACTTCCGCCCAGACAGATGCCCCGCCGTCATAAAGATCGTCCCGGTCAACTGAGGTTATCACACAATGTTTCAAGTTCAAAGCTCTGACAGATTCTGCCAGACGTTCCGGCTCGGCAGGATCAGGAGGGAGTGGTTTACCGGTTGTGGTAGCACAGAATTTGCATGCTCTTGTGCATATATCTCCAAGTATCATGAATGTAGCTGTGCCGGAATTCCAGCATTCTCCTATATTCGGACAATTTCCGCTGGTACAGATTGTATGAAGATGATTGTTCTCAATCAGACGTTTCACCCTGGAATAGTTTTCTCCGCTTGCCCTCTGCATTTTAAACCATCCGGGTAACCGCCTTCCCTTTTGCATCTCAAAATCTTTAATCGCATAAAAGTACAAAAAGTAAAGCCATCGCTAACGCGGATTTGGAATCAGTGCATAAAAGTTTTCCACACCGATCACAAATCGGCGCCAATAAAGTACAAATTCATTATATTTGTTTGATCTCAAAAACCTTATTAATAATTTTAAATTATAAAATATGGCAAATGATGTATTAAAAGTAAATCATAACTATAAGACAGTTATAGGTGATTTTCCGAAAGTAGGCATCCGCCCTGTAATTGATGGTCGTGAACGTGGGGTAAGAGAATCCCTAGAAAAACAGACCATGAACATGGCTAAGCTTGCAGCAAATATTATCTCCAGAAACCTGAAATATCCCAATGGAAAACCTGTTGAATGTGTAATTTCTGATACCACCATAGGTGGAGTTGCCGAAGCAGCAACCTGTGCCGAAAAATTTAAGAAGCAAGGCATCGGAGTCAGTTTGACGGTTACTCCCTGCTGGTGTTATGGAAGCGAAACAATCGATATGGATAATGAAATGCCAAAAGCTATCTGGGGTTTTAATGGCACTGAACGCCCCGGTGCAGTTTATCTTGCTGCAGCATTAGCCGGACATACTATGAAAGGATTGCCAGCATTCAGCATTTATGGTCATGATGTTCAGGATGCAACCGACCAGACTATTCCAGATGATGTAAGTGAAAAAATTCTGAGGTTTGTAAAGGCCGGACTGGCAACAGCATATATGAAGGGAAAGTCTTATTTGTCAATGGGATCTGTTTCGATGGGCATAGCCGGATCAATTGTGCGGGAAGATTTCTTTCAGGAATATCTTGGAATGAGAAATGAATATATAGATACGAGCGAATTTAACAGGAGACTGAATGAGGATATCTATGACAAGGAAGAATTTAAGAAAGCCTATACCTGGACAAGGAAAAATTGTAAGGAGGGAAAAGACCTGAACACCAATCCCAAAACAAGAGCCCAAAAAGATAAAGAATGGGAGGTCGTGGTAAAAATGACCATTATTGCCCGTGATCTGATGGTAGGTAATCCGAAACTCAAAAAACTTGGCTTTGGGGAAGAGGCACTGGGACATAATGCGATCCTTTCAGGATTCCAGGGACAACGCCAGTGGACAGATCATATGCCTAATGGCGACTTTCTTGAAGCAATCCTGTGTTCATCATTCGACTGGAATGGCATAAGACCTCCATATCTTGTTGCTACTGAGAATGATGCCATGAATGGAGTACCAATGCTGTTCGGATATCTGCTTACCAATACAGCCCAAATGTTTTCTGATATCCGCACCTACTGGAGCCCGGAAGCAATTAAAAGAGTAACAAAAACAAAACCTGCCGGACTGGCATCTAATGGTATTATTCACCTTATCAATTCAGGTGCTTCAGCTCTTGATTTTTCAGGCCGTCAGACCAGTAAGGGTGAAGCCTGCATAAAACCTTTCTGGGAGATAACAGGGAAAGATGCTGCTGAATGCCTGAAGGTAACCCAGTGGCCACCGGCAAACATTGGATATTTCAGAGGGGGAGGCTTCTCCTCACAGTTCGACACTAAAGGGGTAATGCCATTGACAATATCAAGGGTAAACCTGGTAAAAGGAATTGGACCAGTTCTTCAGCTTGCAGAAGGATGGACAGTCGAACTTCCTCCTAAAATCAATAAAATTCTTACCGACAGAACTGATCCGACATGGCCGACTACCTGGTTCACACCCAGACTCACCGGGAAAGGTGCCTTCACTGATGTTTATTCTGTAATGGCCAACTGGGGTGCAAATCACTCTGCCTCAAGTTACGGCCATATCGGAGCTGACCTGATCACTCTTGCATCAATTCTGAGGATTCCTGTATGCATGCATAATGTTACTGATGATAAAATCTTCCGGCCAAGCTCATGGAATGCCTTTGGTATGGAGAAAGAAGGATCAGATTACAAAGCATGCCAGACCTATGGTGCATTATATAAATAATTAATGAAGTTATGGAAAACATTCCAGAAACCAGAAAAATAGAAATTGAACAAGAGACCATTAACGACCTGAACACAACCCGTAAATGGACAATGTTCCTTGCCATTCTAGGTTTTATCTTAATAGGAATCATGGTGATAGGCGGCCTTGTTGCCGGTCTCTTCCTGTCAGTATTTAAAACTCAGACTTCTGCGATCGGAATCACAGAATCTTTGGTATTCGTTGTCTTTATTGTAATTGCTGTGATTGGCTTTTTTCCATATTTTTTCCTGTTTCGTTTTTCAAAGCACACATCCAGTGCTGTAAAAACCCTTGATAAACAGGAACTGCACAAAGCTTTTAAAAATCTGAAGGCATATTATGTTTATATCGGAATCCTTGTGATTATTTTAATCTCCATCTATTTAATTGCCTTTATAGCAGCAGGAGCATCACTGGCATTTCTTAAGGATTTCGGAACAAGAATGTAAGTTAAATTCATAACTTGATTATTTCTTATGCCGAGAGGGGATATTGTAATCGTTTTTGACTGCGGTGCAACCAATGTAAGGGTCATTGCTATAAACAGCAAGGGCTTTATTGTTGCATCAGAATCATCACCTAATAACACCAAACCTGATCCTTTCTACCCGGCTTACAGGATCTGGGATGTAAATGAGATCTGGCAAAAGATGATCAGGGCATCACAGAAGGTTATCAGCCGTATCAACCACAAGGAAATAATCGGAGTGACCGTGACTACATTCGGGGTTGACGGAACTCTTTTCAACAAGTCAGGGGAAATGCTATATCCCGTTATCTCATGGCAGTGTGAAAGAACAAATCCAATAATGGCAGGTATCGCCAAATATATTGAACTTACCGACCTTTATAAAGAATGCGGTGTTCTTCCATTCACTTTTAATACAATAAATAAGCTTATCTGGTTTGTTGAACAAAAACCTGAACTGGTCGAAAACGGCTACAGATTTCTTTTCATGCCTTCAATATTTTCATTTCTGCTTACTGGCGAAATGATTAATGATACAACAATGGCAGGGACATCCATGGTAACAAATCTTTCAACAAGGGGTTTCTCAAAATCCATCCTTGACAAGATCGGTTTTCCGGCAGGTAAACTTGGAGAAACTGTCGAAGCTGGCACCCTTACAGGAAAGATCAATTTAAAAGCGTCATCAGAAACAGGTATCCCGGCAGGTATACCTGTTGTTGCAACGGGACATGATACACAATTTGCAATTTTCGGATCAGGAGCTGAAAGAAACCAGCCTGTTCTAAGCTCAGGAACATGGGAAATACTAATGGTGCGTTCAGAAGGTTACAGGTCGGGGAAAGAACAGCTCGACATGTCTATAACTACAGAGCTTGACTCGCGTCCCGGACTCTATAATATTGGCAACCAATGGATTGCTTCAGGAATGCTTGAGTGGGCAAGAAAAACCCTGTACAGTGAATTAAGGGATGATGTATATGAAGCAATGATTTCCGGTGCAGAGAAAGTGCCTGCAGGATGCAATGGCGTCAGGGTGGTGCCTAAATTCTATGAAGAGCTGAAAGGAAAACCCGGGGGTCAGATTCTTGGTCTTACTATGGAATCGACCCGGGATGAAATATATCGCGCAATGCTGGAAGCTCTCTCTGTAAGGCTTGTTGAAGGAAAAACAGCCCTGGAAAAAGCCGGGGGATTTAAAACCGAAAGTATCCTGTGTGTAGGTGGTGGTTCAAAAAACAGGTTATGGAACAGGTTAAGAGCTGATATTACAGGAATCCCTGTGAAGGTTATTGATCAGAAAGAGACGACAGTGCTGGGAGCATCTCTTTTTGTCCAGGCAGCATGCGGTAATGCTTCATCTCCGGAAGAAGCCAGATCGGCTATTGACTACAAAACTGAAATAATCGAACCAGCCCCCCGTGCCCCCCTTCAGGGGGGTTGGGTGGCATGATAAACAGAAAAGGAATAAATAATTATGGAAACAGCCTATCTCAACGGAGAATTCCTCCCGAAAAACGAGATCAGAATCAGTCCTGATGACCGCGGATTCCTTTTTGCTGATGGCATTTATGAAGTTGTCAGGTGGTATGAAGGATTCTTTTTCGACATGGCAAGTCACATGATGAGATTAAAAAGAAGCATGAGTGAAATACGAATTTCCTGGACTGATGCAGATACTTTTCCTTTTGTTGCACAGGAACTTATAACTCTTAATATTCTTCAGGATCGTCCTGCTCTGGTATATCTTCAGGTTACAAGGGGAGCAGCAAAAAGGACACACGCATTTCCTTCTACTGAAGTAAAACCCACGGTTTATGCTTTTGCAAAGGGTTTTCGTCCTGATAGTGAAACAATGGCTTCAGGTATTGGAGTGATACTACGAAAAGACATCAGATGGAGCAGATGTGATATTAAATCAGTATCTCTGCTTCCAAATGTCCTTAGCTTCCAGGAAGCCAGGGATCTTGGTAATTATGAATGTATTTTTGTAAGGGATGGTCTGATAACGGAAGGAGCTCATTCGAATGTGTTTTTTGTAATTAAAGGAGTTCTTTATACTCACCCCGAATCGGAAAATGTTCTGTCCGGTGTTACGCGAAAGAATGTTTTGCGTATCGCCCGTGAAGCAGGAATTAATGTCAGGGAGATAGCTGTCCCCGAAAGCAGGATAACTGAATTAGATGAAGCATTTATCACAAATACTTCTTCAGAGGTTGCGCCTATTGTTTCGATTGATAATAAAAGTGTTGGCAATGGCAATCCCGGGCTGGTTACAAAACTATTGCAGGAAAAATTCGTTGCTGAGATCCGGGCTTTAAAAGGTTAATCCCGTAAGCCTGAATTTTTCTATATTTGCACAAATTTCAAACAGGCGATGAGCAATATGATGTTAAGTGAACAGGAGCAGATACGAAGAAATTCCCTTGATGAATTGAGAAAACTCGGAATTAATCCCTACCCTGCTGCTGAATATAAAACCAATGTTTTTGCACAGGATATTCTCCAGAATTTCATAACTGAAAAGAATAATTTCCAGGATGTCAGCCTTGCCGGACGAATAATGAGCAGGCGGATCATGGGCAATGCTTCATTTGCAGAACTTATGGATTCTTCAGGCAGGATACAGATTTACATCCGCCGTGATGATATTTGCCCCGGTGAAGACAAGACAATGTATAACACCGTATTTAAGCATCTTCTTGATATCGGGGATATTATTGGTGTTAAGGGACCTGTTTTTAAAACACAGATGGGAGAGACGACTGTACATGTCAAAGAATTCACAATACTCAGCAAGTCAATCCGTCCTCTTCCCATAGTAAAGGAAAAAGATGGCATTCTGTATGATGCAGTCACCGATCCCGAAATGCGGTATCGCCAGCGATATGTTGATCTGATTGTCAATCCTCATATCCGTGATGTATTCCGTAAAAGGACTCAGATCGTTCAATCAATGCGGGAATTATTCAATTCAAGAGGCTATTTAGAAGTCGAAACTCCAATTCTTCAACCCATACCAGGTGGAGCAGCAGCCAGACCATTTATTACACACCATAATACTCTTGATATTCCTCTTTATCTGCGAATTGCAGATGAACTATACCTTAAGCGTCTTATCGTCGGGGGATTTGAAGGTGTTTATGAATTTGCCAAAGATTTCAGGAATGAAGGCATGGATCGTAATCACAATCCCGAATTTACAGTAATGGAAATCTATATAGCTTATAAGGACTATAACTGGATGATGAATTTTACTGAAGAGATCATCAAAAAAGTTGCCCTTGACTTGCATGGTAAAACTGAGGTCATATATGGTGATAAAATAATAAACCTGAATCCTCCCTTCAAACGCATTAGCATGCTTGATGCTATTAAGGAGCATACTGGCATTGATATAACAGGGATGGATGAAAATGGTCTCAGGAAAGTGTGTGATAATCTTGAGGTCCCTCATACAGTTGAAATGGGTAAAGGAAAACTTATCGATGCAATCTTCAGCGAAAAATGTGAACATAACTATGTTCAGCCGACTTTTATAATTGACTATCCTACAGAGACTTCTCCGTTAACTAAAATGCATAGGAGCAAACCTGGTCTGACAGAACGATTTGAGCTCATGATCAACGGTAAAGAGATTGCCAATGCTTATTCCGAACTTAATGATCCTATTGATCAGATGGAGCGGTTCCAGGATCAGCTGAGGCTGTCTGAAAAAGGTGATGAAGAAGCAATGTTTATTGATCTCGATTTTGTGAGGGCTCTTGAATATGGGATGCCTCCTACATCTGGAATGGGAATCGGAATTGACAGGCTGACAATGCTTCTGACCAATCAGCCCTCAATACAGGATGTGCTTCTTTTTCCTCAGATGAAACCGGAAAGTCATAAACCGAAAATTGAATTTCATAAAGAAGAATTTACGGAACATGGAATTCCCGAGGAATGGATTGAACCATTAAGAAAGCTCGGTTTCAATTCCTTCCTGAAACTTAAAGAAGTAAAAGCAGGAAAATTATTTAATGACCTTTGCGGCTATAATAAAAAAAACAAACTTGGACTTACAAATCCATCCTTGGATGATGTCAAAAGATGGTTGGAACAAATTGTTTAATAAATAGTTGATAATTTTCAATAATTTAAAAATTGCTGTTTGAATGAAACTTAAAACGTCAATTTTCGTTTAAAGAGTTGTTTTAAATTACTGTTTGTTGATCCAGATCTATTATGTCATCTTTTAAAAGGGTAATATTTGCACTGGCATTGGTTTCTATTATTAACGTCTCTGACGGACAGCAAATACCACTTAATCCTATCTCCTACAGATTGTTCAATCCCTTTTTATTTAATCCTGCCATCGCAGGAAGCAAGGATTTTTTTTCAGTTGATCTGCTTGCCGGATTCCACGGGAAAAACAATTCACAGGTAATAAGCGGGAATACAAGACTCATGAAAAAGATACCTTACCATGTATCATCTCCCAAGATCTCAAATTTTTCTAATATCGGAATTGGAGCTTCTGTTTTTCATGATTTTAATAATATGACGCGCAGTGCAGGAATCAGTGCAGCAGGATCTTATCATCTCCGGTTAGAAAGAAAAGCCCTTACTTTTCTTTCATTTGGTGCCTCGGCAAAAGGCATTTACCATCATTTTGAAGGAGACTCAGAGCTTAATATTCCTTCAAAAACCTTTATTATCCCTGATTTTGATGCAGGAATTTATTTCTACAATCCCAATATTTTCATTGGTGTTTCGGCAAATAATATCCTTGGAAAACATGAAGATCCTGATACTCTTGATACTTATACTATACCGATCTCAAGAAAATATTTATTTCATGCAGGATATAAATTTGTTATAAGCAAATCGCTTAAAATTGTGATGGAACCTTCTGTAATTGCAGTTACAGATGACTCCCTTAATTTTGATTGGAAAGAAATGATAAAACCTGCGTTAAGACTCTTTATTGGAGACTTTTGCCTGGGAACATATTTTAATGACTTTGATAAAATATCTTTCTTTTTCCAATTTAAATATCCAAGCTTTTATGTGGGATCATATTTCGAAATGCCTAAAAATTCACCCTTTTATAAGAAATCACTGACAGCAGAAATTGCTTTCGGAATTAATTTTTGGGGAAATAAATCCGGATATACTGATGGAAGCCACTGGTAAAACTGGTTTTTAATGAATTAAATGAAAAGAACAATCTGGTTAATATTATTCTTTGGACTGGTAAATAATTCCCCTATAACAATTGCTTTCGGGAAAAGTGAAAAAAATACCCAAACCTATAAGATGAGTCAATTTATTGAAGTTGATTCTTTTATGCTTCAAATTATTCCTCCTGCCACCGGTGTCCAGTTTTACAAGGATGGTATTATTTTTATTTCATCATCAAAATCTGATAAAAGTATGTTGCCTGGACATATTTCATTCGGAACAACCGATGCCATGTTTGCAGTTTTAAATAAGGGAGTTTTGGAGAATCCGCAATTATTTTCTCCCTCAGTAAATTTTACCTATCCTACAGAAGCTTTTACATTCAGTGCCGACTTTAAAACGCTGTATTTCACTAAAATCTCTGAAAATGATGGCGTTGAAAAGATCTATCAGGCTATGTTTACTCAGGGAAGCGGGAATCAGGGAGATTGGTCAGTGGATGAAAATCCTTTGAGTTTTTGTTCAGGTCAGTCAATCTATACACATCCTGCTTTATCAGCTGATGGGAAAATGATGATTTTTGCCTCAGACCGTGCTGGATCTGTCGGAGGGACGGATCTCTTCATGACCCAGAACATTAAAGGAACATGGTCTGCCCCTGTAAATATCGGGGATGCTGTTAACTCAAGATCCAACGAACTCTATCCCTTTCTGGATTCGGAAAATAACCTGTTTTTTTCATCAGATGGTATTCAGGGATATGGAGGTTACGATATATTTGTTTGTAAATATAAAGGAGGCACCTGGGAAAAACCTATAAACCTTTCTACCCCGATTAACACCAGCAATGATGATGTAGCATTTACAATAAACAGGAAAAACGGGAGATCTGCGTTCTATACTATAAAGCAAAAATCCGGTACTAGATCCACACAATTGTATATGGTTACCATGAAGAATTATAGTGGTCCGGAGGACTTTTATAGCTTATCACAAATATTTACTAATCCCAAAATTTCCCATATGGTTATCCTTGTGGCAGAACAACCTGTTCAGGCTACTGATAGAAAAGATGAAACTCAAAAACCAAAAATCTCAGGATCCCGTGGGGAAAAAGATAATGTTGTTTACAGGGTTCAGTTTTTAACCAGTTTTAATCCAAGAACCAGATCTCAGATTTCGGTGAACGGAACAGATCACAGCGTTTTTGAATATTTGTATGCCGGAGCATATCGATTATGTGTTGGTGAGTTCAGTACTCTTCCACCAGCAATAGAACTGGAAAATACATTAAGGCAATCCGATTATCCCCGAGCATTTGTAGTTGCTTTTAGAAACAATATCAGGACACTCGATCCTGAATTATTAAAAAGGCCATTTGTTTCCGAACCGGTGGCTGCAGCTGTTGAAAAAAAGGTTATTAACGAGGCTGAGACGCAAGCTAAACCTGCAGAGACAAAAGTTACGACTAAAAAAGAAGAAATTCCGGTGCCAGAGGCAACAAAAGTAACTGCCGCTAAAACAACACCAACAACAACGACAACAACAAAAACCACAACGACTGCAGAATCCGGAGTTAAAAAGGATGCTGTTATTTACCGGGTTCAGATTCTGGCATCTCCTACTCGTAAAGGGAGCTATAAAATTACTGCAAACGGAAAGAGTTACAACACATTTGAATATCAATACAGTGGAGCCTACCGTACCTGTATTGGTGAATTCTCTGCCCTTGCTTCTGCAAAAGAATTTCAGAATGCACTTAGAAAATCAGGCTATCTTCAGGCATTTGTGGTAGCTTTCAAAAATAATATCAGATCTCTCGACCCTGCGTTATTTAAATGATGCAAAAAATCACTGAAGACTTTCCAGTCCGGATCTGATATATACGTTATTAAGCTTACATAGTCCCGACTCCTGTACATTCTCCTGCCCATCAGATAGAACATATTTAAGGAATTCTGTTATCAGAGGATCTGAAGGTTTTCCTAAACACGCAATTGACAGATCCCTGCAGAGGCTTTCCGGATAGAAACCAAGCCAGATACTTCTATGTGCGACCTCAAGGTTCTTAAAAGGCATCTCCTTCCTTTCAATTTTGTTGTCATAATCGAGATCAAACGGCACTATTTGGATATTTTCTTTTCGCTCTCCTGTTGGAATATCAAAAGCAAAAGAAAAGTTACAGAAACCAATAGCCAGTGGATTTTTCTGGATACTTTTTATCATCTCATCATCACCTGTAACTTTTATCCCCTTAAGATCAGATTGCTCTTTGAAGATAAATCCGGCCAGCATCTCGGCAGCTCCGGATTCATCTGCCCTTGAATATACTATTGGTTTGTCATTGCCCACAGTATCAAGGAGTTCTCCCCACAGTACTGGTTTATCGCCTGTAAAAATTCTTTGGAACTCATCAGGACTTAATCCCTGCTTCAATATTTTTCCGAGATACGGATTCTTCTGATTTACGATTACTGCAACACCATCCTTGGCAACCGGAATGATCCAGACACCGGCTTCATTTTCTTCGTCAGTAAGAGGTCGGGAGACCATTGCGAGCTGTACCTTTTTATCAAGCAGATCAATGATGCCCTGCCCGGTGCCGGTTTTGGAAATCTCGATTTTAACACCCGGATGGATTTTCGCAAAATCATCCGCCCACTTTTGGGCTAGCGGGTAAAGAGCATATGCTCCGCTGATTGTAAAATCTCCTGAGAGAATGCTTTCTACCGGAGCCTGCTGATCCTCCGGCGCTTTTGCAGATTGCCGGGATTGACAACCGGAGATGACTGCAATACATAAAAAGAAAACAAAGGGTTTACAAACGTTCATTTTTTTTTAAAGTTACAAAATTTTCAAACCTGAATCAATATTAAAATGCCTTGTTACAATATGTTTAACATCAACTTTATTATTAAAGCAAAAAGGAATTATTCATGTATTTTAGAAACAGGCAAAGTTTTAATTTAACTTTATTGTTTTCTTTTTGTTAGATTATTTACTAAATGCCTTAATACTTAATATGTTCAGTAAGTAAGAACCAAATAATGCCTCCTTATTAATAATGACAATTAATAATGTCATAGAAGTAAAAAATGTCTGGAAATCCTTTAAGACAGTCCAGGCAGTAAAAGGAATCAATCTGAATATCCCTAAGGGTCAGTTTGTTGCCCTTCTTGGTCCGAACGGGGCAGGTAAGACTACCCTGGTGGAGATGATCGAAGGGATCCAGAAACCTGACAAAGGTGAAATAACAATAATGGGAAAAAAATGGAAGGGTAACGAAGACAGGCTTCACAGGATCATCGGGATATCGCTGCAGGAGACAAGATTTATAGATAAACTCAGGGTAACTGAGACATTGCAGCTTTTCGCAGAATTTTTTAATCTCGGCATTAAGAGGGTTAATGAGATAATTGAAATCGTCGGACTTGAAGAAAAGAAAAGAGCATATGTTGTTAATCTCTCCGGTGGACAAAGACAGCGGCTTGCTATCGGTATTGCACTTATTAATACTCCGCAAATTCTGCTTCTTGATGAGCCTACTACCGGTCTCGATCCAAATGCACGACGCGAGATATGGGATATCCTGCAGAAACTGAAAGAAGTATCTGAAACCTCAATGATACTGACAACACACTATATGGAGGAGGCTGAAAATCTCTGTGATTATATTGTTATTATGGATAATGGAGTTATCCTTCGTGAAGGTACATTGCATCAGCTGCTGGCAGAAGATTCAAAAGAAAAGGTTGTTGAATTCACGATAGAAAACGGGTCACTACCTGACACAAGCAGTACAGAAGGTTTACCATTTTCAATCCGCTCAGGTGAAACAGGTGAAAAATGGATTGTCACCCTGTTAAACTTTGAAACTGGCCTCCCTGACTTTTTATCATTTCTTAAATCCAGGAATATAAGTCTAAGCCATATGGAGTGCAGGCGAAAGACCCTTGATGATTTGTTTGTTTCACTTACCGGAAGGAAGATAAATGAATAAATTATTCAGAATAAACCAGTTATGGCGGCTAACAACTGCATTATTCCGGGAAATAATACGGGAACCCGGGGTTCTTTTCTGGGGCATCCTGTTTCCTATCCTGATGTCCCTGGGACTGGGTCTGGCATTTACAAAAAAAACGGATGTATTGAGGAAAGTTGCTGTCATAAGAACTTTCAGATCATCCTCCGCGGACAGCTCAGTTGTATATAATTTTCTTGAAAAGAATTGTGAGAGAAATTCGCCCGAGGAAACGGATGAGTACCGGTGGAAATATGTTATAAAAGATGATAAGCTGGGCAATTCTGTTTTTCTTTTTTATGAGATGGACTGGGATCAGGCAATGATTCTGCTTAAAAGAGGAACTATCAGTCTTCTTCTGTATAGTAAAGATGATGTAACTGAATATCATTTTGATCCAATGAACTCCGATGCTGAACTGACCTATCTTAAGCTCAGCAGCATAATTGGAGCAGGAGATATCCTGACGGTCAGCAGCAATTCAGAAATCAAGCCACTGACTGTAACCGGAACACGTTATATCGATTTCCTGGTACCGGGACTTATCACTATGGGAGTGATGATGTCAACCATGTGGGGAATCAGCTACGGGATAATTGAAAAACGTTCGAAAAAACTCCTCCGAAGACTTGTTGCAACACCAATGAAAAAGTCTCACTTCCTCATTGCGCTAATAACAGTCAGGGTAACGATGAACTTCATCGAAGCTCTGGTTTTGCTATTATTTGCCCTTATTACATTTAAAATGACAATCCAGGGGGATATCTTAGCCCTGATTCTTATGTTCCTCGCAGGGAATATTGCATTTGCAGGTATAGCAGTCTTTGTTTCCTCTCACACCTCAAATACCGAAGTCGGCAATGGCCTGATAAATTTTGTCGTATTTCCGATGATGGTCCTTTCAGGCATTTTTTTCAGCTATCATAATTTCCCTGACTGGAGCATCCCAATTATCCGGATATTACCCCTTACAATGCTTACAGATGGAATAAGGAGCATTTTTAATGAAGGAGCAGGATTCGGGGAAGTAGTAATGCCAATTTTAATACTCATATCTGCAGGAATTGTGTTCTTTGTTACCGGACTTAAAATTTTCAAATGGCATTAAAATCTTCAGTGCAGATGCAGCAATTCTTTTTTCTTCATGTCTTTTATCCGGAAAGAGGTAAAAAATTAATAAGGAAGAACATGAAAAATCTGAAGTATTTGATGGCAGTCATTCTGTGTCTGGGCATAACTTCCTGTGCTGATGGCCAGTTCCGAAAAACAGTTTACGGAAACAATAAGGTTGTCAAAAGAGAAAGAACTGCTGAACCATTCTCCGGAGTAAGAGTCAGCTCCGGAATTGATGTCTATCTGAGTCAGGGCGATAAATTGAGTTTATCGGTTGAAGCGGATGAAAACCTGCATGAGTATATACTTACCGAGGTAAAAGATGGTATTCTCAATGTATATACTGAAGTTAATATACGTGAAGCTGAAATGAAAAGGGTTTATGTTACCATAGAAAAGGTGGAATCGTTAAGCACCAGCAGTGCCGGCGATTTAATAGGTGAAACTCCGGTCAAATGCGATAATCTGAAGTTATCCGCCAGCAGCGCTGGAGACATTAAGCTGGAAGTCTATACAAATAATATTAAAGCAAATATCAGCAGTTCTGGTGATGTTACCCTGTCTGGGGAAACTGATATGCTTGAAGTTGATCTCAGCAGTGCCGGTGATCTTAATGCGTATAACCTGAAGGTAAGGGAGGCTGATGTTTCGGTTTCGAGCGCTGGCAATGCTGATCTTTATGTTACTGAAAAACTCAATGCAAGAGCATCCAGTGCAGGTGATGTAAATTATAAGGGCGATCCGAAATATGTTGATGCCCATTCTTCAAGTGCAGGGGGTATACATAAAAAGTAGCTTCTATACAATATATATTTCCCGCTTTATTTAAAACCGTCAGGATTTACTCCTCCTGACGGTTTTTTTTAACTTTGTATAAAACCTTTATCTGAAAATATTTTAACCTATGAAAGAAAATATAAGTATCGATCTGAAAAATGCAGGCAATTTTATCCCACATGAAGAGGTAATTGCACTTGCGCAACAATCGGTAAGGCATCTCGATGCTCTTAATAACGGTACAGGAGCAGGAAATGATTTTCTGGGATGGCTCTCCCTCCCTGATCAAATCCTTAATCAGCTTGAAAGGATAGAACATGTGGCAAAACACCTCAGGTCTGTTTCCGATACCACAGTAGTTATTGGTATTGGCGGTTCGTATCTTGGTGCAAAAGCAGTAATAGATGCTCTCTCCCATTCCTTCCCTCCATATCTTAAAACAAAACATCACCAGATACTTTATGCCGGGCATAATATCTGTGAATATTATATGTCAGATCTCATCGAAATACTTGAAGGAAGAAATTATTCAATTATTGTTATTTCAAAATCAGGAACTACAACTGAACCGGCTTTAGCTTTCAGGATTCTGAAAGACCACCTGGAAAGGAAAGTAGGTAAAGCAACCGCTGCTGACAGAATCATTGCTATTACAGATAGCTCGAAAGGAGCTTTAAGATCTTTAGCAGAAACAAACGGGTATGATACCTTTAGCATTCCGGACAATATTGGTGGCCGTTATTCTGTATTGACTCCTGTCGGACTTCTTCCCATAGCGGTCAGTGGCCTCGATATCAGGATGATTGTAAAAGGAGCCATTGCAATGGAAGAGGTGACACGGAAAAATAAAAATGCCTCAACAAATCCATCCCTGCTTTATGCATCTGCCCGAAACCTTATTCTTCATAGCGGCAGAGCGATTGAAATTCTTGTCGGATTCACACCCAGGCTTCACTATCTGTCTGAATGGTGGAAACAGCTGTATGGGGAGAGTGAGGGTAAAGAAGGGAAAGGCATTTTTCCAGCCTCAGTAGACTTTACTACAGATCTTCATTCATTAGGACAATATATTCAGGAAGGGCAAAGATTTCTTTTTGAAACAATGATCTCTGTTAAAAATTCACGCAAGAAATTAACGATACCCTCTGAAAAAGATGACTCTGACCAGCTTAATTATCTTGCAGGTAAAAGACTATCTGAGGTTAATCACCAGGCAGAAACAGGAACAATCCTTGCGCATAATGACGGGAAAGTTCCTGTGATTATCATTAATGTTCCCGAAGTGGACGAATTTTATATAGGACAATTGATCTATTTTTTCGAAATCGCATGTGCAGTAAGCGGATATATTCTCGATGTCAATCCATTCGATCAACCCGGTGTTGAGGCTTACAAAAAGAATATGTTTGCCCTGCTCAACAAACCCGGATTTGAGGAAGCCGGGAAGAAGCTAAAAGAAAGGTTGAAATAAAAATGTAATTACCATTACAAATTCACTTAGTTTAAATACCATTATTAACTACCATAATACATAATACACTATGAAAATAGAACTCAGGAGAGATTTTGCCTGGTCTCTTGTTGTACCTACCAGTATGGGAGTTCGGATTACTCCTGCAAAAGGACAGCCTGTACATTGCAGCGATACATTTACCATGCACGCTACCAGTGCCGAGACCAATGTGGCCAGTATTTCATCATACCTCGGACTTCCTGTAAAGGTACTGACAACCTTCGTTAAAGATAGCCCGATTGCCAGGTTTATAAAAGACAACCTTGCAGGCAGGCATATGGTATATGAGGGAGTTGAAGTAGAACAGGGCGGCCCCTGGGGTTATCGTCATCAGTTCAATATTGCTGACAGTGGTTATGGCTCCCGTGGCCCAAGGGTTCAGAATGATCGTGCCGGAGAAGTGGGCCGAACACTGAATGTTAAAGATTTCGACCTGCAACGACTCTTCGGGAAAGAGGGAGTTCAGATACTGCACCTCTCAGGTTTAATAGCCGCCTTGTCACCTGAAACAAGTAATTTCTGCCTTGAACTTGCAAGAGCTGCAAAAAAACATGGAACCCGTATCTCTTTCGATCTTAACTACCGGGCTACATTCTGGAAAAACCGGGAGAAAGAGCTGTCAGCAACTTTCAGAGAAATCGCCGGTCTCTCCGATATCCTTGTCGGTAACGAGGAAGATTTTCAACTCGCCCTTGGTATTGAAGGTCCGGAGGAGGGAGGAAAAGATCTTGCCTCAAAAATTGACAGCTTCAAGGAAATGATTACCCGTGTGAGAAAAGCTTTTCCGGATGCATCTGTTTTTGCCACCACGTTACGCCAGGTTATAAGTACAAATGAACACCTGTGGGGTGCCATCATGCTTGAAGGCGAGAAATGGCATGTAGTTGAGCCACGTGAAATCCATGTACTTGATCGGATTGGCGGAGGTGACGGATTTGTCGGAGGCTTGCTCTATGCAATACTGAAAGGATGGGAACCTGACAAATGGATTCAGTTCGGGTGGGCTACCGGCGCTCTGGCAACAACTGTAGTAACCGATTATGGTCAACCAGCCGATGAAGAACAGGTCTGGAGCATCTGGAAAGGAAATGCCCGGGTTAAAAGATAAGCTTGTGTTTCTTCACAAATTCATCAATAATTTGTGAAAGGTTGGGATCGCCTATCTCCTGAAGATCATAGGAAACCCTTGTGCTGGGCTTTTTGATTTTTATAATCCTGTTCAGGTCGATGGGTGTCGCAATAATCACACTATCACATTTGGTGTTGTTTATGGTTTTTTCAAGGTCATGTAACTGTTGTTCGCCATAACCCATGGCGGGAAGAAGCATGCCTATATTTGGATAAAGTCTGAATGTTTCACTCAACCTTCCGACTGTAAAAGGCCTTGGATCAACAAGTTCTGTTGCTCCATATTTGCGAGCAGCGACAACTCCTGCACCCAGTTTCATTTCACCATGTGTCACAGTCGGACCATCCTCAACAACCAGAACTTTCTTTCCCTTAATAACTGATGGATCATCAACCTTAATAGGTGAAGCACCATCAATAACAATTGCTTTAGGATTCACCTTTTCAATGTTTTCTCTGACAATCTGTATAGCATCAGGATATGCACTGTCTATTTTATTGATAATCACCACATCAGCAATACGAAGAGTTACTTCACCCGGATAATACCTGAGTTCGTGCCCTGCTCTATGAGGATCGGTAACTGTAATCATCAGGTCTGGTTTATAAAACGGAAAATCATTGTTCCCTCCATCCCATACTATCACATCGCAACCAGCAGGATCGTTCTCAGCTTTATGTAAGATTGCTTCATAATCGACTCCTGCATAGATTACATTTCCTCTTACTACATGAGGTTCGTATTCTTCCATTTCTTCAATGGTACATTGATGTTTTTCCAGATCTTTAACGACAGCAAATCTCTGTACTTTTTGCTTATTAAGGTTTCCATAAGGCATTGGATGACGTACAGCAACCACCTTCAATCCCTTTCCCATAAGAAGTTCGATGATCCTTCTCGAAGTCTGACTCTTTCCGCAACCGGTTCTTACAGCTCCGACAGCAATTACAGGTTTGATGCTTTTTACCATTGTATCTGCAGGTCCCAGGAGAATAAAGTTGGCACCTGCAGCGTTTACTATTGCACCTACTTCCATTACTTTCTGATAGGTGACATCACTGTATGAAAAAACACAATCATCAACTTTTAATTTCTTTATTAAACCAGGAAGGTTTTCTTCAGGGAATATGGGAATTCCCTTAGGATAAAATTTGCCTGCCAGTTCTTTTGGATAACTTCTACCATCGATATCGGGTATCTGAGCTGCAGTAAATGCTACAACATTATAATCCTTATTATCCCTGAAGCATGTATTGAAGTTATGGAAATCCCTTCCTGCAGCACCAATTATGATGACATTTTTTTTAGGCATATATCCTCCCGGTTAATTAATAAATCTAATTGCAACGAAAAATTTTCATTTTAAATTAAACAACAAATGTATAATTTGCATGCCTAAATTCCGAACTTTTCCCAGGATTTTTTATTATGACATTTCTATGGTTTAATTCTCTGTAGAATAATTAATTAAGCTCTCTCTGATAATGATATGAAAACATGTTAAAGAAAATGTTTTTGATATAATAAAGTATATGGTAAATTCTTTGTACTATTATATCATAATATGAATGTACTGGCTCACATATACTTGTCAGGTGATTCTGAAAAAATAATCATTGGAAACTATATTGGAGATTATGTAAAGGGAAGAGATTATTTAAAATATCCTGATCTTATCAGAAAAGGCATAATCCTTCACCGCAATATTGACGGATTTACTGATCGTCATCCTGTTGTCCACCGCAGCAAAATTTTCTTTTCAAGGAAATATCACAGGTATTCCGGAGTTGTAACTGATATAATCTATGATCATTTTTTAACAAAGGAATGGAATTTTTTTTCCCGCAGACCACTGGAAAGTGTTACATATAATTTCTACAGGGCACTGGTTAATAATTATGAAATACTGCCTGAAACTGTCAGGGAAATGATGCCTTTTTTTATAATCAACAACTGGATCGAATCATATCAGACAAGGAGTGGCATACGGCATGTTTTAAAGACACTGAGCAAACGGACTACTCTTCCTAATGAGACAAGGTTCGCAATGCGTGCGCTTAAAAAAAACTACTACTCCCTTCAGGATGATTTCATGGAGTTTTTTCCCCAGCTGATTGATTATGTGGAAAAACAATTTGGAGTTGAAATCTCTCACAGGATCACGATGCCATTCTGATCAAATAAGATATTCATCCCGGCCTGCATCGAGCCTCAGGAAAATAAACAGCAGAATAGTAAATCCCCATAGCGAGCTCCCCCCATAACTGAGAAACGGAAGCGGTATGCCTATTACCGGGACCAAACCTATTGCCATCCCTATGTTAATGAAGAAATGTATAAACAAAATTGAAATTACTCCATATCCATAAACTCTTGAAAACACAGAACGCTGCCGTTCTGCAAGGATTACAAGTCTTAACAGCAGGAACAGATATAACCCGACAACTGTTACTGAACCTAAAAATCCCCATTCCTCACCAATTGTACAGAAAATAAAATCGGTACTCTGGGCAGGTACAAACTTGAATTTTGTCTGAGTGCCCTGAAGATACCCTTTCCCCGTAAAACCGCCAGAGCCTATTGAGATTATCGACTGGTTGACATTATATCCTGTACCATGAGGATCTGATTTGAAACCCAATGTTATCTCCACTCTTTCTTTCTGATGAGGCTTTAATATTTTATTAAATGTATAGTCAACTGAATTAATGAAGAAGACGCTTCCAAGAAGGAAAAGATAAATTATTACAACAGCAACTGCTTTCCGGTTATATAAAAATACATAATAAGCATAAGCGATTCCTGCTAAAACAATCGCAATCAGTATTATAAACTCATTACTGAAAGTTTTGATCAGGTAATAATCTAATATATAAAGTACACCGCCAATCAGAATTAAGATCCCCAGACCGGTAATGCATAATTTCCACTTTCGGGTTGCAAACCAGGCAATGAGAAAAGCTATTGCAATCAGAGTTATAATCAAATACAGGTTATTAATTAAAAGAGAAAGAAAGAAAAGAATCACCATCAGCAATCCTGATATAAAAACATAAAGGCTCATCCCTTCTCTGAACAGTACTATAAAAAAAGCAAAGAATACTACTGTGGAACCCAGATCAGGCTGAATAGCGATAAGAAGTGCAGGAAAGAGTATTATTGCAGAAGCTATTATGAATACTTTTATTTTTGTTAGATCCTGTCTTCTTGTACTAAGAAATCCGGCAAGGGCAAGTGCAGTTCCAAACTTGCCAAATTCCGAAGGCTGAAGGCTTACCTGACCGAACTCGAACCATGACCTGGCTCCATTAATTTCCCTCCCTAATACAAGAACCAGGCAAAGAAGAAAAATAAGACCGGCATAAATAAACCATCCAAAAAAGAAATAAAACCTTGTGTCGATAATTAATACAAATACTGCAATAATCAGTGTAGCAATAATCCAGATAAACTGTTTACCATACCGTTGAGACAGATCAAGAATCTCTTTGTGTTCCTCATTATAAACAGCTGCATAGATATTGAACCATCCGATAGTAACCAGCAGCAGGAAAAGTACGATGGTGATCTTGTCAATGCCAATCCAGATATTAATGCTGCGTTTCATTTTCTGCCGGTTTATCAATCAGGTTAAGATTGAGCATCCTCTGTTCCTGGTACTTATTTGTTATCTCTCCTTTCAGGTATTTCTCCATCATCAAGCTTGCTACCGGTGCCGCGTATGTAGCGCCAAAACCGGCATTTTCAACAAGAACAGCAATTGCTATTTTGGGATTATCTTTGGGGGCAAATGCAATAAAGACTGAGTGTTCTTCTCCATGCGGATTCTCGGCAGTACCGGTTTTGCCACATACAACTATGTCCGGTATTGCAGCAATTCTTGCTGTCCCTGAGGCTCCGCTGACAGCTGCCTCCATACCCTCAATTATTCTTTCAAAATTAACGGAATCAATACTGATTGAGTGTTTTACCTGAAACTTCTGGTCAGTTTTTTGATTATTGCCGACAGCCTTGACAGTATGAGGTGTAAAATAATAACCTCTGTTGGCTATTGCAGCAGTCAAATTTGCCATCTGTAGCGGAGTTATTCCAACTTCACCCTGTCCGATTGCCATGGAAATTACAGTGAGAGCTTTCCATTTATTTGCTCCGTGATATTTATCGTAGTAAGACGGGGACGGAACAAATCCTGTAAGTTCATTTACAAAGTCACCCAACCGGCTTCCCAAACCAAATTCATTTAGGTATCCCTTCCATTTTTCAAATGCTTCTGCAACAGAACTATACTTAGGATTCTCAAGGATTCTCCTGTAGGTCTGGCAAAAATATGAATTACAGGAGTTTTCTATCGCACCTTTCAGGTTCAGAGGCGATGAATGTGAATGGCAGTCAACAAAGAGGTAACCATTATTACATCCGAACTCTGTTGAGGGTAAAATTACTTTTTCCTGTAGCCCAATAAGTCCATTTACCGGTTTAAAAGTCGATCCGGGAGGATATGAGGCCATGAGTGCCCGGTTAAAAAGGGGTTCTAACAAAGTGTCGGACTGTAGTTTGGCAAAATTCTCGGAGCGTATTCTTCCGACAAGTAATCCGGGATCATAATTTGGAGATGAAACAAGCGCCAGGATTTCCCCTGTTTGAGGTTCAATAGCGACAATGCTCCCGCTTTTATTCTGCATGAGAAGTTCGCCGTATTCCTGGAGGTCAAGATCAATTCCAGATTTAATATCTGAACCCTGAATTGCCAGAGTATCCATTCTGCCATCGTCGTATGATCCTTTAATTCGGCTGTAAACATCAACCAAATAGATTTTTACACCTCGTTTCCCTCTTAATTCTTTTTCATATACTTCTTCAATACCGAGCTTACCTATATAATCTCCCGGTTTGTAATAAGAATCCTTTTTTATAATGGCTTCATCAACCTCACTGACATATCCCAGGAGGTGTGCACCTACCGGTTTTGAATACTTTCTCAGAGTACGCGGCTGAACATAAAATCCTGGATACATGAACATCTTTTCCTGAAACTTTGCATAAGTCTCTGCTGAAATCTGTTTCAGGAATACTGAAGATGCTCGCCTCGAATAATTTATGGCAGCCTGCATCCTCTCTTTAAACACATCTTTGGTTATTTGCAGGTCATTGCAAAATGCTGTAGTATCCAGTTGTGTCGTCTGAACCGGTACAACCATCAGATCGTAAGCAGCCTGATTAAATACTATCAGCTTGCCATTTCTGTCATAAATGAGTCCCCTTGCAGGGTACTGAGTGACATATCTCAAAACATTATTGTCGGCTGAAAGCCTGTATGTGTTTTTTACAACCTGTATTATAAACAATTTGACTATGAGTGCGATAGATGCAATAATTATAAATGCAATTACGAAATATTTTCTATTGATAAATGCATCTTTCATAAAATGAACATTTTACCTGCCTTTCCTAAAATAATCAATAAACAAAATAAAAGTAACTGAAAACAGAGAACTTAATAAAACTCTCAATAATGTTCTGAAGAATTCGGTAAACCTGAATACTTCAAGGAAAAAGAGGGCTGTGTGATGAATGAGCACAATTATGATGGTATAAATAAGGAACCACCTGAAACCATAAATAATTATTGACGGCTCTGATCCTGGTTCGTAACCATCCCTTGGGGAAAGAATCTGCAGAACATAAGGACGTACAAATCCAGCAAGCACAGATGAAGCGGTGTGCATACCCAGAGAGCCGGAAAAAAAATCAATTATAAGTCCTGTTATAAATGATAAAATCAATAATAACCATGCCGGTAATTCAATGGGAAGAAGAAGTATGAACATAATATAGACATACGGATTGACATACCCGCTGAATTGAATATTGTTAAACAAGAGAACCTGAAACAGGATCAGCAGAATAAAAATCAGACCAAACCTTAAAGTATTGTTGATCATTGAAATTGTTTTACAAGTTCAAGTTGCTCGGTTTTCTTCAGGTTACCGATAACATTTACAAAATGCAATTTTTTAAAGTCGGTTGACAGAGAAATAGTGATTTTATAAAAGTCACTTCCTGTTTTTTCAAAACCACTGATGGTTCCAACCATTATACCCTCGGGGAAAATGGCAGAAAATCCTGTTGTCTCAACAGTATCGCCAAGATTAATTATTATGTGTTGGGGAATTTCACTAAGAATTGCATGATTGTAATCCCTGCCATCCCAGGTTAATGATCCAAAATATCCGTTTGATTTTATTCTGGCACTTAATCTGAAATCGAGGTTAAGAAGAGACATGGCAACAGAAAAGTTTTCAGAGCATCCAACAATTACTCCGGCAACCGCATCTCCGGATGTAACTGCCATATCAACCATCAGCCCATGCTTTTCCCCTTTGCTGAGTGTGAAATAGTTCTTTTGCCGGTTTACTGAATTACCTATAACCTCTGCCGATAAATAATTGTATTGCTGCTGATTTACGGAATCTGAAACATAAAAAAAAAGCTGATTTTCTTTCTTTTCCAGTTGCTCAATCCTATTTCTCAGGTATATATTCTCTGATGCAAGTGTTTGATTGATTTCACGGAGAATAAAATATGTTTTTACAGTGCTTGCTTTCCTTTCAATACCAGTCGTCAATCCCCTGACGCCTTTAATAATCCGGCTGTTATGGTAACTATTGCCTGTTCCCAGTAAATAAAATGCGATCCCTTCAAGTATAAGAAAGATAATCAGGCTGATATACTTCAGTAGAAAATTAATCAGGTTTCTCATTCACAAGGGAAGATTATCTCATCAGGAACGGAAATTTATCTACATTTTTCAGTGCAACCCCTGTACCACGGGCAACAACATGCAACGGATCTTCTACTATATTGAAATTTATATTGATCTTATCGCTCAGTCTCCTGTCTATCCCTCTCAGGAGTGCTCCACCCCCTACCAGATGTATCCCTTTATTGACAATATCGGCATATAGTTCAGGAGGAGTTTGCTCGAGTACATTGAGAAGAGCTGCTTCTACTTTTGACAAAGACTTATCCAGGCAATAAGCTATCTCCTGATATGAAATTGGGATTTCAATTGGCAGAGAAGTCATGATATTTGGGCCTCTTACTATATAGTCAGCCGGTGGATTCTCAATATCAGGTAATGCGGCGCCGACAGCAATTTTTACGTCTTCTGCAGTTCTCTCCCCAATTTTTATGTTATGCTGATGTCTCATATAAGACTGAATATCAGCTGTAAAACCATCTCCTGCAATTCTTATGGATTTATTGCAGACTATTCCGCCTAGAGCAATGACTGCAATTTCAGTTGTGCCTCCTCCGATATCTATTACCATGCAGCCTTCGGGAGCTTCTACATCAAGTCCTATTCCTATCGCTGCTGCCATTGGTTCATAAATCATATAAACATCTCTTCCTCCTGCATGCTCTGAGGAGTCTCGTACAGCACGTATCTCAACTTCAGTACTTCCTGAAGGTATACAAATAACCATTTTTAACGAAGGAGAAAAGAGGCGTGGACTAGTATTAATCATTTTAATCATTCCCCTAATCATCAGTTCAGCAGCATTGAAATCAGCGATCACGCCATCCCTTAAAGGCCTGATTGTCTTTATGTTTTCATGCGTTTTCCCATGCATCTGCCTTGCCGACTCACCTATTGCTACAAGCTTACCTGTAATATTATCAATCGCAACTATTGATGGTTCATCTACAACAATTTTGTCGTTATGAATAATGATCGTATTCGCTGTTCCGAGGTCGATAGCAATCTCCTGCGTCAAGAATGAAAATATTCCCATTTATGAGATATTAATTTGATATTATTTAATGTTTAAAATGTCTTTTACCTGTAAAAACCATTGCAATCCCGTGAGCAGAACAATAATCAATTGAATCCTGATCACGTACTGATCCTCCCGGCTGAACAATAGCTGTAACACCTGCTTTATCAGCTATTTCCACACTGTCGGCAAATGGGAAAAAGGCATCAGATGCCATAACAGATCCTTTAAGATCAAATCCGAAAGTTTTTGCTTTTTCAACAGCCTGCTTTAATGCATCAACTCTTGAGGTCTGCCCTATTCCACTTGCACACAACTGCTTATTTTTAGCAAGAACAATTGCATTCGATTTACTGTGCTTGACAATTATATTTGCAAATACAAGATCTTCAAATTCTGCCGGTTCAGGTATTCTTCCGGTAACAGGTCTCATTTCTTTTTGTGATTCAGTGCTGAAATCACGTTCCTGCCATAAAACTCCATTAAGAAGAGATCTGAAATTCTGCTTATTTTTTATCGTTGCTTTCCTTCGGAGCAGTATCCTGTTTTTCTTTTGCTTCAGGACACTGAGTGCAGAATCGGTAAACCCAGGTGCAATAATTATTTCAAAGAATATCTTATCGATCTCAATGGCAGTGCCTTCATCGACCGGAACATTTGAAGTAATAACACCTCCGAATGCCGATACAGGATCGCATGCCAGGGCTGCTTTCCACGCACCAGCAGGAGTGTTCCGGGAGGCAGCACCACAGGCATTATTATGCTTTATTATCACAAATGTTGTTTCTGAAAACTCATCAATGAGACTGAGTGCAGCATCGATATCCAGAAGATTATTATATGATATTTCTTTCCCGTGAAGCTTTTCAAATAACTGATCAGGATCCCCAAAGAATATTCCTTTCTGGTGAGGATTTTCACCATACCTGAGCATATAAGATATATCAATGCTTTCTCTGAAAGCCGGAATTCCAGTCTCCCTGTTGAAATAATTAAAAATTGTTGTATCGTAATTTGAAGATGTTTTAAATGCCTCAGTGGCATAAAATCGTCTTTCCTGCTGGGTTGTAATACCATTTTTCTCCTGAAGAAGTTTTAGAAGTCCGGGGTATTGTTCTCTTCCTGAAATAATCAGAACATCATTGTAGTTTTTTGCAGCAGCCCTGATAAGTGATATTCCGCCTATATCAATTTTTTCGATTATCTCATCTTCATTATTGGTATCCCTGACTGTCTGTGCGAAAGGATAAAGGTCAACAATAACAAGGTCAATTTCTGGTATTCCGTATTTTGCGACCTGCTCCATATCCTCAGGATTTCCTCTCCTTGCAAGTATCCCTCCGAATACTGAAGGGTGGAGTGTTTTTACTCTTCCGCCAAGTATGGAAGGATATGTGGTGAGATCCTCAACTTTTTCGGCCTCTATGCCCATTCCTTCAATAAAACTGAATGTGCCTCCTGTTGAATATATTTTCACTTTCAGTTTATTAAGCATTCTAACTATCTCATCCAGTCCTTCTTTATAAAAGACTGAAATTAAAGCGGTATGTATTTTTTTCTCACTCACTATCTGAAAGTTGCAATTGAATTATCATTTTCTCTCCGGGCGCTTAAAAATAGATATTTTTTTATTACTCTCAACAAATTACATCTATGATTATTATAAATCTGCATTTAAGATAGTTTTGATAACAGACTTTTGATTTTTCTTATCTTTGATACTTAATAAAAATCTGTAACAACAAAAAATGTTTTTGAGACTTTTTAAAGAAGGTTTTCTGTTTGCAGTTAAGTCGGTTGCAGTTAATAAGTTAAGAACTTTCCTTTCACTATTCGGAATAACAATAGGGATCTTTTGCATTATTTCGGTATTTACTGTGCTCGACTGGATGGAAAAAGCGATCCGCGACAGTATCTCAACACTGGGGGATAACGTTATTTACGTTCATAAATGGCCATGGGGACTCAGTACCGATATCAAATGGTGGGATATTATGAAATGGCCGGCGGTTTCGGATGATGATTATCAGGCAATTCTGAACAAATCGACAAAAACGGAATCGGCCTGTTTTTGCGTCACACAACCAAAACAGATTAAATACAAAAAGAATCTGGCAAACGACGTTATTGTATGGGCGGCTACCTACGAATTTGAGAATCTAAGATCATTTGAAATTGAAAACGGCCGATATTTTTCTCCTGAGGAATCGGCTTCCGGGAAAAATATTGGAATAATAGGAGCTATGCTGGCTGAGAGGTTATTTGACAAAGCAGATCCTGTTGGCAAACAGATAATAATCGGAAGTAATAAAACAAATGTTATCGGGGTTTTTAAAAAGGAAGGCAAAGGAGGAATTACCGATAACGGGATGGATGAGATGATGCTTATACCATTTAATTTTGGCAGGACCTTCATTAATTTGAGGAATAATTTCCTTGACGCTACCCTTATGATCAAGTCAAAGGAAGGGGTTTCAATAGATGAATTAAGCGATGAAACAATTATGATCCTGAGGGCTGCAAGAAGACTTCAGCCTAATGAAGTAAATAATTTTCACCTGAACAGGGCAAACCTTATTTCTCAGAGTTTTGAGGGTGTTTTTACCGGGATCAATTTCGCTGGCTGGGTGATAGGGGGATTTGCTATACTTGTTGGAGGTTTTGGTATTGCCAACATCATGTTCGTTTCAGTCAGGGAAAGAACAAACCAGATTGGGATCCAGAAAGCCCTTGGAGCCAAAAGGTTTTTTATCCTTCAGCAGTTTCTTGTCGAATCTGTTTTACTTTCGGTTATCGGAGGACTGCTTGGAGTTTTACTGATCTTTATTGGTACTGTCGTAATAAATTATC
>JALHSP010000019.1 GCA_022865305.1 Bacteroidales bacterium | reverse complement strand
ATATGATGTACGATTGTCTGCCTATGGCAATGATCTTATGCAAGGGGTAGGGTATGTAATCCAGGCGGTTCAGATCATGCTGTCGAGGTTGGGTGATCACCGAATAGGCATGTTAAATGAAACAGAGAAAGTGATCATCACACAAACATGGATGGCAGAAAATTTGAAAACAACCAAATATAATGATGGCACACCAATACCTTTGGTTACCGATAATACTGAATGGATGAATATAGGATTTCCCAATTCCCCAGGATATTGCTGGTATAATAATGATATAAGTAATAGGAATCCTTATGGCGCATTGTATTGGATAAACAATAATGGAATGCTATGCCCCACTGGTTGGCATGTACCTCAAGGTGGGGATTGGTCTTCTTTAGTGATGACGATCGATCAAATATATCCTGACGGTAAGTCGTTTTATGAGCTTAGTCCGACAGCAGGCGGGCCTCTTAAAGAAACTGGCACAATCCATTGGGAATATCCAAATACTGGGGCAACAAATAAATCAGGATTTACAGCCTTACCTGGTGGCAGGCGTACAATGGGCGGGGAGTTCGACTTAATGGGTAAATATGGTGTTTTTCTTGAAGGTTCGTATTATCAAATTCTTTTAACAACTAGTAGCACTCTAATTGAGGTTTCTGATATGGGAAATGGAATAGAAACCGTAGGTGTTTCCGTTCGTTGCATTAGGGATAATTAACCATTGATAATAATAGCATATTCCCAGCCCTCGGAATCTGCTCCGGGGGCTTTCTTTTTATTAGATTATGCCCTCCGGCCGCAGCAACCTCAAGTGCACGTTTGACATTTTTCTATTCTCCCAGCCCCAAAATCCCTTATTTCACCTTCTCTGGGAACTTGGGACATATCATATAAATAGCTTATAACCCGGAAATGTTTCAGTATAGTTTCAGTAATAACAAACAAAAAAGCCTCGATATTATTGTGTATCAAAGCTTTATTTGTTTGTTAATGTGGGCCCAGCTGATCTTTAAGGTAATATAATGCTTAAAAACAAACCAAGAGATTGTGCCAGCCATGTGCCAGCCAGCTAAAAGAAAAAAGTCCTGATATAATTGATTATCAGGGCTATATATATGATAATTTGTTGACCCACCTGGGCTCGAACCAGGACTCTGCGGAACCAAAATCCGACGTGTTGCCAATTACACCATGGGTCAGTATACCATAAAATGGCGCAGCAAAATTAGTAAAATTTTTGATTGCGGATATCCTGAACTGGTTTTGAAACACTCCCCTACAGCAATTCTGACAGTATCTTTTCGTAACGGTCTTTGCCCATCTCCTCTTCCTCAACAATGATAAAAGGACATTCAACAAGCGACCTTATAATAAATCCAAGTTCACACATATCATCATCGCCCTGTTCGTAATGCCATGTAATCCTGGTATTCCTCGACAGATTTTTCATCTCTGACAACTCCCTGAGCAGGATATAAAGCCACTTTAACGAGCCGGTATTGACATAATCAAATCCAAGCTCAATTTGTGTTTTGTCTGTGTGTTCGCGTATATAACTTGAAATCCATTTGTGTATCGGCTCATAAAAATATTCCGGACTCTCAATAATTGATCTCCCCATTATAAAAATCCTTCCCGGTTCAAGGACTATCCAGGGTGTTCTTTTTGTTGGCTCGCTGATATAACTTTCCGGATACTTCACTCCTATAAAATCGTTAAGTTATTTTGTTCCGGTTCTGAACTAATAAAACACATATTCGGATCTGTTCAAACCAGAATATGTAAAATTAGAAAAATAGAGATACTATACAAATTTTATTCAGTGACATTCTGATTAAAAAGAGTAGGTTCATTAACTTCCCATAAGGAAGGATGCTCCTCTTCAAACCTTTTCAGAATGGCTCTCATTATTGTTTCCCTGAGAAACTCGGATTTGTTCTTTACCCTGTAACGGTTACAATATACACCAAGCGCCCTCATTTCCCTGTTATTAAGCATCAGCGAAAGCCTGTTGGTGCGTCGTAGTCTTTCTTCCTTATAGAAATTATGCCTCAATCAGATAAAAAACAAATCTGACAGCTAATTTAAAAAAACAGATTATCAACAAATTGCAGATTTTGAATAGTTTTTAACAGAAAAAAAACAGACAGCCGGCAACTTGCTGGTTACCTGTTTTTTATATTATTCACAACTTTTAGAGGATAACGGAATTAAATTGGGACTAACCCACCCCAAACCTCCCGACGCTTCGGTCGGGACAGGCTCTCCAGGGAGGGGAACCTCTTAAAAATAATTCCTACAAATAACATTAATCCACGCCTGACCTCCTGGCGCTTTGGTCGGGACAAGCTTCCGCTTCACGGAACAAGTCCTCCCTGGAGGGGATTCTTGGATCTGCCTTTGCGCCGTTATGCCTTATTGGCGCTACCAAGTACATTTATAATTTTATGTTTATAAAGTTCTTTCAGCTTTTCACGGGCGGGACCCAGGTAATTACGCGGATCAAACTCACCGGGTTTTTCAGCCAAAACCTTACGGATAGCAGCCGTCATGGCAAGACGACCATCGCTGTCGATGTTTATCTTGCAGACTGCTGATCCGGCAGCTCTGCGCAACTGGTCCTCAGATACACCTGCCGTGTTTTCCATTTTTCCACCATACTTGTTAATCTCTGCCACGATATCCTGAGGTACTGAAGAAGCGCCATGAAGTACAATCGGGAAACCTGGGATTCGTTTTTCACATTCCTCAAGAATATCAAAACGCAAAGGGGGAGGAAGCTGCCCAGGCTTTACCTTGAATTTGAAAGCACCATGTGAAGTCCCGATTGATATGGCAAGAGAGTCAACTCCGGTTTTTTTCACAAAATCTTCCACTTCTTCGGGTCTTGTATAAGATGAATGTTCCGCTGATACTTCATCTTCGATACCGGCTAAAACACCCAGTTCACCCTCTACAGTTACATCGAACTGATGAGCATAATCAACAACCTGTTTGGTCAATCTTACGTTTTCTTCATAAGGAAAATGTGACCCGTCGATCATTACAGATGAAAAACCTGTTTCGATGCACGCCTTGCAGGTTTCAAATGTATCGCCATGATCAAGATGCAATACTATGGGAATTGCATACCCGAGTTCTTTTGCATATTCAACAGCTCCCTTGGCCAGATATTGGAGCAAAGTCTGGTTGGCATATTTACGTGCACCTTTAGATACCTGAAGAATCACCGGAGATCTTGTCTCTACACAGGCACTTATAATTGCCTGCAATTGTTCAAGATTATTGAAATTGAATGCAGGTATGGCATATCCGCCTTTCACGGCATTCCTGAACAATCCTCTCGAATTCACTAACCCTAATTCTTTATAATGTAACATGATTCAATTGTTTAAATGAGCCGTACAATATAGTTATTTTAGCTTCAGCAGCAAAAATATTTTATAAAATCTGGCGCAATGTTTTAAATCGTTATTATCCCCAGCCGGATGGCAGAAATTTATTTGTTGATTTGTGTTCAAAAATTCCTAAGATTCAGAACCTGCAACAACTAACAAAAATATTTACTGTATATCATCTTTCTAGAGAAATAAGTCTGATGAATTAAGATATTATATATCTTCGTAACCTTATTTTAAAACAACCTGAAGTGATAAAGCATGAAGCAGATGCAGCATTATTATATAGTTAACGTATTTGCTGATGAGTATTCATCCCGATCAAATTAAATCACCTATATACACATGAAAAAGTCTTTGATTTTCATTTCATTCCTTCTGCTCTCCTCACAGGGATTTATCTTTTCACAAGAGAAAATCTGGTCACTCGAGGATTGCATCAGGTATGCCATTGATAACAACATCCAGATCAAACAACAGACGATACAGACCAGGGTTCAGAAAAACTCCCTTGATCTTGCCAAGCTTAATCTTCTGCCAACCATCAACGGATCTGCTTCTCATGATTATTCTTTTGGCCGTGCACTTGATCAGACCTCATATGAATTTTATAATCAGACTATTCTATCAGATTATTTCTATCTGGGAGGAAGAACAAATCTTTTCAGCGGATTACAAAATCTTAATACGATCAGGAAAAACAAATATGAACTTCTCGCCGGTGAACAGGACCTTCAGAAAATACGTGACAATGTTTCTCTGAGCGTAGCTCTTGCCTATCTTCAGATTCTGCTTGATAAAGAGCTTGTTACAGCTAATGAAAACCAGCTTAATATTACTCTGCAGCAGATCGAAAAAACAAAAAAACTGGTCAGTGCCGGCAGTGTTGCCAGGGGTAACCTGCTGCAGATAGAAGCACAGGCAGCACAGGAAGAGCTTAGTTTAATAAACATAAAAAACCAGCTCGAAACATCATATCTCAATCTGACTCAGCTTCTCGAACTTGGATCACCTGCAGGTTTTGAAATTATTGTTCCCGAAATCACTGTTGACTCGAATGCGTTTATCACGGGTAATATTGACGATATTTATGAAATTTCACGGCAAACCAGGCCTGAAATAAAGAGTTCCGAGTTTAAGCTTACCGCCAGCGAATATGACCTGAAAATTGCAAAAGGAGCAAGAATCCCTAGTTTATCCTTAAGCCATTCCTTTGTGACCCGCTATTCATTCATCAAGGATCAGGCCGGATTACAGTCATTTACAGATCAGCTTAAGAACAATAAGAATTATGGCCTTGGAGTTTCGCTCAGCATTCCGATCCTGAACGGATGGCAGGTGAATAAGAATATTTCAAATTCAAAACTGTCCGTTGAAAGCAGCCAGTACTCTCTTGAAGGAACGGAAAAACAGCTCTACAAGAATATCCAGCAGGCATACACCGATGCCGTTGCAGCATTGAAAAAACATAGTGCAAGTCTTAAAGCAGTCAGTTCAAATGAAGAATCATTCCGGTATACAGAACAGAAGTTTAATGTCGGTATGATAACTCCCGTTGACTATAATATTGCAAAAACACAGTTGCTGAATGCCCAGTCTGATCTTGCACAGTCAAAATATGAGTTTGTCTTTAAAACAAAAGTTCTCGATTTCTATAAAGGAATACCACTTAATCTAAACAAATAAATCCACTCCTTTTAGGTGCATAATTATGAAAACCAATAAGTTACTTAAAATTCTCATCATCGTTGTAGTTGTTTTATTAGTCTTTGCCGTAATCGGGAAAAAGGCAGGCTGGTTCGGTAGAGCCGTCACTGTAAAAGTTGCGGTTGAGAATGCAGAAAAACGTTACATTGTTGAAACCATAACTGCTAACGGGAAGATCCAGCCTGAAAAAGAGGTTAAGATAAGCCCCGATGTTTCCGGTGAGATAGTTGAACTGACAGTAAATGAAGGTGACCATGTTGAGAAGGGACAGCTGCTTTTAAGAATAAAGCCTGATATATATATTTCCCAGAGAGACAGGTCTCTTGCCGCGATCAGTTCAGCACGGGCACGGTTGGCACAGACTGAAGCCCAGTTCACCCAGGCCGATCTCACCTTTAAAAGAACTAAACAGCTGTTTGATGAACAGACCATTTCCAAATCGGAATATGAGCAGGCTGAGGCTTCATACTCTGTGGCTAAAGCTGAGGTAGATGCAGCAAAATATTCGGTTGTCAGCACCGAAGCTTCGCTTAAAGAGGCAAACGAGAATCTCGTAAAAACTTCTATTTATGCTCCTATGACCGGTACAGTATCAATGCTCCTGGTGGAACTCGGTGAAAGGGTTGCAGGAACGGGAATGATGGCCGGAACAGAAATGCTGCGCGTTGCTGATCTTTCCCGTATGGAAGCACAGGTTGAGGTAAATGAAAATGACATTGTAAGGGTAGGCCTGGGCGATACTGCCCTCATTGAGGTAGATGCTTACCTTGATCATAAGTTCAAGGGGATAGTAACAGAAATCGCCAGTTCTGCCAAAACAACAGGAGTCTCTGCTGACCAGGTTACAAATTTCGATGTCAAGATACTGGTTCTTCCTGAATCCTATAAGGATCTTGCTGATAATAATAAAACGACACCATTAAGGCCAGGCATGTCCACAACAGTTGATATCCAGACCGAAAGAAAATCCGGGATAATAGCTGTACCGATACAGGCTGTCACAACACGTACAGATACGACAAAAGTTACACAAACCGCATCTGACGAGGAGATCCGTACACTTGTATTCATCACTGACGGAGAATATGCATTTGCAAAAGATGTAAAGACCGGGATCCAGGACAATAACTATATCGAGATCCTTTCTGGTGTTGCTGAGAATGATCGGGTAATTTCGTCTCCTTTCAGCGCTATAAGCAAGAAATTATCCGACAGCACTCTTATTGAAATTGTAAAGAAAGAAGAACTCTACAAAGAGAAATAAGCCCACAGGAATTCTCCAGAAAATATGATACTCTGTCTTGAAACTGCAACACCTCTCTGCTCTGTTGCATTATGCGACCAGGCAGGTGTAATCGCTTTAAAAGAGAACAACGAGGGAAAGTCACATGCTTCCATGCTTACCCTGTTAATTAAGGAAGTCCTGGAAATAGCAGGGATCAAAGCAGGAGATCTTGAAGCGATCGCTGTGAGCAAAGGGCCCGGTTCATATACCGGCCTCCGTATCGGAGTATCAACGGCAAAAGGAATTGCATATGCAGCTTCAATTCCTTTAATCGCAATAGAGACAACGCTTTCAATGTTTCAGGGTTTTTACAACATTGCAAAAGAGAAATACGGAGCCACCATAAGTGATTTCTTTTGCCCTATGCTTGATGCACGCAGAATGGAGGTATATTATTCTGTTTTTGATTCAGAAGGAAGAGCAATAAAGGGAATCAGGGCAGAAGTCATTGATAAAACATCATTCAGCGATTTCCCGCAGTCTGCCAGAATTTTCTGTTTCGGGGATGGTGCTTTAAAATGCAAAGAGGTGATAATCCGGGAAAATGTTTTCTTTGCAAATGATTTCAGGATTTCAGCAGCATATATGCATAAACCTGCTTATAATTCTCTCATGGAACATCATTTTGAAGATGTGGCATATTTTGAACCTTTTTATCTTAAAGATTTTATACCATCAAAACCTGTAAAGAACATCCTCGGGATATAATTGGCCCGGAAATTGTCTGATATCTGAAAACTATGAAGCATTTATTTTTTATACCTGTTCTGATTTTTCTTCTCCCATTGTCAGGCGTTGGTCAGGTGTATTCATACCAGCCCGGGGAAAAAGTCTCATATATCATTCATTATGGTTTAATAAACGGTGGTCTTGCAGATCTTGAGATTGACACAGATACGATTGACGGCAAAGAGGTCTGGCACTCCAAAATAATGGGTAAAACGATAGGACTTCCCGATGCTCTGTTTAAAGTTCTGGATATCTATGAAAGCTTTATTGATCCTCAAAGTGAGCTTCCCGTGAAATCAATCCGGAATATACGCGAAGGGAGATACAGAAGATATAATGAAGTAATATTCGATCATAAAACAAGATCTGACTCCGCAATACTTACAAGCGATCTGACAGGAATACATATAACTCCTGCCGGAATTCATGATATTCTGTCATGCTTTTACTGGATGCGGAATCGTATCCTCCCCAATATAGATAATTATAAAAAGGGAGATATGATCACTATTATCACGTGGTTCACTGATGAGCTCTATCCTATAAATATGAAGTATCAGGGATTTGAAGAAGTCAGGACCAGGGCAGGTAAGATCAAGTGCTATAAATTTAATCCTGTAACGGAAGTCGGAAGACTTTTTAAAACTGAAGATGATGTCTCATTCTGGTTTTCTGCCGATAAGAATTTTTTACCGGTTAAAATTCGTTTTGATATCTTTGTCGGGGGATTTATCTGCGAAATGGTGAGCTGTGAAGGTCTGTTATACCCGATTGAATATAAGATGAAAGAAACAAATTAATATAGAATTACTTAATTATTTATGGCAAGCACTGCAGATTTCAGGAACGGATTGGTCATCGAATTCAATAATGACCTTTATATGATTGTTCAATTTCAACATGTAAAACCCGGAAAAGGACCGGCTTTTGTAAGAACAAAGCTCAGAAATATTAAAACAGGAAGAGTTATTGACAATACTTTTTCATCGGGAACAAAAGTGAATATTGCAAGGGTGGAAAGACGCCCGTATCAGTATCTGTACAAGGATGATGTCGGTTATTATTTCATGCATAAAGAGACATATGAACAGATTCACGTTGACGAAATACTGATTGACAGTCCTGAATTTTTACTCGATGGACAGAGTGTTGAAGTTGTGGTTCATGCCGATACCGAAAATATACTGTCAGTGGAGCTTCCTCCGTTTGTGGTTATGGAGGTTATTTATTCAGAACCTGGCGTCAGGGGAGATACCGCAACCAACGCCTTTAAACAGGCTAAAATACAGACAGGAGGCACTGTGATGGTTCCACTCTTTATCAATACCGGCGACAGGATAAAAATAGATACCCGGAACAGAACATATGTGGAAAGGGTAAAATATTAGGATAAATCATGGAAGGAAAAAAAGGTTCAGCCGACAGGTTAAAAATATCCAAATTCAAGCTTGATGCTTTACTCGATATAACCTTATCGATTAATGCAAACCTGCCTGTAGAAGAACTTTTATCAAAATATGAATCTATCCTCCGGAATAACCTTGGAATAGGCAAGATCCTCATTTTCATGCATTCAGCACAATGGGAGTGCCTTCTTAACGCCGGCTTTGCCAGGCACCTTGAGAAAATTGATGTGGAATCACGTTTATCGGGTTTCGGTGAGATTTCTTATGTATCTGCCGACATGGGATTCGAAGGTGTCGATATTATTGTCCCTGTTTTTAATAACAATGTTCACCTGGCTTATGTTTTTATCGGCGACATTGAAGAGGAAGGTGAAGGAATGAGCCCGGTGCTCAAACATCTTAATTTCATCCAGACTATTTCGAGCATCATTATTGTTGCTATTGAAAACATCAGGCTGTTCAAGGAAAGCCTACGGCAGGAAGCTCTGAAAAAAGAGCTTGAACTGGCAGCCAGGGTGCAAAAGATGCTTATTCCCGATAACAGGCATATGCCTAAAAGCACCAGGGTCATCGTAACAGGATTTTATTATCCTCACTATGAGGTTGGCGGGGATTATTACGACTGCATAAAGCTGTCAGACACAAAGACCGGCATCTGCATTGCCGATGTATCCGGGAAAGGAATTTCAGCAGCAATCCTGATGTCAAATTTCCAGGCAAGCGCAAGGTCACTCTTCACAGCCGATATTGATCTTGAGACGCTGGTCCGCAAGCTGAACACAATTGTTGTCACAAATGCTTCGGGTGAAAAATTCATAACTTTCTTTGTAGCACGCTATGATCATAAAACCAGGGTGCTTGAATATGTAAATGCAGCGCACAATGCACCTGTCCTTTATAATACAGCATCAGGGGAAATCGTTCATTTAGGAACCACCTGCGTGGGTATCGGAATGCTTGACGAGATACCTTATGTTAAAAGGACAGAGGTTACTTTATCCGGTCATTCTAAAATAGTATGCTATACCGACGGGCTCTCAGAATTAAAAGATGAAAACGGGAAAGATATCGGTACCAGGGAAATAATACGACACATTTCGAACAAGAATCCTGTTGAACAGAATATTCGGGAGATGATAAAGTTCCTGGGGATTCCTGATACAAATCCTTACCTCTTCGATGATGTATCAATTATTGCTGCCGATTTTCTTAATTAACAATCAGACCACCCTGATAAGGAAATAATTCTTCTTTCCCTTCTGGATAAGGAGGAATTTGTTATTCAGCAACATTTCGCTGTTTATCGTCAGATCCGGATCTTCAACTTTAACTTTATTTATGCTTAACCCGCCTCCCTGAACAAGACGTTTCAGCTCGCCTTTCGAAGCAACCACCTGTGAGTGTTCCGCACAAAGATCCGCAACACTGACCCCTGAATGCAATATTACCTTATCAACTTCAAAAACCGGAACGCCCTCAAAAACATCCAGGAAGGTATTTTCGCTCATTCTCTTAAGCGATTCTGTGGTACCTCTTCCGAACAGTATCTGTGAAGCCTCTACTGCAGCTAAATAATCTTCGCGTGAATGCACCATTGTTGTTACCTCTTCCGCAAGCCGTTTCTGCAAAAGCCTTTCATGTGGCGATTTGTTGTGAGCAGAAATGAGATTTTCAATCACTTCACGGTCAAGGAGTGTAAATATTTTAATATACCTGGCAGCATCTGAGTCCGATACATTAAGCCAGAACTGATAAAAATGATAAGGAGAGGTTTTTTCCGGATCAAGCCAGACATTGCCAGCTTCGGTTTTTCCGAATTTTGATCCGTCAGATTTGGTAATAAGCGGACAGGTAAGAGCAAATGCCTCTCCCCCGGTCTTTCGGCGGATTAATTCGGTCCCTGTAACAATATTGCCCCACTGATCAGAACCTCCCATCTGAAGCTTGCAGTTATAGTCATTATAAAGATGAAGAAAATCTGTACCCTGCACCAGCTGGTAAGAGAATTCAGTAAATGACATTCCCAGTGCGTCTTCTGCGCTTATCCTCTTCTTCACCGAATCTTTTGCCATCATGTAATTGACTGTAATATGTTTCCCTATCTCCCTGATGAAGCCCAGGAACGAGTACTCCTTCATCCAGTCATAATTATTTACGAAGATTGCGCGGTTAGGTGCTTTTGAATCAAAATCGAGGAAACGGGTAAGCTGTTTTTTTATGCATTCCTGGTTATGTCTCAGCTCTGTCTCATCGAGGAGGTTCCTTTCTGATGAACGGCCGGAAGGGTCACCTATCATTCCCGTTGCGCCACCCAGAAGAGCTATCGGCTGGTGTCCAGATTTCTGAAGGTGTTTAAGCATCATCACGCTTACCATGTGTCCGATATGGAGCGAGTCGGCGGTAGGGTCAATGCCGACATACGCTGTTGTCATCTCCCTGTTAAGCAATTCTTCTGTCCCCGGCATGATATCATGAATCATGCCTCTCCATCTTAATTCGTCAACAAAATTCATAAAACACTCCTTTTCAGAATTGCAAATATAGTAAACAGGGTTAAATAGTCACTTCTTCCGGTTTCTTTTTAAACCGGTCGAAGCTCTTGTTAAAGCCCCCCTCTCCTATTATAGGGAAGATAGCCGGGGCGATATCGGATATAGGATTATAGAACCTTGATTCCTCAATTTTCTCCTTCGGAAGGAATGGTCTGCGGGCATCAATTGCATTCAGTATGACAAAGAAAACGCTCATTATCATTATTGTTTTAAACACACCGAATACAATACCCAGTATTCTGTTCAGGAATCCCAGTGAAACTGCAGTGACGAACTTATCAGCTATTATGCCGATAAAATGAATAATTACCACTATTATCCCGAATGTTACCAGGAATGCGATGATCCCAACATATTGTCCTGTCATATCAAAATAATCGTACAGTTTTTCCGCTGTAAAGCTGGAAAATTTTATTGCTCCCCATATTCCAAGTATCAGTGCAGCCAATGATGCAACCTCGTTTACCATTCCGTTGATAAATCCTCTGAACACTGCGATAAAGAGAAAAACAACTATTATGAGGTCGATCCAGTTCATATTAAATTTGAAAGTATGAAAGTATGAAAGATTGGGCATTTATCAAAATTGGTGTGAGGTGTGCGGCTTGCGGTGTGCGACTTGCGGTTAGTGGCATGGAGCGTGGAGCGTGGGGAATGGAGTAGTGAGCGATGAGCAGTGATGAGTGTTTAGGGTTTAGCGTTCCGTGTTGGCATTACTCATTATTCTTTGCCCTGAACCTTGAGATGCCTCCCTGGGAGGACTTGTTCCGCGAAGCGGAAGCCTGTCCCGACCGAAGCGTCGGGAGGAAAGGGGTGGGTTTTAAATATCAAAAAAAAGCCCTATTTTTGCAATCCATAAACAATTCGGCCCCATAGTTCAATGGATAGAACGGAGGTTTCCTAAACCTTAAATTCAGGTTCGATTCCTGGTGGGGCTACAATAATTAAATGAAAAACTCTCTAATTAAGCACCTTAGAGAGTTTTTTTATTTTTAGGGGTCGATTTAGGGGTTGTTTTGTTTAGAACTGCTGAGCCTTATCAATTGTTTGAATTCAATTACTAGAAATGTATCTGTCTAATTCTTTTATAGTAACTGTAAGCATCAATATTTGTATAAAACAATGATAGTGTGTCATGGTATATCGAGAATATCTTACATTTGGAATCATAACAGAGGATGTCTAAGGTACCTCTCCTACCCGTAGTGGTTATTTTATCTACCTTAAATTTATGTGATTTTAACAATGTGTCATTTACATACATATTTAATATTGAATCTGTCGTAAAAACAAGATTCATTTTGATCCCTGTTATTTCAGGAGTTGTACATCCTACGATTCCTCCACATGATCTAAACAAAGACCATTCTCCAATTAAACCTGATGAATATTCAAATGAGCCTTCTTTTTCACATCCATAAAAGGAAATAAAAATTACTAGAAGAAAAATTATTCTTTTCATATCTAGTTGTTAATCTTACTATTGTTAATCAGTTCACCGCAAAAATTATTCCAACTCATTTGTTTAGACCAGCTGGGTCCACCCTTTGAAATGACAAATCCCTTTAATACAACACATTAGAGGGGTTATTATTTTTCAGGGGACGATACAGGGGACACAAAAAATCAATTATTTATTTATTTCACTATCTAAAGATATTGCTTTGAGTGGAAAAACCGGTGAAGTTACTGTTGTCGCATATACTTTTACAAGGATTTCATTGTCCTTGTGAGCAGGTTTTTCTACCTCTTTGAGCTGAAGAACATCCGGTGGTCCGAATTTTGTGTATACAATTGCTTTCATATGAGTGCAGATGGACGAACATCGGCAAGAGCATAAGCCGGCAATGAACTATACTTTCTGTTGGCTACAGTATATTTATTTGCTTTTAAATTTGTTTATTATACTCGTATTTATCCAATATATGTCACCATTTATCCCATCATGTCTGACAAAAAATAAATACTTACCATCTGGTGAGAAGAATGGACTATATTCATTTGCTTTTGTATTAATCAGATTTCCCATATTAACAGGTTCACTCCATACCCCGTTCGTGTTGAGACTCACATACAAATCAACATTATCTGCATCAATTTTTCGTGCTGATGTGAATACTAAATAGCTTTCATCAGGTGCAATACATGGATCTGCTGCATAACCATAATTTATAATACTTCCTATATTGTTTAATTTCTCATATTTCCCGTTGTCTGGTTTTATAAAATAAATATCAAATACTCCATAACCACCAGGCCTATTCGATGCAAAGTAAATTGTACCGTTTTTAGATTGACTGAAAAAGTATTCTGTATAACCAGAATTTATTGGAGTATCCAATTTAACTGGTTCAGACCACCCCTTTCTCAACTTGTTTACGAAAAACAGATCTCGAGTATTCTCTTTAGTCCGTCTATCCCTGTCTGTTGTAAAAAAAAGCTTTTGACTATCATATGAAAAAAATGGTTCATGATTATTAAATGTTTTTGAAAAATTTGCAGTGTCCGGTTCAGTCCATTTATTATTTAAATATTCACAGAAAAGTATTTTTTGAAAAGTAAAATCTCCATTTGTAATTGTAAAATAAAACAATCTCCCATCTGGAGAAAATGCTCCACGGGCTTCAAATCTGTTATCCAGACAAATAATCCCAGGAGCAAAAATCAACGGTATTGTATCCGGAGGTGTCTGACCAAAATAATCAATAGAAATATTGCCAGTTTGACAATAAACAAGATTTGAAAAAATCAAAAATGCAAGAGTAATTATCGTTTTCATATGTGCTTGTTTTTTTATTCATATTGTAGCTAACGGCTCGGCAATGTCAGTGTTAGCAACTGGTTTTATTTATAAATTCCTTTTCTATAAGTTGAATTGTTAATTCAAGGCCATTAACACTTTTAAGTCTTTTCGAAATCATTAAAGCGTTTTTCTTAAATGTATCATTTGTGACACATTCTTTAATAGCTAATGAAATCGATTCTGTTGTCATTTTCTTAAAATCGCAGGTTTCGGGACCCAATCCTAGTTTCACAATTTGTTTACGGTTGTCAAACTGATCACCCATAAAGGGGAAAGCTGCTTGAGGTATACCTGCTCTGGCTATTGCTGCCATAGTACCGGTTCCACCATGATAAATGACAGCTGCCAATTTGGGGAATAGTAAATCAAATGGCATTTCATCAACATATAAAATATCACTGGCATTACTATCAGGTAAATCAGCCCATCCTTTAGAAATAATAAGCCGCTGATTCGTTGCATCCCTAACCTGTTCAAAAATCTGGTTGTATTTTTCAGTACTCACTATTGGATTACTACCAAATCCAATATAAACAGGGGGTTTTCCTGAATTACAAAAAGTTTTCACATTATCCGGCAAATCGCTCTTTGATGGTAACATCATAAACCCGGTTTGAGTAAAAGCAAAAGATACTCCTTCACGGGCAGCATTTAATTCTCTGTCGCAGGCTACAATAACATTTTCTCCCAACCAGTGTGCCCATACATCCTTTATTGGAGGAAGTGAGAATTTAGCACGATGTTTATTGATAAAACCTTTCATAAACATGTTTATCAACGATCTTCCGAAGCCGAACATCATCCGATTTTTTAACGGGTCATGCTTTGTAGTCCCCAGCACAATCGGATAGAAAATAACATAACGATAAGGTACCTTTAATATTTCAGCTGCAGTATGAACACCCAGCACAATCCCGGCTCCCAGCACCAGGTTCACACCATTAATTATCTTTGGTAAAAGGGTTATTTGATTGCTGGTGAGTTTTTTCCCTTCACGTGGAGAAAGGCTAACCGCCACTCCCCCTTTTTGTTTTTTTGGATCTTCCTTTACCGCTTTCATTACGCTCGGACCAAATGCCACGAACCGGCAATTAATCCTACCGGCAAGCTCTTCGTTTTCGGGAGGAGCACAGATAGTAACCTCATGGCCTTTTTTTATAAGACCATCTGCCAGGGCGACCATAGGTTGGACATCTCCCCTTGTCCCAAGGATAACACATGCAATTTTCATTGGATAGAATTTTAATTTGAAAATTAATATCGAACTGTCGGTTATAAACTAGTTGTTTACGGCCCGGCAATAAAAGGGCCGAGCGTTTAAAAACAGCCCTGTGGGCTGTTTTAGCGAGGAGCCAGACTGCAGTGGTGGCAGAACGGCGCAGGGCTTACGACTCAGGACGCAGGGCAAAACATTTATACCTTGAGCCTTGTGTCTGCGGGATGTGCCTGACAACGAGGTGAGAATTTTATAAGGTTTATTCCTTCTTTACTAATCAATAATGGAACTTAAAAATTGAATAAAACTTAAGATCTCCTCTTTTGTTTTAATATTACCTGATATGCTATCCCTAAAGTACTTCCTGATCTGATTCTTTCTATCAGGCATAAATGTATAAAGATTTTTTCGGTTAAATCTCTTAAATTCAACAACTCTGCTATTTAAAAACCTTAAATAATAAACAGGCATCTCTTTGTAAATGTCTTTCAAAATGTAACTTTTATTCACTCGAACCATTTCTCTTCGGTCAAAATAAAAGTAGTGTAAAACATAAAGAGATAAGTATCCATGAAATAATTCCTGTCCGAAGATTTCAATGGAATCATTAAAAATATCCCGTTTTACTTTTAATTTCCTGAAATAAACCGATGTGTCACCCTGAAAATTAAGAAAATGAAATTGAAGGATAGCTTCTTTGTCAAGCTTAATAGCCTGATTCAATCCAAGTTCAAGCCAAAAAAGTTCATTCAGCAAGCCGTTATATTTAATTTTTTTATTTCGTATAATCCTGCCATCTGTGAGCCAGATATCGCCTGAAAGCCAGTTTTTGTTAAAATAAGTCACAATATCAGGTGGTGTAGCCGCTGCAAAAAGTTCACCAGAAAGAGGTTGTTCTGAATAGATTTCATTTGTATCAAAGCAGTTGTAGTCTATTTGACAAAAACCAACCTGTGTGGTGATCCCGAATAGAATTAAAAGAACAAGGATAAATTTTGTCTTCATTGATTCAATTGGACTGGATTGTAATAATTGCAGATCCGCTAAGAGGATCACCATTTGATGTAATACCCTGTATATTAATCCTATATTTACCCCTAAGGTCAGATGCAAAACATTCTATAATATGTTTTTCAGAGTCATCCGGGATTAATTCAGGGTTCCATAATAACACTTGCCTGAGATCAGGGTGATGTTCAGAGACAAACTCAGGTCTGAAAGGTTCTGGTTTTGTAAAGACCTGACTTGATATTGTCTGAAATCTAACAGTCGGAGTTTTAAACTGGATATTATTAATGGCCAGATTTTTGCTGAAAACTGCCAGAATACCTTTAAAAGACAGTTCTCCATAATACCTGATTACCGGTGCTGTTTCTATACTTTTAATTTCATTAGTACCAAGTTTAATGATCTGGTTTACATCATCAATAGGAACTCCATCCAGAAAAATTGTTGGTTCTTCATTTGTATTAAATTGATATTGAAGATTTGAATAACCTGAAACATACATGTCATCTTTCTTCCTGACTTTTAAAGCTGGAACAATCTCCCTGGATATCTCGATAAAATCCTGAAGTTCTAAATAATCAGATGGGAAAATTGTTAAATAGTGCTTATAATAAACCCTGGGTATTGTTTTTGGTGGAAGAAGTACTTTTTGAGTATCTAATGCAACCTTTTTATTGTAATACCTTTGAACTTGAACTATTTTTCCACTTCTGATCAGGTAATCTTTTATACCCTGCACATTAAATGTTTGCGATGGAATGAAAGGTAGAGTTATACTGGTTTTATTATCAAGCTCGATAGTTGCGTTTGCATTCTCTTTAAGCCTTATAATTATTTCTTTCCCTTCATAATAGGGATTAAGATTGAAACCGAATGACCCAAGTGAATCTGTTTTAGCGTACTGCAAATTTGCTATACTGTCAGTGGTGGATAAGAGAACTGTGTAATTATTTATGCCATTTGATGAATTATTATTAAAAGGACCTGTTTCATTTACTATTTGTGGAAATGTTGTGACTCTTCCCTGCAGAATCGCACCATTAAATTCAGGCTTAAATGCACATTGTTTACTTTCTGTTTCATGCCAGTAAGAGCTTTCTTTTTTAGTGTCGAAATACTCTGAAATGGATAGTTCAACGGGAATACCCGGGATGATCTCACTTACAGAAACCGAAAGACTGGCAATGGGATTCCCTGAAATATTCTTTGATTCAAAGTAGAATGATATTTTCTCCCGTGGATTAAATACCTGCTTTTCCAGATGAATGATAAGATTTTCATCATTAATAGCATATCCAACAGATTTATCATCAGAAGTTTCCAAATCAGTCTTTCTGACCAGTTCGGAAAATTGGCTCAAAGTCTCATCAAAACGGTTAGCAATCACTATCTCTTTTTTGAAATATGTTCCTTCTGCATTTCTCATCAGGTTTGTATAACAAACAATCTGGTAGAAACCTGAATTCAACGTATCTGGTAGAAAAATGCTCCCGTAAGATTTTTGATTATTTATCTCCACCCTGACATGAGTTACTATTGAATTTTTTTGGTCACGTAAAAGCAGGTATGCATACCGGCTTATCTGATCTGGATTTCCCTTTAAATACATGGCATAGTATAGGTACTGACCAGCAACGTAAATATTTCTGTCGGTATGGAGATAGATCTTTTCAGGTCTCAAAGATTCATAATTCCCCTGGCCTGTAAATGAGCAAAAAGTGTAAAAAAATATAAGGTTTAAAAACATTAAGGATTTCATGCACTTTAAATTAATAGACCCAAAAGGGAGGGACTTTATTAATCCAACAACCATTTGGTTCAGGTGGCAGAAAGCAGGGTATCTTTGTTATTAAATATTGATCATTCATCGCATTCCTGAACCCAATTATATAAGATGTACGACTAACAGATGATGCTTCAAAAAAGCCAAAAGTTTTCTTATCAGGATTTGTTGTACAATTAATATTTCCGCTGAGCTGAACTGCAATCGGATCGAATAATTTTCCTTCTGATCTAAGTTGTTCATCCATGCTCTTGTAATATAAATAGGTTTCGTTATTGAGCGTGTATAGGTTTAAATACAGAACGCGATGCTTTATCAGATAAGATTTGCGATTGGGGGATGCTATGGCTTTATATGATAAATCCGGCTCCTGGGATCCAAGTCCATATTCAAACGCATCAAAAAATGTTTGATCAGTAATAAAATAAACTGCGTTCCTATTTATATAAGAAGAATTTAAAGAATAATCATTGTCGGTCAGGTTTAAATCGGGATTTGCATTATCAGTCTCCCAGCAAAAAAAAGAATATAAAGGAGGATCAAATGGTGGTGGTGGAATATTTAAGGCATAAAAATACTGTTTTACCAAATTTGAGGTTAACCTGAAACGGGGAAGCGTATCTGAATGAATTCTGATGTCTGTCAGTATATTTGCTCCACGGATAATAACCAATATCTCGTTGAATCTACTAATAGTCTTCTGATAATCAACCTCAGCATAAATGGTGTCTGGGTAATATTCATGGTTTAATCTCTGGGGATCTGACATATAAATTTTACCATCAGGAGTCTCTATGTAAAGAGTATAAGTTCTGCCAGGATGACCTGTAAATTGCAAAGAATCTGATATATAGTACCCATTCCTCAGTTTCTTGAAAGGATAATAACTACCGAGATCATCAGATACATAAACCTGGGCAGAATTTACCGGTTGTCTGGTGCTTTCAGAATAAAATGGCAAAGCATAGCTTAGACTGATATGATAGGAAGCCACTTCATTGGTTATCAGCCCGTCTACAACCAGGATTTTTTCATTTGACTCAACGTTGGCAGTATATGGTTTGTAACAGGAAACCAGAAATCCACAGCATATTATTATCGTATGTGTGATTAGTTTCATTTTAAAAGTAAAAATTATAGGTCAAAGTAGGGAATGGTCTCCCTATTATATATAGCATATAAGTATCATATAACCTGTATTCATATGATACCATGTGTTCTTCCTTTTTATAGAAGACCGAATATGCATTTTTTCTGCCATACAGGTTAACAACTGAAAATGTCCAGCTGCTTTTCCATTTTTTCTTGATCTTCAGAGATTTGTCGTATGTAATAGAAACGTCAAGTCTGTGATAGGCGGGTAGCCTGTATTTATTACGATCTGAATAGTAAAGTACCTGGAAGCCCTGGTAATCAAATTTATATTCCGGCAAAGTAACAGGACGGCCCGTACTGTAGGTGAATGTGCCTCCGAATCGCCAACGTCTTGAAATATGATAATTTAAATTAATGATAAGATTGTTTGGTCTGTCAAAGTTAGACGGGAATAACTGATTATTATTTATTTTTTCAGCATCATAGATTCCGGTTGTTTTTTGCAATGACCGTGAATAAGTATAACTTGCCCAACCAGTAAGCTTTCCGGAGTTTTTTCTTACATAAAGTTCAACACCAAAATTAATCCCATTTACATTTAATAAATCAGTTTCAAGATATGGATTAAGCAGAATTTTTGCGCCATTTTTGTAATCAATCGTATTTTTTAAGCTTTTGTAATAAAGCTCAATCGAAGATTCGATCGAATTGTTTTTAAAATTCTGAAAGTATCCGATAGCTAAATGGTCGCATCTGAGAGGTTTAAGATTCGGGGAACTGAGTTTCCAAACATCCGAGGGTGTCATCACTGCGGTGTTTGAGACCAGGTTTATATATTGATGGATCCTGTTATAGCTTAATTTTACAGATTTATTGTCCGAAATACTAAACCGCAAAGAAAGTCGTGGTTCCAGTCCTGAATATGCGCAGACAAGTTTATTGTTATTATATAGAGTAGAATCGATAATCGATTGCCGGCTTCTTGGTAAATCTGCCCTGAAAGCATATACTGTAGAAGGACCAAGGTAAGTATAGAGAGAATATCTTAAACCAAAATCTATTGTGAGTTCAGGGAATAACTTAAAGTTATCGGTTATATAGAATGCGTACTCACCGGCTTTTTCAAGAGCCATCGTTAAGGATTGAATTTCAGATTCTATTCCAAGAGGATTTAGTTTTCCTGGTTTGATATTGTAAAGCACACCATTTATACCAAAATCAATTGCATGATTGTAAGCCGGAAACCATGAGAAGTCCAACTTTACATTTTTATAAAGTATTGATGAATTAATCTTAAAAGATTCCCATGGCTTTAATGTATCTGATTCAGACACATAGTATCTATAATTGCTTAATCCCGCAATAAGATTAAAATAAAGGGTATTATTAAAAGTATGTTTCCACTTTACTGAGGCTAGTAAATTGCTGTACTTATGACTTGTATTTTTCGTAAATCCGAATTTATCGTTACTCAGATATGCAAATAAGTTGATCTTGTTTAAAGTATTTATGTTATAGGCAAGAAAAGCATTAGCATCATAAAAGTGGGCAGAGCTGTTCATTAAATCTATATCGGGTATCTTATGAAGAAGCCAGTTTGAATAAGAGCTTCTGGCACTGACTAAAAGTGATACTTTTTTATTTATTGGTGTTTCAATATATAACCTGCTGTCAATTAGACCAATTCCACCTTTAAAAGTTCTTTTATTCTGATCATCAGCACCAAACCTTATGTCCAACACAGATGCGACACGTTCTCCATATTTTGCACTAATACCTGCTTTCATCAATGTGGCACTTGATATGCCTTCTGAGTTAACTACTGAGGTAAGCCCAAACAAGTGCGATGAATTGAACAAGGGTACATCTTCAAGAAGTATCAGATTCTGGTCTGCACTTCCACCTCGTACATTAAATCCAGTGCCAAACTCTCCTATCGTTTGAACTCCCGGCAAAAGTGCAATACTCTTAATGATATCAGTTACTCCCAGTGAAACAGGTAACTCTTTTATTGTTCGTGAATCTAATCTTGTAAAACTCATTTGAGTTCCTGAAACATTAAGATCAGGTCTTTCAGCAGAAATTATAACTTCAGGGAGTTTTATCGATTTTTCATATAGTTTAAGATCTAAAGTACCATTTCCAACTAATTTGATTTTTTGAGTGTTTTCATCATAGCCCATAAAAGTCAGCCGGATAGTATATTCACCAACAGGTGCCTGTATATGATAATTCCCTTTATTATCAGTGGTTACACCAAGTTTTAATTTATCTATGAAAATTGATGCGCCGGGTAATGGATTTCCATTCGTTCCATCCAGAATCTTCCCTTGTAAAGTTGCTTTTGTATATTTCCCATAATCATCCGGATTGCCGATTATAATTACCTCTGAATATTTAACTCCCGATGACGGTTCGTTTTCTGGTTTAAGTGGAACGAAAATATATAGTAAAGAATCAAAGGTAATTATTGAATAATCCGTTTCTAATTTTAATCTGTCCAAAGTCTGATTAAATGATAATCTTAAAATAGATGAATTAAAGGATCTCATATCAAACCATCCAGATTTGTAAAAGAATTGCACCTGATATTTTTGCTCCAGCTGATCGGTTAGCTGGTCAAATGTCAAAAAAGTACTTTCTCTGTCGGTTTGAGAGAAAACTGACTGAAAAATGGAAAGGAAAAACAACCCTGAAAGAAATCCTTTTATAAACAAACTTTTAAACATCAGTTCTTAAATAACAGAGTTTAGGTCTAATTACAGAGCAGGTTGGCAAAAAAGTAATTGTTTGGCAGGTTAGGGATGGTTGCAGGGGAACAAAATGCAAAAACCATGAAAAGTTTATTTACTTTATTGTCCATGTTATGGTTAGTTGTTTTCTTTTTTTTGGTAAGAATCTGTCTGTTTCTTGGGAAATTGGACACTAGTTAATCAAGAATATCAATATATGAAGGTCCTTTCCAGACATAATATCTACAGCATTTTTTAGACTGGTAATCAAAGAAATCCTTTTGAGTGTAGATATATTCTGATCCATCATACTTATATGTTCCAGATCCAAGAGAGCTAAGCAGATTAATATATTCAAAGTAGTAATTCCCATGGTAATTATACCTTACCCAAGCTGCAATATCCAATCCTGATAGAGGATTGGATTTTATAACTTCTTCATCGTGGTTGATTCTGTCTTTAAGCCAATTTGGAATTTCGGGATTTGGCTCAATTTTGGCCTTTTCACAGGATACAATTAATAGGGTAAAAGCGAATAGAAAAATAATTCTTTTCATAATCTTAGGTGCAAGGGATACAGTTATTTAGCAAAAATTGTACCATTCCCTTTGTTTACTTCTTTCAGGACGAAAAGATTAACAGGGATTGTCATGGTTTAGCAATTTCCATCTTCTTACTGTTTTTTACCAGAATAGTATAGTTTTAAATTATATTCTTGTTTACCATTTTTTGCGATCCTCCAAAAATAAATTGTTGAATCAGTACATTCTTCAATAAAATAATTGCCCATCAGGAGATATAACTTTAGCTGATTAGGCAACCGAGGATCCCGCAGAGCGGGAGACGAGCTCAACGAGTCCCGCCATCAGGCGGGCGGAGTTAATAACATATACCGACCTGTTAGCAACCGTTATTTTATTTCTGTTTTTAAATTTTTGTCGTTCAATGCTTTAACAAAGTCATCCAAAAAGTATTTTTCAAACTTTCCTAATTCGTTTTGGTCGAGCATTACCCTACGTTTCCTGCCGTTGGAAAGCATAAAATCAGCAAAGAAATAGTTTGAGATATTATGCTTAATTATAACTCTTTCAATATCATTGAAGTAGAGCTGCTTATCATAGTTTATTCTAGTTTGAACTATTAAAGCAGGTATTCCTAAAGTGACGATAATTATACCTGGCCAGAGGTCAAAAGGGTCATTAGTTTTAAAGTACTTAATGATAATTAGAATGCCGTATAAAATTGCGCATATTGAACCAAATACAGCGAGAAATTTTATCCACTTAGGATTGTTGTCATTGATTTGGATGTAATTATCCTCAATAGATAATTCACCATGATGAATTAAGAAGTGTGTTTTCATATAATTATGTTATTTGTTTTCGCTAATGGCTACTAACTGCCTGGCGGTATGGGCTGTTTTTATTCAATATTTTTAACAATGTCAGATATTATTTCTTCACACTGTTTTAAAGATCGATAATGTAACCCATCGATTCTATCTTGATTGGTGTGCATTACCTTGAGAAAATGAGGGATATCGTTTGAAGTGAGATGTATGGTTGGAATTCCTGCTCTTATAAATACCCGTCCATCGGTAGATGATAAGAATGAATGGAGTATTTTTATATTGTATTTATTGAGATTAATTAACGATTTGTCAACCTTTGAGTAATCGGGGCAATCTTTAAATGAAGAACCGGTAAATAACTTCTCTTTAAAGCACCAATTTCTGAATTTAAATCCAAAACTGCCCATGCAGTTGTTCATTGCCGATAAGTCACCTCTTCCAATTCCGTCTAAACAAATCACCTTATTTATCTTAAAATTGTGATCTTTTGTATAATTCAGAAAATGTTCAGCACCAAACATTCCTTGTTCTTCCATAGTTGTAAATAGGAATGCAACATTCTTAACTTCCAATAAATCTTTACAATTCTGAATTGTATTAAGAAGTATGGCTACTGAGGATGAGTTGTCCAGAGCACCTTGATAATCTGGTTTATTAAGATTGTCATAGTGGGCAGTTATTATTGTGAAAATATTACTCTCGTTTTCTTTAATGAAGATATTGCATGTATATGCGGGTAATCTGGACGCTCTATCAGGGACCCAAATTGTATCATATTTAATATTTAACGAATCAAGGCATTTCATTATAAATACCATTCTATTGTAATTTATTTTATCAACAGGCGATAAAATCTTATTATAGCTTGGTTCATTTGATCTGTAGGATTCAGGGATAACAGAAAGGTCACGATTAAGATTCACAAAATCATATAAGTTTTTATATTCAGAATCAGTTGGTACCAAATCATTTGATAAATAAGCATAATTCTTATTTCCAATTAGAAACCTTGCCAGATCTTTAATTGATTGAATATTAATTGTCAAAAATATAACTAACCATACAAGAATAACTGATAAAAGAACCTGTAAAAAGTGCTTAATTCTTTTTTTCATTTGATCAATTTTTAAACATCCTTGCCATTAAGTATGCCTGGAAAATGTTATCGAGTCCTGTTATTTTATCTCAGATTAAGAGAATCGTCATGGTGTTCGAAATTATTAACAAAATCTTCAATATCTATTCTAGATGACACTTTTACTTCGCTTGTGCGAAAAATAATCTCTTCAAACCTTCCATCCTGATTTGTATCTATAAAATTCAAGTTTCGGTCTATGTCAAGATAAAGTGTAAAAGAATCGATCGCTCCATCTTCATCATTGTCATAAGCTTTCTCAACAACCTCGCCAATAATATTATAAGTAACAGTTTTTTCGTATATCCCATTTCGTTATAATCATAATTATCAAGGACTTTTTTACCGACAATATTATATGATGAGATTATCTAGAAATTATTATTAAAGTTAAGATCCTTATACTCAGCATTTAAATACCCGCCTTTCTTCCATTTTATTTCTAGTACTTTATTATTATCCGTCCACTTAGCAACAGTATGTTTATCTTCTACCAGTTTGTTTAAAAACGATTTGGTTTTAAAATATTTATATCCAAATATTATAATACTACCCTGAATTAAGACCACTGGTTAAGTGTAAATTTAATAACTTTAAACCAGTGAATTATGAAAGCGAAAAGACAAAAACATTCAGGAGCCTTTAAGGCAAAAGTTGCCATT
>JALHSP010000156.1 GCA_022865305.1 Bacteroidales bacterium | reverse complement strand
TCTCTTGTTCCTTAATCGCCTCAATAGCTACTTGAGCTTTAAATGCTGCAGTGTGTTTCTTTCTACTCTTTTTCATAATGGATAAATTTAATCGTTTGTATTAAACTTAACCAGTGGTATGAATTTTAGGGAGTATTATAAACTATTTTTCATCCTCATTAGTCTTGCCCAAAGCTCCTTTTTTAGTCCGGCTTTGGAAATGTCAAGATCATCTTAATAGAACCCGAGGCAAAATATATCTTGATGATCAACAGGATAACATTAAATATTTCAATGACTTAACCAAAAAACTTGCATATCAATTCAATGTTTCAAAAACATCAGTAATTTATAAACTTAAAGAAATGGATTTAATTAATAATCAATCTCGCTTAAAATCTATCGGACAGATTATTTCTGACTATAAGGATGAATTATTTTTTTAAAAAACCTGATTGTTTTAAATTATTTTAATAAATAACTAACCATACCACATGGCCTTTAGCTGTTATTCCTCTTAAATAATGATACCATGACTCAAATTGTAAATCTTGACGACAAAGCCCGGAAAATTAGAGAGGCAATTAATCAATTAGGATGGGATATTGAAATTTCATCACTCATAGAAAGGGTTAAGCAAATTGATGCTGGACTTGTCCAAGAGGATGAATTCTTCTACATCCTTAACTGGTCTAACAAATGCTCTCTGATTCACAGACTTGACCAATTTCAGCCTCCTGCTCAAACTCCAATAAAAGAGTTTATAATACCTGATTTCCATGTAGTCTTTAATATAAAAGGAGAAAAAAAACCATACTATATTGAAGTCAAAACAACCAAGGACAATCATCTAAACTGGACTGAAAAGTATTACCAAGGTCTTTTGAACTATTCAGAAATCAATAAAATTCCGATTCTGATCGCATGGAAATGGAAAACTTTTGATATATGGACTTTATTTGAATTAAAACATTTTAAAAAGTTAACATCAAACTATAAAATGGATATTGAGACTGCACACATTGAGAATCTTATGTCACAATTAGTAGGTGATTATTTGGTATTTCCTTACGAAAATTTTGGATTACACATCAAGTTTAAGAAACTGGGCATCTTTGAAAAAAAAGATAATGAGACTATTTATAATGCTGTTTTTGACTCCATATATTGTTCAGGCGAATCTGGAATTAAAGTAAAAGATATTGACAAAGGAATTCTTGCATTGTTATTTTCTTTAACACTTGAAGAAAAAGTAGAAGAGACCGATTCTCATATTATTTATAGTTTTATCCCATCCCCCAATAAGTCATCCTTTGCACAGGTAATACCAACCAGGCTTACTCAAGCATTTGCAGAAACAGGTGTGAATTGGATGCATTTGATCCGAGATAAAAATTTTCCAATAAATTATGATTCTCTATTGGATTCACTTAAAGCAGGCATCGAAAAGAAAATCATTAGAAATATCATTTTTTATGTACCTAAATCTAGGTTATTAATTGAATGAAAAAAATAACAACAATTAACTCGGGCAATGAAACAAATAAGCTCGTTACTTTGTTTGCGAGAAACTGAGCCATTTACCCGGACTGAAAATTTAGACAATCCCGAAGCACTCCCTGCCGTTAATAGATTAAACTACCGAGTCATTTCATTTATATTAGAAATATTTAATACCGTCCTAAATATAACACAGTAAGCATGGACTAAATATATAACTTAATCATGTTAAAGGGGAGACTAAAAATATTCAGTTATATTCTTGAATAAACACTTTATCTTTATTCTCATTTTTGTAGAACAAATTAAACTACCATGATCTTTAAATCAAAAAGACTCTCTGAACATAAGGAAGGGGAAAAGATTTTGTCTGACTTATTAGAAAAAAAAGATAAAGTCCTAATAATACATTATTCATGCGAATCTTTTATTACTTCTCATGGGCGAACCCCCAGAATAACCTCAATATGTGTTAGGAATCTAGGAACTGGACAAAATAAAACCTTCTCCATTCACTTGCAAGCTCAATTTGAAGGCATAGATTTTAATAATCTAAATACTCAAGACTATGATCAAATAGAAAAATCTCTTCTCACGGATTATTATCAATTCGTTGAAAAGTACAAAGATTATCAATGGGTTCACTGGAATATGAGAGATGCAAACTACGGATTTGAAGCGATAGCAAATAGATTTCGAATCTTGAGAGGAACTCCAGTTTATTTAGCTGATGACAGATTAATAGATCTACCGCGTGTATTAGGTATGCTTTTTACATATGGTTTTGAGAAAAATAAACCTAAAGGTAGATTATTAAACTTGGCAGAGAGAAATAGAATATCTACCCTTAATGCATTAACTGGCAAGGAAGAAGCTGATGCTTTTGATAATAAAGAGTATTTAAAATTACATATTTCGACTTTAAGAAAAATCGATATAATAAATGCAGTCATTGAGAGAGTTGATAAAAACGAACTCAAAATATTTACAACTATAAAAGATATTTATGGACTTTCCATTCCAGGGATTATTGAAATTGTAAGAAATAGCTGGCTTTTATTATTGATATGGAGTATTTTTATTTTTACTATTGGAGTAACATTGGAGCCAATTATCCAAAGGTTTTTTGGTACAAATCAATAAAAACCTGCAATAACAAAAAAGTATTGATTCATATCTAAAACGGCCTAAGCATAAGACAGACGGTTTATGGCAGCCCGGACAAATTCGTAATCAAGTATATACACTAATTGAAAGTTTTCACCCATTTATCAATATTTCAGCACCGTGACTAATCATGCTACCGTGACAATGTCAATAGGGCTGCCGGCCGAGCAGCTAATTGTCATGGTTTTTGCATCGCCACCGAGACAATTTTATCGTGACGTGACACATTCGCGCCGCTCCGTGGGCCTCTCTCAGCTTGACAACTTTATCATGACACTTAGATTTCGTCCGTTTATCTTTACACAGAATAGGATTTTTTAATAATTCTTTAATTAATTATGATTAAAAACAAAATTTTTATTAGTCACTCATCACAAGATATCGAGATTGTAAAATCTTTTGTTGAGGAAATTTTAATGCTTGGACTGGATATACCAGCAGAACGAATCTTCTGTTCTGGGATGGAAGGACAAGGATTAAAAAGTGGACAGTATATACCGGATAAACTTAGAGAAGAAATTAAATCTTCAATGTTAGCTTTGCTCTTCATATCAAAAAACTACAAGACAAGTGAAGTATGTCTAAATGAACTTGGTGCAGTTTGGCTATCCCTAGAAAAAGAACACATAATTCCAATTATATTGCCAGACACAAAATTCACAGAATTAGGATTTCTGGATATTAACAGAATAGGTATTAAAATAAATGAACAAAGAGGCATCTTAAAATTAATCCAAGACTGCAAAGAACTACTTAATCCAAATTTCAATATTGAAAAACTACATAACAAATTAGAAAAATTTGTTACCGAAGTAAAAATAGTCGAACCCCTGAAGAAAAAAGACGAATTGACTGATGATTCTGTACAATGTTATGAGAATAATTTATTTGCATTAGATAGAATTATTATAAAAGCAATTCCTGCGTACAATGAGGGGATCCATCCAATAGTGGATGTTAATTTACAAAACAGAATTCTAACAGATTTAGGCAATGCTAATTTTTTAAAAAGCTTCTGGTATAAAATGGCTGAGGGGGATTCTTATGTTGAACGTCTCCAGAAGTTACCCTCAGGAAATTGGCTAATTTCCGAACATAATTGGGAAATAAAACTTACAGCTATGTGGGTATCAATGAATTCTGAGCCTCAATATGGATTCATTCTTATACATTCCGACAAGCTAGAACCCTATAAAATCAACTCTGATGTAGGTGGAGAGAGTTATTATGTTGGGATTCTAAAAGATGGGACTATCGTAAGCGAAAATGAATATCTACATGGTTATGCTGTTATTGGAGGTGAGTCTATTGATATAGATAAATTAGGTGTTGAACCTATGCATAGAGACAAAGATCCACATTGGATTTTCTTAGTATCGTCTTACCATAAAGCAGGATTTAATGCTGACGAAACAATCGATTTTTGTAAAAAACATGATACAGGTGAATTTGAAGTAAATCAAGATAATATTATGAAATTTCTAAGAGCTCTGCCAAATCATCCAACAGTTACAAGGTGGAGATAAAAGTAAAAAAGCACATTGCCTAATAAGGGCAATAAAGTAAATAAGTCTTTCACACTTTTTGCGTGACTCTGAGCCATCTACCAGGACCTGTAACTGGGGACAAACCCTGACTGCATCACTCCTGTTAATAGATTAACACTGCCGGGACAATTAGTCTACATCAGAAAACTTTAATCCTGGCCTAAATATAACACGGACAATAAAGGTAAGTTGTTTGTCACACTTTTTGCTTTTGCTCCTGCACCCATGACAAATTCGTAATGATTTATACCGCGACCGCGCCAGCACCCGCCACCAACTTTGTAACCGGGGATAAATTCGCGGCTCCGATCAAACTTATACCGCGACACTCGTATAACTTACAAAATTTGTACCTGGACGGCAAAAAGTGCGCCATACCCTCCTTGCACCGTGACAACTTACTGGCTAAAGTACCAGGACCCTGCCGGTGCTTGCGTCGGGTAACACAACCTCCCTTTATTGCCGGGCCGTTAGCGTTCATTGGTTCAAAAAAATGCCACCGAGACAGTTTCTGCTTAACCAGAGACAATTTAACAAAGGTCCAACGAACGCTCCTATAGTATGGATGAATTTTATTACTAGGTCATTGTGCTGATTATGTTTGTGTTAAATTAAACTTGACTTTGGTTAAACATCAGCTTACCTTTGATAATTAATTCCTCAAATCTGAAATAAGAGAAACATGAAAAGATTTAATGTTGCACTTGTTGCATATTGCCTGTTTGGATTTGGAACAACAGTACAGTCACAGAATTCTATTCCTGCCTCAGGCGGTAATGTCTCGGGCAGCGGAGGAACGGTCACGTATACTATTGGACAGGTTGTTTATACTAAATACACAGGAACAAATGGTAGTATTGCTCAAGGAGTACAACAACCCTATGAAATATCAGTTGTAACAGGAATTGTAGAAGCACTGGGCATTTCGCTTGAAATAATGGTTTACCCGAACCCTGCACAGGACTTCATTATATTAAAGATAAAGAACTACGAGGTCGAGAATCTCAGATATCAACTTTATGACATTAACGCCAGACTAATACAGGATTATAAAGTCGAGGGTCAAGAGACGAATATCTTAATGCAGAATCTTTTCCCAGCAACTTACTTTTTGAAAGTGACAGACAATAATCAAGGAATAAAAACCTTTAAAATCATTAAAAACTAAGATATTATGAAAAGATTATTTACATTTATAGCAGCAGTATTATTAACTCTGACTACATGGGCACAAAGTCCGCAGAAAATGAGTTATCAGGCAGTGATACGAAACTCTCTTGACCAATTGGTAACCAATCATGCAGTCGGAATGCGAATAAGCATTTTGCAAGGTTCAGCAAGTGGAACGATTATTTACACCGAAAATCAAACCCCAACTACCAATGCCAATGGTTTGGTAAGTATTGAAATTGGAGGAGGAACAGATTTTGATGCAATAAACTGGGCAAGCGGCCCCTATTTCATTAAAACAGAAACAGACCCTGCCGGTGGTGCAAATTACACCATAACAGGTACCAGCGAGATTTTAAGTGTTCCTTATGCTCTGTATGCAAAAACTGTTGCTAGCTATTCCGAAACTGACCCGGTGTTTGTTGTACATCCGGCAAATGGAATTTCAGGAGCAAATATTACCAACTGGACCACCGTCTATGGCTGGGGTAATCATGCCTCTGCAGGCTATGTGCTAAATACAAGGACAATCACCATTAACGGAACTGCCCTTGACCTTGCAGCAAACAGAAGCTGGAATGTTGGGACGGTAACCTCTGTGGGGATTTCCTTGCCAAATATTTTTTCTTTGTCCGGTTCACCGGTTACCACTACCGGTACACTAACGGCTACACTTACCTCTCAGACAGCTAATCAGGTATTTGCTTCACCTAATACCAGCGCTGGTGCTCCTACATTCAGGACCTTGGTAAATGCAGATATACCAAACCTCGACTGGAGCAAGATTACTACTGGTAAACCCACTACGATTGCAGGTTATGGGATTACCGATGCAGTGAACACTACCGGGAATCAAACCATTGCCGGAAACAAGACTTTTACCGGAACAACCACTGTTCCGACACCTGTTAATGCCACTGATGCAGCTACAAAAGCGTATGTTGATGCTTTGAAAGAAATAATTTACAACGAGTTGGGTATGGTAAAAGACATTGAAGGCAATATGTATAAAACAATAAAAATAGGCGTCCAGGTTTGGATGGCTGAAAACCTGAAAACAATCAAATACAATAATGGCACAGCTATACCATTGGTAACCGACAACACTGCATGGAGCAACCTTACCACTCCCGGTTATTGCTGGAACAACAACGACCAAACCGGCTACGGCAACACTTATGGAGCGTTATACAATTGGTACACCGTTGCAACCGGCAATTTATGCCCCACAGGCTGGCACGTACCTACCGATGCCGAATGGACAATTATGGAAAACTACCTGATTGCCAACGGGTATAATTATGATGGTACAACCACCGGCAACAAAATAGCGAAAGCCCTGGCATCCACTACCTTGTGGACTTTGTCAGCAACTTCAGGAGCAGTTGGGAACACCGATTATCCTTATAAAAGAAACGTCACGGGTTTTACAGCCCTTCCGGGTGGCTACCGTTTCAGCGATGGTACATTCTACCCCATTGGAATTTACGGTTACTGGTGGTCAGCTATGGAGAACGATGCCACCTATGCATGGCGCCGGTTCATGTACTACAATTACAGCTATATGACCAGATTAAGCTACCCTAAGAAGTCTGGCTTTTCTGTTCGTTGTTTGAGGGATTAATTGACTATTTAGCTATTTGACTATTTAATTTATTACCGCGAAGCGGTCGATTTTATTTGAATTATAGCTACTTATGATGAACTTTCTTTATATAAAGCAACGTATGATTTGCTACTTGGGATGTTTCGTTTCACAAAAGATTTTAGCAGGGATTATAAATATGCGGTTGGCGAAAGTTTAAAGAAGAGAAAATAAATCCCAACAAAACGCTAACACGGACAATAAAGGTCATTTGTTTGTCACGGTTTTTGAACCTACTGCTTTCTTATAACGTGACCCTCAAATCGCACCAGCCGGACTCCGCTCCAGTGCTCGCAATAAAGATTCTGTAACATGACAAATTCCTAACTTCGTTGGCAGCTTGTACCGCGACGCTGCACCAGTGCTGTTAATAAAATAACTATAAGGTGACAACTAATCTGCTTTCTATCAGCATTGTACCGCGACACTCGTATAGGCCCGATAAATTGTACCATGACTCCAAAAACCGCGCCATGCTTCGCTCATTCCGGCTGGTAGGAGGGACCATACCCGATGACAAATTCTACTCCAGCCTCCATTCACTCAGCAACACAAACGCCCTTTATTGCCGGGCCGTTA
>JALHSP010000155.1 GCA_022865305.1 Bacteroidales bacterium | reverse complement strand
CTAAAACTATTTATTCCATTAAAGTTAAAACACCAACCAATAGTGAAGTAGTCTCAAAAACAATTTTGCTGACAGAAGAACAAAAAATATTGGCTAATCTCTTTGATTTGTAATTTTGGGTGTCCCTGTGTCGAAGTCAGGTGTGCCATTTTTCTTTGAGACCAGTATTAAACCTGTTTTTTCGTTCAGGACTGACCTGTATTTTTCCTTGTTATTCAGTATTTCCAGAGCTTTATTTACCTGTTCGTCTTTTTTAATAGTCCAGGCAATGGTTCCCGCTTCATAAAAATAACGACCAATAATCTCATCTTCAAGAAGCTCAGTTATTTCATTCCTGAAAATTGTCAGATCATTATCCAGGCTATGTGCAATATCCTTTTCGAGCTCTGAAAAAAGATCTTTATGCAGATCGTAGTATTTTTCTTTTTTCGCATTGGCAATAAGATCATTAAGAGACTCTTCTGTATCGGTTCTGTAATTAAACTTACGCTTTATAAGAAAGTTTTTAAAATCGTTCAAATTCTGGTCAGTTAATGAAAACTGTGAAGGCGTTTTAATATCCGGATGGGCCCAGAAATATTGGGTGGCAAAATCAAAAATATAGTTTCTCAGATAGAGTTCTGTTGCTATCTGGCTTAAAGGTTCGGGAAGTATTTCAATATCAGGAGTTATCCCTCCGCCGTCCCTCACGACCCTGCCATTTCTTGTTTTGAATTCCGAGATAAGTGAATCAGGAATAATACCTACGCTGCCGTCCTCATTGGGATGTGAGAAATCGAGAGCCTGGATACACCTTCCGCTCGGGATATAATATTTTGCAGTGGTAACCTTAAGCAGAGCATTATAGCTTAAAGGTTTTGGAACCTGTACAAGTCCTTTGCCGTAAGACCGCTGCCCGACAATTACTCCCCTGTCCAGATCCTGGATCGCTCCTGCAACAATTTCTGCAGCCGAGGCGGAACCTCTGTTTATTAATACTGCCAGGGCTATTTTGTCATCAATTGCGGCTTTTGTTGTCTTGAAATCCTCATTATATATTTTTACTTTACCTTTTGTCGAAACAACTTCATTGCCGGGACCTACAAAGAGATTCACCACTTCAACAGCTTCGGACAGCAAGCCTCCCGGATTTCCCCTCAGGTCAAGGATAATCTGCTGAGGATTATTGTTTTTGAGTGAAATCAATGCTTTCTTGACATCTTCAACACTATTCTGGGTAAAAGTGATAAAACGGATGTATCCTGTTTTTGAATCGACCATTCCATAATAAGGTACAGGCGTGATAGCTATTTTTTCCCTTTTCATGCCGTAATCTGCTTCCTTACCGTTTCTTTCAATCGTAAGAGTGATATCAGTACCGGGACTGCCCTTAAGCTTTTCACTGACCATGTCGGTAGAAAGTCCCTTTATGGAAATACCGTCGATTTTCTTTAGCACATCTCCTGCTTTAATCCCTGCAATATCTGCTGGAAAGCCCTTGTACACTTCAATTATTACAACATAGTCCCCGCTGTTTCTGACAAGAGATCCTATACCACCATATTTGCCTGTTGTCATAAATGTGAATTCATCAGCATCCGATTCCGGATAATAAACTGTATATGGATCGAGGGTTTTAAGCATATTATCAATACCCGATTTGACAACTTTATCAGGATTTATCTCATCAACATAAAACGTATTCAGTTGCTTGAAGAGCGAAAAGAAAATGTCAAGGTTCTTTGCAATCCTGAAATCCCGTGTTTCCTGACTGATGAAAAAACCTGCGCTTACGCTTCCCAAAAGTAACAGCGCCAGAATAATAGCAGATCTGTAAGACCGTATCTTTTTCATATTTGATATAATCTTTTATTAGAACGACGAAAATAAGAAGAAAATTTCGGAAAGATTTTGATAAAGAAATAATTATAACAACTTTAACATTTCTTTTTATTTTTTTTAATGGCAGAAATAAACTCTGTAAGCATTTCTTTCATGGATTTTTCGATAGTAACATAATCTGGAACAGAAACATCTCTGAAAATAATGATAAAGGAGATTCTGGTATTTTCTGAATCAAGAAAATCATAAAGAATCTGTTTATTCCTTCGATATGCTTCTCTCATCCTGCGTCTTATAAGGTTCCTGGTTACTGAAAGGCGGAATCCTTTTTTTGAAATGCTGAATGCTACCTCAGCCGGAAAAGGGAGAGAAGCAGGATTTACCTGCCAGACAATTTTGAAAAAGGCGGAATAAAAGATATTACCATTTTCAAATAATGCAGTAATGGTTTTCTTGCTGCACAGCCTTTCGGATTTATTAAATGTTTCCTTCCGGGTATTCATATTAGAATAACTCATGCTGAAAGCAATTCCATTTTGTTTCAGGTGTGTTAAAGTCAGTCAGGAATGGTGATTTTACTTTTGATTCCTGTTATGCTCTTTGAGAAAATCATCGAGAGCCATAGTCATTGATGGTGCTTTGGGATTCGGGGCATTTATGTCGAGCCTCAGTCCTTCGTGTTCAACGGCACTTGCCGTCGTTGGGCCAAATGCAGCAATTTTAATATTTCCCTGGACAAAATCGGGAAAGTTTTCTTTTAGTGATTTAATTCCTGAAGGACTGTAAAAAACAAGAATATCATAATCAAAATCCTTGACATTTGTAAAATGACTGCTTATTGTTTTATAAAGAGTCCCTATGGCATGTTTGATGTTATTTTTATCGAGAAGGTCCGGAATTTCTGCATTATGAGGTTCAGAAAGAGGAACAAAAAAGCTGTCTTCTCTGTGTTTTACAATAACATCAATAAGATCCTGGAATTTTGCTTTTCCGTGAAAAATCTTTCGTTTCCTGTATACAATATACTTCTGCAGATAAAAAGCAACATTCTCGGTGATACAGAAATATTTCATTGTATCGGGTACCACAATCCTCAATTCGTTGCAGACTCTGAAAAAATGATCAATCCCGGTTTTGCTTGTGAAAACAACTGCAGTAAAATCAAGAATATTGATTTTCTGCTGCCGGAAATCCTTTGAGGATACTCCTTCAACCTGTACAAATGGTTTGAACTCAATTTTGAGATTATATTTCTTTGCCAGATCGAAATATGGAGATTTCGGATTCGGAGGTTCTGGTTGCGACACTAAGATCTTCCTTATTTTCAACTCCTTACAGTTTAAGTTTTACTTTCAAAGTACCACTTGCCAACCTAAAAAATGGCCTGTAAGATATTTTAAAAATATCATGACAGGCAAAATTTCCAGCCCACAAAGGTACAAAATGAAATAGAATATTGAGATATTCCGGGCCAGAAAAATTAAAAGGAGCCTTATTATACGTATGATATAGAGCAATGCCATAGCAGAAAATCCTGTTATGAAGAAGAATTTTGAAGGGGAAAAAACCGTGAATGTCATCAGAATTACCAGAACTGACATTATCAGCGCAGTAAACCTGTAGAACAGATAAACATTAAGCAGGTATTCATTGAAGGTTTCTCTCTGCCCGGTGACAATACCTGTAATGACACATATAAAGTGCCGCAAAGTGATCAGCACAATAATTACTCCAAAAGATATCAGCCAGAAAAGGAATCCGGAAATGCCGGGAGGATTAACATTATAGAAAAAAGCAGCATAGTAGCCAAAAAGAGCCATATTAATGAATGAAATAAGATTCAGTAATGTTGATTGCAATTGAAACAAAATTCCCAGATCACGGAAAGATGTATCACCTATGCCACGAAAAAGAAAAAACTTTACTGCATCAGGGAAAAGCTTTTTTGAAAAAGTTCTTGCCACTGAAAAAATCAATGCAGCAAAAAGAAATATTAAGATAATCCAGTCTTCGTTAAATGGACGGACAGGCAGCTCTTTACCTTCTCTCAGGTGTTTCATCAATGAAATCCTCTCATCCAGCTTATTCCCTATATTTTTTTCAATAAAAAGGAATGGAAAGCTGTTTGAAGATCTCACGTCAATTCTGTATACCAGATTATTTGAGTCATAAAAAGTAACGTCTGAAATGCTGTTTCTTGTGCATACTGAAGTTGTATCAGTTACTTTCAGGATCTCAGTAATCCGGGGCGTGGCCTCTGTTCCAGCCTGGGCAGAATCAACTGTTTTAATTGTATCAGCTGATATTCTTTCCTGCCTGTCCAGAGAGTCTGACAATTTTCTGACCGAATCCTGTATTACAATATTTTGTTCCTGCTCAGAAATGATCATGTCGCTCACCGGCAATTTCGGAAAGAATATTGTTTGCCAGGCGGCTTGCGCCGATCCTGAATAGTTTATTATTCAGCCAGTCTTTACCAAGACAATGGTTTACTATCCGGTAATAACTAAATGCCTCATCCGGAGAAGTAATACCTCCCGCTGCCTTAAATCCCACCTTTATACCAGTTTCGGTATAGAAATCAGAAATTGCCCTGCACATAACAAATGCGGCTTCTGGTGTGGCTGATATGCTTGTTTTCCCGGTGGATGTTTTGATAAAATCGGCCCCCGCATCCATTGCAATCATCGAAGCTTTAAAGATCTGTTCAAAATCTCCGAGCAGGCCTGACTCAATGATAACTTTAAGCTGTTTTTCTCCGGCAGCTTCTTTTAACTCCTTTATATCATTAACGACCATCGTAAAATCATTTTGAAGAAATGCTCCTACTGGGATCACAATATCAATCTCATCAGCACCGGCATCAATAGCCATTTTACATTCAGACACCTTGATGCTCATGAATGTCTGGGAAGTTGGAAAGGCTCCTGCAACTGAAGCAATTTTTACATTTTTTGCAGTAAGCTTATCTTTTACCACTTCAACAAAATTCGGGAAAACGCAGATAGCTGCAACATTCGGTATATTGGTAAACCGGCTTTGGAAACTGTTTACTTTCCCGGTTAAATGTATAATATTGCTTTTATAATCGGTGGTGTTAAGGCTGGTCAGATCTATAACATTCAGAATATTCATTAACAAATGTTTATCCGGAACCTCAGGAGGGGTCGAAAATGCATTTTTAAGCCCATTTTTAATTTCCGTCTCTGCCGGGCACGATTTGATCAGTTTTTGATATAGTTTTGTCATACAGGATTCTGGTTAATTAATTAAATAAGCATATCATGAAAAAAAGAACGGCTTCAATATAATGCTTTTTGTATTCATAATTATTTCAATTATGATTTTTAGTTGTACAAAAAAATCAAAAAGTAGCGTTACCGGAGTTCTGTTACAAACAGATCGGGATTTCTCAGCAATCCGGGAATGTGGTTTCCGCAACGTGGTGCGTCGCATTAACGCAAGACCTTTAAGATAATTCAGGCAGCACCCGGGACTAAGAGCGGGGAGAATTAAGCTTTTTGTTTCTTGCCAGCGAAGCAAAAATCCCAAGGATGCAGAGCACTGAAAATATCACAAAACCGGTGCGCATGACTGTAATGAAAACAGGGAAAGTGGCGGGAGTAATTGCTCCTTTCCCCATGTAAAGCGCAAGGAGCATCATTGCAATTCCCATACTGAGCATCTGACCCACCATCCTCATAGTCCCAACCACACCGGATGCAACACCAAGATGCTTTTTCTCAACAGAGCTCATTATGGCGTTGGAATTGGGAGAGGAGAAAAGTCCAAATCCTATTCCCATTATGGCCAGGAGGGAAATGATCAGAAGTACAGGACTACTCTCATGGACAAAGCAAAGAATTATAAGTCCTGTGGCTGTAAGTCCCATGCCAGCCGATGCTATGACTCCGGGATTATATTTATCAGATAATCTTCCTGCAAGCGGTGACAATAGCGCCATCATTACGGGCTGTGATATCATGATAAATCCTGCTGTACGGGCATCAAAACCCTTAAGATACTGCAGATACAGGCTGATGAAAAAACCTGTTGCTGATGTTGCCGAATAATGGATAAGGGCAGCAATCCCCGAGAAGGCAAAAACTCTGTTACGAAGGATCAGCCTTATATCGAAAACAGGATTGGTAATTGCTTTTTCGAAAAGAGCGAAGACAATACCGAAAAGCATACCGGTACCAAGAAAAACCCAGCCTGCTGAGGAGGGCAGCTTTGAAAAGCCATACATGAATGATGCCAGTGATACACCATAAATAACCGATCCCTGCCAGTCGAATTTTTCACCTTTCGATTCGGCCCATTCCGGCTTCATCTTTTTAAAAATCAGGTACAATGATACTATTCCGAGAGGTACAAGAAAGCCGAAAATGCTTCTCCACCCGAAATGTTGTGTAAGCAATCCTCCCAGTACAGGTCCGCCAGAGAGGCCGGTATAAACGGCTGTGATGTTGATACCCATTGCCCTTCCGCGTTCACCGGGGCCGAACACCGAGGTAATTATGGCGAGACTGGTGCCGAAAATCATTGCCCCTGCAATCCCCTGAAAGATGCGCAGGACTATCAGGGATACGATATTCCATGAGAAGATGATAAGGAAAGTCGATATTGTGAAAAGCAGTATTCCAATTGTGAAAATCTTCTTCCTTCCTACAATATCTGCGAGTCTGCCGAATGGCAGCAGGAAGATAGCCGAGGAAAGGATAAAGCTGCTGGCAATCCATCCAAGTTCTATTGCACTGGCATTGAAATCTTTACCAATCGATGGCAGCGCAAGATTAATAGCGGAGCCCATAAACGGTGTGAGAAAAGCGGCAAAAGCCGATACCAGTAAAACAGATCTCTTCAGTATTTTTTCATCATTATGAGGGATCGACTCCTGCATAGTCCCTTATTCTTTGTTTTTTGTATCAATAATAATTGTCACCGGGCCGTCATTTACCAGCTCAACCTCCATCATGGCACCGAATTCCCCTGAACCGACCGGTTTGCCGAGGAGCTCCGTAAGCCTTGAAACAAACTTATCATACAACGGAATCGCAATATCGGGCGGTGCAGCTTTGATGTATGAAGGCCTGTTTCCTTTCCTGGTTTTTGCATGAAGCGTGAACTGGCTTATTACCAAAATGCTGCCTCCGGTGTCAGTGACAGAAAGATTCATAACATTATTATTGTCGTTAAAGACCCGTAGCTGTACGATTTTATTGCATAACCATTCAATATCGGTTTCATTGTCAGATTCTTCAATTCCAACCAGTACAAGTAACCCTGAGCCGATTTCAGATTTCTTTTGATCATTAATTGTGACTGATGCCCTGCTTACACGTTGAATAACAGTTCTCATGGTAACTTTGTTTAAGGTGTGCAAAGATATATAATCAGGATACAAAACTTCAAAATGATGTTTTATATTATATTTGCGCAGTTTCAAAGCACTAATGGATTTTATCACAATACTTGCAATAGCAACCGGTCTTTCTTTCGACACATTTGCAGTCTCACTTTCATATGGCGTTGTCAGGTATAAGATACTTTTCAGGCAGGCACTCCGTGTGGCTGCACTGCTTGCACTTTTTCAGGGAGGATTGACAGTTACCGGATATTTTCTGGGATCAGCAATTTCGAATGCGCTTAAAACTGTTGACCACTGGGTTGCACTGGGACTGCTTGCATTCCTTGGTATAAGGATGATCGTTGAGGGTTTGAAAAAAGAGGATAAAAAAGAAATAATAGATTATAGTAAACCGCTTGTTCTGTTAACAATTGCCCTTGGGACCAGTATCGATGCATTTGCAGTCGGTATCAGTTTTGCACTTCTTGATGTAAAAATATGGACTGCAGGAGTCATTATCGCATTTGTTACATTACTTGCTTCAATGACAGCAATAAGGATCGGAAAATCAGCAGGAGAAACGCTTGGTCAGAAAGTCGAAATTGTCGGAGGTGTCATCCTGATAGCAATAGGGATAAAAATCTTCCTCGAGCATATACTGGCATAACCAATCCCAATCTCACTTACTTTTAATGATGTTTTCCCTAACTGTACATATTTCATTTAAATGATTTTCAGGTGAATTGGTCTCATTTGTTCATGATTGCCGAAAGTCTTTTAAAAGGATTATCTGAACTGGTTGAAAGGACTTGATTTCTTCATGAGTTTTTCAATATCATGAGCTTTTCTGGGTGCAGATAGCGAGAGATTTACAGGGTTGTTATCGTTTATTAGAATGTCGTCCTCAATCCTTACAGCTATTCCCCACCATTTCTTATCACATTTGCTGCCAATCGGAATATAAATGCCAGGTTCAAGTGTTATAATCATCCCGTTAGTTAATGTTGTACCATTGAGATATTTATCATGTACATCAAGTCCGATAGGATGGGATATCGTGTGAGTATAATAGACAAAGACCTGCTCAGTCTCTTCAATAATTCCAAGCTTTTTAAGCCCTTCAGCGATTACCTTTCTGCCAATTGGATCCAGTTTTGTATATGGCATTCCCTGGTTACAGTATGAAAAAGCAGAGTCCTGAGCTTCAAGAACAGTATTATAGATTGCAAGCTGCTCCGGAGAAAACCTGCCATTTGCAGGAATCGTTCTTGTCACATCTGCGGAGTATCCGCAAACCATTGCTCCCACATCCATAAGTATCAGGTTGTTGCCGACTCTTGGAGCATCATTTTCCTCATAGTGAAGTGTACATCCATTGTTTCCTGATGCAATTATTAAAGGAAAACCTGTTTCTTTTGCTCCCTTCAGTTTGTACATAAATTCATGTATGCCCTGAATTTCTCTTTCACTCATTTCAGGAGTTGCAGCTTTCATCACCTCACAGTGTGCATTGCATGTTATCTCAATAGCTTTTTTGATAACCGCAATTTCCTCCTCAGCTTTGATCTGTCGTAAAGTACTGGTTAAACGATTAAAATATAAATAGTTAATACGTTGATTAACAATTGAATCCCTTATCAGAGCCCTTGTTAATGAATCGGAAGAATTAATAAAACGGGTTAATACAGGGTCGATAGTTACTTTATCTGATCGCATAGCAATATATGCCTTAACCGCCTCGATGAATTCCTTTAGCTGTGTATCATTCTTTAAATCTGAAATATAATTACTTAGCATCAAAGAGAAATTATCAGGAATATATTGAATTCCTGTTTTTTTCTTGAAAGCATTTATTAAACCTGAGAGGGAGGAAGGAGAATTACTCTCTCTAACATCTGATGGAAGTCTGTCGGTAATAATTACTTTGAATTTCAACAGGTCAACAGGAAATTCTTCGTATTTTGATGCTTCTACCCCAAGCTGGATTCCAAGCTCTTTCATGGCTTCGTCAGCCCCCATACTTTTACCGGTAAATGTAATTTCAGACATTTCCGCCGTTGGTGTAAAAATAACTTCATTGAAAGGCGTTTCAACTCCGTCAACTTTTTGTTCTTCTTTAAAGATGTACATCATTGAATTTGGTTCAGGGTAACCTGAGAAATAGAACATATCCGGATTCTGATGATAAACATAATCAACATCTGAAGCGAAAGTTCTTTTCGGTGACGCAAACAGGACAAAGACTGAATTTTGGGGCATGATCTGCCGAAGGTTATCACGGCGATCCTTATAAAAACCGGCAGACAGACGGTTATTATTTGGGTTTGCAGGTACCTGGGACATTGAGATCCCATAAGAAAGAAGAAAAAATAATGTAAGCAGGAAATTTCTTTGGAAGATTGGTGTCATGGCTTTTCTAAATCATTTAATTAAAACGATAACGATAGAAAATAGATCATAACTTAAAGATACACCAAAAAATATTCATCATAATACCCACGCTGTGTCAATTAACCGAAAAGCTAAATTTACCCACATCAATAATGTCTTTCTGATCTTCGAGGCGAATGGTGATTTCCTGTTTCTTCTGGTCGGATTTCCCAAAATTTGTAATAAATTTCAAATGCAGATTGACAGGCGCCAGTTGCGATTGCGAACGAGTTCCATAATAGTTGGCTTGCACTCTGTATTCTCCCTGAATGGCTTTTTTGATCATAAATTCTTCAGGGCCATAACCACCTGTAAAGTCATTAGATATCTTACCTCCCACTCGGGTTAGCCTATTCCCATAAAAACATTTTTCGCCTGATGGATCTGTTACCCAAAGATCAATATCACAATTATCAGTTTCCCAGGTTAGAACAACACGGATATCAACTGGTTCATTTTTTAGCAGCCGTTTGTCAACAAATGAATATTCAAGTTTTGGATGTATGGCAATTAAATTATTTATTTCGTTCAAAACAATGATTTCGATTGCAGGGAAGCGGCTATCCCATTCTTTTTTCACTACTTCATAAAGAGTACTTATTGCCTGTTGTGAATTTCCATTTGCCTCGTACGCAAGACCAAGATCACAGTACGATTGGGGTTCTTCTTCCTTTAGTTCCAGCACTTTTTTGAAGACCATCACTGCCTCGGCATTACAGTTTAAAGCCAGCAGTTTTTTGCCTAAAGTACGCAACAGCTCTGGTGATTCAAGCATCAGCTCTGCAAGATTTGAAAGAATTCTGACAGCGTTATCCTTTTTCCCTGTTTTTGAAAAGAAATCGGATGCATCAATATAAAATGAGGGGGTTGATCCATATTCTTTCTTAAGTTTTAAATAGGTACTATATTCTTCTCCTTTTGGAGCATATTGAAGTACCTTTAAATAGGGCGTTTGCGGATCCCATGCATTGAGTTGAATATCTGCTTTGTTCCCTGCTTTTTGCATATCATTTGATTGGCCCACATATAAAAAAGGAATTGGAGCTTGATTAGGTTCAGCTGGTTCTTCAACCATTATAATCGCCATAGCTTCACGTCCTGCAAGAGGTCTGTTTCTACGATTTGATGAAACAACACCTGCAACATTACCTCTTATTTGTGCTCCATAGCCAACTACTACAACTTCTTCCAAATTTGCATCAGTTACAACAGAATCCGGGAGCTGAGCCTGATTATTACCTGATCTTTGCGCATTTACTGGTTTATCAGGTAAAACTGGATAATTAGTAATCCACCATTTACTTTGCTCATTTAACAGAGTTACGACATAGTCAATGTGATTTTTTATTCTTTCAGAAGCATCTTTTTCATTGGTATACTTTTGTTTGAAATATTCTTTCTGCAATTCTTTTGGCGGCACAATATCGTATAGCAGGTAATCGCTCAGGTTTTCAAGTACAATTAACGAAGTGTTTTGTGTAACTGTGCCGAATTCTTTACCGGTAAGGGAAATTTCATCTTTGTTTTTCTCGGCTTCCAGGTTAAGCTCTGCAATCTTTTTCTCTGCCCATAACCGGCGAAGCAGTGCTGGCTCAACGGAATTGTCAGCATTAATCATTATTCGTTTCGAATATACAAAAGTGGTTCCAAAACCAAAATTCAGTAACAATGTGGCCGATTTGCCTGCCATAATCCCGGTCAGACTGAAAGAATTATTAAACTGATAAGGCATAGATGGATAAATATCCGATACTTTACCATTTTCGACCAGTGCCGAAATAAAATGAAAGTTGCTATTATTGAGTAACGTAGAAGCTTCAGCACTGGTAAGCTTATTTAAATTAATATACACCCCTCCGCTGCGTTGCGCTATGTATGTAAGAAAAGCATGGTTAGCGGTAACACTCGAGTTAATTGTATTTACAGGAGTTTTAGAAAACACAGGTTCCGGGCTGCCGAAATTTGTCATTCCATCTGTAAAGAGAAGAACTTCTTCACTTTTGAATTTTGTAAAATCGATACTTCCAAATGATGTTCCTCCGTCTAAAACCATTGCCTTAATTGTTGATTTAAGTTTATCCCAGTTCCCATTTGCTATTTCAAATGTTTCAGCTTTCCCGGTTTTAATATTGAATGGTACCAGTTCAATACTCAAACTCCCTATTTTCTGAATATAGGCTCCAAGAACTGCCAACTCTTTTTCAATATTCCTGTCCTGAGCTGAGTTTGAATTATCCCAAAGCAATGTAATTTGTTTAGGCAACATTTTTGCTTTAACAATTATCCTGGGCCTTATACTTAAATAAAAATATGATGAATCTGAATTGTTGTTTTTAGCTGCCGTGAAAATTCTTGCAGAATCGCTTACATGGGGGAATGCAAGTGCTATTTGCTTATCTGGAGTATAATTATCCTGTTTAAAATCTGCAACATATGAGTCGTTCCAATGACTGAATGATAAATTACTTAACTCGTTATTCTCCAAATCCAAAACTACCTGATTTTTGATAACTTCTGCATGAATAGAGAATTTACGTACGGATTCATTAATTTTTAATGGAAGTATATACAAATCATTGTTTCCTTTGTCGGTCAGTTCCTGTTCAAAAGACAACACAATTCTTCTGGAACCCTTTGCCGGTAATGGGTATACACGCGAACGGAAGTTATTTCCTTCGGTCATTTCAAGCAATCCGGGATCTACACCACGACGGACAATTGCTTCAAAGGTTTTACGTCCCTGTTTTTTTTCAACCACAACTCCTGCGCGCAATGCACCATTAATGTCAAGTGCAAAACGCGAAACAGCTTGCCCTTCGCCTAAAGGAAAATTAAATTCCCCCTCCATTACGCGTGAATTGTTATTGAAGTAAGTCATATCCAGCGTTGTAACCGCAATTTGCCCGACAACTTTAATGTCTATATTAAGTATATCAAGCCGCATAGGGTTTTCTGTGTTCCTGTTCAGATTGCTGATTTTCATAACCGGATTAATGGTCCCCTGATTGTTTGATTGTGCATTAACAAAACTCAGGAATGGGTTAAACAGAATGGTTATAAGGATTAGCAAAAAGATCTTTCTGTTATGGATTTTCAATGTCTTCATTGTAGTAAGGTTTAGATAATCACTATTAACATGATGCAAAAGGTTAATAAATTCCATAACCCCTTTGAAACGCTTTTCTAAACTTTTTGCAATTCCTGTGCCAGACATAGAGGAGAAATCCAAAAAAGAACAGACAGTGCATTAAATAATACGCATTGTGTGTTTTTTACTCCGCCCGGGCGGTTCTGAAAGAGCCATATATGAATAACCTTACTTTTTATCGCAAATTGTTATCATCCAATTATATATGTCGTTGGCATCATTGGATTCATTCTCAATGTACATATCTCCAACCTGCCTGATAAAAACTTGTTTATACATTTCTTTGTGTGAGTCATAAAGAAATCCTGAATAGATGGTAATGCCGGCATCATACATTCTGTGCTCAGGATCTGATATATCTCCTTTTTCTGCTTCATCAAGCTTATTAAAATATTTCTTTAATATGTTTTTGTTGATTGTGCAATCAATTTCTCCGGTTTGAACAATATTTTCATTCATTTTGAATAGGCTTATGTATCCATTTGAGTTTGGGTGATTCCAGATTACGGGTAAATCATAACTTGTAACAATTCCGGAAGAATCAACTAAACGGACATGATGCTGAGGGCCCCAGGCAGCGTTCATATATTCTACCTGAAACAATATTTGCTGATTTATATCTGTTATTTTTTCACATCCCGTTAAGAGAGCGATGCACAGAATAAGAATTGTTTTATTTCTCATGGCATCTGATTTTTAATATGATGAATAATAATTGGGATAAGTTGCTTACTGGCGTTAGTTCTTGTATCTAACAGCGGGGCAATAAGGTAAGTAAGCCTTTCCAGCCCAGGCTCTGCCGTGCGCCTACGCTGAAGCTTTAGCTCAAGCGTAAGCTACGCAAAAGAGATGCAATCATGTTATAAATGAATTGCAAAAGGTGGCTCTAAAAGAGCCGGATATGAATGACCTCCAACGTATTAAAATATGACTTTTAATACGTTGATTTTACTACGATCCTTTATTGAGGGCCAGAAGTCTTTCATCTCTAAACATTTACAAGGGCTTAGACTTTTGATTTGCATTCACTATTATCAGTACTATAGGTAATTTGTCTAAGTGTTATTGCAAAAACCATTTATTTGTCTTGGTTAAAACTTAAAAGTAACAGAGAGGCTGTCATATAGTGGTCTGGGTAGGCAAAAAAAGCATGTGTTTTGCAGCGCAGGGACGGGCTGCAAAACTCTTGCTTGTGCGCTAGCAATTAAGTCGTTACGCACAGCCGCCTTACAGCTAACGTTCGAGTGTATGAGCTGTAAGGGTTTCGGAGCTACGTTCCTATCAAGCTACACGAATTGCTGATGCGAGTGAAATCCTTTGCAAACCTCTGCAACCCTTATGGCTTATACACTTTGTTATGCACTGTTGCGTTTATTTTCAAATCAAACTTTTAATTGTTTTATTTTATTTGTTCTCAATTACTCTGTCTGTTAATTTTGGTTTGATCATTTTTTATTTTATTTTTATAAAATTAAAAAAATTATTTTGTAATATTTATGCAAAGCAATATTTTTATAACTAATTAGTAATTAAATTGTTTAACCAAAGTCTAACGAGTAATAGACTGCAATTTTGCAATCTATTTAGTAGTTGGGCGGTCTCGAAAATGGTCATAGGAGGCTACCATGAAACATGGCGTTGAATTATTTTTTAGGATTGCCCTTTTAGTGCTCATCTGGCTTATTTGGCTGTGGGTGCTCAATCAACCACTTTCAGGTATAATGAATCTGTCCATCATTGTGGGAGGGGTATTGTTGACATTCCCCCTTGTTTGGCTCGGCAGGAAGATATTAGACCGACAACAAACAATAGGCCACGCTGTCTGGACAACGACGTTTGTACATTTTGGTCTGGGTTTTACATTTGGTGTTCCTATCGTTCGAGCAGTAACCACTTATCAAGATTGGTCTGGCTGGGTACTCCCAATACCATCTGTAATCGGCTTCATTCTGGTCATTATTACTGGGGCAGCTTTTTTGCTGACAGTGGTAAACCTTGCCTTGAAAGGATTCGGTGCACCTTTTTTCATTGCGCTCAGTCGGAAATTGGCGGCAGATTGGTTGTATGCCTGGACGCGTAATCCTATGGCGCTTGCAGCTCTGGCTTTTTTCGTGTCATTAGGCATCTGGTTTCAGTCTGCGCTGTTTGTGCTCTGGGTACTCATCGTGTTTGCACCGGCATATATTTTCTTTGCGAAAGTGTATGAAGAACGAGAGCTGGAGATTCGATTTGGAGCATCCTACCTGGAGTACAAATCCAGAACGCCTATGTTTTTCTCAAGAAAACCAAGGGTTTGAACGATGCGTCGCCCAACAAGCGCGTCCAGCCGACCGCTGCGCTCACTACGCTCGTCTCGAGGAGACTGACGCGTAATCCGTTAACCTATAAAATTAATTCTTTTTTTTCTTTAAGCAATTGGGCATAACGGGAGTTCGTCTAAAAACCTTCAATTATCGGCTAACCTACATCTGATTTAAGCCGGTTTAAGCGATGCCGGAAATTTATCTTCACCAATCAGTGGCAAAGGAAAAAATGTCTGTAGAAGGCTGATTTCAGGTCTGAAATAGCGTATTATGCTCAAAAATACTGAAACAAGAGCCCGGAGATACTCCCTGAGCTTATCAGCTCCCAGGATGTTAATGACTCTCCTTAAATTGTATGCAATAAACATAAATCCGACATCAACACTTGCCCGTTTTATTCCTTTTTTAGTAAGAACATAGCTGAATCTCCATTGTCGTTTCATCGTTCCGAAGGGATGCTCAGCAATAGCCTGCCGACGTTTATAAAGCTTCTCTTTCTCTTTTATGTTTCTGCGGTTCCTTTCGTAATACTCAGCATATACACTCCGTTCAATAATCCTGGCTGTTTT
>JALHSP010000154.1 GCA_022865305.1 Bacteroidales bacterium | reverse complement strand
CTATCCTGGGTTATTTGTTCACTGGCAGTATGGCTTCATTGGCGCTTAACCTTTGTGTAACAAGAGCCGTATGATGCGAGAGTATCACGTACGGTTCCGTGAGAGGTTTAGGGGTGAAACTCCCCTTTACCTACTCGACCGGACATCGTTGTTAAATAGTTACTGATTACAAAATTAAAAGTATTTTGCAATAAATTTAACCTGTCGATACAATAAGAAAAACAAAAGATCATGAGAATGAAAACTCTTAAATTATTTCTATTATATCTTTTTATAAGTATCAGTATATCTGGATTTTCGCAGGTGCCTACAAAAAGCAGCAATTTGAAAGGGACGATATTAGATTCATTGAGAAAAAGTGGAATTATTACTGATGGCAGTCAGGAAAAACCTGAAATCATTCTTACAACAGTGCAAGCAGTAAAATTTCTTCAGCAAAGATTTCAACCTCAATACTGGAAAAATATCCGTGATCCGTTCAGGCTTGCTATCGGGCAACTGGTTTATGAAGCTTCTCATGCTCCCTTCGATTCTTCTGTGATTTTTCTGAAAAGGTATCCTTATGATTCAATAAGCATCCCCTGGGATAAGTTCTACATATGGGAACCGCTCAAGCTAAAAATCCCTGTTATCATTCCTCTGGACTTTATCTTGAACAGGGAATAAGCTTCAGAAGACCAGGGAAACAGGGAAATTACTCTGATGCAAGGATTAACCTGCAGGAGCTTGACAGGTCCAAATTGCTGGATGTCAGGAAGATAACGATCAAGCCTCAGTACTGGAAATACCGTTCCGAAGCATCATTTGCACTTAACCTGGCCTTAATGACAAACTGGGTTAAAGGTGGTGAAAGCAACATTTCAACTATGTTCGACATAACTGGTTATGCAAATTACACCAATAAAGATCTGAAGCTCTCTTCAAACCATTTTGCCAGGCTGAAATTCGGGCTTATCGCGCTTATGGCTGCCGGAAAATATGATTTAAGGAAGAATCTTGACCTGCTTGAGACCAATTCCAAGCTCAACCACAAAGCCTTTGGTAAATTCGATGTCAGTGGTATTTTATTATTTAAGACGCAGATAGCCATAGGCAAAACCTATACGGCGACTGAAACGAAAGTTGTCTCAAAGTTTATGAATCCCGCAATTCTTACTGTTGGTCTGGGGCTGGATTACAAACCAAATAAGAATACCTCAATTAACTTCTCTCCACTCTCATATAAAGGAACATTTGTACTGGACACAGCAAAAATTGACCAGACAAAATATGGTATCGCTAATGACAAAAGATCAAAGAATGAACCAGGAGCAAGTTTTATGATTTCACATGAGTATAAACCTTATAAAACCGTAACTGTCATCAACAGGTTACAACTTTTTACCAACTATATTAATAACCCGTTAAATATTGATGTGGACTGGGAAATGATTGTAACCGCTAACCTGAACTGGTTCACGGATGTCCGGTTCAATACTCATCTTATTTTTGATGATGATACGAAAACACCGGTTCTTGACAAGGAAGGGAAAGAGGTACTTGGGCTGGATGGAAAGCCGAAAAAAGCTGCCATGATTCAATTTAAAGAGTTGCTTGGATTTTCTTTTATTTTCCGGTTTTAGAGGGATTTCTGGTAAATCCTGAATTTCTTAATTATCTGGCCGCCGACTCTTTCAGCTTCCGCTCTCATCCTTGTATTAGTCTCAAGGACAAGATGTATATCAATTGAATCCATTTTATGTTTTATGCATGACTCAAGCATCTTGACCGCCATAAGTACATCAACTCCCTGTCCCCTGAATTCTTTTTTGATACCTCCGAGCATCATAAGTAATTTTTTTGACCGTTTCGATACGCGAAGAACCTTTAAGATCCCAAAAGGGAATAATTTCCCTTTAGCAGCTTTTATACCCGGACTAATATCAGGAAGGCCAATAGCAAATCCGATAATACTCCCTTCTGCTTCAACAAGCTTAACAAATTTTGGATCAACTATAAGAAGATACCGTTCTGCAAACTCCAGTTTCTCTTTATCATTAAGAGGTACAAAACCATATATTTCCATAAAAGCCTCATTCATAAGTTCCAGCGCAGGAATTATATATGGCTTAAGTTCTTTTTTTGATTTGAATTCAATTATCTTAAATCCGTTATTTCTGGTAATTCTTGAAAAAGCTTTCTCATAGACTTCAGGCAATTTTTCCGGCCTCTTTATGAAATAATTTACCAGATCAACCTTTTTTTCATAACCTTCCCGTTCAATCAGCAAGGGCATATATGGCGAATTTGTCGCGCTGACGATGAATGAAGGATATTCAAATCCTTCAATCTGAAAACCCTGAGGATCTTTATCGGAAAATCCCAGAGGGCCTACCATTTTTATCATCCCGTTTTTCCTTGCCCATTCTTCAACCACAGTAATCAGGGCATGTGCAACCTCCTGGTCTTCAAAGCATTCCATGAAACAAAAACGACCGTGCTTTTCATTTTGTATTTCATTGTATCTCCTGTTGATAATGCCCATAACCCTTCCGACAGGCTTTTTATCCTTGTATGCAAGGTAGAGTACAGCATCGGCATACAGGTAGGATTTATTCTTTTTCCTGTTGAATAACAACCGCTCATCCATGTATATTGGTGGTAGCCATTCTGGATCTTTTTTATGAACCTTTGAAGGCAGGTAAATAAACTTTCGCAGATCTTTTTTAGTAACAACCTCTTTAACGATCAGTTCCCCCATACCCTTAAATTTAAAATTTGTGCCGAGAAATAAAAAACAAGTATATGAAAATTTTATGAGTAAAGCTTAAAAGGATCATAATTATCTGAAAAACAGGTCGGTTATTACAAAAATGGCAAACAGGATGCTGGCTATGCCGTTTGTAGTACCGAAAGCTTGCGTTACCCTGCTAATATCATCATGCTTCACGATAAGGTGCTGATATATTAATAGTACCGTGAATATTACAGCCCCAATCCAGAAGAATAATCCGCCGTTACCGGTAAAACCTGCTGTGATTACCAGTAGAAATGTTATAAAATGGACAATAACAGAAATGGCCAGTGCTCTTTTTCTCCCGGTAGCAGAAGGCAGCGAATGCAGATTATTTGATCTGTCAAACTCATCGTCCTGCAGAGCATATATAATATCAAATCCGCTTACCCATGTCAGAACAATTAATGAATATATTACAGGTGTAAGGGAAAAAGCACCTGTGACAGAGATATAAGCGCCTATTGGTGCAAGGCTGAGTCCAAGCCCCAGTATAAAATGACAGAGTGAGGTTATTCTTTTAGTGAGACTGTATCCGAGAATTATAATGAGTGCGACAGGAGACAGAATAAGTGCCAGCCGGTTAATAAATCCGGCCGTAATTATAAAAAGAATTGAATTTATTATTATAAAAGCTCCTGCGGCTTTTGTACTGATTATTCCGGCAGGGATCTCCCTGTTTTTTGTTCTTGGATTTTTGGCGTCAAATCTGTTATCTGCCAGCCTGTTAAAACCCATTGCTGCATTTCGGGCAAAGATCATGCAGAGTATAATCAGCAAAAGTAACCTCAGACTGAATCCCTGATCATCCTTTGAAACGGCAAGCGAAAAGCCGATCAGCGCAAATGGCAAAGCAAAGACAGTATGACTGAATTTAACAAGCGAAAAATAATTTTTTACAGATCTGAAAATAGAGATCATTGATCAAGCAACTTCCTGTAAATTTCGTAACTGTCATCGAAGAACACAACAAAAATCACCTTTTCCGGGAACACATTTTTTCTGAGGAATCTTTTTGTTTCGCTGACAGCTATCAAGGCTGCCTGGTCTTTCGGAAATCCATAAACACCTGTCGAAATACCCGGAAAAGCAAGAGTCTTTATCATGTTCTCTTTTGCAAGTGAGAGGCTTGTCTGGTAACATGATGCCAGGAGAGAATGTTCATCACGATAGCCTCCGCACCATACTGGTCCTACTGTATGAATAATATGCTTTGCCTTTAAACGGTAACCCTTCGTTATTTTTGCCTGGCCTGTCGGACAGCCATTCAGATTTACACATTCGGCACGAAGATCAGGTCCTGCCGCCTTATGGATAGCCCCGTCAACACCACCTCCGCCTAGAAGTGAGTTGTTGGCAGCATTTACTATGGCATCAACATCAAGAGTTGTTATGTCTCCCTTAATCAGTTCCAGTCTTTGGTTCTTCATTACCTTATCCTGGCATTAAGTTCTTTCTCAAAAGCATGGATGAGGTTATTCATTATCTTATCTATGCTCTTGTCGGTTAATGTCTTAAGATCATCACGCAGGATAAAGTATACAGCATATGATTTATTATTCTTACCCAGTTCATCACTTTCATAAACGTCGAAAAGACCGACTTCATGAAGAATGTTCTTTTCAGTTTTGAAAGCAATTTCCCTGACCTGCCTGAACTTCACTCCCTTGTCGAGAAGTAAGGCAAGATCTCTTTTTACGTAAGGATATTTCGGGATTTCCCTGTAAGATACAGTATGGTTCTTAATAAGTTTCAGCAGGAAATCCCATTCGATATGAGCATAATACACATCCTGTCCGATATCTAGTTTCATCAGGTACTCTTTTGAAATCCTGCCTGCCTCGGCAACCAGCTTATTATTAAAGGAATAAGTAATTGATTCGGCAAAATACTTTTTTGAACTTTCTCCTGATGAAAAATTTTCCGGGAAAACACCCAGCCGGGTAAGAATCATTTCAACCGTGGATTTTATATTGAAAAAATCAGTGGGGGCACTTTTGTAATTCCAGCTCTGTCGGCCGGTATTTCCTGTTATGAAAAGTCCAAGGACATTTTTTTCATAATAGTCTTCAGCAACCGGATATTTATTGTCAGATTTCCTGTAAAAGTAACAGTTACCAAATTCGTAAAACCTGAGATCGGAATTTTGCCGGTTGATATTCCATTTAACCGAGCTGAGACCACCATATAAAAGAGATTGCCTCATGGCATTAAGGTCTGAACTCAGAGGATTAGCCAGCATGACAAGCTCTTCCTTATTGAAATCGTCATTCTCATACCAGGTTGCCGGATTAAGAGAATTGCACATTATTTCTGAAAATCCGTTGGCAGTCAGCAGATCGGAAATAATATTTATAATTCTTTCCTTATTTGGCTTTTCAGGATAGTAGAGTGTGGAATTAACATGGTTATCAATCTCCACGTTGTTATATCCAAAAATCCTCAGAATCTCTTCAATCACATCTGCTTCCCTGTGCACATCGACCCTGTATGATGGTATTTCAAGAGTCATGTTATCGCCGGATTCATTCAGAATGATGATATCAAGCAATCCAAGAATTTTCTTTATCAGATTATGATCGATTTTTTTCCCTATCAGTCTGTCTATATTTTTAAAGGTTACTTCAACCTTTGTTCTTTCGATCTTTCCAGGATAGGCATCGATAATATCTGAGGAGATTTTTCCACCTGCTATTTCCTTAATAAGCAGCATAGCCCTTTTCAGTGTCCAGGTTGTGATTTCGGGATTAGCACCTCTCTCAAACCTGAATGATGCATCGGTCTGGAGTCCGTGTCTCTTTGATGTCTTTCTGATTGCAACAGGATTAAAATAAGCGCTTTCGAGAAAAATATTTTTTGTAGACTCAGTTACACCTGATTTTATTCCTCCGAAAACTCCTGCAATACACATACCTTCCTTCTCATTGCAAATCATCAGATCCTTTGATGAAAGATTCCTTTCCACATCATCAAGTGTCACAAACCTGGACTTATCGGGAAGATTTCGGATGATTACTTTTTTACCTTCAATTTTATCTGCATCGAAAGCGTGTAACGGCTGGCCTATTTCATGCTGGACAAAATTTGTAATATCTACTACATTATTTATAGGATTCAGCCCTATAGCTCTCAATTTGTTCTTCAGCCATTCGGGTGATTCCCCGATTTTAACACCGCTAATTGTAATACCTGAATATCTGGGGCAGTCAGTGGAATTTTCAATAATAACCTCGAAAGAATTCGTATTATTATCGGGTTTAAAATCTGTTACCGAAGGCATAACGGCTCTTTTATTCTCACCGGCTGTTATATTAAGATATGCAGCAAGGTCCCTTGCAACTCCGAAGTGCGAACCGCTGTCAATCCTGTTGGGTGTCAAACCTATTTCAAGAACAAAGTCCTTTATTATTTTAAAATACTCCGAGGCAGGAGTTCCGGGAACAGCATTATTATCAAGCACCATGATGCCTTCATGGAGAGCTCCTAGTCCCAGTTCATCCTCGGCACATATCATCCCTTCGGATAGCTCTCCTCTTATTTTCGATTTCTTGATTTCCAGGCTCTCATCACCCTTATAAACAATCGTACCGACTGTGGCAACCGGGACTTTTTGTCCGGCTGCAACATTGGGTGCTCCGCATACAATATGAAGTGATTCAGGTGCACCGATATCCACTGTTGTTACCCATAGTTTGTCAGCAGCAGGATGTTTTTTGCAGGTCAGGACTTCCCCTATAACAACTCCTTTCAGGCCTCCTTTTAATGACATCCATTCTTCCATTGCCTCAACCTCAAGACCAATTCCGGTAAGGATGACAGATAGTTTTTGTGGATCGATATCGAAATCTAGGTAATCTTTAAGCCAGTTATACGAGATCTTCATTTTTACGAAATAGTAAATAACAGAAAGCAAAAGTACACATTTTAAGAAAAGTTTTATACTTAATCTTCCTTTGGGTCCTTTGACATGTCAGCAGAGTCCATTTTGGTATAATCTTTTCTTACCACATTCACCGAAAAGGTATTTATCTATCTTTGTACCCAAACATTTGTTTTATGGTTCCTGAAAAAAATGACAAGCTTATTCTTTTAACAAATGATGATGGTTTATATGCAGCAGGATTAAGAACTCTCCTTGAGGTAATGGAAGAATTTGGAAAGGTGGTCTTAATCTCAACCATGGAAAGCATGTCGGGAATGTCACAGGCTCTTACAGTCAAAACACCCCTTCGTGTCAAACTACTTGAAGAAAACGAAAAACACAGGATCTATGCATGCAATGGGACGCCGACAGATAGTGTCAAACTGGCTGTTAACCAGTTGCTTGAACGGTATCCTGACTGGGTTGTTGCAGGTATAAACCATGGCGCCAATGCTTCGGTCAGTGTTCTGTATTCAGGTACAATGGCCGCTGCGATTGAAGGTTGTTTATATGGAATTACATCGGTGGGTTTTTCTCTAAACAATTTTTCGCCAACAGCAGATTTTTCGGTATGTAAGAAATATATCCGGATTATCATGAAAAAGCTGGCAACACGGCCGCTCCCTACTGGTGTGTGCCTTAATGTCAATATACCTGCCGCTGAACAAAATGAAATTAAAGGGATAAAAATTTGCAGACAGTCTAAAGGTAACTGGAAGGAGGAATTTGAAAAGCGAAAAGATCCCATGGGAAAGACATATTACTGGCTTACAGGTTTTTTCCAGAACCATGAACCTGATGCTAATGATACCGATGAATGGGCTCTTACAAATAATTACGTATCGGTAGTTCCCGTAACTGTTGATATGACAGCCCACTGGTTTCTTGGTGAACTTGAAGAAAAATTCAAAAAATGAATATATCAGAGAAATATGATAAGATGACAACCGGGATTATCTCAGGTTTGTTGGCACCTATCTTGACCGCCTTAATAGTATTTCTCTTTTCAAAGGGGAATCCCAGCCTTCAAACATGGTTAAACCGGATTGCTGACGCTGATATTATCACCCATATGATTTCTTTATGCGTCCTCCCGAATCTGTTGTTATTTCTTTTATTCAACCGCTTTGATATGCTTCGGGCCTCACGGGGAGTGCTTGGTATTACAATCTTCTGGGCTGTCATAGTATTCGCAGTAAAGATACTGAGATGAGGTATTTCATTATCGCAGGTGAACAGTCAGGAGATCTGCATGGCTCAAACCTTGTCAGAAAGCTTCTTGATGCAGATAAAAATGCAGAAATATTTTGTTGGGGAGGCGATCTGATGGAATCGGCCGGAGCAACCTTACTCATGCATTACAGTAAGACCGCAATTATGGGCATATTACTTATTCTGAAAAATATCAGGACAATTAAAAGTAATTATATTTTGTGCAAAAAACAGATTGCGGAATTAAAACCTGATGTAGTTATACTTATTGATTATCCGGGATTTAACCTGAAAATTGCGAAGTACTCAAAAAAATCAGGATTCAGAGTCTTCTATTATATCTCACCCAAATTCTGGGCATGGAGGGAGCATAGGGTTAAACAGATAAAAAAGTATACCGACAGGATATATATTATCTTCCCCTTTGAGGTCGAATTTTATAAGAAACATAAAATCTCAGTTGAATATCATGGTAATCCCCTTGTTGATGAAATAGAAGGAAAAATATCTTCACTGCCTGCCAGAACAGAAATTAAAAAATTACTGCGCATCGGTGAAAAACCTGTTGTTGCAATCCTGGCAGGAAGCCGACGGTTTGAAGTTGAGTATAATCTTCCCCAAATGGTTAAGGTAGTCCGCTATTTCCCTCAATACCAGTTTGTTCTGGCAGGAGTAAGAAACCTTCCGGATGATCTCTATTTTGAGATCATCGGCAAAGAACCTGTTATGCTGATTAAGGAAAAAACTTATGAGATCCTTTATGTAGCTGAGGCAGCAATGGTTGCTTCTGGTACGGCAACCCTTGAAACTGCCCTGTTTGATACTCCTCAGGTTGTTGGCTATAAAGGGGATATCTTTTCCATGCTGATCGTATGGCTGCTGCTAAAGGTAAAATTTGTATCGCTTGTCAACCTTATTCTGGATTCTGAAGTGGTAAAAGAATTGCTGGGATATTCTCTTACCGGAAAAAACCTTATGTCCGAACTTAAAAGCATTCTGCCTGGTGGGCAAAAGCGTGAAAAAATGCTTGCAGAATATAAGAAATTAAAAGAGATACTGGGTCCGTCAGGCGCTTCAGGAAGGATTGCAAAGGATATGGTAGATAACATGAGAGTGAGAGGGGGAGATTGAGGAGCGCAGCGACGAAATTCCGCACAGCGGAAAGAGGTGAAGGGGTGATACTCTGTGTTTTACTCCGTGTTACTCAGTGTCCCTCCGTGGTGAAAAAATAATGTACAATAAATTATATTATATATCTGTTTTATTGTTTTTTCAAACTGCTCTTTTATCAGGGCAGGTGAAAATACGCCTCTTTTCATCCTATACTCCTGAATCAGCAGTCTTTTCAGTCACCGAAGGAGAATATGAACTAAATTCATATAATGATGAATTGGTGACCATGAATACAGGTGATATGGTTATCGTCTCCCGTTACAAAGGAAAGCTTACAGTCAAAATAAGAAATTCAGAGGGATATATATGTGATTCTGTTTTACTGACAGGCAAAACTGGAAAAGACAAATTCTCGCTTAGGATAAATAGTAACAAACCAGTCAGACAATTTTATTCAGGTGATCTTCTGTGTCTTCCTGACCTGGGGACGCTGTTATTTATAAATACTTGTAATATAGAAGATTATATTGCAGGAGTAGTCAGGTCAGAGGGAAGATCAGGAAAAAGCGGAGAGTATTTTAATACACAGGCCATCATTGCCCGGACTTACATGTATAAATATTTTGACAGGCACATTAACGACAATTATAATCTTTGCGATAATACACACTGTCAGGCTTATAATGGATTGTCTTTTGATACTGCAATAACCTCTGCAACCTTACAGACAAAAGGGCTTGTTATTTTTGGACCTGACAGTTCACTGATCAATGCAGCGTTTCATTCCAATTGTGGTGGTGAAACTTCACCTTCGGAAGATGTATGGCTCTCAGGTCATTCTTACCTTAAGAAAATAGCTGACCTTTATTGCCTGAATTCACCTAATGCCAGATGGCAACAAAAGATAAGCCTGAACGATTGGACAAATTACATGAGAAAATCAGGATATACCGGGACTTTGGATAATCCATCTGTTTTCAGCTTTGCTCAGAAATCGAGATTGCTTGAATATAATGCCGGCACATTCACTTTGCCTTTGCTGCAAATAAGAACAGATTTAAATCTCAGGTCAACATTCTTTTCACTTACCGTTGAAGGTGATTCAGTATTATTGAAAGGGAAAGGATATGGTCATGGAGTAGGATTGTGCCAGGAAGGTGCAATGGTAATGGCAGCAAAAGGGTATAATTTCAGGCAGATTATTGATTTTTATTATCAGGGGGTTCGGATTGAGGATATAAGAAATGCTACTATTAAAAAATGACTCTGCCATCATGTACTCACTCCCTTGGGTTCCCCCTCTCTACTTCGTAAAGATGGGGCTGGGGGTGAGTTCATGCAGCGGGAGGAGGTAGAAATCAATAGCTTGAAAGACTCAGGAGTTAAATCAAAACTAATTTGCTTATTTTTACCAATTAAGCTTCGATATGTTTGCAATATTCAGAAAAGAGATAAGCGGTTTTTTCAGCAGCCTTGCAGGTTATATAGTAATTATTGTTTTTCTCCTCTTTAACAGTTTATTCATGTGGGTATTCCCCGGTGAATGGAACATTCTTGACAGCGGCTATGCCGGACTTGATACATTATTCTTTCTTTCTCCATGGGTATTCCTGTTCCTTGTACCTGCTGTAACAATGAAGATGATAGCAGAGGAGAAGCGGCTGGGAACTATCGAGCTGATATTTACAAGGCCGATAACAGAAAGAGAAATTATCTGGGGTAAATACTTTGCTTCAGTTATCCTTGTTTTGCTCGCACTGCTACCCGGTCTGATATATTATTTATCAGTTTATATTCTTGGTGAATCGCCGGGAAACCTTGATAGAGGAGGTACCTGGGGAGCTTTTATAGGTTTGTTTTTCCTTGCAGCAGTATACGCTTCTGCGGGCATATTTGCTTCATCTCTTACCGATAACCAGGTAATTGCATTTATAATTGCTGTTCTGATCAGTTTTGTCCTTTTTATGGGATTTGATTCATTCGCTTCCCTTCCAGGCCTTAAAAAACTGGATGAATTTGTAATAAATCTTGGTATTAATGAACATTACAAATCAATGAGCAGGGGAGTTATTGACATCCGGGATATTGTTTATTTTATTTCCGTGGTTGCTATCTTCAATGAGGCTACCAGATTAGTTCTTCTATCACGAAAATGGAAGAAAAAAACCTAAGATATGCTAAGTAATCCGGGTAGCAAAAATATAAAAATTAAAAGCTGGCTTCAGTTTATAGTTACCGTCGCCGCAATAATAATCATTGCATCCGTAAGCTCACTTTTAAGGATAAGACTCGACCTCACTGAAGATAAGAGATATACTCTCTCAGAGCCTACCCTGAAAGTTCTTGGAGGTCTTAAAAATGACATATACATACAGGTTTATCTAGATGGTGAAATACCAATCCCTTTAAAACGGCTTAAAAGATCAGTACGCGAAATGCTTGATGAATTCAGAATCGCATCCGGACAGCGCATCGATTATGAGTTTATTAATCCGGCAGGGGACAAAGATGCACAGCAAAGGGAAGCTCAGTACCAGGTCCTGAATGATAAGGGACTTAATCCTGTTAGAATCCAGGCTTCGGACGAGGAAGGCGGATCAAGTACCAAACTGATCTTCCCCGGCATGATTGTGAATTATAACGGGATAGAAATCCCGGTTAATTTTCTTAAAAACAACCAGTCGATATCCCCTGAACAGAACATCCTTCATTCAATAGAAGGCCTCGAATATGAGATGATACAGACTATTGCAACTGTCAGCTCAGATACAATATATAAAGTAGCTTTCCTTGAAGGACATGGTGAATTCCCTGAAATTGAAGTTGCCGACATTACTTTTAACCTTGCCAGATTCTTTACAATTGACAGAGGTACAATTGGCGGTCAGCCTGGCATACTTGACAATTATGCTGCTGTTATCATTGCAGGTCCGGAGAAGGAGTTCAGTGAGGCCGACAAGTTTGTCCTCGATCAGTATATCATGAATGGAGGCAAGGTTATGTGGCTTTTTGAAGAAGTTGAAGTGAACTCCGACAGCCTCATTTATGGAGAAACAGTCGGACTCTACCGTCCTTTGAATATTGAAGATCAATTATTCAGGTATGGTGCCAGGGTAAATCCTGCAATTGTTCAGGACATCGAATGTATGCTTATAAGGCTGACTGTAATGAGTGGTGGTGAACGACAACAGGTTGTTTCTGCTCCCTGGGTATATTATCCTAAACTTAGCCCTGCTCCAAATCATCCTGTCACAAGAAACCTGAATAAAGTTAAAGGTGAATTCACAAATTTTATCGACACGGTAGGCTTTGATCCGGCGATAAAAAAGACCATCCTGTTATCAACATCAGAATATTCAAGAACTCTGTCGCCTCCTCTTGTAATAAGACTAAAGGAGGCTGAACAGGCACCCGTTGAAAACAACTTCAATAAATCTAATCTTCCGGTTGCAGTATTGCTTGAAGGAGTATTTCCCTCTGCTTTCAGAAACAGGATAACAGATAACCTGGTTGGAGATAATAGGTTCATAATGAAAAATGTAAGCAGGGAGACTAAAATGATCGTTATTGCTGATGCTGATATAATAAGAAATGAAGTACGAAGAGTCGGAACTGCTGAATCACCAATCCCTCTCGGTCAGGATAAATATACAGGTGAGGTATTCGGGAACAGGGATTTTCTCATTAATTGTCTGAATTATTTGGTTGATGATAACGGTATTATGGAATTACGGTCAAGAGAAATAAAATTACGATTACTGGACAAAGGCAGAATAAAGAATGAAAGAGGAAAGTGGCAGATTATTAATATTGCCGGACCGGTTCTTTTAGTCATTCTGGCAGGAATCTTATATGGATGGTTCAGAAAGAGAATTTATACAAGATATTGATAATGAATAGAATAATTATCAGGAATATTTTGTTGTTCACTGCATTAATCCTTCTTCTTTTGCTGGTCGTATTTTTCAGAGGGAGATCACCCTTTGGAAAAAGAAACAGTTCCTTTGCTGCAAGTCCTAAAGAAGAAATTACTAAAATTGAACTCTCAGCAGGTGGAACAAAATTATTTCTTGTGAAAGAAGGAGAAAACTGGCTGGTAAACGGTGCGGATGCATCCAGAAAAAGCAGTATACTTTTTATCATCCGAATACTTACTGAAATGAAAATCAAATCACCTGTTTCACCTGAATTATTCAGTAAGGAAATATCCGAAAAGAGAATCGCTCCGGTTAAGGTTCGGGTTTTTGAAAGGAATAAGGTCATTAAATCTTTCCTTGTATACAAGACAGGATCAAACGTATATGGTAATATGATGAAAATGCGCGAAGGATCCAAACCATTTATCGTTTATGTTCCCGGTTTTGAGGGAGATATTGGATCGGGATTTACAATGCATGAACTGTTCTGGCAACCATTTACGGTTTTCAATCTGCTTCCTTCAGAAATATCCTCAATTATATTTGAAAATGTTGGTGATACATCGTCCTCATTTTCCATATCAATTAAAGGTCAGAAATACTTCTTTTCAGATTTGAACAGTACTTTGTCGGGATGGGATTCTTTACGCGTCAAACGCTATATATCTTATTTTACATTTGTCCAGTTTGAAAGATGGGAATTTGATATTTCTGATGAGGAAAAGAAAAAAATTGAATCAGAAAATCCGCTATTCAGGATAACTGTCAGCAAAATAAGCGGAGAGAAGACGGTACTTACCCTGTGGGAAAAGCATACAGGTGAAAACGGAGTTGCTGACAGCGACAGGCTACTGGCAAAAACAGAGGCCAGGGATGAATTTTTCGTTATGAGATATTTTGATATTGATCCTTTGCTCAAGAAACGGTCATATTTCTTTCCTGAATAATTTTATTTGAGGTAATATTTTTTTTTTGTAATATTGATAGTTGTGAATTAACCATTAATAATAGCTCAATTCACTCATTTTTAGTTAAATAATTAAATTTGACAGCAATTTAACCAACTTAAACTTATAACAATATGAAATTTGTCGTGTCCAGCACTGAACTTCTTGGTCATCTGCAGGCTATCAGCAGGGTAATAAGTTCTAAGAATACGCTTCCGATTCTTGATAATTTCCTTTTCAACCTGCATAAAAATGATCTTGAGATAACCGCTTCTGATCTTGAATCGACACTTATTACCAGGATGAAGCTTGAGAACACGCAGGGTGACGGAACAATAGCTCTGCCTGCTCGAATTCTGCTTGATACCCTGAAAGAATTTTCGGTGCAACCTCTGACTTTCGATATTAACCTGGACACAATGGCAGTAGTCATAAGTTCGGAAAACGGTAAGTTCAATGTAGTCGGACAAAACGGCATCGATTTCCCTGCATTACCGGCGATAAAAAAAGATAAAAAATTCGTTTTCTCAATCAATGCAGATGTTATGCTGGCCGGCATTAACAAGACTCTCTTTGCCACAGCTGATGATGAACTGCGTCCGGTAATGGGTGGAATTTTTATTGAAGCTGCACCAGACAGGATCACCTTTGTTGCTTCAGATGCTCATAAGCTGGTAAGGTACCAGAGAACTGACGCCCATGCTGATGATAATGCATCATTCATCCTGCCTAAAAAACCTGCTTCTCTTTTAAAAAATATTTTGCCAAGGGAGGAGGGACCTGTAAAGGTTGAGTTTGATGATAAAAACGCATTCTTTAACCTTAACGATTATAAAGTTGTATGCCGTCTTGTCGAAGGGAACTACCCGAACTATAATTCAGTTATTCCCAAGAATAATCCGAGGAAGATAACCATCGACAGGGTCGAATTTTATAATACGCTCAAAAGGGTTTCCGTATTCTCCAATCAGGCCAGCAATCTCGTTAAAATGCAGCTTAAAGGAAACCAGATGATGGTCTCGGCACAGGATATTGACTTTTCTATTTCCGCGTATGAAAGGATTAAATGCCAGTATGAAGGTGAAGAAATGGAAATTGGCTTCAAATCAGTATTCCTTCTTGAAATTCTTGCTAACATTAGCTCACAGGATGTTATGATTGAACTTGCCGATCCAACCAGGGCCGGACTATTCCTTCCTGCAGTGACAGAAAGTGAATCAGAAGACCTCCTCATGCTCCTGATGCCAATGATGATAAATGCCTGATAATTGGAACTTAACCTTAGACGTCCGGTTGCCTTTATCGACCTCGAAACAACGGGCATTAATGTTTCGAGCGACCGTATTGTAGAAATTTCCGTCCTTAAGATCAATCCCAACGGAAGAGAACAATGGATGACCACAAGGGTGAATCCTGAAATGCCTATACCTGAAAAAGTTACTGCCATACATGGTATTTCAGATAAGGATGTAGCTGATGCACCTACATTCAGGGAGATAGCAAAAAACCTGACAGCTTTTCTGGAAGGTTGTGATCTTGCAGGCTATAATGCTATGAAATTTGACATTCCGGTGATGGCCGAAGAATTTCTTCGGGTAAATATCGATTTTAATTTCAGGAAGCGGAGATATATTGACGTTCAGGTAATCTTTCATAAGAAAGAACAGCGCACCCTGTACGCTGCCTACCAGTTTTACTGTAAGAAGGAACTCAGTAACGCACACAGCTCCAAAGCGGATACTTTTGCTACTTATGAAGTTCTGAAAGCCCAGCTCGATATGTATACTGATCTTGAAAATGATGTTGAAAAGCTTGCGGATTTCAGCTCATTTAATAATAATGTAGATTTTGCAGGCAGAATCATTCTTGATGAAAATGGAATAGAGATTTTCAATTTCGGTAAGCATAAAGGCAGACCGGTTGAAGTTGTTTTCAAAGATGAGCCATCTTATTATGCATGGATGATGAACGGTGATTTCCCTCTTTACACAAAGAAAATCCTGACAGAAATAAAGCTGAGGCCTTTTGGTAAAATACAGATCTGACATGAAGATCATTTGCATAGGACTGAATTACAAAAAACATGCGATGGAAATGGGCAGACCAGTTCCCGAAGAACCGGTTGTATTTCTGAAACCCGATTCCTCCATTATAAAAAACAATAAACCGTTTTTTCTGCCCGGTTTCTCTTCTCTGATGCAATATGAAATAGAGGTTGTTCTTAAGATCAGTAAGCTTGGGAAAGGCATTTCTGCAAAATTTGCCCACCGTTATTTCGATGAAATAACAGTCGGCATTGACATTACAGCCCGCGACCTGCAGAATCGTCAGTCAGCTGCAGGAATGCCATGGGAAATATCCAAATGCTTTGACGGAGCTGCGCCCATCGGAAGGTTTATCCCTGTAAGCAGGGTTAAGGATCCCGGAAATATTGATTTCAGGCTTGAAATCAATGATAAAGTCGTTCAGAAAAGTAATACTTCTGATATGATATTCGGATTTAATGAGATTATTGCATATGTTTCAAAATTCTTCACTCTGAAAACGGGTGACCTTATTTTCACAGGTACACCCTCAGGAGTAGGGCCATTGAAAAAGAATGATAACCTGGTCGCATATCTGGAAAATGAACCTCTCCTGGATTTTATGATTAAATAAACATACTATTACCATAAAATAATAACTTATGAAAACAAGTAAAAAGGAATCAAGAAGGAGCTTTATTAAGAAATCAGCAGGAGCCGCAGCGCTGCTATCCATTCCGACCATAATACCAGCAAGTGTTTTTGGGGCAAATGACAAGGTAAGGGTTGCAGTCCTTGGAGTGAACGGCCGTGGCACCAGCCATATCTCTGGTTTTATGAATCTTGCTGATGCTGAAGTAGTTTGTTTATGTGACCCTGATCTGGTCGTTCTGGCAAAACGCGCTCAGGAATTCGAAAAAAAGTACAGCAAAAAAGTAATTCAGCAACAGGATCTTCGGAAAGTATTCGAGGATAAATCAATTGATGCTGTAAGTGTTGCAACACCTAACCACTGGCATTCGCTTGCTACGATCTGGGCATGCCAGGCAGGCAAAGATGTTTATGTCGAAAAGCCGGGTTCGCACAATATTTTTGAAGGGCGTAAGATGGTAGAGGCTGCTGCAAAATATGATCGCATAGTACAGCATGGTGTTCAGCTTCGAAGCTCGGTTGCGGTGCAGGAAGCAATCAAGCATCTCCGCGACGGGCTTATAGGCAATGTATACATGGCAAGGGGATTGGTTTTCCGATGGCGTGATGACATTGGCAGGAAAGGTACTGAACCTGTACCTGAAGGACTGGATTACGACCTCTGGACAGGCCCGGCTGCAATGCAACCCTTCTCACGCGACTGGGTTCATTATAACTGGCACTGGCACTGGAACTATGGAAATGGTGATGTAGGGAACCAGGGAATACATGAAACTGACCTTTGCCTGTGGGGCATGAATGTCGGACTTCCGGAAGTAATAACTGCAGGGGGTGGTAAGTTCCTTTTCGATGATGCCAAGGAGACACCTGAAGTTCTGGCAACAACCTATTATTATCCGAAAGAGAAGAAGATCATCGAATTTGAGGTTCGTCCTTGGATAACAAATCAGGAAAACGGGGTCGATGTGGGTAATATTTTTTACGGGAGTGAGGGCTATCTGGTTGTTTATAATTACGACAGGTATGAATCATTTCTCGGAAGGAATAAGAAACCGGGTCCTTCACGCAGGGAAGGAGGGGATCACTACAAAAACTTCATAGATGCTGTTCGTGCACATGATAAGTCTTTGCTTAATGCACCGGTAGAGACAGCTCACCTGGCATCAGCGCTGGCTCATCTGGGTAACATTGCCTATCGTACTGGAAGGACATTGTACTTTGATCCGGTAACAGAAAAATTTGTAAAGGACAAAGAAGCAGATAAATATTTGTCACGGCCGGCACGTAAGCCTTTTGTAGTGCCAGAAGAAGTCTGACACCCTTTTTTAATTGAACCAGTAGGAAAGTTTTATAACCAGACCGCGGTTTTTAATTGTGTAATCAGCCGGAAATGAATTCTCGGTATATACGATGAACAGATCGGAAACCGGTGCAAAACGCCACTGAAAACGAAGGTTCAGGTTCAGATTATCAATCTGGTTGTTATACTGAATGAAACTGGTAAAGAAAAGCTTATCAGTAAATGTAAAATCCAGCCTTGGACCGATGAGCAGCAGCTCAGCACTGTTGCAGGGTGAAGGTAATGATATATTATTATAGGTGGTGACCAGAGCAAGGCTTCCATATGGCTGAATCCGATAGTTTAATTCTCCGTTAAGAGTTAACCTTGAACCGTTATAATAACCTCCGTACCTGCTGGTTAGGGAAACATTGAACAGCTTCCGGGGATCTGAAGCAAACGATGCACCGATCTCTTTCCAATTGAAATCTTCATTGGCGTTAAGCAGGATCCCTCCCGTATTAGTGGGATCGTATGGAGCCTGTAGTTTGATATAGGTCTCTTTGACATCAACTGAGGTGGTACTCTTATTAATCCACTCTACACTGTATAAAAGCTGTGTTTCCCTGTCTGTGAGAGATAAGGAAGTATCAAAAAACATATCTGTTTTTACCCCGGGTCCGTGATTGATGATAATGTTCGAGTTAGGGAAAAACTTGTACTGGAAGATCGGATTTATTTCGTAATAGCCTCTTCTTCTTATATATCCGGTTTCGGCAACATATCCGGTACCCACGATTGACTGGTTAAGAGTGGCAGTAAGATATTGGGAGGAAAATGTAAGGTTTGCTGCTATTGCTGCATCTTTAATTGTTGCACTGTTTTGAAAGCTCTGATGATAAAATGCCTTTCCTGTCCAGCGATTGTCACGACTGGCAAGGTTATACTCCACCCCGGCAACACGATTAAACCTGTTACCTGTAAAAGAAGTGTCATCCTTTACATCCATTACCTGTTTGTTGATAAAGAAAGCTGATATATTTGACCGGCTGAAAACCGAACGTTGCAAGGCTGCAACCAGGTAATTCGATGCACGTATGTCTTCTTTCTCACCGGTTTGAATGTCCATCAGACTGATTCTCCAGTTATTTCCCAGGTTTCCACTCAGACGTGCACCTGCTCTTACAGGATTATTGAGGCCGATTCGTCTTGAGAAGAAGGGTCTGACAGTCTCACTTCCCAGATTTGCGAAAAGGTCACTGTTTTCAAGATAAAATTGTCTCTTCTCAGGGAAGAAAAGTTCAAAACGGTCAAGATTGGTCTGCTGCCTGTCTACTTCAACCTGTGAATAATCGGGATTTACTGTAAGATCAAGGTTCATAGATGTTGATAATATCATCTTGGCATCAATACCTGCATTTCCATTCCATGTGGTATTTTCACCGGCCTCATTATCCCTGGTAGCTTTTCCGGTAACATAAGGGATAAGGGAAAAGCGCAGCCCGGCTTTACCCATAGGTTTATCCCAGACTAAAGTTCCTGTATAGGGAAGCGAACAATGAGGGAATTGACGTGGCACGGGTGCCCAGGCGGATTTTTCATTGTTTTTCAGATCAAGACGGCCAAAATTGATGCCCCACTCATCATCTCCTTCAGAGTAACGGATGCTGCGGAAAGGAATGCTGAGCTCAATCACCCATCGGTCATCAAAGCTCCTGACAGCTGATCGCCACTTGATATCCCAGCTGTAAAGAACTTTTGTGCCATCGTACTGCAGGCCTTCTGTTTGTGCACCTGCTGCCGAGATACCGAAAGCAAATCCATTAGTTTGATCATTATAGGTATCCAGAAAGAGCATGAAGTTATCGTTCTTCATAAAGTTGTAGTCCCTGCGCAATGATTCGACAGGTCTTTTCCCGGGTGTGGGATCATAACATATAACTCCGGCATAAAGATTTAATTCGTCATACGTGAGCATGACTTCAGTTTGTGCAACGGCATAACCTGTGTCGGTGGGAGTCACACGCTGGAATTTTCCTGTGCGCTCAGCAGTCATCCAGGATTCCTCATCAAGAATGCCATCAATATTTATTTTTTCACTGGTCTGTCTGATGCTTATCCGGTATTTATCACGGTTAATTCCCTTCTGCTGAGCATATAGATCAGTTGTCCCGCATAAGATACTGAGGGAGAAGAGTAAGAGAAAAAGTTTTTGCATCAGTGAGATTTGATCTGGGTAGCAAGATAGCTGTTAAACTTATTATTTATAAATATTTTTCAGATCTTTTTCGAACAGAGTTTGTAGAATCAATCCGGTATAGTATGTTGTTCAATACCTTTTCCTGTTCACATATATATTTTGATTTGATATTAAATTAGTACTTTTATAGAATATTTAATATTTGAAAAGATGGGAAATTTCGGGCTTACAGAGATAATACTTATTTTGCTTGTTGTGGTCCTTCTTTTTGGTGGCCGTAAAATTCCTGAACTGATGAAAGGACTTGGTCAGGGAATGAAGGAATTCAGAAAAGCCTCCAAGGTCGAAGATGAACCCGATAAAATGAGCGCTGAGGATAAAAACGAAGCCAAAAAATAATAAGGGTGTTTCATAAGTCCTATTAATCACCCTAGCCCTGACTGTAAACGTCAGGGACACCTCAATCAGTCTGTTGCAAGATAGCGTGGTGCTTTCCTGTGCCATGTTGCCTGCTCGTAGCTGTAAGCAATTTCTATAAGAACCGGTTCACTCCAGGCTCTGCCGAAAAATGTGATCCCGACAGGTAATCCGCTGATGAATCCCAGGGGGACTGTTATTGCCGGGTATCCTGCTATTGCGGCGAGCGATGAGCTTCCTCCGACAAAATGATCGCCAAGGATCAGGTCGGTTTTCCATGCAGGTGATCCAGTCGGGGCAATCAAAGCATCCAGATTGTTGGTATTCACCAATTTATCAATGCCTTCCTCCCTGGTAATCTTCAGTATTTTATTCAATGCTTCAACATACTCCTTTGAATTAAGGTCACCTTTCTGTTCTGCCTGGATAAGTATTTTCTGATCAAAATACTTAAGTTCAACGGTATCTTTTTTATTGAATTCGATTAACTCTCCCAGGTTTTTTACCGGTGCTTTGTCTCCGAGTCTTGTAAAATATTTATTTAGTCCATCTTTGAATTCATATAGTAATACCTGGTATGAGGGACTACTATATTCTCGTCTGGAAGGAGCTTCAACCTCAATCATTTCAGCACCCTGTGCTGTCATATCTGCAATCGCCCTCCTCATCAGAGAATCTACCCTGTCGGAAAAACCACCTGAGTTCTTAAGCACTCCGATGCGTTTACCTTTAAGACCATCTGTTTTAAGGAATCCGGAATAATCGGTAAAGGATTTTCCTTCAGAGCTCTGAGTCTTTGCATCTTCCAAATCAATTCCGGTAAGAACCCCCAGACAAATCGCTGCATCTTCTACCGTGCGTGCCATAGGACCAGGCGTGTCCTGCGTGTATGAGATCGGAATTATGCCCGTCCTGCTGATAAGCCCGACTGTCGGCTTTATGCCTACTATCCCGTTATTATTTGAAGGACAGACTATAGAACCATCTGTTTCTGTTCCGATAGCTACCATACACAGGTTGGCTGAAACAGCTACGCCCGAACCGGAGCTGGAACCGCAAGGATTACGATCAAGTACATAAGGATTTTTTGTTTGTCCTCCAACACCACTCCATCCGCTTGATGAGTTCATAGAGCGAAAGTTCGCCCACTCGCTAAGGTTTGATTTAGCTATGATTACAGCGCCGGCTTCCCTGAGTTTTTTTGCGACCCAGCTGTCATTCTTTGGAAAAGAGTACCGCAGAGCAGTCGCACCTGCAGTATTTGGCATCTTGTCATGAGTGTCAATATTATCTTTTAGTACTACCGGAATGCCGTGCATCGGACCTCTTTTTTTACCCGAAGCCAGCTCCCTGTCGAGCTCTTCAGCAATTTGCAGGGCATCCGGATTTATTTCAATAATAGAATTCAAACCAGGTCCGTTCTTATCTATTTCAATAATCCTGTCGATATATGCAGAAACAACATCTGTGATTGTAAATTTCCCATCTTTGTAACCTTGCTGTAACTGGACAATTGTCAACTCTTCAAGCCAACTGTTATCAGCCTCACCTGGCTTTGTTTTGTTTGAAGGTGTCTGACATCCGGTGAAAATTAAAATAATGGTAATAAGAAACATCAGATATTCTAAGCAGCGGTTTTTCATAATAGTTAAATTTTCTTAAAAGTTTATTCTTCCTGTCAGTGTAAATTTATTATTTATCCGTCAATTTTGATATATTTGTTTTAATACAAGGCAGTGGTATTGTATTTTGTTCTGATTCTCTCAATATATATATTTAGTCATAACAAAAACAGGGGTTTACAGGATCATGAAGAATATTTACCTGCGGATATTGGAAATGCAACCGGGAAGTTCAAATCTGGTGCTTGCCACTGTCACTGGAAGTTTTGGATCAACACCTCAAAAACCGGGCAGTTCAGCCCTGTTTAGCCGGGATGGGCTGATCTCAGGTACGGTCGGAGGAGGAATGCTCGAAGGGAAGGTGCAGGAATTTGCAAAAAAAAGCTTATTGTCTAAAGAGTCCGGTCATCTTCGTTTCTTGCTTGACAAAGATATTTCCCAGAAAGAAGAGGCTATCTGCGGAGGTGAGATCTTTGTCCTGGTAGATGCTGATCCTTTTATCCATTTATCTGTCTTTAAAGAGATTGAACAATCACTCAAAGACAGGATTCCGGGTGTACTTATTACACTCGTGTCAGTATTAAAAGAGAATAAGGTTCTCATAAACCGTTACTGGATGGAGGAGAACAAAAAACCTGATCTGCCTGTCAGTTTCAGTGACAAGATCGTACCGGAAGTGCTGAGCATTCTTGCAAAAGGTAAACCAGATGATTTCAGGCAGATAGAACTATCCCCGCCAGATGAGGGACCTTATCCTTTAATTTTTCTCGAGCCGGTCTTCCCGCTCCCTCATCTTGTAATAGCCGGGGCGGGTCATATAGGAAAAGCTCTTTCGCATCTTGGCAGGATGCTCAATTTTGAAGTCACTGTAATTGATGACCGTCAGGAATATGCCAATCCAGGTAATTTACCCGATGCTGATCATTTAATAGTTAAAGACATCGGTGAAGCAATGGAAGAGTTGGAAAAAACTCCTGAAACCTATGTTGTTATTGTAACCCGGGGGCATAACGATGATGCCAAAGCGTTAAAGCCTTGTATCGGTTCACATGCAGCCTATGCAGGTATGATCGGCAGTAAGGGAAAGGTTGCAAAGATGCATGATGAATTCATCAGGAATACGTGGGCCACTGAAGAACAGTGGAAGAAGATCTATGCACCAATCGGCCTTGATATCGGGTCGAAAACAGTTGAGGAAATCGCGGTGAGCATTGCAGCTCAGATGGTCCTCGTCAGGAACAGCAGGAAATAAAAAGGAATGATCCCCTCCTGGGAGGGGTGGGGGTGGGTTAAAAATAGTATTTATGTCAGACATCTGGGCTATTATACTTGCTGCTGGAGAATCGAAGAGGATGAAAGTCCCCAAGATGCTGCTGCCATTTCATGGAAAAACTATAATTGAAACGGTTATAGAAAATGTGAGGGATTCAAAAACAGATAAAACAGTTGTGGTACTTGGTTCGGATAAAGAAAAGATATTGAAGGTAACCGGACAACTACCTGTAATACATTGTTATAATGAATATTACAGGCAGGGAATGCTCTCTTCCGTAATATGCGGATTCAGGTCATTACCTGAGAAGTTCGGAGCTGCCCTGGTTATCCTGGGCGACCAGCCAGGGATAGGACCAGTTGTTATTGACGAAGTTATAGATGCTTACAGGAAATCAGGGAAAGGGATCATAATGCCTGTATATAAAAACAAGCATGGGCACCCTCTCCTTGTTGACAGAAAATACAGGGAAGAGATAGAAAAACTTGATCCCGATGAAGGATTGAGATCTCTTTTTCGTAAATTTCCTGATGATGTTTTTGAGGTAGAAACAAAGAATCCCGCAACATTGAAAGACATTGATACACAAGAAGATTATATAAATGAACTAAAACAAATAGATTAATATGGAAGAGAGAATTAGTTTCAATTTAAACGGTAAAAAGACCGAATTGGTGACAGATCCAAATCAGACGCTGCTTTGGGTACTGCGCAACCATTTCAATCTTACCGGGACCAAGTACGGGTGCGGAACAGGGTTCTGCGGTGCCTGTACGGTTCTTATCGACAAAGAACCGGTCCGGTCATGCATGTTACCGGTTGGAGATGTAGCCGGTAAAACAGTTGTTACCATCGAAGGACTGGCAAAGAATGGTAAGCTTCATCCTCTCCAGCAGGCTTTTATTGATCATGAGGCTCTGCAATGCGGCTATTGCACCCCGGGTATGATAATGACCGCGACAGGTTTACTGATGAAGAATCCGTCGCCCTCACGCCAGGAAATAATTAGCGGGCTGGAAGAAAACCTGTGCCGGTGCGGAGCACATATGCGAATTATTGATGCCGTCACAGCTGCATCCAAAGTAATGAAAGGAGGGAAGTAATCATGAAAAAGACAGAATTAAAAAAGAAAGAATCACCCGAAACCGGGGAAAATTCCGGAATGAAAAGAAGAAGCTTTGTCAAGCTTCTTGGTGGTGGAATATTTATCTTTTTCCAGCCATGGAGCACACTTGATCTGCTGGCAATACCTCTGCAGGAGAGAAGATCTCTTACAAAAGACTATAATGCTTTTCTTCAGATTGCAGCAGACGGAACTGTGAAATGTTTCACAGGTAAGATTGAGATGGGACAGGGCGTAATCACATCTCTTGCACAGATGATGGCGGATGAGCTTAATGTGCCGTTTGAAAAAGTTAAAATGGTAATGGGTGATACTGATCTTTGTCCTTATGACGCCGGTACCTGGGGATCACAAACTACCCAGACTTTTGGTCCTAACATGAGGGCTGCAGCTGCCGAAGCCAGAGCTGTTCTTCTGGATCTGGCATCAGCAAGGCTGGGTGTTCCTGCCTCACAACTCGATGTCAGGGACGGGACAGTCGTCGATTCAAAAAATGCAAAGAATAAAGTAACATACGGTGAGCTTGCAAAAGGTCAGAAACTTGAGAAATACCTTGATGTAAAACCTTCAGTGGAAGAATATACAAAATTCACTTATGTAGGGAAACCATATAACCGGGTTGACTCTTATGAGAAGGTTACCGGTAAAGCCAAATATGCCGGCGATCTTAAATTACCGGGAATGGTATTTGCAAGAATACTGAGACCCCCGTCGCATGGTGCAAAACTTACATCGGTGGATGTTTCACCGGCAGAAAAGATCGAAGGAGTAAAGGTAGTGCGTGATGGCGATTTTATTGCAGTGATAAGTGAAAACCGTGATAAGGTTGATGAAGCGATTGTTAAAATCAAGGCTGAGTATTCATTCAATGAGATGAAGGTAAATGACAAAACACTCTTTGACTGGATGCTGAGTGCGGATTCTGCAGCCAATGTTGCAAGAACTACCGGTGATATAGAAACAGGGTATAAGATCTCAGATAAAATATTTGAATCAGAGTATCATGATGTTTACCTGGCACATGCTGCGATTGAAACTCATACCGCTCTGGCCCAGCTTGTGGGTGATAAGATGACTGTATGGGCCGCGACACAGTCGCCCTTTGGTCTTCAGGACGGTATTGTCAGGGAGCTTGGATTTCCCCGCGAAAAGGTAAGAGTAATAACACCTTTTGTAGGAGGTGGTTTTGGAGGTAAAGCTGCATATCAGCAGGGTGTTGAAGCAGCAAGGCTTGCAAAACTCACCGGGAAACCTGTCATGGTTGTCTGGACACGCGATGAGGAGTTTTTCTATGATACTTTCCATTCAGCTGGAGTAGTGAAGGTAAACTCGGGGATTGATAAGTCAGGTCTCATAACCATGTGGGATTACCATGTCTGGTATGCTGGTACAAGGGGCGCGGATACTATCTATGATGTTCCGAATGCAAAAACAACCAGTTACAGCCGCGGCAAGAATGCTCCGCCTGTTCACCCATTCAGTACCGGACCATGGCGCGCGCCCAACAATAATACAAATACTTTCGCCAGAGAATCACAGATCGACATCATGGCATCGAAAGCAGGGATAGATCCGCTTGAATTCAGACTTAAAAACCTGAAGGATGAAAAGATGATTGATTGCCTGAAAGCTGTCGCTGATAAATTCGGATATGTTGCGGGAAAAGCTCCGAGCGGCCGAGGTATCGGAATAGCTTGTGGAACGGATGCAGGAACATGGGTAGCCGAAATGGCTGAAGTGAAGGTTGACAAAAATACCGGTAAAGTACAGGTTGTAAGAATTGCCTGTGCACAGGATATGGGATTGTGTGTGAACCCTGAGGGTGCCTTGATCCAGATGGAAGGATGTATAACAATGGGACTTGGATATACTTTCACGGAGGAGGTATTTTTTGAGGGGGGCAATATTCTGACACGAGGTTACGATACTTATGAAATACCCCGTTTCTCGTGGCTACCAAAGATCGATTGTGTAATTCTCGACCGGAAGGATAAACCTCCAAAAGGTGGTGGTGAACCTGCTATAATAGCCATTGGAGCTGTTGTTGCCAACGCAATTTATGATGCAACAGGTGCCAGATTATACAGGGTGCCTATGACACCGGCCAGAGTGCTGAACGCAATAAAAAAGGTTTAAAGCTGCAAAGGGACAAAGGCGCAACGGCGCAATGGAATAAGGTTAATGACTTAAATCCCCTCCTTGGAGGGGCAAGGGGTGAGTTATTTAATAAATAAACAAAAACAATAGCGGTAGTACTATCCCGATAATTGTCAGGATCGCACCTCTTTTAGTGATCCCATTCCTGCCTTTTACTATAAATAAACCTGTGATAGTAACCAGGATCAGGGAGATACAGAAGATATCACTGAAATATTTCCACCATTTCCCGGGATTGTAATGCAGAAAGTTTATCTGGTAGAAGAGTGGCCTCTTACTGATCCTTTCTGCAATACCTTTTCCTGAGGTAGTATTTATCTGGACATATCCTCCTTCAATAAATATTGTCAGCCTGTTACCTGATGGAAAATGAAATGTTTTATATTCAGGATTTCCAGGGATATTTTTTAGAATTGTCATCGCAATATCGTCATTGAAAGATTCCCTGGTAAAATTAATATCGGTAGTAAATTCATAAGCATCTACCAGGTAGTTTGGGTTCCAGTCGTGCTTATGATTCAGGGCAATGCCCGACAGGGCATAAATTATTGTTAATCCGGCAATAAGATATCCGATATCACGGTGAGTAATCCTGTTTAGTTTTGAAAAATTCATGCGGTAGAATTAAAAGAGGCTGTCTCAAAAGTCTTTTAAAACAGCCTCCCGGAATTTATTCAGAAAATTATTTTATTGTGTGCTTGTTATAGATCATCATCAGATCGGCAAGTGTTGATTGTTTTGCAAGGGCTGCTTCGGTTTCACATGTATCGCTGGATACCTGTTTTTTACCACCTTCAGCCATATCCATCCCTTCACCTCCAGGTACACCGGCAATTTTTGTAAGCGTACCTTCAACAACTATTTCGCTACCAAGTAATTCCGTCGGAAATTTTGGCATTTCTTCACCGGCTTGAACATATAATCTGATATCAGGATTCTCCCCTGTGATGAAGAGCTTTTTACCACTTTGCATACAAACATGCACAACTTTACCTTCAACACTGATTTTCTTATTGATAAAGTTCTCCGGATTTTCAATAAGCGATGCAAATTCTACTTTTGCTGCGTCTCCTGCAATTGTGTTTTTTGAGGTAGCTTCTTTCTTACCTGCATTTCCGCAGGAAGTTAGTATTGCAGTTACTGCAATGATGGTGAAGAATTTTCTGATCATAATAGTATCAATTTAATTTATTAAGATTAAGGGTTAAAAATTCAAGCTGCAATGATAATAAATTTTTTTAATAAACCGATAGGCTTTATTATTACTCACTCTTTTGGTCGTCATATCTTAAAAAACCTTAAATAATATTAAATAATAGTGTAAGTGTTGTGGAATATCTAACTTTGAGTTTTTGTCTATAGTTATAATCAACCAACAAAATCATTAAATATGGAAAAAAATGTTAAAAGTTTTCAGATTATGTTATCAGCAATGATAATTCTTGCATTCCTGGCTATGCCGTTTACTGTAAATGCACAGGCAGGAAAAGCTAATTTCTCAGGATCATGGGCATTTAACGCTGAGAAGAGCAATATGGGTCAGCCTCCGCAGGGACAAGGCCAGCCACCGCAGGGACAGGGCCAGGGTCAGAGGATGGGAGGTTTTGGAGGCGGTAACTTCGATGCAAAACAGGAAGCCAACCTTCTGAGTGTCGACCGTACAAGGAACAACCAGGATGGTCAGCCAGTTACCACTACTTCAAAATACACTCTTGACGGAAAAGAAAGTATTAACACTACCGGCAGGGGTGATAGTAAGTCAGTAGCAACATGGTCTGCTGATGGCAAGACTCTGACAATCGTAACAACAAGATCAATTGAGCGTGACGGACAAACAACCGAGATGAAGACCACTGAAGCATGGTCGCTGACCAGCCCAACATCTCTTTCAATCGTTACAACCAGGAATACTCAGCAGGGAGAAGTAAAGACAACAGCGGTTTACGATAAAAAGTAAGAATTTAAGAGAATTCCTGGTAAAAAAAATCCCGATATTCGGGATCATGGATTAATGTTAATGAAAAAAGAAGAGGCGCAAACCTCTTCTTTTTCATTTTTGAGGTATTGATATTTTAAAGAGATCTTGCCTGACTTATTTTGTTATTTTCTTTTATACTGTTATCGTTGAGGTATCTTTTTTCTTTTTCGCGCTCCTTAATAGTCTTAATCAGCTCTTCTCCCGCAATCCTGAATTTTTCCGGTTTTTCAGGTATCGTCAGGTAGACGGATGTTCCCGGTTCAAGTCCCTGCTCAATGATCACATCCTTATCGTTCGACTCACCCAGGATCACCACTTGTTTATATCCGTTTTTCGTATATACAACTGGGATGCTGTCAACTCCGGTATTGATACATTCATTTGGAATATAAGCTACATTGTTAAATGTTTTAATCATGATCTTGTTGTTTGTGGTCATTGAAGGCCGGAGAGTATAGTCGGAACCATCAATTTTAATCTGAACCTCAAAAACTTTTGAATCGGAATTCGGAAGCTTTTCGCCTATATTCGCAACATTGATCACAGAGCCTGTATAAGCCTTTGAAGGGAAAGCATCAACGGTGACACTGACGGATTGCCCTGGTTTTACTTTGCTCACTTCAATCTCACTGACATAGATTTTTGATAACATTGATGAAAGGTCAGGAAGTGTGGCAACCACACGGTCCATAGGATTGATTGATGATCCGGTTTTTCTTTTGTTCCCCATCCTGTCCTTTTTATAGATTATCATACCGGGTGAGGGTGCTGTAATAACAAAACCGGACAGAACCTCTTCGAAATCCCTGATTCTCCTTTCTATCCTGGAAACAAAAAGTCTTTGTATGTTAATATTTCTTTGGGTTTGTGCCACCCTTAATGTATAACTTCTATTTAACTGGTCTAGCACTCTTTGTGCCTGGTCGTAATTTATTTCAGCCTGGCGGATAGTGGCAGGAGATTCAAATTTTGAGTTGCGGAAAGTTATGGCAGCCTCTTTAACTGTGTTGATCTGATTACTTATCTGGTCTCTTATACTATTGAGAGTCAAAGCAGTATCTAATAGGGCCATCTCAAGGTTTGTCTGTAAGGTTACAAGTCTTTCCCTTGCATCTTTTAACGAGTTGTCAAGCTCTGTTTTATCAAGAGTCGCAATATAATCACCCTCATTAACTTCAGTTCCTTCAGGTATCAGGTCCTGTATTTTGATGTTACTCCCGCGGATATCTCTTCCCTGGGTGAATTCCGGACCTTTAATATCTATTGATTTTTCAGCAATTAATTCGCCTGTTGTTGTTACAACTATTTCAAAATCTCCTTTAACAACTTTCGTAAACTGAGCATCGTCATCTTTTTTAGAGGTGACTTTGTTAAAGACAATAAGGGCGATGATTGTAACAGCAACAATAATTCCCGTAATTATAATTGTCCTTTTCATCTTCTGTATTCTGTCGTTTAAACTATTTCAAGATATCAGGGGGCGAAAATACAGAAAAAAAATACTCAGAATCTGTACAATATCAATTTTTAACTAAAATTAACATCAGCTTAAAATTCTTTAAGGTTCATAACCGTAGTGTTGTGACGGGGTGGTTGATTCGACTTTTAAGACAATCTCTAGTGTCTTTATTTCTTTTTACTATTTCCTTATATCAATTTTTACCGAAGCACCTTTCAATCCTTTCGACTCACCCTTAAGTGTGATGGTTCCTGAGGCACCTTTCTCTGCTGCCACTATAACAAGGCATAAACCATTGTATGCTTTTCTTGATTTGGACTGGAATGACTCGTGGCTTGTAGCATCTCCATTATCGGTAGCAACAATTTTCCCTGGACCTTCGACACTGAAGCTGATCTGGAAATTGCTATGTGGACATAGCAATTTATTTTTATCTTCGATCCTGACGGTTACAAAAACAAGGTCCTTGCCATCGGCAATAACTTCCGGACGGTCGGCCGACATTGAGAGCTGATATGCTTTTCCTGTTGTTTTCATGACATCCTCAGCCCATTTTTCACCATTTTTATATGCAATTACTTTAAGTTCACCCGGTTGATAAATAACATCATCCCATTTCAGTCGGTATTCAGATTCTCCTTTCTTTTTCCTGCCAAGCGATTTCCCGTTGAGGAACAATTCAGCTTCATCACCTGAAGTATAGACATGAACCGGTGTTACCAGTCCTTTTCTTTCAGGCCAGTTCCAGTGAGGAAGTATATGTGCCATCGGCAGGTCAGGTCTCCATTTTGACTGATATAAATAAAAACGGTCTTTCTTAAATCCTGCAAGATCAAGTATACCAAAGTAACTGCTGCGTGAAGGAACCTCGGTGACATTTTGCTTATCAAGCAGTGCCTTAGCCTGGTCATATCTCCGGTTGCCCGGTCTTAAACCTGTGAGATCACCTCCATAGGGAGTAGGTTCACCAATATAATCGAAACCTGTCCATACAAATTCACCGAATACTGCCGGATATTTATCCTGCATTTGCCATTGTTGATCAGCAGTAGTTGCCCATGACGGGTATGCCAGATCATAGGAAGATATCTGGAATATCCCTTTCCCCGGGAGATTATTATTGAGATCGCCCTCAACGACAGGGAAGAAATATTCTCCCCTTGAGCTTACTGTTGAAGCTGATTCGCTGGAGTGGAATGGCAGGTTGATATTATCTTTAAGTGCGAAGAAAGCATCATACCTGTATAGCCGGTAGTTAATACCAAATACATCAACTGTTTTCTGGAAACCGTTGGTGCCTGATTCATCCCAGTTACAACCAACAGTTACCGGTCTGGTGATATCTTCAGATTTAATGATAGCTCTCAGGCTTTCAGACAAGGCAGGATTGTTCTGGTCGCCCACTTCATTGCCCGTGCTCCAGATAAAAACAGACGGGTGATTGCGGTCACGGCGCACCATTGCTCTGAGATCCTCTTCGTGCCAGGCATAGAACAATTTATTGTAATCATTCCTTTTCTTGGGAGTCTTCCAGGTATCAAATGCTTCATCCTCAACAAGAAATCCCATCCTGTCACACAGATCAAGCAGCTCAGGTGCAGGAGGATTATGGCTTGTTCTTATAGCATTGCAACCCATTTCCTTCAGGATCTCAAGCTGCCGCTCGGCAGCACGGGTGTTGAAGGCAGCGCCAAGAGCTCCAAGATCGTGGTGGTTGCAGACACCCTTTATTTCAACTCTTTTCCCGTTAAGGTAAAAGCCATTGCGCGGGGTAAAATTAAGCGTTCTGAAACCAAAATTTACTGTGTATAAATCAGCCACACCATTGTCTCCCGAAACACTGACTACCACATTGTAGAGTTCCGGATTGTCAATGTCCCAGAGAACCGGCTCTTTTACAGGTATATCGAGCCTGAATATATGATCTTTCATTGCCTGAATGGTTGCAGCCGGGGAGACGGATTCTGCAACAGGGGAGGCAGAAGGCTCGAGATCTTTGTTCAGTTTGTAAACTGCTGCTTTTACAGTAACAGAGGTCGGATCATTCAGATGGCTCTCTACTTCAGTTTCTACACTCAGAACAGCCCTATCTTTCATGATTTCCGGTGTTGTGCAGTATACCCCGTTATGAGATACATGAAGCTGCGTGGTTTTTACCAGCCAGACATTGCGGTAAAGTCCGGCTCCAGGGTACCATCTTGAATCCCAACTCTTTGTATCAAGTCTGACAGCAATGATATTTTCCTTGCCGGGTAGGATATAGGGTGTAAGGTCTAACCTGAATGAGGTGTATCCATAAGGCCATTCACCAACGTACTTCCCGTTGAGCCATACTTTAGCGTATGCCATTGCCCCATCAAAATCAATATATATACGTTTTCCTTTATCGCTTTCACTGATTGAAAAATGCTTCCGGTACCAGCCAATACCTTTCCATGGCAGAAGGCCTGTATTATTTTCAAGAGTATCGTTGAAAGGTCCTTCAATAGCCCAGTCGTGCGGCAAATCGAGAGTGCGCCACGTATTATCATTAACTGCCGGTAATTGCAGGTTTTCAGGTTCTTTTTCTGTTGTTACAGCTTCATCAGAAGCATTGAAATACCTGACAAATTTCCAGCCTTCATTGAAGGATTCACGTGACCTGGGTGATCCCTGGGCATATATAATTGTAAAAGTGCCTGGAATTGAAAATAAGATCAGTAATGGAAGAAGGAATATCTTTTTCATAGCAAACAAGTATTAGTACTTTTTCCAGTGTGATGGGAGTCAATGCTAAGGTAGGTAAATCAATCAATAAAATCAATTCATAATATTTCAGGACGTACCCCAAAAATAGTGACTTCAAATTCGGTTCTGGTCATTAGATGAGGCTTGGAGGAAATCTACAAGTGATAAAATAAAAAAATGGGGATACTTTTTTTATTAATAGCATAAAAGTATCCTCCTGTATATATTTGTATTTCACACACAAAAACAGGGGTATATGGGTAATTGATCGTGGGGGTGACAGAGATGATTTATATGAGTCTCTTCTGAAAAATAAAAGAGACTTTATTATTCGACTGGTTGGCTCACGAGACCTGATATCCCAGGGTAAATATTTAATATCATTATGGTTAGCACATGCATGCAGGCTTCCTTATGAGAATAGCATTATAAAGATTATTGAAGGGAAAGAAGTCCATTTCCACATAAGGCATGGCTTCATGCCTGTCAATTTGCCAGAGTCTAAAAAACCCTTGACCATGGTTGTAATTAAGGGATTCGGTGGCCAACCTATGATGCTGCTGATATCACCTGAGATAAATTCCAGAGAAACAGATCTATGGTTTATTGTTTTCGCTTACCTGAGGCGATGGGGTATAGAAGATACGGCTAACTTTGCTAATCGGCTGATGAGTGAAAATGATAACCAAGTAGTACTATATTCTTTTAATAAAACTGTCAACTTATAGGGGGTTAAAACAAGAAAACCAGGTTCATAGGTGTTCGGGTTGCTCTCTTAATAATCAATCTGCTTAAAATTCATTATGCTAAGCCATTCACCCTGTCCTCTGAAATAGGTGACTTAAGTGAGTGGATAAAAATAAATTTGACTTGTATAGTATTTGTTTCTTACCTT
>JALHSP010000153.1 GCA_022865305.1 Bacteroidales bacterium | reverse complement strand
TCTCTTGTTCCTTAATCGCCTCAATAGCTACTTGAGCTTTAAATGCTGCAGTGTGTTTCTTTCTACTCTTTTTCATAATGGATAAATTTAATCGTTTGTATTAAACTTAACCAGTGGTATGAATTTTAGGGAGTATTATAATAACTCCCTAATTAACTCAAGTTGCTAGTTATGTTTTGTAGTGAAAATCGTTAAAATATTGTAAATCAATTAAATATGTTAATAAATAGCGTTAATGTGTTGATAACCAAATAGATATAAATTTGTTATAATTAAAAAATCCTTCAGGTTTAAGTCGTCAAACATTAATACCAAGAAATATGAAACATTTCCTTTGAAAAGGCCGTGCATATGTCTGATTATGTGCACGTTACAAAATCCGTCAACAATTCCGTCAACGAAAAATTTAAAGACCCCTATAGATCGCTGATCTTCAAGGGTCTGTATTTGGAAGATGTGGTGCCAACGGATAATTTTACCTTTTATCGAGATTTGCTAAAATTACGTTATAAAAGGAAGCGATTAAACGACCAATTTGTGATAGAAACCGAGAAACTTTATAATTGGAGACTTAAAATCGTTTAACTACAGGAACTACTGAAATGACTAAATTCCAAACGAAACGCTAAGACGGTTATTATGCTTAAGCGAAGTCCTTTTAACAGACTTAAAACTACAAAGAAAAGTCTTTGAATAAATGTAATAGAGTCAAAACATTTATTTAACTTTGTTCCATGGGAAATTATAAAGAAGATACAAACCAAAACTTTAGAACTATATTTTTAATAATTCTATTCTCCCTTTTTGTATTAGCTTCTTCAAATAATCCAGGAAGTCATACTTCATCTTCAGCAAAATACCCTTCACAAAATGAATTAGTATTTGGAGATATTTCAAGTCAACGCAATGCAATTATATGCAACGCTGTTAATTTACCGAATCTTCAAAAATATTGTGAATGTGCTCTCCCCAATACTAGCCTTGATCCATTTTCAATCCAAAATAAAATATCGGACTACAATCGCGGAATAACTCAAAATTTTATTCTAGTCCGAAAAACAAGGCTTTCAATAGAACCTGTTCTTTCTTGGAGGTTATATTTTTATCTTCCTTCAATCGAAGATGACAACCTGCCGGTTTTAGGTTAAATCACTTATCATGTTTATTATTTTCCTTCCCTTTCCAGGGAGGTGATAATTTTTTAACTTAAAACTTACTTTTATGAAAACAAATTTTATTATTGTTGCCATCATTATTGTAGCATTTTCATTTGGAGGATGTACGACGAAAGAAAACTTTGATTTTAAAGTTACAGTTGTACCTGAATCAAAAAGTTCTGTTATAACACTAAATGACATGAATACAGCCGCTGAGATAATTAGTAAAAGGCTGAATAACTCTTTTGGTATCCCGCAAGAAAGTATGAAACTTGATGTTAATGAGAATCAAATTTCATTAACTATATCCAAAGCTGACACCAGTAAAATAGCCTCGATTAAAGAAATAATCACTGGCTACGCCAGATTGGAATTCTGGGAAACATATGAGAACGCAGAAATCATGGGATATCTGTCGAAAGCAAACAATTTGCTGAGAGAAATGAAGACTGGTGCTGATGTTAAAAATACTAATACCCAGGATGAATTTATCGCTCAAAATCCATTGCTTGGAAAACTAAAACCCAGTGTAACTGCCCAGGGTGAGCCATTACCTTCATGTATGATAGGGCTTGCCAGCGGAAAAGATACAGCAATAGTTAACAGATATATGCAAATGCCAGAGATAAAAGCTTTGTTGCCTCGCGAACTTAAGTTAATGTGGAGCCGGGATCCGCATAGATATGATCCTTCAAAAATATTATATGAACTCCATGCAATCAAAGTGACAACTCAGGATGGGAAAGCTCCTCTAGATGGGAGTGTAATTATTTCTGCCAAACCGATTACTGGACCTTCTAAATCAGATATTAAAATCGATTTAGCAATGAATGCTGAAGGGACCAGTACATGGGCCAGAATAACACGAGAAAATGTTAACCGATGCATCGCAGTTGTTCTTGACGGCTATGTCCGATCCTACCCGAGGGTCATGGATGAAATTTCCGGAGGAAATACCAAAATTACAGGTGATTTTACAGCTGAAGAAGCAAATGATCTTGCCAGCATCTTTAATTCAGGGAGTTTACCATTTGAACTTAAAATCGTTGAAGAACAAATAATAAAAAGGGAATAAATTCTAAGTAGTAGATGTATTAGAAAATGGATAAAAACCTCTCCTTCCTGCAACAAGGAATACTATGAACCAAGGTATAACCTAATGAATTTTTTTATATTCTACCTTAGTGCACGATGGAACTAGCTTAATCATTAGAAATAGTTAGGTATGTATTTGATTAGATGTGTATTGTAAAATCCATCCTCAATTCCGTCACTCCCTGAAATAAAGAATCCCGCAGATCATTGATCTTGCAGGGTTGTGATAAATAATATTTCTTAAGTGTGAGTGTGAGAGTGAGGTTTGAGAAAACATCATGAGAGTGCTCGCTCTCGCTCACACTCAGTTTTTTCAAACTTCCGGATCAGGCCAAATAGCATTCTGGATATCTCGTCCAGATTCTTAACGAAATGGTCAAAAGATTGCTGATTGAGCTCTTTCATTTCATAAAGATATTCCAGAATTGCTACACATTCAAATGCACTACCCCTGGCAATAACCATGAAATTCTTTCTATCCTTGTGGCTGAAGCGCGAAGAACCTTCAGCAATATTTAACATAATGCTGAATGATGCTCTGCGTAATTGATCATTGGTAACCCGATCAAAATCTTTGGATTTAAGAACCTCTGCGATCTCTTTGCAAAAGGTCTTTGCTTTCTGGTAAACATCTAATTTTTGAAAGTCGAACATATGAATGAGAATGAGTGAGTGTAAATGTGAGAATTGAGAAAACATAATGAGACTGCTCTCAAATATATATAAAAAGTGTGAGTGTGAGAGTGAGGTTTGAGAAAACATCATGAGAGTGCTCGCTCTCGCTCACACTCTCACTCAGTTTTAAGTGGTGCCACCAGAACCACGCTTTTTTATATTCATCTTTACTCAATTATATCTATTTATCCTATCATTCAGCCAATTAATGGTATTTTGAGAAATAATCAAAAATTGAGAAAAACAATCAAATTAAATATATCTGTCCCCTGTATCGTCCCCTAT
>JALHSP010000152.1 GCA_022865305.1 Bacteroidales bacterium | reverse complement strand
TTATTTAACGTCACTGCCGATAGGTTTGCTGTGCCGGCACCACCAATAATAATATTGGAAGTTGCGCCTCCTGCGAGAGTTCCACAATTTATCTGACCATTAAGTGTTAATGTGTTTGCCCCAATGGATAAACCGGCACCGGCAGGATTGAATGTTCCGCTTACAGTAAGCGCACTTTGCAAAGTAACAATACTTGTATTGGTTATTGAAAGGCCATTTAAAGCTACGACACTGGTTGGTATCAATACGCCGGCTGTTGTCCCGCCAAATATAAGGCTTGAGGTTGCTGTTGTTACTAAATTTGCAGGTGTTCCGGCAATGGTTGGTCCGTTTAATGTGAGGGTATTTGCTCCAATTGATAATGCGCCAGCTGTTAATGTTAAAGTTCCGGCAATGGTTGTGCTGCTGGTAAGTGCTACGCCTGTATTATTACTAATTATCAGGTTATTGGCACCTGTGAGCCCGTTTCCAGTGACCTGACTCGATGTTCCGTTATAAGTATAATTGGCGCCACTGCTGAATGTTTTTGTTCCGGTAACCTGAATACTGCCTGTTCCTGCTGTTGATGAAAGCCCCTGAGCATGAGCAGTAATAATTCCTGCACCTGAGCTGAGGGTGAATGTGCCGCTACTTCCGTCTATCAGGCTTGTCCCAACATCTAAGGTGGATCCACTGTTGACCGTGAAGTTTATAGTATTTGAAATTGTCCCTCCTGTTTTTAAGTAAGTTTGGGTACCGGTTCGGTTAAAATTGATGGCACCTGTACCGGAACTTGTTTCCGTAATTGTACCGCCTGAAAGAGTAAAGTTTCTACCAACATTCAAGGTCCCAACTGTCGCACTGGCATCTTCATGCATGCCTAATGTCCCTCCTAAAATACTCACATCGCCTGTAACTGATAATGTAGAATTAGCCGCTCCGGTAACAATGGTAAAATTTCCACTGTTCAGTGTGAAATTTCCACCTACATTCATTGTGCAGGAACCAGTGCTATTGTTCATTTTGAAAGTAGCATTATTGTCAATTAAAACATTTCCAGTCACTGTCATTGTGTAACCAGCACCTGTATTCGACATACGAAGGGATTGAGTATTTGGATCGATTGGAGTTCCGGTTCCTGAAACCGTAAAATTACCTGCAATAGTGATATTGGATTCCATGTAGAGATTTCCAACATGCCCAGTACAATTCCATGTAAAGTTTCCAAATGTTCGATTGAAACCAGTTGGGATGGTATTGGTGACACCTGTAATATTACAGTTTGAAGCAGTATTCCATGTAGCGGTTGGAATTGTTCCCCCGTCCCGGGTATGCTGGTAGGTTGATCCGGCGCCAAATGCCAGTGTCCCGGTGGTAGTGATAGTTCCGGAATTAACCAGCGTACCATTCACTGTCATATCAGTGCCTGTTCCGTTGGCAATCGTTAATGTCTGTCCTGCGTTGACAGTTACCTGTCCACCTGCATCAATGATGACTTGGTCGACCGTATTGGATGCGGTTACAGTTACAGTATGCCCGTTTAGTATAGTAATAACGCCGTTTGCACTGGTTGGTGTGGAAGAAGCTGCAACCCAGGCAGTTCCATTATAAGTTTCCCACGTAGCAATTGCGTTCCAGTTACCTGTAGCTGCTGTCCGGTAATCGCCGGCAGCCTGCCCAAATCCGTAATTACTGATCCCTGTCAGTGCATAGAGCAATAAAGAAAATTGAAGAAGGTTTTTAATATGGTGTAAAAAATGCTTCATAGGAGGTCTGGTGTTTTTTCATTCATAATAATTCCAGGACCAATAAAGCGCCTAAAGCAGAACGACTTTTAATTATCAATTTAAATTAAGTTCTGCCTCAGCATACCTGACCGGTTTTACATCTGATGGCGCAGAGTAAATAACACGTATTGTTCCTCTTCTAAAATCGACACCGGGTATTTTATTAAGATTAAATTGAAATCTCCTTACCGTATTCGGTGTATAAACAGCAACACCATTTGCAATACCAACACGTGTAACTTTACCTTCAGTTGAAATATGATCGACAGTCAGGTCGCCATAAAATGACATATTTCCTGTACGGTTAAAAACCATCTTTATTCTCGGGTCGGAATTATCTGTAATATCAAGCGCCAGATCGGAAAGACTCACCTTTGCCGTAGATTCTCCCACCCTGATAATTACAGGTATGGTGATACCGAAAATCGGAGTTAACCTTACTGAAAGTGAAGTTGTATCCTTTATGGTCTCTTTTTCCCCTAACGGTTTTACTGAAGGTATGGCCCTGAAATAAAAATGAGACCGGTATTCCCCGGTCACCAGTTCGTTTGATCTGATAAGCTGCATCTTCACCACCTGGGCTTCATTTGGTCCAAGGGTCACTGAGCGGGGGAAATACCTGATAAACCGGTCTGCAAATCTCTGGCCAGGATCCGGCTCCTTTATTGTCTCAAATCCTCCATCTTCCTTCATCCTGATCTGGACCAGAGATATGACATACGTTGCTGTATCCCGTCCGGTATTGGCAAGATTAAGATCCATCGATCTCTTTGATCCTTCAAAAACGACTCTCCTCGGTGTTATCAGAAGATTACCCTGCGCAACAGCATCAAAAGGAGATAAAAACATAAATCCGATTATGCCGGCAAGAAAAACTATGAATGACATTAACCTCCAGGGGGGATGCGACTTTTTATATATTATGTTTAGTTGTGACATTAAGTTATAGTTTTAACAGACCTGCTAGTTGAAGTCAAATGTTATTGTATAGGTTCCTGTATAAATTCCCACAGGATTATCATACAGAGTACCAACATTAAGCGTCGCTCCGACATATACTACCTGGTATCCGCCCTGCAGCATGCCGGTTCCGATACCCGGTGAAGGTACCGATGACCAATTATCCACAAGCATGGTTTTTGCAGAGGCTGTATGAGTAATAATCACAGGGCTTGCCGGTAATGTTATTGAATATGCAGCATCATCATCACCTGATATGTAAAAACTGGCAGCATTATGAGTACCGGGTCCTTTGAAGACACTTCCCAGAACCGATATTGTGCTCTGGGGAGTGAGAATAATCTTACCTCCCTGGGGTCCCGGGGAAAATCGTCCGAAATTGAGCTGTGATGTCTCGCTTGCAGAGAATACAGGAATAATCTCAGCAATAACATGACCTGTTGCACTGGCTGGTGGGGTGACCTGTGCAAATACCTCAGTCCCCGTGAGGACAAATAAAAAAATCAGGCTGTAATAAATTCTATAAAGCCTCATCATTATTCTGAGGGAGGTGTAGATTTACTTAAAACCTTACTATTGATAATTTACTGTAACAGTAAATTCACCGCTACCACCTGCATTGGAAGTGTTGTATACTCCGCCTGCCTGACTGATACCCACGTTCAATGTGGCACCAACCAGCAGGGTTGAAGTACCCAGAGTGAGGGTTCCTGTTGGGGTAGGACTACTGACCCAGGTGTCAATTGTCATGGTATTCGTTCCATTAGAGACTGTTGTTGCTCCACCCGGAAGAGTAATAGTATATACAGCATCGGCAGCACCTGTAACGGTAAAGCTGGCAGCAGTTGGAGTACCTCCAGCCATTATTGTGACACCACCCGCGGGAGTGCGTGAATTATCCGTAGCAAGAACACAGGTCCCGGGTGTTACGCTTCCTGCAAGGTTCCCGAAATCCATATCAACAGTATTTGATATTGCAATCGGAGTAAGAATGGTTGCAGTCGCTGAAGCTGTAGCTGATGACTGAGCGAATGATGATGCCGCGAAAGCAAGCATTACAACTGTGAGGGCGAAAAACTTTTTCATACGTTTCATTTTTGGTTTAAAATTAAATTTGAATATAATAACTAAATTTTTTGTGTTTTATTTTGCTCATGTGGTTGATTTCCTCATTATAAGGGTTACAACAGATTAATTTCTTACTGGTTTCAATTAAATTTTTCCACAAAATATAACTTTAAGTGATTCATATAATTCGATGTATTTAACATACTTTATGAAGTTATTAACAAAACAGGTCTGTAAAATAATCATAAATATTGAATCCAGCTGCGTAACTGATAATTATCAGTCAAATGTTAAGGAGCATTTCAGCAAATTGAATATTGAGCTGTAAACCGGCAGATTTCAGAAAACGTTTGAAATTTAGGAAGGCCACTTTTATATTTGTTTTTTCACCAATCTGCATGAAAATAAATGAGATATAAAGGTTAATTATCAAACCATTTTTCCTATTTTTGAGTGGGAACCTTATAGGTTTTTTCTTTATTTTTTAAGGAATAAACAAATCATTTATGAAAAAATCAAAACCCAGACTTTCTTTCTGGCAGATATGGAATATGAGCTTCGGATTCCTGGGTATCCAGTTTGGATTTGCTCTGCAGAATGCAAATGTCAGCAGGATTTTCGAAACACTTGGAGCAAAAGTTGATGATATCCCTATTTTATGGGTTGCTGCCCCGGTGACAGGCCTGATTATTCAGCCTATCATCGGCCATATGAGTGATAAAACATGGAACAGGCTGGGACGACGCCATCCATATTTTCTGACCGGTGCAATACTGGCCTCGCTCGCATTGTTCTTTATGCCTAACTCACCTGCATTGTGGGTTGCGGCAGGAACGCTCTGGATAATGGATGCATCAATAAATATCTCCATGGAACCTTTCAGGGCATTCGTTGGTGACATGCTCTCCTCGGAGCAACGGACAAAAGGTTTCGCAATGCAAAGCTTCTTTATAGGTACAGGAGCTGTCGTTGCTTCTTTCCTTCCATACATTCTTACAGAAAAGTTTAACGTATCTACAGAACCTTCTCCAGGTAAATTAATACCGTTAAACGTCAAACTGTCCTTTTACATAGGTTCTTGTGTCTTCTTTCTGGCAGTGCTGTGGACTGTACTGCGCACAAAAGAATATTCGCCAGAAGAACTGAAGGAATTTGAAGAGAGTGAAAAGGCTGCCATTGGAGAGGTACAGGATACAGGGCACAAGGTACAGGGCAAAGAGCCCGGAATTCAAAGAAAAGTCAATTTCTACAAACCCGGGCTTATATGGCTCGTTGCAGGCCTGATTCTGACTTTAATTCTTTCAAGAGTAAACCTTGAGAAAGAGCTCTATATTATTTCCGGAGGCATCTCTGTCTTCGGGCTGCTTCAGATAATTGCAGGTTTGCTGCAATCATCAGGAAAAGGAGAAAACGGACTTAACTCAATACTTACTGATCTCAGGAATATGCCGGCTACAATGGGACAGCTGGCAGTTGTACAATTTTTTACATGGTTTGCACTCTTTGCAATGTGGATTTATACCACTTCAGCCGTTACGTCACACATTTACGGAACCAGTGACACCCAATCACTCGAGTATAACGAAGGAGCTAACTGGGTCGGCTTCCTTTTTGGTATTTATAACGGATTTGCAGCAGCAGTTGCATTTCTTCTTCCTGTTTTAGCAAAAGTAACCTCAAGGAAGCTAACTCATGCCATATGCCTGGTGGCAGGCGGAGTTAGCCTGATATCAATAAGCCTGATCAGTACACCATGGATGCTAATTTTTCCGATGATAGGGATAGGTATTGCATGGGCCAGCATTCTTTCAATGCCTTATGCAATGCTGACGGGAGCCCTTCCTCAGAATAAGATGGGCATATATATGGGAATTTTCAACTTCTTCATAGTCATACCCCAGATACTTGCAGCAAGCATCCTCGGCAGCATGGTGAAGCACCTCTTTGCCGGCAACACAATGAATGCATTGATATCCGGCGGTATTTCGATGATGATTGCTGCCATTATGGTAAAGTTTGTCAAAGACATTGACGACAGGAGATATTCATGAAGCTGAAGGGTTGTATTTTTGATCTTGATGGTGTAATTGTGGATACAGCCAGGTACCATTCCCTGGCATGGAAAAGGCTTGCCGACCAGTTAAAAATTCATTTTTCTGAAGAGGATAATGAGCGCCTCAAAGGCGTAAGCAGGATGGATTCTCTTGATATTATTCTTGAAATAGGTAATATGAGGCTGAATGAGGAGCTCAGGAAAGAGTACGCAAGTCTTAAAAACAGATGGTATATTGAATATATTAGCCGGATGACCCCGGACGAAATACTCCCGGGAAGCCTTGAGTTTATTAAAGAACTTAAGGAGGCAGGAATTAAGGTGGCAATCGGATCTGCAAGCAAAAATACTCCCTTAATTCTTGAACGTGTAGGAATGGAAAACCTTTTCGATGCAGTTGCTGATGGCAACAGAATCAGCAAGGCTAAACCTGATCCAGAAGTCTTTTTAACAGCTGCAAAAATGCTTGGGATTGAACCTGTCCGTATTGCCGTATTTGAGGATGCGGTTGCCGGTGTCCGGGCAGCGCTTAATGCAGGAATGATTTGCATCGGGGTAGGATCTTCCGGGATTCTTTCAGAAGCTCATTCTGTCATCCCGGGTTTGAATAAGATAAACTTGAAGAAATTGGAAAAAATTGTAAAATTATCCGGTTATGAATAGCTGTTATAAAAAAGATGAATGGCTCATAATCGAGGAGGGATTTCACCCTGAGTTGAACAGGGAGTCGGAAAGCATCTTTTCGATAGGGAACGGTTATATGGGACAACGAGCCAACTTTGAAGAGCATTATTCAGGTGACAGCCTTCAGGGCAGCTATATTGCAGGAGTCTACTATCCCGATAAAACACGAGTCGGATGGTGGAAAAATGGTTATCCTGAATATTTTGCGAAAGTCCTTAATGCTCCAAACTGGATAGGGATTGATGTTTCAGTGAATGGAAAAACTGTTGATCTTGCTACAGCCAGGATTATTTCATTCTCGAGGATCCTTAATATGAGAGAAGGATATCTTGAAAGATCCTTCCGGATCCTTATAGCGGAAAATAAAACTATTGAAATAAATTCCAGGAGATTCCTCAGCATGGCTGAACCTGATCTTGGAATTATAAAATATTCAGTAAAATCTGCAAACTTTGCGGGGACTATCGACTTCACTGTTTATATTGATGCAGATGTCAGAAATGAAGATGCCAACTATGGCAAGAAATTCTGGAAAGAGGTAAGGAGAGAAGTCACAACCGGAACGGGGATCATCATAACACGAACAATGAAAACCGACTTCCATGTTGCGACAGGGATGTGCTATGAGCTTCACGGAAATAAAAAACCTTTACATGTAAAACCCTCTGTCACTGACCGTGAGAAATTTGTAGCAAACACATTTTCAGTCAAAACAAAACCGGGAGATGAACTGACTATTGTCAAATACGTTTCTGTGTTATCATCGCTTAATAATCCTAAAGATGTATTAATGACAGACGTGAAGAAAAGACTTAAAGATGCATCATCGAAAGGTTATGCGAAGTTGTTCTCGGAGCACAAATCAGAATGGGGGGAAATATGGGATGCATCAGATGTTGTTATTGAGGGGGATATTGCAGCCCAGCAGGCAATACGGTTTAATATTTTTCAACTTAACCAGACTTATACAGGAAAAGATGAAAGACTGAATATCGGACCAAAAGGTTTTACAGGTGAGAAATATGGAGGAAGTACCTACTGGGATACTGAAGCGTTTGCCCTTCCTTTTTTCCTGAAAACAGCCGATCAGAAAGTTGCCAGAAATCTACTGTTATACAGATATAAGCACCTTGGGGAGAGCATAAAGAACGCTGAAAAGCTGGGATTCAAAAATGGAGCAGCTTTATACCCCATGGTGACAATGAATGGCGAAGAGTGCCATAATGAATGGGAAATAACATTTGAAGAGATTCACAGAAATGGCGCAATTGCTTATGCCATTTATAATTATAACAGGCACACAGGCGACAACGGATATATGGCCGACTATGGACTGGAAGTATTGATTGGCATCTCCCGTTTCTGGAGCCAGAGAGCTACGTGGTCGGAAGAGAAAAAGAAATATATGATCCTGGGTGTAACCGGTCCTAATGAGTATGAGAATAATGTCAATAACAACTGGTATACAAATACAATGGCAGTATGGACATTGTCATATACTATTTCAAACCTGTTGCTGGTCAGTAAAGAAACTCCCGGGAAATATGAAAAAATAATCAGGAAGACTGATTTTGATTTTACTGAAGAGACAGGGTACTGGCAAAAAGTGATTGACAAAATGCATATGCCATATGATGATAAAAGAAAAGTCTTCCTTCAGCAGGATGGATTCCTTGATAAAGAATTACTGCCTGCCGAAAAAATACCTCCGGAAGAGAGACCAATAAACCAGCACTGGTCATGGGACAGGATATTACGCTCGTGCTACATAAAACAGGCTGATGTCCTCCATGGACTTTATGTTCTTGAAGATAAATATGATATTAAAACTGTAAAGAGAAATTTTGACTTTTATGAACCAATGACTGTTCATGAATCATCATTATCTGCATGTATCCATTCTATCGTAGCATCCAGGATAGGCAATATCAGAAAAGCCTATGAGCTCTACCTGCGTACCGCACGCCTCGATCTGGATGATTATAACAACGAGGTCGGTGATGGTCTACATATTACAAGCATGGCAGGAACATGGTTGGCAATAGTGGAAGGATTCGGCGGAATGAGGATCCTGGATAGTAAAGTCCGGGTAAATCCCCTGATACCTGAAAAATGGACTTCATATTCTTTCCAGGCAAGATTCCGTAGTGTCAGGTTCGAAGTTAAAGTGACTCATACAGGCGTAATTATTAAAAACAAATCAGACAGGACATTAAAAATGATTGTTTTTGATAAAGAGTATCAGATACATGGGTCGGAGGAAAAACAAATAGAATTGTAAAATACTTAATCAATTATAAAAAAATGGAAAAACTACCCGTAAGCATTCTCTCAATATTACTTGCATCAATAATGATATTGGCCGGATGTTCACTGTTCGGAAAGAAGAAAGAATTAAAAGCCTTCACATCAGAGGTTGTACATCCTGAATGGACAAAGAATATGGTTCTGTACGAAGTAAACGTAAGGCAGTATACTGATGAGGGTACCTTTAATGCGTTTGCGGAACACCTTCCGAGGTTAAAAGCTCTTGGCATAGATGTGCTATGGTTCATGCCAACCTTCCCGATCGGCGTTGTAAACAGAAAAGGTGAACTTGGAAGCTATTATTCAGTAAAGGATTTTATGGATGTTAATCCTGAATTTGGAACGCTGGATGATTTTAAAAATGTTATAAATAAGGCTCATGAGCTTGGAATGTATGTCATGCTCGACTGGGTTCCAAACCATACTGCATGGGATAATCAGCTTACAATTGATCATCCTGAATTCTATGCCAAAGACTCCACAGGGAAGTTCACTCCTCCTATCGGGACAGACTGGACAGATGTAATCCAGCTCGACTGGTCACAGAAGGGACTTCATGATTACATGATAAATGCAATGTCATTCTGGGTAAAGCTTGGAGTGGACGGTTTCCGTGTAGACCATCCTCATAACACCCCAAAGGAGTTTTGGGAAAGGGCCAGAACAGAGCTGAATAAGATCAAACCGGTACTGATGCTTGCAGAACACGAGGGAGCAGGAGGTTTCATGGAAAAAGGATTTGATATGAACTATGCCTGGGAGCTGCATCATATGATGAAAAATGTTGCACAGGGTAAGGACAGCGCAAGATCGATTGCAAAGTACTTTAACAGGGAGTGGGCTGTTTATCCGAACAACGTCTATCGCCTTATGTTCCTGACGAATCATGATGAGAACTCATGGACAGGAACAACAGATTCCCTGTTTGCCGGCGCACAACGGACATTTGCTACATTTATATTCACAGCTCAGTCAGTGCCGTTGATTTACAGCGGTCAGGAAGTATGCCTCAATAAGAGATTAAAATTCTTTGTAAGGGATACTATTGAATGGGACACATGCGATCTTACTGCATTTTATGCAAACCTGATAAAGCTGAAAACAGAAAATAAAGCGCTATGGAATGGCGATTTCGGCGGTAAAATGGTTAAGATCAAAACAAATAAAGATAATAAGGTATTTGCCTTTTACAGGGAGAAAGATGGGAACAGAGTTGTCGTTTTCTTTAACCTGAGTAGAATAAGTGTAAAATTTACACTTAAAAAGAAAGATCTTGAAAGTGAATACACTGAATATTTTACAGGGGCCAAAGTTAATTTCCCGATGAAAGAGAAAATGAATCTTGAACCCTGGGGGTATAGGGTTTTTATAAGATAAAAGACAAAATTTAAAAGACAAAAGGTGTTAAGACAAGAGTTCCCCTCCTGGGAGGGGCAAGGGGTGGGTTTTTTTATTAGCTATACCTGTCATAAATCCGTGGTTAAAACTGAAAAATATGAAATCACAGAAGTTTATTTTACTACTGGCTATCGGATTATGTATAATTACTCATGCATGCCGGCAAAAGTCTGAAATTAAAAACCTTGCTTCTGTTCCGGAATGGGCAAAAGAGGCAATATGGTACCAGATTTTTGTTGAACGTTTCCGGAATGGCGATCCTTCAAATGATCCTACGCCAGCTGACATGAAAGGTTCTTATCCTGATCAGTTGCCAGATAACTGGCAAATAACACCCTGGGGACACGATTGGTACGCTCATGAACCATGGCTCGATAGTGTAAAAGCAGACGGATTTAATTCAAAGATACAGGCACGCAGGTATGGCGGTGATCTCCAGGGAGTTCTGGATAAACTGGATTATATTCAGGAGCTTGGCATCACAGCTATTTATTTTAATCCGCTTAATGATTCTCCTTCCCTTCACAAATATGATGCTAGGAATTACACACATATCGACCGTAACTTCGGACCCGATCCGGAAGGAGATGTTGAAATAATGAATTCGGAATCTCCCGGTGATCCTTCAACCTGGCAATGGACAGGTGCTGATAAACTGTTTCTGAAAGTAGTTGATGAGTGTCATAAAAAAGGGATCAGGGTAATTATGGATTATTCATGGAATCATACAGGCCGTGATTTCTGGGCTCTGAATGACATAAGAAAAAATGGAAGTAATTCAGCATATAAGGACTGGTACAATGTAATTAAATTCGATGATCCGGCTACTCCTGCTGATGAATTCAGCTACGAAGGCTGGGGCGGGAATAATCCGTATATGCCGGTCTTCAGAAAAGACATTATTCCACCTGATGATAAAATAATGCCGTTTGAAGGAAATCTTCACTCCGAATCATTAAGGCAGCATATTTTCAATGTATCGAGAAGATGGCTTGATCCTGATAATAACGGCGATCCGGTTGATGGAGTGGATGGATTCAGGCTCGATGTAGCCGGTGAAGTCCCAATGGGATTCTGGCGCGATTATCGAAAAGAGGTACGTTCAGTTAATCCCGTAGCCTACATTGTTGGAGAGATCTGGTGGCTTGAATGGCCGGATAAACTTCTGGATCCTGCTGTTTTTCTTGAAGGAGATCAATATGATGCCATTATGAATTACAGGTGGTTCAGAGTAGCAAGAGGATTCTTCGGCCAGGCCGAGCCAGTGCTTACCCCGTCGGGATTTATCAGTGAAATTGAAAGGATTGATAAGGGAATAAGCATTGATAACCTGCAGGCTATGATGAATGTCTCTGCCACTCATGATTCTCCGAGGCTTTCTACTTCCCTGTTCAACAAAACAATGGATAAGTATAATGCCAAACCATATGAAAATCCTGACTATAAGATAAACAAGCCGGATGAGCTTACCAGAAAAGAACAGATCCTGCTCCTGATACACCAGTTTACATTTATAGGAGCACCCCAAATATGGAATGGGGATGAAGTGGGAATGTGGGGAGCGGATGATCCTGACTGCAGGAAACCGGTGGTATGGAATGATATTGTTTATGAGGATGAAAAAGCGAATTGGGATCCTTCAAAAATCCGCCCCGTGGATATTGTCAGACCGGATACGGCTTTGTTGTCTTTTTATAAAAAACTTGTTTTGGTGCGGAGACAGAATCCTGTGCTGATTTACGGAGATCTCAAATTCACAATAGCCGATGATCAGAAAATGGTTCTTGGCTACACCAGAACATCAGATGATAATGAAATAATTATTGTTTTCAACCGGTCCGATCAGGTGCAACCTGTTGTAGTACCGGTAAATAATGGAGGTATTTTTACAGACATATTATCTGAAGAAGGGAAATCATATAAAGCAGTAGATTCAGAACTCAATGTAAATCTGGAACCAATAAGTGCCATCGTTCTAAGGAAGAACTAATCCCGTTTATAAAATTTCTATTTAAAGATTTTTATTACTTTGATAGTCTGGGTTCTATGTAGTGTTCTTACCTGGACCAGGTAGATTCCATCTGATACTTCGAGCCCGTTTTCAGATCTTCCGTCCCATCTGATTGTCTGCATAATGTCTCCGGAAATATCTGTTTTAAGATTCCTGATTATTCTTCCGGCTATATCAAATATTGTAACAGAAACAACTGTGGGATTTGCACTTTGTATCTTGATATTAAATTCTTCACCGGAAGGATTCGGATAAACAGAAACAAAGCTGTCTTTATCTGGTAATATCTGATCCTCAATACCCAGGATTAATTTAGGTGATGGCAGTTTTTTTGAAGTGTAGAGTCTGTACTCACCAGGTTGAAGGTTAAGCAGATTATTAACATTGGTTACTGTGATGGAATCTTCAGTAAAGTACTCGTACCATTTCCCTGTTTGCTGGAAAGAGGGATCAATTGTTGATGAGGTAACGCCAAAATTACCAAGTATGTTAACTTTCATCGTGGGATCAGAAAGCTGAAGCCGTTTCATCGGGGTTGAAAGAGACCAGGTATAATTATTTGACCCGAACACAGGCTGCGTTTTTCTTAGATCAATAAGAAGCTTATAGAACAGGTATAACCGATGTCGGTCAGTATCAGTGAAATAATCCCATTTTATTGGCTTTTCGCCTGTTCTTCCGTTTACATCGATTGAGATATCATACCCAAGCTCGCCGAACTGCCAGATCATCTTTGGTCCGGGTATGGTAAAGAAGAATGTGGCTGCCAGTCTGACCCTGTTGAGTGCGATCCTGAAATCTTTGATATCATAACCGGTACCGGCATTACCCCAGGTAATATTTTTATACATCATACGTTCCTCGTCATGGCTCTCCATATATGTCACCAGACCCGGCTCGCTCCAGCCAAGGTTCAGGTATGATGCCATGGAAAGGTCGGAAGAGTAACCCATGGATGCTTCAAGATAGTTATTTTTGGCATTACCCCATAACATAAAGCCATGATCAGCCAGGATCTTCTCCTCGCTGTTCTCTGCAAAGTGCTCCAGGATCAGATGGGCGTCCGGTTTGTATGACCAGATTTTATCTCCCATACGTTTCAGTATATTTATACGTGCCTGGTCATAAGCCCAACCGTCACCCGTTGTGTTGGTAAAGCCCTTTGTAAAGTCAAACCTGAATCCGTCAACTTTAAACTCGCTGATCCAGTAATGACAGACGCTATCAACAAATGCCTGAGTGGCAGTACTCTCATGGTTAAAATCATAACCCCATGAATATGAGGGATTGGGTGAGTCAACATTGAACCATGGATTATCGGCGGAAGGTTTATTGTCTATGCTGTTGAAATACATCTTCACCAGCAGATTATTACCATAGGCATGGTTCAGGACAATATCCAAAATTACCGCGATACCCCGGCTGTGGCAGGAGTCTATCAGTTCTTTAAAGCTGTCCGCGGTGCCATAATACTTATCAACGGCAAAATACATTGCAGGATTATAACCCCAGCTGCTGTTACCGTCAAACTCATTTACAGGCATAAACTCGATGGCATTGATCCCCAGTCGTGAGAAATATGCAAGCGAATCTCGGATTGTATTAAAATTATGAGCTGCCACAAAATCACGCACCAGGAGCTCATAAATTACCAGGTCCTTTTTTGAAGGGGAGGTGAACGATGTGTTTTTCCATGTGTATTGCGGAGGACGAGTCCGGAAAACGGAAACCAGTCCCTCAGCAAAAACTTCAGGATAGGCTTTTAGATCAGGATAAGTTATAGAGGTAATGTATTTATCATTCCAGGGATCGAGCACTTTTGCAGAGTATGGATCGGTTATTTTTATAGAATCATCAACTACATACTGAAAACTGTATTCAGTCAGGGGATCAAGTCCAGTAACCTCCTTCCAGAACCAGTTGCCGTCACTGCTTCTTTTCATATAACCTTCATCACGAAAAACCCATCCGTTGAAATCGGCCAGAACAAATACATTGTTCTTCCCGGGGGCATACAATAGAAATGCCGCGCTATTATCACCGGTCACATTTAAACCGGATTTCAGACCTTGAGGGACCTCCTCAACTGTGACCGGCGGTTTGATAAAATAGAAGACGGAATCTTCCTTCATGATAAGATCGCTCCATGCCCTGGCTACAATTTTAAAAAGGCCTGTGCCTGTGGCTGTGAGAGAATACGTGGAGGTCAGCTCAGTCACTTTCTTCAAGCGGGTGTTATTCTGCAGCAGTATCAGAGAGTCACCCATTGAGGCTGAAGCCTGAATAGTAATGCTCTCTCCTGAATTGATAAGAGAAGTATATTTATCAGGTTGTGAGATCATAACCTCAAAAACCGGTGTTTCACTCACATCATAAAAGATGTCGGCACCGCTGACATCCCGGCCAGTGCGGGTACCTGTGGAGTTTCGAAAGACAAATGCCAGCTTTTTGATGGTTTCAGTGGATGGAACACTATAGAACTCGCGTATTGATGGTGAAATTGTAAGAGTATAAACGTTAGCAGAGACTTTGGTAAGCTTCGCTTTAGGCAGGTTGGTTGTCCATGAAGCAATGACATATTTCCAGTCTGTTCCGCTGGTGCTTTTGTCGGTAATAACGCCGGTATGTGCATAAATATCATTACCTGAATAGTCTTTAAGTCCCATATCTCCCTTATCAGCATTAAATGTTATCACCACGGCATCAGAAGCTATGGGGAAAACAGGATTAGCTGTAACCACCTGACCATTTAGCGATAGAATCCCTCCAAAAAGAAAAAATATGATAATTTGAAGCCTCAATAACATAGTTTAGGGTTTAGCGTATAGCGTTCAGCGTTTAACTATCTCTAAGTCTCTCAGTCACTTAGTCTCTGAGTTTATTTTTAAACTTATAGGGATAGGTCATGTAATTCATTCCTTCGATAACATTGCCGGTAAAGTCAAAGAGGGTGTTGCAGTCCCACGAAGAACCTGTACCCCACTTGTCTTTCATGTTTGAGGTTATCCATGCCGGTTCCCAGTAATGGATTCCTTTTCCCCCTCCGTCAATTATTTCCTGTGTCAGCTTTACCAGGTAATCGTACTGGCCCGTCTGGCTGGCTGGATAAGTGGAAGTAAGTTTATCTGCTGCAATAATGTTGTTGTAGCTGTCTGCAATATTCAGTGTCCAGGGGTAAGCTGTTTCAACCACCATGACATCCTTCCCGGTCAGGCTCTTTATATCAGCAATATAATCACTTACATTGCTTATACTTACCTTAGACCACAGGTAATAATAAGAGACCCCGACAATATCATAGTCAGTCAATCCGGCTGACGCCATGCTCTCAAACCATGGAACAACATTTTCTGGCTGAGCGATATGGACTATGATCTTTGGCTTTATAGTTGAAGAAACCGATGCATCTCTTACTGCATTTATTGCTCCGTTAAGGAGAAAGATAAAATCTGCCTTTTTATTCCATCTGTCACCTTGGGGAAGGACAAATCCGGGATTTATTTCATTACCAACCTGAACAAACTCAGGCATTGCGTTTGCTGCTTCAAGTTTGTCAAGTGTCTTAAGGGTATAGTTGTAAATGCTGTCATGCAGATCAGAAAGTGACACTCCTTCCCATGCAGCAGGAGGCACCTGTTTTGAAGGATCTGCCCAGCTGTCTGAGTAGTGAAAGTCGAGACTTACTGCCATACCTTGTGCTTTTGCTGCAAGGATACCTTTTTTGACATCTGGAAAATCGTTATACATGTTTGTTATCGGGGGATCGTAGACTGTTCTCGTCCATTCAGGGTTATGCCAGAGCCTGAAGCGGATAGTGTTTGCTCCGTACTTCTTAAAGATGACATAAGGATTCGTGATTTTTCCTGAGTCTTTATAAACACCTCCTTTATCAAGGATCTGATTTACATAGGAGAGGTCGGCTCCCATAGGAAACTCAGTATGCGAATAATAGATTCTTTTATCTGCAGGATTATTATTCGCGTCTTCCTTACCATTGCAGCCTGCTATGACAAGCAGGATAAGAAATAATTTATAAGATCTCATATTATTTTTATTTAAAGAGGCTGCCTTCAATCATGATGACAGCCTCTCTCAGAATTTATGCGAATCAATACTTTAACCAGCTGGTTTAGGGCTGAGTCATTGTAATAATTTTGTCAAGCAGGTTAACTGTAATTGTATAACTACCGGGAGTACCGATAAACCTGAAGTTGTTGTCACTGTCATTGAGATTTAGTTCCAGCAATGGGCTGACAGATCCGCCGTTAAACCAGAGGTAATTATAGCCATCACCCCAGCCAGCCTGCTTGAAGAAACGGAAGATGTCATTTGAAAAGTCGGTAGTTGCCTGAAATATTCCGTTAGCTTTCCATGTCAGCTGGATGTAATTTGTACTCCAGTCCCAACCGCCGAGAGCGCCTCCTGTTGCAAAGAGTACCGGCTCAGCAACTGCAACCATAGAAACAGACTTTGTCTTCATATTGACAGTAATCTCGTAAAAGCCCGTCGTTCCAACAAACTTGAAGTTGTTGTCACCATCACTAGGATTTAGTTCAAGCAGCGGGCTGATGGTACCTGTGAAATACAGGTAGTTCCATGAGGTTGGATTCCAGTTTGTTTGCTTGAAGAACCTGAATATATCGTTGTTTAAGAAGCGGGCAATAGTTTCATAAACATTTGGTGCCGTGCTTCTCAACTCCTTATAAGTGTACAGATCCCAGTTCCATCCTCCCACAGCTCCTCCGCACATATATATCGGCGGGAATGTTGTTGCATAGGGAGTGACTTTAGCTTCAACAATGTCTGAATAGATAGGATTGACTTTGGCATTTACAGTGGATTTTACTCTGAATTGCAGGTCGGTTGCTTCATCAGGATTCATACTGGCAGCCAGCATTAGCTTATTCATATCTCCTACTGAAATAGAGGCACTAGTAGCATGTGTTACAGAAACAATGTCTATAGGAGATTTGAAATTATTAGTTTTTTTATCACACTGAACAACATAAGTAATCACCGCGTCAAATCCATAATCCACATCAGTCCACTGGAATGTCTGGAAAGTACTGGCAGCCTGTTCCCTGTCGAGAACAAATGTTGTGGCAGACAAATTACTCAGGTCATTTGATTGTATCAAATATTTGATAACTACGTTCTCCTTATCCTTTTCACAAGCGGTAAAGAAAACTGTTAACATTAATAGTATCAGACTTATTTTTTTCATATCTGTTTGTTTTAAGAATAAATCAATAGCCTTCATTCTGTACCAGGTTGGGATTTGCACCCATATCGGCATCAGGAATAGGGAAGAGTTTATACTTGGCATCTGTTGCAACACCTGCCTGAACTCCTCCTTTCCATTGCCAGATATAACCACCACCGGTAAAGAGACCATATCTGATCAGGTCGGTTCGACGATAACCCTCCCAGTAAAGTTCTCTTGCTCTTTCATCAAGAATAAAGTTTAGTGTCAGTTCTCCCTCGGTTATTTGTCCCGCTGTACTTCCATAAGCTTTGAGTCTTATCTCATTCACATATGCAAGTGCGGCAGAAGTACTTCCGCCGGTACCGCCGCGAAGGACAGCTTCGGCATACATAAGATAAGCATCAGCAAGCCTGAAGATCGGTTGATCCGTATCGGGGTGTGTGCCATTCGAGCCGGCTCCACCTGTAGATTTGATATTAGTCCATTTCGTTACGGCATAACCGTGATTGAAATTGAACATATCGGCAATGTCTTTAGTCTGTCCTGCAGTATAGAACATTTTCCTCTTGTCGGAATCGTCTGCCGGAAATTTATCGACAAACTGAGGTTTTGCCCTGAGTCCCCACCAGCCACCGCTGATTCCGAAGTTAGCCGGCAGCATCGAGCCTCCGACTTCAGCTTGGATAATGAAACATGTACCACCCCATGTTTTAGTCATAACGCCGTCATATGGTATAGCAAATATGATACCATTGGCATTATGATTGTCAGCCATAAACATCTTCGCGTAGTTATCTTCAAGATAGTAACCTGCATCTATCACTTTTTTTGAGTAGGTTATTGCTTCGGTATATTTTGCACCCTTGCCATAAACCTCGGCATTCAGATAGAGACGTGCAAGCAGCATCCATGCTGATGCCTGGTCCATACGTCCATAAACATTAGTCCTTGGCGCCATAAGTTTAGTCTCAATATCAAGAAGCTCACTCTCAACATAGTCAAAAAGATCAGTTCGTGAGATCTGTTCAGGCAGGAATGCTCCGACAGCATCTTCATCGGTTACGAACGGAACACTTCCGAACATATCAAGAGCATGGTAATAGCTGAGAGCCCTGAGAAGTCTTGCTTCGGTTCTGTAAAGGGTAATAGTGGTTTTCTGCGCTTCAGTAAAACCGTAATCTGCAACTTTAGCTTCAGTAGTTTGACGGATGAATTCATTACAGAGTGAAATCTGGTAGAAGATCCTTGAGTACATATTAAATATGAACTCGTTGGATGCAGACCAGTCCATTTCCTGGTAGTCTCTCAGGTTGCCGTCATTCCATCCGAGTATTGCTTCATCGGTTGGCAGCTCCTGAGCATAGAAGTAGGCTCTTGTATATTGACCGAATCCTTCATCAAGACCGCTTAGGTCATTATTGCCATGAGGGCCCATCTGACCTGACACTGCCAGTCCTGCATAGACTTTGGCAAGAACCTTTTCATAATTATTAAAGTCACTGTATATTTTTTCCGTCGTGAGGATGTCCTCATCAAGAGGAATAGTATCCAGATCCTTTATACAGCCAGCGATGAACATTGAAAAGAGGATCACTGCTGCACATATTGTTTTATAAAATCTTATTTTCATAGCCATTTAATATTAAGGTTATAAGGTAATGCTTACGCCCAGCAGGAAAGTCCTCGGACGGGGATATATATTATTATCAATACCGCTGAAAACTTCCGGATCAAGACCAGTATATTTTGTGATCGTAAAAAGGTTTTGTGCAGTGCAGTAAACCCTTAATCTAAGAGTGTTCTGTAAGAGGTTGTTGAAATTATAACCAACTGACAGGTTATCAAGCTTCATAAATGAACCGTTCTCCATATAATAATCAGAGTAATACTGTGAGTTTTCAAAATTGGTAGCCTTAACATTCTTTACCCTGTTGGAGAGATATCCTGAAGCTGCCATGTTTGCAAACGAACCAGCGCTGGAGAAAACATTATTATAAATGTAGTTGCCCACGTTAATGCGGCCATTAAATGAGAAATCGAAGTCCTTCAAGCTGAGTAGAGAGGAAAAGCCCATGAAAACTGTTGGTGCAGGTTTTTTATACCTGTACCTGTCATCACCTGTAATGGCTCCGTCACGATTACGGTCAACATAAAGACCCTCTATGGGGTTTCCCAGACCATCATACACCTGTTCCTGAACATAGAATGAATATGACGGGTATCCAACGCTGTGTATCTGGATTGTGTTTCCGACACCTCCGGAAAAACCTCCAACGTAAATACCTTTATAGCTGGGATCATCAACTGCTGTCAGCTTTGTGATCTTGTTGGTATTATAGCTGGCATTAAACCCTAATTCCCACTCTGTATTGGTTGTGGCAATTACCTTGCCGTTGATTGAAAACTCAACACCACGGTTTTCAAGATCTCCAACGTTAGTTACGATCTGGTTTGTAAGATTGGTACCGGCCGGTACAGGTATCTGGTTTATAAGGTCCTTAGTCTGCCTGTAGTACAAATCAATATCGCCGGTGATACGATCTTTCAGGAATCCATAATCAAGACCAATATTATATGTTGTTGTCTCTTCCCATTTCAGGTTTGCGTCATAACCACCTGGCCTGGATGTCTGGATATATTGAGGTCCAAACTGGTAGTAAGCGCCTGGTTCAGCAAATGTATAAACAGCCTGATAAGGATAGTCATCATTGCTCAGGTTCTGCTGGCCGGTGACACCATAACCAAGTCTCAGCTTCAGATTTGTAAGAACATTGTTTTTAAAGAAATTTTCTTTTGAAATGTTCCAGGCAAATGCAGCTGAAGGGAAAAGGCCCCACCTGGTTGCGGGAGAGAAACGAGAAGATCCGTCATCACGAAGAGTGAAGGTCAGCAGGTACTTGTCAAACAGCACATAATTCACTCTTCCGAAAAATGATACAAGGAAACTCTCTGATTTATAGTCTGAGTCTTCATATGTCTCAGACCCGAAATTGTATGTAGTAAGTGTATTGCCATCCCTGTAGAAGTGCTGCCATGAATAACCTGCAACAGCATTAATACGACTGTGACCTCCAAATTCGCCGGTATAATCAAAATAGAAATCGAGGAGTGAGTTGGTTTTATTCTGGTTATACTCAGTATCCCTTCCCAAACCTTCATAAGTTGAATAAGATAAAAATGATCCTACAGGTATAATGACAGTACCCTTACTGGATGATTTATCAAGGCCAAGGTTCAATTTAGCCTTGAGTGCAGGGAAGAAATGCAGCTTATACTCCAGTGTCAGGTTGCCCAGTAACCTGTTTACAACAGATTCATCATTATAATCATAAAGTTGAGTCAGTGGATTCATAGGAGCTACAAAAAGCGGGGATCCGTCAGGATTAGTCCATAGAAAATCGGGTGCCTGTGTTGGATCCATTGAGAGAGAACCACCGATCGCACCTTGATTTCCAAACACATTATTATTGATCATCCCCTTGGCGTTCAGTTCAATCTTAAGATGATCATCAAAAAACGATGGATTGAGGTTAACGGAACCCGTTATACGTTCCAGGTTGTCAGTCTTAAGGATACCATCCTGATAGGTGTAACCGATGCTTGCCCTGTACGGCAATTTGCCCAGCCCGCCCGAAAAGTTCAGGTTATGATCATGGGATAAAGATGTTCTGAATATTTCTTTCTGCCAGTTGGTATTGTAATGACCGAGAAGCTTCTGGGCTTCTGCATTTGATGAATACTTTGAAGCGATAAGATCCCGGAACTCTTCAGCTGAGAAGACTTCCACAAATTTGATAGGGCTGCTGACAGAAATGCTTCCTGTATAATTTACAGTAAAGGGTTGCCCGGAAGTACCTCTCTTGGTAGTAATAAGAATAACACCATTAGATGCTCTTGAGCCATAAATTGCTGTTGCAGAGGCATCCTTGAGAACTGTGAAAGTTTCAATGTCATTCGGGTTGATTGTCGACAGTGGATTTCTCATCCCAGTAGGGCCGTCAATATCAACAGCCACTCCGTCAATAACTATAAGTGGATCGTTACTCGCCCTCAGTGATGAACCACCTCTGATACGGATAGTAGCACCATCTCCGGGAGCACCTCCGCCTGTGGTGATCTGTACACCGGCCATCTTTCCAATTACCATCTCCTGAGGTGAACTGACAATACCCGGATTAAAGTATTCTGAGCTTACAGCCTTTACGGATCCGGTGGCATCTCCTTTACGGACAGTGCCATATCCGATTACAACCACCTCCTGAAGCGCCTGACTTTCAACTTCCAGTGCTACATTGATTGAAGTCCGGTTATTCACGGGTATCTCCTGTGTCTTATAACCGATGTAGGAAAAGACAAGTGTGGCAGTTGGGGCAATATCTAAACTGAAATTGCCATTCACATCAGTTAAGGTGCCAATAACAGTTCCCTTGTCCCGGATTGTTACTCCGGCCAAAGCAGAACCATCTGCTGCATCTGTTACTTTTCCTGAGACCCTGATCCCCTGGGCAAGAATTGCCCCGGGAAGAAAGACTCCCAGAAGTAGCAAATACAGCATAGTTAAAATTCGTTTTTTCATAGAATGAATGATTAAATGATAATAACAGATTACTTAATTACTATTTCTTGGTAAATCCCTTTTGGTTTTGGGTATGACAAATATATAAAATAAATATCATCTGCAATTAATTGAAAGCATTAATTTTCAATAAATTAACATAAAGTTCCGCAAACGTTTGAAATGAATATTTTTTGTTTAAATTGTTTTGTTTATTAAGAAAATTTTATGATTTGTTTCTTTCTGGCAGATTTGAAGGATCAGTAAAAGATCGAATTTGAACTTTGTTATGAAAATCAGAATATTTCATTTAAATTGTGCTGGGAGGAATAAGACTCAATATAAAAATGCATAAAGGTCAGGTAACAATAAAGGATATAGCCAAAGAACTGGGGATTTCTCCTTCAACCGTATCAAAAGCATTAAAAGGACATCCGGATATTAGTTTGTCAACAAAAAAAGCTGTAAAGGAACTAGTTGAAAAATGGAATTATAAACCCGATCCAATCGCCCTGAGCCTGCAGAGTGGACAGAGTAAGACAATAGGGGTTATCGTCCCCGAAATTATTCACTATTTTTTCTCGACAGTTATCGGAGGGATAGGTGACCTGGCATATGATTCAGGATACCAGGTAATGTTCTGCCAGTCAAACGAATCTTATGAACGTGAAGTAAATGCAGTAGAGACTCTGCTGTCAAACCGTGTTGACGGGATACTTGTTTCCATTACAAAAATGACAGAGAAATTTGACCATCTTAAAAAAATTCAGAAAGCGGGGATTCCGCTGGTTTTTTTCGACAGAATATGCAATGAAATTGAATCTGACAGGGTAGTGGTAGATGATGAAGAGGGAGCGTATAAAGCAGTGAAGCATCTTATCAGTATGGGATGCCGGAATATTGTACACCTGTCAGGCCCTCCTAATCTGATGATCGGAAAAGGCAGAAAAGAAGGTTATATAAGAGCTCTTAAAGAGAATAACTACCCGGTCCTCGATAGTAATATCATCAGGTGCGATACTGCTGAAGAAGCGAGACTTATTATACCCGGATTTTTATCAGGAAAAGATGTTCCGGATGGCTTTTTTGCTGTAAACGATCTTACTGCAGCTGAGACGATGAAAATTGTTAAACAATATGGTTTCAATGTTCCGAAGGATATCGCAATTGTCGGTTATACGAGCGGCCAGATTGCCAGCCTCACCGATCCTCCTTTAAGCTCAGTTGATCAGCATGGATATATTATAGGAAGAGAAGCCATAAAACTCTTAATAGACCGTCTTGAAAAAGATTATAATGCACCTTTTCAGACTAAAATCATCAAAACAGAACTGGTGATAAACGGCTCTTCTCTAAGAAGTTAACAAATATTTATTTTTCACGGATTATTAATAATTGAAGTCGGTTTTACCTGAATTCAAGTATCTGTCCGTCTTTTATAAGTCTTGTCTTAATTTCCTCATATGAGAGATCATGAATGAATTTTTTCTTTTCCAAAGCCAGTGCCGCAACTGTCCCTGCACTCTGACCGAGGATCATAAACACAGGCTCCATCCTTATTGAACCGAAGGCAATATGTGAACAGGAGACACAGACAGGGACAAGAAGATTTTTACATTCATCCATTTTAGGGATAATGGATCCGAGGTCGATCCGGTATGGTTCTGGTGCCCTGACACCAATATCACCTTCATTCTGAACAAAACCTTCCGGTGTAACATACCTCTGAACATTATGGGAATCCATTGTATAGGATCCCATTCCTATTGATTCCGGCACCTCTCTTTTACACAGAACATCATTCTCGGTCATTACATACTCGCCCAGCATCCTGCGGGCTTCCCTGACATAAATATTGTAAGGCCAGTAACCATTATCAACAAATTCATCCTTTGAATATCCCCACGAATTCATTATCTCCCTTACCCGTGAAGGCAGACGAGGATCTGTTGCCGTAAAATACAGCAGTCCCTTCTGGTAAAGTACGTGTTCTTTAATTATTTCTCTTCTTCTTTCATATGGAGCTTCCGGATAATCCCAGTTCATTCCGATATTATCATAGCTGAAAGGTCCATGATTGTTTACATCAGTTTTAAAATTTGGTATTGGATCATATTTTCCGAAGAATTCATTCCATCTTGTTTCGGATAACCTTGCAAGAAGCTCATACTGAGTGCTATCATAACCTTCAGGTTTTGTAACAGGCACTTTGTTTTCAGTATGCTGTGTAAGGCACAATCTGAAGCAGTAAGCCTGGATCTTATTGTCCCCGGTCCCGTTCTCCCCCGGTGTTTCGGAAGAGATACGGGGAAGGAGCCCGCTTGAAGGGTCTCCTGGGATCCGATACGGATCAATGTTATCCTTGAAATAATGTCCGTGATGGAAAACACCTTTCTGAACACTGTTCCAGGTTTCGTCATAAACGCTGTTCGCTTCACGTCCGACTGTGTAGTGTACCCCTGCTGATGCCATAAGATCTCCTTCATAAGTAGCATCAATAAAGACCTTTCCCCTGAATATTTTCCCGCTGAGTGTTTTTATTGAAATTATAGTACCCTTCTTTTTTATGACACCTGTTTCCCTGTCCAGCCACTCATCCCTGTAAACAGTTATTTCATTTTGCCGGATCATTGTTTCAAAAGCTTCCTCTGCAGCATGTGGTTCAAAGATCCACATTGTCCTCTTCTCACCGTCGATGGCAGGATTGCCCTGCCCTCTGTTGCCATATTCCGACTGCTTTTGCCAGTTCCACGATTCAGACTTCTGATAATGCTGATAAATAAGCTGATAAAACTCACGTGCCAGCCCTCCGATAACTTCCTTATTGCCGGTATCTGTAAAACCTAATCCTGATGAGGAGAGACCTCCGAGATGTTTGTCAGGAGAAACAATAATTACTGATTTGCCCATCCTGGCAACCTGGACTGCTGTAGTGACAGCTGCTGATGTCCCGCCATAGACTATTACATCGGCTTTGAATGTTTTGCTGGTAGATCTATCCTTACATTGAATTAGAATTAGACCTGAAATAACCAGCAATACAAAATGTAAATATTTTCTCATAGTTATTGGTATAAGTCAAAATTAATTAACAATGTTAAATTAGTAATTTTTAACTGGAAAGAACGCTTCTGAACTCATCCCCCATCCCCCTTCTCTTAAGGCTAAGAGAAGGGGGTGTAAATAACTATATTACAAATGGTACTCCCCTTCCCTTATTTTTTAAGGGAAGGGGTTAGGGGACGGGTTTTTACTATCGCTGGCACGGATTTGTAATCCGTGCCTTTTGCTCGGTTGTAATCCATAAACTTTTTTTAATGGCACCGATTGCAAATCGGCGCCAGCCTTAAGGTCCTTTGTGGTTAAATTAAAGTACTTTTTTAAATACTAATTTATTTAAACCGGGATTCATTTTATAAACAGCACTCCCGAAGAGTATAAAATCACATTCCATATTTGCAGGGATAGTTATTGTGTATTCTTTTATTTTTTCTGTATCCCTGAATTCAGCAGTTATGGTTCCCCGGATTGTGGGCACCGTTATTTTACTGTGCTTAATGCTGCCCAGCTGAGGATTTATAATAGCCCTGGCAAAACCAGGTTCAGCAGGAGCTATACCCCACATGTATCCGGGAATGATGTTGGCCGGCGCTGCTCCCCAGGCATGATTCCAGTCGGAGTTTGGTTTGTACTTCATATCCCAGGCTTCCATTGCAATTGTAGAACCGCTCCTGATCATATTCCACCACCCTCTGTCGTGAGTTGCAGTCATCAGGACTAAAGCATATTCGGCTTCACCCTCCCTGTATAATCCTTCAAGAAGATACTGAGATCCATAAACGCTGCAGGCCATTCCACGGGACTTAATAAAATTGATAACCGTCTTTTTATGCTCTTTGGGAACAATTCCGAATGCAAGTGGCATCATGTTGGCGTGTAGCGATGAATGCAGGGATGATTCTCCATCGATATAGATGCCCCTCGATTTATCAAAGAGTTTCAGGTTGATTGTATCCCGGACCTTCAATGATTCGTTATGATAGAAGAGTGAATCATCGGTTTTCCCGAGAAGACCGGCAATCTTCGACATAAGTACGAGATTCTGGTAATAAAAGGCATTCACTACAGTGTTAATTTCAACCATGTCATAGCCGTCTCTTTCACCGGCAGATCCGGCAAGCTTCCACCCTGTGTCTTTCTGGGCCGGAGGCCAGTCGACAATATCCCTGATCCTCTCCTTCACATTCGAAAAACCAATCTTCCCCATAATATCATCAGTTACATTTTTCGAGCTTATAAGGCCGTCTTCCCTGGCTATTGATGTAAGAGTCTTATGTTTCAGCTCCTCATAGTAAGCTCTGACCGATTCTGTATTCCCTGTAAACATAAGATCGTTCCAGAACATCAGGACAGTATGTAGGATCCATTCAGTCGGCCAGGTAGGATGCTTCATGAAATATTCGCTGGATACCCTCCCCATGGAATATTCACGGTCGGTATAATAATGACCAAGCTGATTGATATAAGCATCTGCTTCATAAGGGATCCTTTCCCTGTCACCGTCAATATAAATGCCTGTGAATGAGGTAGCCTTCATGGTGTATTTGCAAATATCCCAGACCTGGTTCAGGATTGTATCGGAACTTGTGAAACTGCTTGTTTCATCTTCGAAATAATAATTGAAAGCTTTCTGAATAACATTGCCTGGCTTCAGGTTAAATCTGTAGTTTTCAAGCTCAGCGTACCTGAACGGAGTAACCACTCCGAAGGAGTCGGGAAGATGCACTGCAGATGGTCCGGTATTCCTTTTATCGGGAGGAAGATCGATTATATATCGTGTTTTACCTGGTTCAACAGGAAGAAGCACTTTCTGATAACGGATGGTTCCTACCGGATTTCTGTCTATCTGGTTGGTATCGGAAAATTTTTCTCCGAGGTGCAAAACAATGGTATCATTTTCGGAGGGATTAATTTCCAGAACAAGTGTACCAAAAGCATCCCTGCCAAAATCAACAAAATAATGATTGTCTGTTAATTTGACTATTCTTTCGGGTTTGACCAGAGAGGAGTGAAACCTGTTAGCTGTTGTAGAATAACCATCCGGATCACCTGTTGTAAAAGATTGAATTCCGGAATATCCGGAAGATTTGTCATTTCCATCCCAGATCCTGACTTTCCAGTAATACGTTGTATTTGCAGAAAGATTACTGCTGCCATATTCCAACTCGCCGGATTGTGAGTTCATCACCTTATTGCTGGTCCAGACGTCACCGATATTGTTTTCAAGGTTTTTCTTTGTCGAGGCAACAAGTATCTCGAAAGCAGTCTGGCGCTTTGCAGCTTGTGGAACAATCCAAGTAAATTCAGGTTTAAGATCCATTATTCTTACATTTCCGGGTTCACGTATAAACTCTGTCATTAATCCTGAAGGTATACGTGGATTATTATTGCAAGCCCCCGACAACGCCATCAATCCAAATAAAAAAATCCGGAATCCTCTCATTTGGTAATTTATTATTTGATATTACTTACCCTGAGCAATTTCATTTCATATGGCTTGAATTGTACAGTTTCATCTTCCCGTGAAGCAGTAACTTTAGCTGTAAATGGATCAATCCATTGCCTTTCGCCTGTAGCCTGAAGCCTGATGCCTGTTGATACTTCTGAATCCTCTTCGTTAAAGAGCATATAATAATGATCGCCGCCTTTTTCAATATGCCTGTATCTTATATTTCCTGAAAAAGGAGAGAGAACAAGGTCGGGAGGTGACAGTTTATTAATTGCGGCGATAAGATCGCCAGGTGTTTTGTAAACAATGGCTCCTTTGAAAATTGAGGCGAATTTTGAGGCATCATGTATAATTAAATGCCTGTTCCTGGCAAGTTTTTTCAATATTGGTGCTGCTTTTGGCGGAAGGTACGACAGGCTGTCGAGAACTATGGCACGATAGGTCATTCCCGCAATATGGATCCCCTTTGAACTTATTTTTGCATTTTCCCACAGATGACGGATCTCGAGGTAATTGAAATCACGCTGATTCTGGTAGCAGGTCTTTGCTGATTTGTCCGGAAGCCATGTGGCCTCACACAGGATTGCCAGGTCACATATGTGCCGTGAATCGGTGTTAAGCCAGCTGAGCCTGCGGCAGGCATCAGCATATGGTTTGTAATTGTTCCACCATTCAGCGTTGGGTCCAACATCAGGGGGACGTTCTTCAAACCTTGACCCCCGGACAGAGTAATAGAAAGCATGGGGGATCAGTAAATTATGTCCGCGTACAAAGCACCAGTTTGCAAGCCAGACCATCTCATAATAAGTTAAATTATGACCGTAGGCTCCGTAAAGTTCGTTTGAATTACGGCGGAATCCCAGATGCAGCATTGAGCTTGAAGCACACTTGGCCATAGTGGAATGTTGTCCTTCAAGAGCTTTTAGCCCCGGTTCCACATATCTCCATACCAGGTCCTGACCAGGAATCTGGAAATATCGTTCAGTGCCAATATCCATCGATCCTGCGGGATGTCCCATCAGTGCTATATCATGCTGCAAACACCAGTTGCCTAATCTTTTATAGTAGTTTTCTTCGAGGCAGGTATTTATTGCACGGTTATAATCGTTCCTGTGTTTCCTGGAGTCGGGATTGTCTGTGTACCAGAGATCGGCAAGGAAAGGAGTGATATCATAACCGATAATACGTTTTATTTCGGGGAGCAGGTAAGCATTCCCGGGGACAACACCTCTTGCACCGCCTCTTCCTAACGGAGAAGGTTCATCAGTGAAGATTCCCAGGACAGTGGTCCCGAAATATTTTCCGAATTCCTTTGCATAACGGTCATAAACAAGCTCTATAAAGCTTGTTACCGCTTCGGGATTAAGTATGTCGCCTGCAGGCGGAGATTCTTCCTGAAGCCTCTGACCACCTTCATTTAAATAATGAAGTCCCCGGATTACACCATCGGAAGGCCGTTCAACTATCGCAACACGATTTCCATCAGGACGGTCAATAATAGTTATGAGTTTCCATCCCTTGGAAAGGACAGGTTCTTCTCCCGGCTTAAGATCAATTTTTGTAAGGCCGCGGGCGGCATGTTCTGGATTACTGGCAACCACCTGCCCGCTCGAGGATCCGGATGGATACATGCCTTCATCATATAGAATGACATACATATTCCGGTGGGCAGCTTCGCTGATAGCAACATCCATAGCATGGATCATTTCAGGTCCCAGCCATTTTACATTTTCCGGCAATCCAATGCGCGGATGAATGACAAAACCGTAAACGCCGTTTGCATCAAAATCAGCTATCTGTCGCACTATCTCCTCATCTTTTAAAGTGTCATTCCAGAACCAGAATGGCATCACGGAAAATTCATGAGGCGGATCAATGAGATCCTTTGGGATCTCCTGGGCACGGAGTGGTGCAAACAGGGACATTATAAAAATTCCGGACGACAGGACTTGTTTGATCTTTAATTTCATAGATTTAAATTTTTTCAGGACGACATAATCATCTTTGCTGATTATAAAGATATTTATTCTGAAGGATTATGTATTATAGAAAATTTGAAATCGCACTCTTTTTTCACCACGGATTCCACGGATTAACACAGAGGAAGATCACGGAGTTTATTTTCCGTGTAACTCCATGGTTAAAGAATTGTTGAAGAAAAATTGAATGAATAATTTACGACCAGTCTTAAAATTATCAGGAAAGTAATTAAATTGTGTCACTACTTTTATCCCTGCTTTTAATTTAAATATTGAACAGATTATGAGAATCCGATTTTTAAAGACAGCTGTTATTTTATTAACAGCAATTATTTGTTATTCAAGTGTATCGGCTCAGAATAAGCCAAACGATGTTGTTGCCGGCATCCCCGTGAATTATGATGAGGCTCTTACCGGAACCTATTCTCTTCCTGATCCGCTGGTTATGCTGAACGGTAAAAAGGTGAAGAATGCAAAAACCTGGTATAATAAACGGAGACCGGAGATTGTAAGGCTTTTTGAAGAGTTCGAGTATGGACGGACACCTGGGAGGCCTAAAGATATGACCTTTAATGTTTTCGATAAAGGAACACCTGCATTGGATGGCAAGGTTGTCAGGAAACAGGTGACTGTATATTTTACCAGAGACACATCAAATTATAAGATGGATATCCTGATCTATCTTCCTGCAAACACAACTAAACCTGTACCTCTTTTTCTGCACTTGAGTTTTGGTGCAAATGCAACTGTAGCTGATGATCCGGGCATTAAAGCAGGATATATCCGGGGTAGAGATGGCAAAAAAGTTCCTGTTACCCGGAAAGGCGGATTCGGGCGGATGGATATTAACCAGTTTCTCTCGCAGGGCATCGGATACGCAAATATTTATTATGGCGACATTGAACCCGATTTGGAATGGTTATCGCAAGCTGCGGGGGAGAGGGAGGGGCTGCTATTTCAAGACGATGGTACGGAGAGCCCGTTTTAAATGACCTGGGATATTTCATGCATGCAGGAGGGCATGGTGCACTTCCATCTGACTACGGGATTTTCATCAGATTCATGAAAATGCATTTCCTGGATACAAAATAGCCCTGTCTCAATTACCAATATTAAAACATCGGCATTTCCGAGAACTTGATATTTTTTGGAACAACAAAGTATTTTGCATCCACCGGAACATTGGTCTGGATTTTGGTTACTTCCTGGTGTGAACCAAATCCCATCACTTTCATATCCATAAGCATAAGTATTCCATTCCAGGTAAGTACTTTGCCCATTTTGCCTTTCATTACCTTACAATCCTTTCCAAGAAAGACTTCATCAGGAGCTTTTGCAAAACCCATTTTAGCATATGTCGATTCGGTAAATGACTCGATATCTCCTTTTGAGGATTCTGCTATCCATGTAATGAGAGGATTTTTGAGCTTCATACCTTCGGTTGATTCGTCAGGATCCCACATATACTGGTAATCCCCGAACGAGACAACCCAGCCCCTCCTTTTCTCCCCGCCTTCAAGCGCATCGGTATACATTGCGCTTTTCATGCCATAATCGTCAAAATAGAGAGTCCCTTTTCCCACTTTATCTCCCGAATATGAGTATTCAATAATACCTGATTTGATACCATAAGGTTTAAGTGATGCTTCCTGACCTGTCAGCTTAGGCAGGATAATAAAGAGTGCCATTATGCTTATCAAAGACTTGATGCCTATAATTATTTTCATAGCGCTTAATTTATATGGTTATCAGATCTTCACAAATTCAACCCTGCGGTTATTGGCCATATCTTCGGGAGAAGCATTATTGGAAATGGGTTTGGATTCTCCCCATCCTTTAGCCGTAAGACGGTCGGATGAAATTCCAAATTTAATAAATGTATTTTTTACACTTTCAGCACGCTCCTGTGAAAGCTTCATATTGAAAGCATCATCACCCTGGCTGTCGGTGTGTCCTTCAACGCAGAATTTCAGCTCCGGATTATCTTTCAACAGGGTATAAATTTCATTGATTGCGCCCATCGATTCGGGCTTCAAGGTTGACTTATTCACGTCAAACCGGATCCCATTAACGATTATTTTGCCGTCCTGCATAACCCGGTCATAGTATTTGACACCTCCTTTTGCAATCCGTACATTCTTTACATAGAATAGATTATCATCTGAAGCGTGATATGTATAAAGGGTTATTCCCTTCGGGTCAAAATCGAGGCGGGGAATATTGATCAGTCTTGTATCGTCCATATAGGCTTTTAATTTTCCGTTGGTATAGGCGATGGATATATGCATCCACCTTTTTTCTGGCAGATTTTCACTCGGATATTTACTCCTTGCTGTCCCAAGCAACAGTTCGTTACCTCCCCAGTAGACCTGTAAATCCGTATATCCAGTGGGACTCCCGGATTCCTGATTTTTCCGGTCATATAAATAAATTGAAAATGAGCCATCCCCGGGATAGTAGAGATCCAGTTCCACAGTAAACACGTCTGGCAGATGATCCTCCCCGGGATCTTTGAAATATGGTACAATAGTAGGTTGTGCAGCCCTCATCATTATAACCTTTTCTCCGTCAAGCTGGGCAATTTCCACATTTCCACTAACAAGATCCCATCTTGATGGAAACTCCCCGTTCTCCTCATTTTGCAGGTTATCCTCAAAAATGACGATGTCGCCCGGGACGAAGTCATATTTGCTCCATGAAAGGACAGGTGATGCAGTTTTGCTTTCTTTACCTGCAGCTGGTTGTTCATCTGTCTGGACATCGTTGGCCTCTTCAGTTGCATCATCCGCGCTTTTTCCATCATCTTTTTCCTTCTTGTCTTTTTTCTTAAAGACGTTCTTGATACCCTGTTCAGTTTTCTGGTTGGCACGTCTGTCTGCCTCCTGATTTATCTTGCCCTTAAGATCAACTTTAATCTGCGATTTGACTTCAGGGGAAAGAAATATCAGAAGAGCTAAGACTACTGAAAAAATTACTGATTGTTTCATAGCATTATGGTTTTTCACCAAAGTTAAACCATGAATATGGGCTTAATCAAGAGCAAATGAGTAAACAGGGCTTTTGAATTAGTATCGGCCTGCTTTTGGCCCCCCAACCCTCCCGCTTGCGCTGGACAGGCTCTCTCTACTTCGTAAAGAGGGGGAAAAAGGGGGTGAGTTTGTGCGAGAGCAGGGGGCAGGGGGGTTATTCGTACAGGTGATCGGTTAAAGCCTGCAGTACCTGTTTCTTAAGATTAGGTGATACGGGTATTGTGGTATTATCTTTAAGCTGAAGGTAGCCTCCCCCTTTTTTGACAAATTTGTCAATATAGCTTAAGTTGACCAGATGAGACTGATGTACGCGTATGATGCCGGAACCTGAGAGAAGGCCGGCAAATTCCTTTATGGTACGGGAGACCATGATACGCTGGCCTCCGGAAAGCCAGAAGCGGGTATAATTGCTGTCGGCCTCTGCCCGGATTATATCCGAAACAGAAATAAGCTGCAGATGATCGGAAGTATGGAGTATGATCCGTTTCAAAACTTTCCTGCTCTGAAGGTTTTCATTAAGCGCCTGCAGTTTAAGTTGCTGTTCGGTATGGCTGATCACTTCGCGGGCTTTTTCCACTGCCAGGAGGAGTTCATCATTATCGATAGGTTTTAAAATATAGTCAAGTGCACTTACTTTAATGGCATCCAGAGCATACTCCTGATGTCCGGTAACGAAAATGATCTTGAAACTGACGGATGTAAATTTTCTAAGCAGGTCAAAACCACTGCCGTCGGGCAGCTCAATATCGAGAAATAAGAGGTCGGGTTTATATTGTATAATTGCTTCATATCCTTCTCCGATGGTGCCTGCAGATGCCAGAACCTTGATATCGGGGAAATTTTCACTCAGCAATGTTCTTATGGTGTTTCTTACCGTAGCCTCATCATCTACTATAACAGCATTCATTTTTCAGTTTTAAGTTAATGGAGGTTCATGCATAGATCTTTTTATATGGAAGCATCATAACAACTTTTGTCCCGGCTGCCCGTTCTTTATCATAAAGGTCTATAATCTCGTAACTTATGCTTTTCTGTTTGAGGGTTTTTCTGAAATTCTCAAGTCTTTCAGTGGTCACTTTTGTTGAAATGGATTTTTTATCTCTCTTTTCCCCGGCCTTCGCTGCAGCCTCTTTTCTCCCGACTCCATTATCTGTGACTTCAAGCATCATCAGACCATTGCTGAGGCTGTAGGTAATTTTCAAATGTCCTTTCTCCTTCAAAGGCAAAAGACCATGTTCGATCGAATTCTCAACACACGGCTGAGTAAGCATAGGAGGAACGGAAAAATTCTCAGGATCGATAGTATCATCAAGCGAAATATTATAATCAAATTCGTTTTCAAACCTGAGCTGCTGAAGATCGAGATACAATTTTACAGTTTCAATTTCCTTTTCCAGGGGAATAAACTCCTCCCTTGAATTCTCGAGGATATTACGCATAAGCCTTGCAATCTTGGTAAGAAAAGTGTTTGCTTTCTGTGGCTTGCCGGCCAATATAAAATCCTGCACTGCGCAGAGTGAGTTGAAAATGAAATGCGGATTCATCTGAGCCCTGAGCAATCTTTGTTCAAGATCAATCCTGGTATACTTAGCCCGGAGCCTGTTGTGACGGATATAGAGAAGAGAGATTAACGCAACAAGAACAAGAAGTATAAGCAATCCCCTGACATAGAGTTTTTGCTGGTTTAATCTGTTTTCATTTAAGATTCTCTCCTCCATTTGTGCAAATTCTGCTGCCCTTTGCTTTTTATCAAAATCATATTGTATCTCCATGCGTGTGACCTGCTTCAGGAATTCATCATTGCTTATACTGTCCCTTAGCTTCTGATGCTCCTTCAGATATTTGTACGCCAGGTCATTACGGTTAGTCTTGCTATAGATGTCACTCAACAGCTTTGATGCGTCCTGAACAACCATCGGGAGATGGCTTTTTTTACCCATACTGTAAGCTCTTGTCAGATTCTCCAGAGCAGAAGAATATTGTCCCTTTGATTTGTAGATATTTCCGAGTGTGATATAGTATTGAACCAGGTCAGGATCGTTTATTTCACGGGCAATATTGATAGCCCTGTTTATATACCAGTATGCAGAATCGGTCCGGGACATGGCTAAGAGGGTTGATGCGATGTTAAAGTATGACGAAGCTATGCCTGAAGGTAAGTTCATCTGGTTGTTCAGTTGTAGTCCTTTGCGGAGATATATCAGAGAGCTGTCAAATTTTGCTTTGGAGTTGTAGATCTGGGCAATAGTGTTATATGTTTTACTGACCTCCCAGAGATCGCCTCTGGCACTGGAAATTGGCAGTTTCCTTAAGCAAAACTCAAGAGCTTTGTCCCATTCTTTCTGATAGTAGTACATCAATCCTATACTCCCGTAGGCAATTGAAATCCCATTCGAATCACCTTTCAGCTCCCAGAGATGAAGTGCATCAAAATATGCATCGATAGCCTGCTTGAATAAGGTCATGTCCTTATAGATATTACCCAGGCTGTTCTTAGCGTCTGCAAGGGGCAGGGTGTCCCGGATTGATCCGGCTATTTCGATTGCTTTCTGGATATATGTTTGTGCTTTGTCAAAATTCTTTTGTTGTTTTGCCAGGTATGACAGTACATTGTAGGAGTTCACCATTCCGCGGTTATTTCCTGCCAGCTCGAAGAATGTTAAACTCAGATTGCTGTACCTTTCTGATTCTTTAAGATTTCCCTTGAAACTGAATACATATGCTAATCCGTAACAGGCCATTGCTTTACCAAAGTTGTCGTTAAGCTTCTCATAGAGATCATAAGCCAGCATATTATAATAGTATGCACTGTCGCCCCGGTTGTATTTAGCCAGCCAGGCAGTGCCCAGCGCCAGGTATGCATCTGCCATCCCCACCTGATAATCGAGGCTGCGTGATAATGCAAGAGCCTGGTGTGCCATCATAATAGCTATATCGGGATTTCTTCTAGCATTGATTAAAGCATTCCTGGTTTGCTTGTTGATAACAGAAGTGTCAGACTGCTCCCGGGATAACAATAGATTATTGTTTCCAATTAAAATTATCAGAATTAAGATTTTAACTTTTGCAGAAAGGTATAGCATTGTCTGCAGGGATTTGTATCAAGCCATTATCCTTCTAAATTATCAAAAAAACAAGTAATCGCTAAAATTTTTAAGAGAATTCTATTTCTTGGGGAACCAGGGAATGAATGAACTGGTTCTTTCTATATATTCTTTGTATTGCGGTTTGTGCACTTTCAGATTTTTTTCAAGCAGGGCAACGCCCGATACCTTGATTATCAGAGCTGTCATCAGAACAGAGCCCAAAGCCGGGAGATAGCTGCCGGCAGCCAGGCAGATAAAACCATAACCCCACCATACCGAAGAATCACCAAAATAATTAGGATGACGTGTATATCGCCAGAAACCTTTGTCAAGCACTTTTCCCCTGTTAGCCGGGTTGGCTTTAAAAACAGCAAGCTGGAAGTCTCCTCCTGCTTCAAATAAAATGCCCGTGATCCAGAAAATGATTCCAATGTAATCGAGAATATTTAAAGCTTTATTCTGACCATAAAACTGAGCTCCGAGAAGAGGGGCTGAGATGAGCCACATCAGGATTCCCTGGAGCAGGAATGTCTTGAAGAAGCTTATCCACCAGTATCTTTTTTCACCATAATTCTTACGGAAATTTCTGTATCTGAAATCCTCTCCTTTACCATAATTACGCCATACCAGGTAAGCTGACAGGCGAAGTCCCCAGATAGCAACGAGAGACATGATGAGTACTTTTCTGGTATAAAATCCGTCGCTATTCATGAAATAATATGCCGAGGCGAGTACAAATCCAAATCCCCAGAAAAGATCAACAATACTGACATTTTTTATTATGACACTCACGATCCATAGTGAGGTCATAAATATCATTATAACTGCCAGAGCATGAATGTAAACCTGTAAAAATGACATTGTGAAGTTTATTATTCATAAAGGAGAGCCACAGATGCAGCTCCTACTCCTGCGTTGGCTCCGATTACCGGTGAGATATTTACAACTGATACAGGCTTGATTCCTGTCAGCAATTCCATTTTTTCGGTATACCAGACGGCAGCATCAGAATTGTTTGCATGGAGGATGATGTAGTTCCATATTTTCTTTCCGGGAGTGGCCGATTTAATATGAGTCATTACCTTTTCCATATTTGCTTTCTGGTTAAAAGCTTTTCCGAATATAACAGCCTTACCGGTTTCGTCAATTGAAACAATCGGATTAATGTTAAGTAATCGTGCTATTAAGCCTCTGACAGCTGAAAGGCGACCGCCACGGACCATATATTTTAATGTTCTGACGCTTACAAGTATGCGTGCATCCTTTACCCACTTCTCTGCCATTTCCACTATCTGATCATGCGAAAAACCTTCTTCAATCGCCATGGCTGTCCTTAAAATAATCAGTCCAAGGGCACCAGACAGGTTTCTGGAGTTTATTACTGAAATAGGTTTGTTAAACTCCTTGCTGATTGATTTTGCAGCCCTTATGCTGCTGTTGTAAGTGCCGCTCAGCTTATCGCTGAGATGAATTGCAATTATGGAATCATAATGCGATGCCAGGTGAGAATAAAGGTTTATAAAAACTGTCTCATTGACCTGGGCAGATTTCGGATAATCCGGACTTTCATCGAGAAGCTTATAAAACTGTTCGGGTTGTATGGTAACCTTATCGAGGTAATGGTTTTCACCGAAATTTATGTTAATGGGCACCATATTAATCTGATAATGATCAATAAGCCCCTGCGACAGGTCACAGGTTGAGTCAGTTACCAGAGCAATTTTCCATTTTCTCTGATAGACGGCTTCACTCTGACGGATCATATCATCCGCCTTTTGAAAAGTCAGTGTTCCCGAATGCCTCAGTTCATCAAAAAGTTCTGCAGGAGTGTTTGTGTGGACATGAAGTCTTCTTATTCTGTCTGAACCTGCAACAACAATTGAATCTCCGAATTTTGCTAGTAAATTTTTAATTGCACTGTTATCGAGGGTACTGTTTTTTATTATTGCTTCAGTGCAATATCTGAAATCGACTTTTTCTGCAATTACCTCCTCGATCTTCGGGAAAGACGTTGTTTCTGCCTTTGAGAGAATAAGCTCCTTCACATTCCTGGAATGGATGAACTCAATAATTCCTTCAACAAAAAGAACAAAACCTTTTGCCCCGGCATCAACGACATTGTTTTTCGCAAGTATTTCAAGCTTCAGCTTTGTTTCGAGCAATGATTTTTTGAGAATTTCATATGAACTGACCAGCAGATGATTAAAGTCAGTGAATTTGTGCCAGTTTTCATTAATATATTCTGCCCACTCTTTGATAACAGTCAGCATTGTACCTTCAACCGGATTGGCAACGGCTTCATAAACATATCTGACCGACCGCTGAATGCTTTCAGCAAATTGTCTCAGAGTGACAGATTTTAAATCTCCTGTTTCGTTGCTGAGGCCATAAAAGAACTGGGCAAATATTATTCCTGAATTTCCTCTTGCGTTAAGAAGCGTGGCTTCAGCGATCCGGTCTGCAGTGATCTTATATGATCTGTGCGGATGAAGGGATTCAATTACCGATCTGATAGTGGACGCAAGATTGGTACCAGTATCTCCGTCATTGACCGGGAATACATTGATCTTATTAAGCTCAATCTGGTGTTCGATTACTTTTTTAGCGCCTGCAATAAATGTATAGTACAAATTACGGCCATCCATTTCAACCAGCGGCACTGAGGCAACCAATGTCATTTTGTTTCAGCTAATTAATTTTGCAAATTTAACAAAATAAACAACAAGAGATTTTGTTAAATGTTCAACTCCCTTGTTAATCCTGTTTTTTCTGGTAAATCCTCACCCAGTCAATCTCATATCTGAGCGGGAAGGATGATTTTGAAGGATCTCCGCCATTAGCCCCGATTGCAAGGTTCATAAGAAGATAATGCGGTTGTAAAAAAGGATTGAACCCGTCAGGATTAACACTCTCACGGACAAGTACAAAGTTAAGCAGTTGATTATCCAGGTAAAGCCTTATCGAATCCTTGTCCCAATCCATTTTCCATATGTGGAATTTTCTGGTCCAGTCTGGATCATCTGCAGTAAAATCTGTCAGAGGTTTTTTAAGGTCGTCCCATTTTGCCACGAAACGTTTTTCCGTTCCCCAGGCAAAATTGGCAAGAATAGTAGGGACATCTTTGATTCTGTAAAACTCCATGATATCAATTTCCCCTCCTGAAGGCCATCCTCCGGAAATGCCGAGAGTCCATATTGCCGGCCAGGAACCATGAGACGTATCGATTCTGGCACGAATCTCGAAACGTCCGAATTGCCATTGTTTTAATCCCCTGGTCTGAATGCTTGCCGAGGTATACTCAGCATATTCCCTGTTTGCTTTCCAGTTAGTGCTGCCGGTAACAAAATCCGGATTCTTTATCTTTTCTTTTCTTCCTTCAATGACAAGTACTCCACCGGTACAATTTGCATTTTCAGCTTGATACCACTGCAATTCCTGGTTTCTGACAAAGCCGGTTTCATATCTCCAGAAGGATGGATCAGGTTTGCCTTCATTATTGAATTCGTCATTCCACACCAGCGTCATACCGGTTATAAATACCGGTGAATTGAAATCAGGTACAAATGGATATGCATTTTGAGCAAACAGACCTTCTGAAAAGAAAAATAGTAAGGGTATTAAAGTGATTTTATTCATTTTCTAATTACAGTCTTGTTCAGTCCTGATAAGATTTGTAAGATTATAACCGGCATCGGCTGCCTTACTAAGCAGCATTTGCAGGACAGTTTCATCCAGTTTCTTCTCACGGGCCAGAATCCACAAATATTTCAAAGATGGTTCACCAATCAGGACATATTTATAGTCTGTATCAAGGTACATTATCCAGTAATTCCCTCTGAAAGGCCAGAAGAACTGTACTTTGAGTTTTGCCGGGAAGTTTTTATCCGGTACAAATGCAATACCTGTTGCTGTATTGATCTTTTCAGGATTTGAAATATAATAGCCTTTATTCAATACTGCTATTCTTCCATCTTCCCTGAGTGAATAAGTTGCGGTATTACATTTTAATTTGGATTCGAAAGAAAATGGCAATCTTGCAATTTCATACCAGGTACCGGTATATTTATTTAAATCAACTGAGGAGACAACAGACAGGTTTTTCTGTGCCAAGAGAGAACTGAATAACATAGTGACTAACAGAATTAAAATTGTTTTTTTCATTTTTTATTTTTTCCTTTTACACAAAATTACACATTTGTCCGGTTAAATTCTGGTTAGTCCCTGGCTGGACTTTTAATTCCTGATTTATAAATTGTTATCGCCCTTTGCCTGGCAAAATCATGCTCGACAATTTTTGCCGGGTAACCGGGCTGTTCAAAATCTTCAATCCATTTCCTGATATATTCTTTTTCAGGATCGAATTTCTTTTGTTGTGCATAGGGATTAAAAATCCTGAAATAAGGGGCGGCATCACAGCCGGTACCTGCTGCCCATTGCCAGTTACCGTTATTGGATGAAAGCTCATAATCAAGGAGCTTCTGTGCAAAATAAGCTTCCCCCCAGCGCCAGTCAATAAGAAGGTGCTTACATAAGAATCCTGCGGTTATCATACGTACCCTGTTATGCATATATCCTGTCTTATTAAGTTGCCGCATTCCTGCGTCAACAATAGGATACCCGGATTCACCGGCGCACCACCTTTTAAAATCACCTTCGTCATTTATCCATTGAATATCATCATAAACAGTGCGAAAATTACGCGTAACCACATGCGGGAAATGGAATAATATCTGCATAAAGAATTCACGCCAGATCAGCTCGTTAAGGAATGTCTGGTTTTCCCGGAATGCAATTTTAACCAGATTTCGGATGCTAACAGTTCCGAATCTGAGATGTGGTGAAAGATAGCTCGTCATGTCAGAAGCTGGAATATCGCGAAATTTATGATAATCAGGGATAACTGACAGATCGTATGGCCTCACCCTAACATTACTATTACTGAAACCCAGTACTTCAAGTGAAGGAAATTTAAAGCTGAAAGAATAAAAAAACGACCGTTCATTTACTTTATTAACAGTGATGAATGGAAAATTTTCAGTGAACTTTTGCAGCCACCTGTTTTTATATGGTGTGAAAATTGTATAGGGCTTGTTATCGGATTTCAGAATTTCACTTTCTTCAAATATCACCTGGTCTTTGTATCGTTTAAAGCTGATCTGATGCTTCTTCAGCAGTGATTCGATCCTGTTATCCCTTTCGATTGAGTACGGTTCATAATCTTTATTTACAAAGACTGCATTAATATCATATGATACTATTAGCTCTTTCCATATTTTTCCAGGATCACCTTTCAGGATATAAATTGAGCTTCCTGATTTTTGAAGTTCTTTGTTAATTGAAAAAAGTGAATCATAAATAAAATTTACCCTGGGATCATCGGATGGTAGCTCATCAATGATATTCGTGTCGAAGATAAAAACAGGCAATACCGGCAATCCAGAATTTAGAGCTTGATTAAGTCCGGTGTTATCATCCAGTCTTAAATCTCTTCTGAACCAGAATATATTAATTTTCATTGCCTTTTGGAACCTGGCTTTTAAAAAGTGGTTTAATTAAGTCTGATTCTAAATTACAATTTACTGTTGAATTACAAGCTGAACGAAAGATATTTTATGTAATTTAGAATTTGTAAAATCCTGTAACTTATGAAACAAAAAAGAAAGTCTCCCGGAGTGATTTTCATGATCCCGGTTGTCTCAATTTTAATTGTATTGACTGCCTTCACCATAAGCAGATTGACACCTCAGGAAGATCTGAAAAGTAAATATGCCTACAAGGATTTTGAATCGGCAAAAAAGTGCCGTTCATGCCATCCTGGATTATATGAACAATGGTCACAGGCAATGATGTCGCAGGCATATACTCATCACTGGGATGAAATTGAATATTTTGATCTTGCCGTTGCTCATTCCAATGCAAAACCGGAGATCAAAAATGTCGTTGACGGATGTAATGGTTGTCATACACCTTTAGCTTTCATGGGTGGTAAAGAGTTTCCGCCGCCAAGACCGGAAGCAAAAAGTATGGCAAATGAATCAGTGTCGTGCGAGGTATGCCATCTGACACAGGCTGCCCAAACCGATCCTCCGTTTAATTTCAGCTACCTTGTAAAACCCGGGATAACAAAATATGCGTTACGAACTCCGACTGTTGAATCACCTGCACATAAAATTGTTACAAACGATTTTTTCCGTACAACGGAATTCTGCGGGAACTGTCATAATGAAAAAAATCCCTTTGGTGTCTGGGTAAAAAGTACTCAGCTTGAGTGGAAAGAAGGTCCTTATTACAAAGAAAATATCAGGTGTCAGGATTGTCATATGCCAAAAGGTGGTCCATTCCTTAATGCACTGATGACAAAACCTTATGATGATTCACGTCTTCATCTTTTCCATGGTGCCCATGATCCGGGTAAAGTAAGAGGTACAATTGAACTGAGGATTCAGCCTGATATCCGTGAAGCTGAACCTGGCGAAAGCATTGTATTTACAGTAGTACTTTTTAATCAGAAAACCGGCCACAAATTTCCCACAGGATCAGTGGAAGACAGGATTGCCTGGCTTCAGGTTGAGGCAACTGACGCAAAGGGGAAAGTATATCATCTGAATGTTGATAAAAAAGGTTTTGAAGGAGAAGAATATACAATTTCAGGAGATTATCTGGCCTATCAGGATATGGGATTGCCCCTTGGATTACCTGATTTTAAAGGCATTCAGCGGGATGGAATACCGGCAGGGAACAGGATTTTCAGAATGCCTTATTTTGATCCTGAAGGACGAATGACAATTATGCAATGGAACACAGCAAAACAGGGTGTTGACTACCGGATTGGTCCCAGGGAGGCCAAAGTTGAAAAGTTAACATTCCGGATACCATTCGATGCAGCTCCCGGCGAAATGAAAGTAAGGGCAGTACTCAATTACCAGCTTCTGGTAAAACCGGTTGCTGATTTCCTGAAAGTACCTGCCGATGAATCTGAAATTAAAGTGGTCAATGAACACAGCACCACAGTTCAGATCTTACCATGACAAGGAATTTTGTGATAAATAGTAAATATTAACTATATGAAAAGAGAAATATATTTTAAAATTAGCCTGCTGATTGTAATTATTGTTTTATTAATCCCTTCCAGGATCAGCAATGCTATCCCTGCCTTTGCACGCAAATACCAGATAAGCTGCCAGGTATGCCATTCTCCGGCAATGCCAAGGCTTAAATCATTTGGCGATGAATTTGCAGGCAATGGATTCAGGCTGACTGAATATGAATCACCGAGATACTTCATTCAGACAGGAGATGATAAGCTTTCACTATTCCGGGAATTGCCACTTGCTTTCCGGATTGATGGATTTGCCTCTTACAATTTCAACAATGGTAAAATGACAGATTTTGGAGCTCCGTTTGTTTTGAAAATTCTTTCGGGAGGCGAGATTTCTGAAAAATTGTCTTATTATTTTTATTTTCTGCTGAATGAAAGAGGATCAATTGCAGGGGTGGAAGATGCTTTCCTGATTTATAATGACTTTATGGGATCGGGCATCAACCTTTATATCGGGCAGTTTCAGGTATCAGATCCCTTATTCAAAAGTGAGCTCAGATTTACGCTCGAACCATATAAAATTTATGGTACTGCGCCGGGATCTTCTTCAGCTGACCTGAAATATGACAGAGGCATTATCCTCGATAAAAGTTTTTCAACTGGCACCACTATCGTCGGAGAAATTGTAAATGGATGTGGTATAGGTGAGGCAGGAGAGGGATACCTGTTTGACAAAGACAAGTACAAGAACTTTATGCTTAGGTTAAACCAGTCGCTTGGGAAAAATATTTCCATAGGATTTTTCGGATATACCGGCAAGGAAGTCCTAAGTGATCTTACAGGACCATTCACAAGCACAATCCGGATGTATGGCCCTGATATCAGGATCAACCTTGACGAGAAATTTATCATTAATGCCCAGTATGTCAGGAGAACTGACTCGAGGGTATTTTTGGAATCCACCGGACTTACAGTCGATGATGTATCGACCAATGGAGGTTTTACAGAGGTTATTTATGCACCCAAAGGTGATATGAGCAAATGGTACCTGACAGGGCTTTTTAACTGGGTCGAAAGTAATTTGACGGACCTTGATTATCAGTCTGCAACGCTTCATGCAGGTTATCTTCTCAGGCGTAATCTAAGGATTGTGGGAGAATATACTTATCAGTTTTCAGGTGATTCTTACGGCAGGGTTAACGCAGGATTTATAACAGCATTCTAAAGGTTGCCCCCAACCGCCCTGTCGGAGAAGCTCACCCCCCAACCCCCCTGAAGGGGGGCTAAATTCAGGTAGCCAGCCTGGAGAGCTGAATTTTTTTTCAGATCAAAGTATTAATATACTTGTATATAAAGAGTCACTATTGTCCGACTAATAATTTAGATTCAAATTTTAATTTATTAACATCCTGATTATCAGGATCCAATTTTTTATCAATTTTATTCACCCCCTATAGATTTAAACTTAATTGTAATAAGGGAGGTCCCAGATTTCTTCT
>JALHSP010000151.1 GCA_022865305.1 Bacteroidales bacterium | reverse complement strand
ATTTTTAATTATACTCCATATACTTTTAAAAATCCTTCTTTTTTTGAAAAATATTTTAAAAATATTTAATATACCTCTCTCCAGGAGGCTATTTTCCAAACTGGAATTCCAGTGCCGGGTTGGGGTTGATTTTGATTGTCGACATTGTATACAATTTTTGTTTCGGCACCTGTACCATTAATAACTCCATCTTCGGCTAAAATTGCTCCTTCTTCTACATTAGTAGTCCCATTCAATGTGACTTCCCCTTCTATATGTACAATTCCTGTAATATGAACATTTCCATCAAGGGTAACATTTCCTGATGCAACCATTACCAGACTTATAGCTCCATTCTGTACTAAATTTATTTCTGGGTGACCATGCACTGTTATATTTCCCTCGACAACAATAGTACCATCGACATCTAAGTCATTACTAATCTCTACATCACCTTTAAAATAATGTATCCCCACTAAATGTTCGCTACCACCAATTTCATATATGGTATCTTCATCATAATAATAAACTTGAGCAGCATGCTCTAGATAATAATCCCAAGAAATCGCTGGAAAAGCTTGTACTTCTTTCGGACTTACATTTGTTCCAGTTATAGTAGTACCATCTCCGGAGAATGATACATCCCCATCTACATCCTTATCAGGATCCCATCCATCTCCGGTAATATCACCATTGGAATGAATATCCCCTTCAATTTCCACATGTCCGTGAAATGTTAAATTAGAATCTTCACCATAGGTCATTAAAGCATAATTATAGACTGCACCTTCTGAAGGGGCTGTACCTTTTTCTAGTTTTACTTCAACAATTCGGGTTCCCTTGTCATAATCTCCTTCTCCTACCTCTTTCCCGGTGGAATGCACGGTAATGATCTCCCCGACTCCCTCCACTGTCACTTCATAATATTCACTTGCAGTTCCATCTGTTAGTGGACCTGATGGAACAGGTGGAACAGTTATATTAGTTCTCCAATTTAAACCATAACCTCCCTGATCTTTAGGGGTATTTAAATACCACAATGCCTTATCTACCCCGGTTTCTGCCAAATAAAAAGCCCTGGTAGATTCCCGATGAAGAGTAGAAAGTTTAGAATCATTGCTGGTCATAACCAGAAGGGCAACACTAAATGAAACCAATACAAATATAAAAATAAGTGTAGTTATTAAAGCCATTCCCTTTTGATTATTGAAAATAAATTTCACTTTTCTTTTTTTCTGGTTATTTACAATCATTTTTATCACTCTCCCTTAATATAAATAGACTATAAAGTAAATAATCTCTAAATTTTATAAATCATAATTTCTCAAATCAATATCCGAATTAAGCGTGATATCCGGATTATTGTCTTTATCCACATCTACCTGTAGTTCAATATGAATTTTTGATACTTCATTGTTCACCGGTACAGGTGAAGCAATTGGCGTTCCATCGCTTTCATAATATTCAAGTATTAAGGATTGTACATTGCTTATCAGGGGATTGATACCTCTGCTAATCGTAGTACCAGATAAATCATAAGTGACATTGTATGCAAATTCTGTGCCCAAAGCCGGAACCGATACAATAATCGTGTCATCATCTGAATTAACCACAATACTTTCTCCATGCCTTATTTCTCTCACCATACTTTCCATCGCCTGTCTGGCATTTCTTTGCGCTTCTAATTGATATTGTCCGGTTATCCATGATCTAACCCCACTTGTGAAGAAAACCACTAAACCAAGAATTATTACAGACAATATAGCTAAAGTAATCATCAATTCGATTAAAGTCATTCCTTTTTGTGTTTTTATCATTTTTTTACTTTCCTAATATTTATTTAATTATTTACAGAAATAACTTTATAAGATTAGCTCATAGAAGTTTGCATTATAATCATATGGAGATATAGGTGGAATAAATCTTATAGTAATTTCTTTAGTATTTATAGCTTGTCCAAAACCTAAGTATATAGTTGAAATACCTTCGGGCAATACTGTATCTGTAATATTTATTATATTTTGGCTACTTAAAATACTACCCGAAAAAACTACGTTATTTCTAAATTTAATGCTTTGTAGTTGCTCTGCATTATCTGGTGTCCATAAAATCATCATCTCATTAATTTGCATATCTCCACCCAAAACTTCTATATCAAAAAAAACACCCCTATTATTTGCATCATAAATAATATTGGGAAATATAGCTTTCTTCAATGTTTTTTCAATATAAATACTTAATTCATTACAGGGTAAATCCATTAAGGGTGGATTAGTAGATATCAATTTTGCAACACCACTATTATTTAGAGAAATAACATACACAGAAGCTGTCCCATTAAATATTGGAACAGAGTAATTGGGTTGTGTAACAAATTTAAATTTGGCGGTATTATTAAATCCTTGTTCAAAAGTAAATAAAACATTACCTTTGTAATTATATACTGTAACATTATATTCATCTTTAACATAAGCTGTTAATTTTGTTGTACCCTCATTTCCACCACCCACGGGAATATGAACGGGGACAGCAGTTAAGAGGATATGATCAGCTGTTGTATAAAAGCCTACATCGATGGTTGTTGAAGGTGAAGGCAATGAGCCGTTTTCTGCTTGAATTCGGCATGTACCTGGCATACTTCCTGAATAAAGTTGAATGGTAGCAACACCGTTATCACAGATAACAGTACTAACAGTACTTGGTACAGGTATAGAAAATGTTCCTCCAATTGCAGTTAAAATAGAAAAAGTAACATCCCCATCAAAATTATGAACAGTTATACCTTCGGAGTTTTTAATAGTTGCAGTAATTGTACTAGTGCTAATTCCCCCATCAGCCGGAATATTAGGTAGGTTCGCGTTTAATTCAATATGATCAGCTTCCAATTTTAATTCAACTGATATATCAATTCTTTCTGTAAAAGAGCCACCCGTTGCCGTTATCGTAACCATCCCCTCTGTACTTAAGAGGGGCGTATAATTCGTAGTTCGTACACTTACATTATTAAATTCTAAAGAATAAACTGATAAAAAACCGCTTCCTGAAACGGTTAAACCTACAGTCATTATAGTGGTAGGAATTACCGGAACTCCATTTTCATCAACAATTGTAACGGTAACCTCAGAGATATCATCACTATACATTGGATTAGGAGAAGCAGATAAAGTAATACCTGCAGGTTCTCCTGAAGTTCTAACATCACATGAATCACTGAATAAATCAGGTGAAGTTGCGGTAACAGTAGCTATTCCGGCAGTAGTTTTTGACTGTAAAGTAATGGTTGCTACCCCTGAAACAGAAGTTACAGGATTCAGACCGATTAATGTTCCCTCACCGGCAACTATAAAAGTAATATCATGTTGTCCTTCTTCTACTTTTCCACCAGCTGCATTTTCGATAATAGCGGTAATGGTTGATTGACTGCTGCCATTAGCATAAATACTTGAAGGATTGGGGATGAGTTCAATTTTGACTGCACCCCAGGTGACATCAACCACAATGGTATCGATAAAAGTATT
>JALHSP010000150.1 GCA_022865305.1 Bacteroidales bacterium | reverse complement strand
TAAAACTATTTATTCCATTAAAGTTAAAACACCAACCAATAGTGAAGTAGTCTCAAAAACAATTTTGCTGACAGAAGAACAAAAAATATTGGCTAATCTCTTTGATTTGTAATTTTGGGTGTCCCTGTGTCGAAGTCAGGAAGAAGGATACAGGTTGATTAGACTGTATCCTTTTCTGTATCCTTAACCTTTTCAAACATTCTGAAAACCTCTTGGGCAATTAATGATTCGAACCGCAGATCCTCTGCTTATAATGCAAGTCCTGCCTCCTCCCGAACCTGTTTTGTATTCGTCTGAATATTAACATCATAAAATGACTATTTAATAAAATACACCAATTGATTCACTTGGTAGTAACTAAATAATAATGAATGTGTTAAGCCTGATTCAATCAAATCAGGTTTTCAACAAGTTATTAACCCTGATTTTTAGTGTTTTATTGGCTTTTTCATTGTATTCACTTTTACATAAGCAGTAATTTTGCTGAAAGCTTAAGAACGATAGACTTTTATAACGACTTTAAAGAGCTAAGAAAGAAAATAAATGAAATTCTGGAAGCTCTTAATAGGAAGCTGCGGCAGGAAAATGGATATGTCATAAAAGGAAGATACCATGGTTTTACTCGGTTGTAGTGAACGAACTTTGCAAACACTAAAAGATAAAGGCTTGCTTCCATACACGAAGCCCTTCGGTGGAAATAAATTCCGGTATAAATTAAGTGATATAAACAATCTTCTAGACTCCAATTACACCGGAATGACATAGAATCATTGTTGTATGGATTTCAAATCCGGCATTAAGAGAAAACCTCTGCAATAAATAAAGTTGTGGAGGTTTTTTACGTTTAATATTACTAACTCAGATTAGAAACAACTGTAATTGATTGGAAAAGGTGTCAGGATTTGCTCTTAAAGAAAGAAATAGGGTGGGCTTTTTATTCCTGGTGGCACCACATCTTTAAATCGTAAATCCCTTTAATTTAATAAGTTAGAGGGATTTTATTTTATTAGGGGACATTACAGGGTACACATTAACTATGTTTTCTGTATTTTCGTTTAATTCCAGCTGGGCCCACAAAATTAAATAATTAATCCCTCTAATTCAACGAGTTAGGGAGATTTTAACTTTTCGGGGGATGATGGAGGGGACTGTTTTTTTCTTTTCATTAATAAATTATAATGATTGATTATTAAACTCTATCAAGTTATATTATAGTTGCGTTTTGTACAAATCAACTTCTTAAATTAATTTGATGACGCACTTCTTTGAATGCTCTCGGATTGATATTTCCTATTCATATATTTTACAAAAACTACTAGTATACTCTTGTATTTCTATTTTGAAAATCTCACTAAGTACCTTCTTGCTTGCTTTATAAACAAGCTGTTGATGTTCCTTTCTACAAAAGATATGTGATCTCCACCTCCTTGCTTTATATGTATCAATCCAAGCCGATATTGGAAATACATCAGATAATGGAAGTGGTAGCTCTGTTGAAGTATGACTTTTTTTTAATCCAAGTTTTAATGCCTCATCGGCATTAGGCGGCTTTGGAACATCAATCCAAATGTCTCTTGTTTCAATAATTGTAGATGGTGAAATGAGTTTTATTTCTTTAATAATTTTTTCTTTCAAATCCTTCAACTCTTGAATATTTTTATCACAATGTAAATCAAACTCTAGCCTTAAATAATCTGAATGTATTTCTTCACCTTCAATATTAAAACCTGAGACAAGCATACCTCTAACCCATAGATTTCTAGAATATATATTTTCTATCATGGCTTTTGAATTTCCAGAAATACTATATTCTTCAGAGCAACTATTTACTAAAATATCATCTGTGTATTTTAAAAAATCAACAGGATGCTCAAGCTTAATTGTAATTGCATTTTTGTTATTTTGGTGTTTATCTTTGATTATATCAAAACATAGCCTTTTAAGCATAGCTTCAGATGATCTAACCTTGTGATGATGATATATATATGAAAACATCATCATCCTTGAAATTAGAATTTGTTCTAGAGCAGTTACACCTCCAAGTGTTACAGTCAATGTTTCACAATTATCTATCTTTATTGTGTTAAGAGTATAATAAAATCTATCTATATCATAAATAATAACAGGTCCGGCAAATTTTGAATCTCGAGCTAGGTAGTCAAGTTTATCACAATCAATCGGCCCGTTGATAATTTCAGATAAATACATCTTCCCTGGATTTTCTGAGTATCCTATTATCCAACCAGCAATTAAATTCCAATCTATTTTTTTTAGATAGTTTATATGGTATTCCCTTTCACTTTGAATATTACACCTTGCTATAATCGTATCAAAATATTTTTTAAATACCTTACTTCTAACCATCATAAAAGAAAAAATCTCATGTCCTTTTGGTTTTACTCCTTTATATTGTAAAAATATTTCCTTAGTTAGATCTTGAAATATTTGCATCCTTTCATATACCAATTCTGATACATGAGAAAAAAACGAATGCCCAATATCATGTAATATTGCGGCTAGTCTTAAGTTGTATCTTTCTTCTTCACTTATGAATTTATCTTTCTTATTAACATCCAAATGATGTATTAAGTTCTCTACTAAAACAGTAACTCCAAGTGAGTGCTCAAATCTTGTATGAGTAGCCGTTGGGAAAACTAAAAATGCTAAACCAGTTTGATGTATTCGTCTAAGCCGTTGCAATATAGGGCTATCGATTAATCCTATTTCCCAAGAATAATAGCTGTTTGTACCCCAGACAGAGTCATGAATAATTTTAGAATTTAAGCAGCTGGTTCTATTTTCTTTTGCTAGAATTGATTCTAAGAAATGATCTATCCTATTTTGAAAATCATCAATTACAGTCATATTGTTAATTTTGCGGCAATATCTTGTAATACATTATCTTCAACAAAAGGAATTCTCTTTGCTTTCCTTTCATCAAAGTTTTCTACTTCATTAAATATAATAGTTCTGAATTTTGGATTTAATTTGTTTATAATACCGCAAATTTGAAAATCTTGTAAAATAGAATCAAGATCCTCACTATAAGGATAATGACCATTAGTATCAAAAGTCAATCTTTCAAAGTATTGAGGAAAATCCTTCTTTAAGCGATAGAAATTTCTATGAAGCTGCTCATGATTACTTGTAAACCCTTTCATTTCTTTGTTAATAAAATACTGTTTTAAAATAGCTTCTATTAACAATGCTAATTGTTGATATGTTGCTATTGTTTCCATTTTATTATATTTTAAGTTCATGTAATCAAAAAAAGGCTGCAAAGGTAATATTATTTTTTAAATTTTCAATATATATTTAATTATGAGTAAAGTTACTAATAAGCAATCTTATTTGCAACAAGTTGTATTTCTTATGTTTTTTTGACAAATAAAATAATACTGAATTTTAGCGCAAATGTTGAAAACTTTTCTAAGTAAAAGATCTTCAGATCAATAAAATGCTCAAATATTTTAATTTCAAAATATTTTTGTTAACAAATTTTATAATATTTATGATCTATTATTTATTAATGATTATATACTTCTTCATTTACTCCATCCAATTCAGAGTAAATGCATTCATTTGGTCTGAATTTAAATCCTGCTACTTTGTAATTATCAGTTATATGAACATTATATTTCTCAGGACTTTCTGGAAGCTGATCAAAATATTTATCTCTTTCTTGACTGTCAAAGTTTCTTGCTGTAAATAGTCTTGAAACATCCCTTGAACAATGCCAGGGTAAATGGCTAAACTCAATATCATTCTTTGTTATATACTTGGTTAAATAACCTATTAATGAATTTCTGTTTTTATCTACTTTTTTTACATCCACCCCGTTGTATTTTACTGTGTCAATCTCCTTTAGGACTTCAACACCTTTCCCCTTTTCTGTAGATAAACAGGATGCCATAAAACCATTTACTTTTATTACTGGCATATAATCATTAGTTAACATGTGAAAATGAATTGTACCGTTCTTCTGTCGCTCTGCGATCCACAAATAAGATTTTAAACCACAATTTTTCCTGCAACGAGTTAGCCATGTGTTAAAAATTTTATGACATATTTCATCAGATAATCCACAAGGGAAGCTGATTGAATAAAATGCGAGAAATTTTTTGCTTTTTTCAAGCCGGCTGAAAGCAATACATTTTTTCCTGACTTTTGATTTATTCAGTTTATAACTTTTTTTATTCTCCTTTACTACCTTTTCATCAATCTGGAATAATTCTTCTATTATTTTCTTTACCTCTGCTCTGTTCTTTAGTTTTGCCTTATTATTATGACCTCTCTTTACTGTTATTATTTCCCCATCAACAAGCTTTTTATTTGATGAACCACTCAACAAAGAAATTAGTTTCCGTCTGTTACATGAAATGCTCGAATAAGAAATTTGGTATGCCATGATTCATAGTTTGAAATGTTCGTACTTAAATAAATCCATTATAGGTTATTATAGGTTATTATTATAGGTTAAAAAAAATTATAGGAAAGCCGGTATGATGTTATCCTTGTAAAATCGTTTCAGGAATTGTCTTTTTCGACGATCATAAACATTCATATATAGCCAGTCTGAATGTTTCTCGTTCAGGAACTTAGAGAACCAATTTAGACTATGGACAAATGTCCACTTTTTAGCCTCT
>JALHSP010000149.1 GCA_022865305.1 Bacteroidales bacterium | reverse complement strand
AGAGGCTAAAAAGTGGACATTTGTCCATAGTCTAAATTGGTTCTCTAAGTTCCTGAACGAGAAACATTCAGACTGGCTATATATGAATGTTTATGATCGTCGAAAAAGACAATTCCTGAAACGATTTTACAAGGATAACATTATACCGGCTTTCCTATAATTTTTTTTAACCTATAATAATAACCTATAATAACCTATAATGGATTTATTAAAGTACAAACATTTCAAACAATGAATTATGTCACATCAAATTTCTTATTCAAGCATTTCACTTAATAGAAGGAAACTAATTTCTTTGTTTAGTGGTTCATCAAATAAAAGGATTGTTGATGGGGAAATTATCACAGTAAAGAGAGATCATAGGAATCAGGTAAAAGAAAAGATCAGAGAAGAGGTAAAAAAAATAATAGAAGAATCATTCCCGATTGATGAAAAAATATTAAAGGAGAATAAAAAAAGTTATAAACTGAATAAATCGAAAGTCAGGAAAAAATGTCATGCTCTCAGTCGGCTTAAGAAAAGTAAAAATTTTCTAGCATTTTATTCAATCAGCTTCCCTTGTGGATTATCTGATGAAATATGTTATAAAATTTTTAATACCTGGCTAACTCGTTGCAGGACAAACTGTAGTTTAAAATCGTATTTGTGGATTGCAGAACGGCAGAAGAATGGTACAATTCATTTTCATATGTTAACTAATGATTATATGCCAATCATTAAAGTAAATGGCTTTATGGCCTCCTGTTTAGCTTCTGAAAGGGAAAAAGGAGTTGATGTACTTAAAGAGATTAAAACAGAAAACTATAATGGCGTGGATGTAAAAAAAGTAGATAAAAATAGAAAGTCATTAATAGGTTATTTAACGAAGTATATAACCAAGAATGATATTGAGTTTAGCCATTTACCTTGGCATTGTTCAAGGGATGTTTCAAGACTATTCACGTCAATAAACTTTGACAGCTCAGAGCGAGATAAGTATTTTGATCAGATTCCAGAAAGTCCGGAGAAATATAATGTATATATAACTGATAATTACAAAGTAGCAGGATTCAAATTCAGACCAAACGAAAAAATATATGAAGACCTAGATATATTAAATGAAACTATTTATCATTCACAAAAGAAACTAAAAGAATAATTATTTTAAATTTTCAAGAATATTATCAATCTGGTAGTAAATAGATTTAATTTGTTTGATATTATATTCATTCTGGTAATGTATATTTTATACTATAAAATTTAATCACTAAGATTTTTATTACAATAAGCAATAGTTCGTCGGTTTATATAATAAGTTAAAAGCATTAATCCAGGAACAAAAAATAAAATAAAAAGTAGAATAAAAAGTATTGGTTTAAATTCATGTATTGTAAAACTACTTTGAAAGAACCATATTAATAAAACAACCGCCGCAATAGATTGTATGGCTACCAATATACCACAAAATCTCTGTCCGCTTTTGCCTTTAATTATCTCATTTGCAATATCCAGAAGTGATTTTATAAAGTATTTAAAAGCATGAATAATAAATGATTCTTTTTTTATTAATAACCACAAAATTTCCAAAATTAAATATGCCAATAAAAGAAGGAAAAAATAAGGATAAGGAGAGGGAGACATATTTTTCTTATTTCATTTTCCAATATGAAAGTACTGAAAATCCAATACTGCCAATTAAAATCGGAATGGACAAAATGGGATGTATAAGTTTTATGTCTAATGTAAACCATCCTACAATAGAAAGTCCAAGGGCAATTGAAATAATAACAGATAAAATAAAAAGTTCTTTTGCAGAATACTTATCATCTAATAATTTTCTCAACTCCCTGTTTTCTTCCTTTAATTGATCTAACTGCTTACTAATATTTCCAGTCATTGTATATAATAATTTATGTTCTTGATGAGATTCTGATTTAAAAGAGTTAAGCATTTCGGTTATTGGCTTGGTTTTTTCTTCAAAAACATTAGTAATATTTTTAAAAAAATTTTCATAGATGGATTCTATCGTTTTTGGTGGAGAATATTTTTTATATTCTCGAAGTAACTCTTCTAACAATCGTGTAGTATCCTTTAATTGTTCCGGTTCCTTTGTCGTCTTTTTATAAATAGATGGAAATAGATTCTCAGAGACGAAAATGTTTTTATCTTCTCCTGATTTTAGGTACAATGATATTAAGTCAAATTCTTCCTCTAATGCTGGTTTTTGTTTTTTCATTATTAAGCTCCATCCTCCATTATTAACAGTTTATTTGGTATTATCTTAGAAGCGATACTTAATTCTATTTTTGAAAGTTCGAGCCATTTTATTAGTTTAACTAAGTCTTCTTGGTTTAACAATATACCCAAGGGTGCATTTTCTTCATCTTCGAAATTCAATTCTAATGTAATCGCAGGATGAACTGAATTAATAATTGGTTTGTAGGTTTCAGGCTTATTTTCTGTAATATCGAAAACACTTTCAAATTCAGAAATAAATATACATTTTGTATTTATTTTTTTTATATATTTTAATGGTAATTTAGGTTGAGTTTTTTTTACTTTTTCAAATACAATTTTTTGTAAATATGAATTTAATAATCTGATTCGATTGATGGGATCTTCAGGGGACATTATATTTGCATCAACTATATCATTAATAATGTCTTCGGTGGAAACTTTTTCGTCGGCCCCCTTAAGGGCAATAAATATATTAGCACGAAAGCATTTTGATATATCGTCTATTGATAACTTAGTTGTTCGTGAAATTTCAATTAGTTCATCGGGATCACCAATCTGGCTGAATTTTGTTATTTGTTTTAACCAATCAACGATCATTTCAAACTTTTTATCATCCAAATCAAAGAGGGCTTGTAAGTCTTCACGAAATCCTTTTGAATAAAATAATGCTTCTTTAGTCAAAATTTTTGTTTTCATGGTGTGTTATAGTTTTATCAAATTTAACATTTTTTCTTGTGTTATGTTTAAAAATCCTTTTAATTTTTGAGATTTTATACAAAATAAAATGGGATAAACAGTGTATAATTAACAAGAATTCAATTCATAATGATTGAGGAACGTACTATCTTTCCCCATCAGTGTACCCTATAGAAAAAAAATCTATATAATATGTTGAATTAAAGGGTTTTAGGAATTCGATATATGGGCCCAGCTGAATTAAACAAAAATACATAAACCATCGTTAATATGTCCCCTGTAGCGTCCCCTAATAAAATAAAATCCCTCTAACTTATTAAATTAAAGGGATTTGCGATTTAAATAAGTGGTGCCACCAGGAATCGAACCGGGGACACACGGATTTTCAGTCCGTTGCTCTACCGACTGAGCTATGGCACCTCCTTTTCGGATTGCAAATATATATCTCAAAACTGAGTAAGCAAAACTTTGACCTGAAAAAATCAATTTGGAATCATTTTGCCTATATGGTACATTTGCATCCTTACCTGTAAATAATAATGAACCTTTTCCTTCATACACTCGATAACGGCATCAGGCTTGTTCACCACAGGACAAAAGGGTTAGCAGCACATTGCGGCCTTATGATTTGTGCGGGTTCACGCGATGAAGCAGCCGGGGAACATGGTATTGCCCATTTCATTGAACATATGCTTTTCAAAGGAACACGGAAAAGGAAATCATATCATGTACTGAGCCGTCTTGAAGATGTGGGCGGAGAACTCAATGCATATACCACCAAGGAAGAAACAGCTATCCATGGATCCTTCATGAAAGGTGATTATGAAAGAGCGGTTGAAATAATAAGCGATATTGCATTCAACTCAGTCTTTCCGGAAAAAGAGATTGATAAAGAAAAAGCTGTGATCATTGAAGAGATTAATTCTTACCTCGATAACCCGGCAGAAATGATCTTTGACGAGTTTGAGGAGATGGTCTTTCCGGGGCAACCATTAGGCCGTAATATACTGGGTACACCCGATACAGTGAGATCATTTACACGGAAAACTCTTTACGGATTTATTTCAAGGAATTATGATCCCAGGCAGATGGTTTTTTGCTCGGCAGGCAATATCGAAGATAATAAAATCCTGAGACTGTTTTTAAAATACTTCGGGGCAGTTCCGGCAAAAAAGAAAAATAACAGGAGCAGCATATTAAGTTTGTATAAGCCATCAACATTAATAAAAAAGATGGCTACAAACCAGAATCATTGTATCATAGGAAATGCCGCATACGCTCTGAAAGACAAACGCAGAATGGGGATGTTCCTGCTTAATAACCTTCTCGGAGGACAGGGAATGAACTCAAGATTAAATTTGTCGCTTCGTGAAAAAAATGGGCTTGCATATGACGTGGAATCATATTATAATACCTATTGCGATACAGGAGTCTTTTCAATATATTTTGGTACCGATAGCCGCAACCTTGAAAAAAGTATTTCTGTTACAAGGTCTGAACTGGATAAGCTCAGATCAAAAAAACTCGGAATTATACAGCTGAGCAGGGCAAAAAATCAGATTAAAGGCTATCTGGCAAGAGGTTATGAGAACCACGAGAACCTGATGCTTAGTCTTGGTAAGAGTCTTCTGGTCTTTAACAGGATCGATACTCTTGAAGATATCTGCAAAAAGATTGATGCTGTTACATCTTCTGAATTGCTTGAAATAGCGAATGACATTTTTCATCCTTCATCATTATCTACCCTGATATACAAATGATCGTGGACAAAAAGCTGGAAAAATATATGCTTGAACATTCATCGGCGGAAGATCCTGTCCTGGAAGATCTCTACAGGCAGACATATATCAGGTTTGTCAATCCGAATATGGTAACAGGTCATTTACAGGGTAAGCTCCTGGAGTTTCTTTCAAGGATGATAAATCCTGAACGGATCCTTGAGATCGGCACTTTTACGGGATACTCGGCAATTTGTTTAGCAAAGGGGCTTAAGCCGTGGGGGAAGCTATATACCATTGAAATAAATGATGAAATGAATGAATTCAGTCACTCATATTTCTGTAAAGCAGGAGTAGAATCGAAAATTGTTCAGCTTACAGGCAGGGCACAGGAAATAATTCCTGATCTTGACCTTCAGTTTGAGCTTGCATATATTGATGGGGACAAGCGTGAGTATGCAGAGTACTATAAAATTACTTTACCTAAATTGCGACACGGAGGTATCATTATTGCCGATAATGTACTATGGGGCGACAAGGTGCTTGATAAAAACACTAAAGATCCTCAGACGAGAGGAATAATTGAATTCAATGAAATTATCCGGAAGGATAAAAATATCGAGAAGGTGATTCTTCCGGTCAGAGATGGACTAATGCTTATCAGAAAACTAGTTTAAATATTTTCTCCATGAAAACTCTGTGTTACCCTGTATTACCTCTGTGGAACTCTCCCGATGGATCGGGACAAGTTGCGTAAGTTCTTCAAAATCGTTTTTTATTACACAGAGAAACACAGAGAAGATACAGAGAGACACAGAGGCTGATTCTTTTAAAGCTGATATTATGGTACAGTTTTTGTGACTTTTAAAAAAATTCTGTTTATGAAAAAACTTATTATATTTTCCCTGATCATGCTTTCTGCCAGTGCCATTAATGCACAGGTTAACAGAACAGATGTTCTTCAGGATCTGGAAAAAAATCAGCCTGCTGTTCAGAATGCAGGTCTGACAGCCACATTGAAATCTGCAAGCCGTCTTTTTGGAGCGAAAGATGATCTTACCACAGTAATTCTCATAATACCCTCGGGATCTGAAGTTGATGTTATCGATTCAGACAGCACATACCTTAATGTTATTTTCGAAGAGAATGAAGGTTATATCTTTAAACGTCATGCAGTTATAAATAAGGTAACTGTCGTTGCCAAACCTGTTGCTCAACCCAGTGAGACAATTCAGGAGGAACAGGCTGTGCCGCAACAACAAGTCAGCAGGTTTACTTACCTCGAAAACAAATACGGGTCAAATATGGCTGCAAAGCTCATTTCCGGTAAGATTTGGAAAGGAATGACAGCTAAGATGGTCAGGGACAGCTGGGGAAAGGCACAGAAGATCAACAGGATTATAGCCAGTAATAACATCAAGGAAGAATGGATTTATAAAAATACCTGGCTCTATATTGAAAATGATGTACTGGTTGAGTGGGGGCCGATAGGAAGATAAAATTACGAAAAAATAAAATGCCCTGACACTTCAGTCGGGGCTTTTTTGTTTGAGCGGGAGACGGGACTCGAACCCGCGACCCTAACCTTGGCAAGGTTATGCTCTACCAACTGAGCTACTCCCGCAGATTCAGGGGCAAAAATAAGAATTTTTTTTTATCCGCAAAAAACAGCTTCCTAAAAGTATTTATTCTTAATTTCGGCTCATTAAAACTGATAATACCTTAAACTTTAATCTAATTGTTATGAAAAAATCATTTTCAATCCTGTTATTTCTTGTAACGGCAGCTTTTTTTTCCTGCAAGGAGAACAAAGTGACAGACCTGACTATCCCGTTTGAGAAATATACACTTCCTAATGGCCTGACTGTAGTTCTTAATGAGGATAAATCGGACCCTATCGCAGCGCTAGCTGTTTATTACCATGTTGGCTCAAGCCGTGAAGCTCTGGGGAAAACCGGCTTTGCGCATCTCTTTGAACATATGATGTTCCAGAGATCTGAAAATGTCAGGGAGGACCAATTAGCAAGGGAAATTACGGGGGCAGGAGGAACGTGGAACGGCAGTACAAGTCAGGACAGGACCAACTATTTTGAGGTAATTCCCAAAAATGCTCTCGAAATGGCTTTGTGGCTCGAATCTGACAGGATGGGTTACCTGACAAACACTGTCACAAAAAGTCCTCTTATCAATCAGCAGAATGTTGTTCAGAATGAAAAACGCCAAAGCGTTGACAATGCAGCTTACGGTTTCAATTCTGAGCTTATTGCTAAGAATCTGTATCCTGCAGGACATCCATACAGTTGGACCGTAATCGGGCTGATGGAGGACCTTACAAATGCTACGGTCGAGGATGTTAGAGCGTTTCATAAAATATTTTACACCCCCAACAATGCCACTCTGACCGTATCCGGTGATATTAATAAGGAAGAGGTAAAAGCCTGGATCGAAAAATATTTCGGCGAGATACCCGCCGGCGAACCTGTTGAAAAAAGAGGTCCAATGCCGGTTGCACTAGCATCATCCATCAAGCTCTACCATGAAGATAATTTTGCAAAAGCACCACAGCTGACAATGGTATATCCCTCAGCAGAACGTTACTCTAAAGATTCCTATGCCCTCAATTTTCTCGGCGAATTACTGGCCAGCACAAAAAAAGCACCTCTCTATGTTATCCTTGTCAAGGATAAAAAGCTCACTTCCCGTGTAAATGCAAGAAATGGCGCCAGCGAGCTTGCCGGAAGCTTTACATTATCAGTTGCTGCCAATCCTGGAGTAAACCTTACTGAAGTTGAAAAGGCAATCTTTGAAGGATTTGAAAAATTTGAAAAAGACGGTTTTAAGGAGGACGATCTTACAAGGATAAAAGCCCAGTATGAGACCCGATTTTATAATTCTTTCGCAAGCGTCCAGGGTAAAGCTTTCCAGGCAGCTGAATATACTATGAATACTGGTGATCCTGATTACTATAAGAAAAATCTCGCAGCCATTCAGGCAGTTACTATGCAGGACATAAAAGATGTCTATGAAAAATATATTAAAGGGAAGAATTTTGTTGAAACCTGCTTTGTTCCAAAAGGTGAAGTCAATCTTATTGCAGAAGGCTCTGTAAATGCCGGCATTGTTGAAGAGGATATAACAAAAGCCGCTGAGGTAAAAGGTATTGAAGTTGCCGAAGAAACTGTAGTAAAGACACCGACAAAAATCGACCGGTCAGTAAAACCGCCCCTGGGTCCTGATCCGACTGTTACGTTGCCACAGGTCTGGACATCATCACTGGGGAATAGCATGAAAGTATGGGGGATTGAGCATAACGAGCTCCCTCTTGTTCAGTATTCGATTATTCTCGATGGTGGTCATATTGCAGAAGATATTTCAAAAGCCGGCCTCTCAAACCTTGTCGCTTCAATGATGAATGAAGGTACCAGGAATAAGACTCCTGAAGAACTGGAAGATGCAATTGGACTGCTTGGTGCTTCAATAAGCGTCAATTCAGGTGATGAAAATATTTCAATAAATGTAAGCACACTGACAAAGAATTTTGAAAAAACCATCGCTCTGGTCGAGGAGATGCTTCTTGAACCAAGATGGGATGAAGAACAATTCGGACTTGCAAAAAGCCGGATTATAAACAATCTGAAACGCAATAAGGCCAATCCCAGTTACCTTGCATCGACTACTTTAAACAAACTGCTTTACGGGGAAAACAATATTCTATCGATTGAATCATCAGGCACAGAAGCTTCTGTCTCATCTATGACAATCGACGATCTGAAGAAATTCTACGATAAGTATTTCTCACCCTCGGTAGCAAAACTCCTTGTCACCGGCAACGTCAATCAGCAGAAAGTTGAAACCGCTTTTGCCGGATTAAGTCAGAAATGGCAATCCAAAGATGTATTATTGACTGAAATAGTTGTTCCCGTGCCACCTGAAAAATCTGCAATCTATTTTGTAGACGTTCCCGGGGCCAAACAATCAGTTATTGCCATCGGAGCACCTTCATTGCCAAGAACCGACCCGGACTATTATCCGGCTTATGTCGCCAATTACAAGCTTGGAGGATCCTTTAACGGGTTATTCAACCTGATTCTCAGGGAGGAGAAAGGATTCACATACGGTGCACGGTCAAGTATTTCAGGTTCAAAGAAGTACGGAACATTTTCTGCATCTTCAATGGTACGGACGAACTCCACACTTGAATCTGTCACCATCTTTAAAACCGAGATGGAAAAGTATCGTGAAAATATGCCGCAGGGGTATATCAATTTTACGAAGGATGCACTCATAAAAGGCAATGCCCTCAGGTTTGAGACAATTGGCAGCCTGCTTGGGATGCTTAATACCATGACTTCATACAATCTCCCGGTTGATTACATTAAGCAGGAAGAGGCTTATGTCCAGGGGCTTACACCGGAGAAGCAGCTTGAAATTGTTAAGAAGTATATTGACCCCTCAAAGATGTATTATGTGGTCGTAGGCGATGCCAAAACCCAGTTGAAGGATCTGGAAAAGGTTGGATTGGGAAAACCGATACTGGTTAAATTATAAGAAGAAAATAAACTATTTAACTGCAAAGATCACAAAGTTATAGCAAAGTCCGTAAAGAGCTTACAACATGTTAATTGTCTTTGCGTTCCCGCCCGAACAACATTCAGTCGGGCGGGCTTTGTGTTTGTCTGAGTACTATCAGTTTTTGCTAACCGGATAATTTAAATAGATTTCTCTTGAAATACTCAGGTGCTCATATAAAGATAACATATGGCTTTTAAGTTGTTCCAGATTTGTATCCTTGTAAGCGTCATATTTCGAATTGCTGATAATTTCGTTGTTTGAATAATAGGGGTACAAATCAGCATATGTGTTTTCAAAAATTTCTTTTAAAACAGCCTTTGACATATGATTCAATACTTCCCTTAACTGAACAAGGTATATCTTATATAGATATGGGTCGGTAGCTATTTTTTTATCCAGCAGATCTTCAGTTGAAAAAATAAATTTATCTCCAATATTTTTTTTACTCTCAATATTTCCTTCATGCGGGGCTAAAAAAAATAAATCATCATAATCCCAGGGAATGATACTAAATTTATTAATACCCGGATCAACATAGAAATAGATTTCATCAGTATAGTCACCATTACGAACGAAAAAATTGAAAGCTATCCATTTCATATAAACATCCATATCCAGCCAACCGGAGAGCCTCTTATAAAGTTCTTCACCTTCATATATATTTAAAGATCTGTAAATCTCTCTAAAATAGTTGCTATATTTTCTAATTTCGTCCCTTTCAGTTTTTTTGCCTGTCATTATTTTATTAATACTGCCATCATATCCCCGACGTATAATCACAGGAGAATCTTTCTTTTTTATTGCCCAATCTTCAGGTCGTTCAATGACCATGCAGATTCCTTCGCTATTGCCATTTATTCTTAGCTCACAAAAAGAATAAAAGAGGTCAAAAAGCTGACAAGTCTCCATCATTTCGAAAGCCAGACGGTTGTTGCAGTAGTTTCTATCCATGGAAAGACTTAATATAAGAAATTTTTTAAATGCCTCTGTTCTTTCTCCATGATGGAATGATGCATCTGAATTAAGCTTGAAACTGAAACTTTTTCTTCTATAAGCAAGTGTTGTATGGCCTCTGGTACTTATTTCTTCAGGATCTAAAGTGTCACCGTTAATTATCAGTGCTGTAGCTTTTACACTAATTTTTTGCCCGGTAGTGGCTTTAATGGCTTCATAACTAAACTTAGAAGTATAAAAACTGATATAGTTTTCAATTCTTCTACCGAGATCTATCAGGTTCAATTGATCATTGTTTGTTTGATTTAGTTGAGCATTGGAATTGAAACTTACCAGGGTGGTAAAAAATAATCCTGAGACAAAATATTTCAAACTAAGATTCATACCAGTAATATTTGATTTATACCCGGCCAAAACTTTATGATTAAGAAAATAGCAATTCCGTTCGTTCAAATTATCCATTCCTTAATCATAGTTTTCAATGTAAATTTACATGATATTTAAAGGAATGTCAATATTTACATAACTTGAACATGTCATGGTCATAACCGGCTGTGCGGGTCCTTTTCACATAAAAGGTTCAGATTAATTACTGTTAGTCTCCTGTTTTTATTAAGGATAATTTGTTATAAATTTGACCCGTTAAGATTCTGCCCGGATGGTGGAATGGTAGACACGCAGGACTTAAAATCCTGTGGCCATAACCGGCTGTGCGGGTTCAAGTCCCGCTCCGGGTACTTTTAAAGTCTCTTAATTAATTGATATTAAGAGGCTTTTTATTTTATGAGATACAAATAGGATACAAATCTCCTACGTTTTCACAAATTGATTTCAAATCTATTATAAAATAGTCAACTTTTGGTTTTGTAAAATATGCCAATTTAAGCCACAAATAACACTCCCGTGCACGAGCGCATCCTTCCTTGAAAAAAAATAGTAAATATTACTAATTGTTTTAATTACAGCTGTTTACATAATATCGCATTTTAATCATTAGTTTATCCTTGGATTATTTGATGCCTTAGCTGTTAACCCAAACAAGCAAAAATGTGGTGTTTAGTCCCGATAAACACCACATTTTTCAAAATTACTGTTGTGTAAATAGGATGATTTAAAAAAAAGGGGAATTAATCCCCTTTCTTTACTTTGTGGGTTTGAAAGCTGGTTCCTTCATCCCTGCAACCCAGGTAACTTTCATACTTTCATCAATACCCAATCTGCCATTATCATCAACAACAGGTGAATTATCAAGGCCTACAAGAACCGAACCCTCAAACAACCTTGAATAGTTTTTCTTTTCACCATACAAGATAAGTGGGACCCATACTCTCTTGCTTCCAGTCTTATCTGCTTTTTCAATAACCTGAACACATTCAAAGGATCCATCAACAATATCCTCTGATGGTCGGTCTGATAACCCGATTACCTTAACTGGTTTTGTTCCCTTTGGTAAATGATAATTAATTCTACTCATAATTTTACGTTTTAGTTAGACATAGATTTAATTTGAACTTTACCCCGGGGCTGGTTGAGGGGATGGGTACCGGGGGCATAATTTATAGAACCCTTTAATCAAAAATCAATGATCGGACTTTTGGACAGGAGAACTCAGGTATGGGGATAAAAAGGTCTGATTTTAATAATGGTTCCATAATTTTGCCATGTTTTCAGTACCTTCCTATAATGAGTTAAAAAATGTAATAATGGTAGTTTTTTCATAAGAAATATATGGCTCCTTCTTTCCTACTGAAATTGGATTATTATAATGCAATAAAAATAAAATGTCACGTTTTTGCCAGTAAAAACGTGACATTTCATATATTTGTACTAAATAAGAATAAGAATGAAAATAACTGATATAGTTGTTAATAGGATAAACAGGTTTAAATCCGGTTATATTTTCACCTATAATGATTTTGATGTCCCGGTGGACAAAACAGAAGCTCTGAAGAAAACACTTAGCAGGTTAGTAGCTTCCGGTAAAATTATCCGTCTTTCAAAAGGACAGTTTTATAAACCTGAGGTATCACAGTTTGGATCTCTGCAGCCGTCAGAGTATCAGGTTGTAAAAGACCTGCTTGAAGCTGATAACAAGGTAATCGGATACCTGACTGGTGTAAGTGCTTTCAATAAACTTGGTCTAACAACTCAAATATCAAACACAATTCAGATTGGAACCAATATTGACAGAAAGCCAAGGAAGAGGGGTAAATATAATATCCGATTCATAAGACAAAAGAATACTATTTCAAAGGACAATATTTATCTATTACAAATCCTTGATTCAATCAGATTTATAAAAATAATTCCTGATTCAAATGTAAATAATTCAGTTATAAGGATCAAAGATATTATCCAAAAACTATCGAATGAAGAGCAAAAATTATTTGTTAAACTCGCTTTGAAATATAATCCAGGAACAAAAGCTTTGACAGGGGCAATCCTTGAACAAATATGCTCCTTTGATGATGTTGGGACTTTATATAATTCAATAAAACCAGTAACAGAGTTTAGATTCAATCTATCTGAAGGGATATTAAAAAACAAGCGAAAATGGAGAATAATATGATTTTACATGAAGACAAAAAAGCCTTCATCGATGCAATCAGAATAACCAGTGATTATTATGGCACCAGGGACGTTTTCGTAGAAAAGGATTATTGGGCAACTTATCTTTTAAAAAAGCTATCCCAATCAGATTTTAAGGATAAGGTCGTTTTTAAAGGGGGGACCTCTTTATCTAAAGCTTATGATTTAATAAACCGATTTTCTGAGGATGTAGATCTTGCTATTTTGAATGCTAAAGACTATAGTGGAAATGCTATTAAGGAACTGATAAAGAGAGTTGAAGAGACACTGACTATTGGCCTCCAGGAAGTTGATTTAAAGGATATAACCATTAAAGGTTCAAGGATCAGAAGAACAGCATATAATTATGAAAAAGTCATTAGTTACAAAGGGGATGCTGGCTTTCTTGATAAAATCGTATTAGAGATAAACTCATTTGCTAATCCTCTTCCCTATGAAGAAAGATCCATTGATTGTATGATTGGGAAATACTTTTATGAAAAAGGACTCCTTTTTTTCAGGGAGAAGTATGGGATCAGATCTTTTACAGTAAATACATTATCTCCACGACAAACCCTTATCGAAAAGTTAGTTTCCATAATTAGATCCTCGTACAGTAATGAAAAAGAAGATGGATTAGATAAAAAGATCAGACACTTTTATGATATATACTTTTTGGCGGAATCTGAGTATTGCAAAAATTATATTGAATCAAAAGAGTTTGGAGGTTTGACCTGTAATTGTAGTTGATGATTCTTTATGTTTCCTTAAACTTACATAAACGAATTGTTCCCAAAGGTAATTCATGTCGAACATCAATGCCAGAACATGGTCTTTACCCCTGCTTACATCTGGATGATAATGCAAAAGAAGTAAGCGGGCAATATCAATTGATTTCTTATAGATCAGTGTTTTTTTGTTATAAACTATCCGATCAAAGGTGCTTTCAAACACTTTAATATCAGACACTTCGGGAAAGTTCAAAAGTAAAGATCCTATGCGACATTGGATTGCAGCATTAGTGTTTAACTGCTTCAATAAACGAATTGTTTTGTAATTGATAAAATGAAGTTTATGCTCAACATCAAAAGTAGAATGACAAACATAAAACCTTTCCTGATGAGTCAGATTCTGTTGAATATGCCTGCCGAATTTCAAACTGCCTTTTAACGCGGTAACATTTCCCTCTTTTTTATGGTATTGCTTCACCAATCCACTGTGCAGAAGGTATTCAACCTCTTTTAGAAAAAGCTCGAAGTATAAATCAAGAATTGAATTTGTTTTCAATTTTAATGCACTGCTGCTGGGGGCATGGATATCAAATATACCAACCGCAAAAAGCATATCTATTAATATATCTCTCCACAGTTTTTTTTCAAAAGCTCCGGCAAAAGCATTATCCGCTTTTGGTAAAACTTCAATCACTGTATCGCCAACCTGAATTACCCCTACATACTCATTAAAACGAATACCATTATGAATTAATGAAAAATAAGGCACTCCGTTTTCGCCATAATAGTTTTGCAAGGCTTTAAGTTTGTTTGAGTCAAACTTAACTCCATCAATTTCCTGATTGAGTTTTATTGCCTGATGCTCAAAAACGGTAATATGTTTTCGTTTATTCTCCAATTTATTTCTTTAGTAATAAATTGATTGCCTCACTGAATTCTTCATCTGACAACTTTGAGATATCTTTCAATCTGTAAATAGGCCGTTCAGCAAATTCCGATGCATCATAATCATCGAAATCGGCAAATAAATTTTCCTGCACCGGCTCAACAGCATCAAAGAATCCTTTTCCAAGCACTAAACCTATCTTTCCAAAATCACCAAAGAAATACTCCTGCAAGAGAGGAATAATTTTGTTTTGGAAAACCATCCTTAGCTCTTCTAAATTACTAATACACATGAAATAACTGTGGCCTATCTGGTGGTCTTTATCTAAAAGTTTATCAATTCGCTTATTGATTGTACTTAGCAATAGAGACATATCAATCTTGCCCAAAAAGCCATTTTTATCTTTCAGGTTGCCTTCAGTTGCAACTAATTCAGGTCTGGGCACCATTTCTTCAAAACAGAATCTTCTCCGTAACGCGGTATCTAATGCTTCTACGCTTCTATCAGCGGTGTTCATTGTGCCTATTATGAATAAGTTTGCCGGAACACCAAATTTAACTTTACTGTATGGTAGGGTAGCTTCCAACGCTTCATCTTTTCCCAGGCGCTTATCTTCCTCTATTAAAGTAATAAGTTCTCCGAAAACCTGGGATACATTACCGCGGTTTATTTCGTCAATAATAAGTACAAATGGTTTTCCATTTTTGTTTTTATAATCTGCTTTTGAAAGTGAAAGAACTACTTCCTTTTTCTCATCAAATGTGTAGGTTCTGGTTTCCTTTGTTATTATTTTAGTTTGTTTCTCTTTTCTTATTGCATTGAGTACAGACCAGTATGCTGATGAATTGCTGCCGCCGATTATCTCCCTGAATTTGTCGTTAATATTGCTAACTTCACTTAAATCCTTTATAGAGGACTGCAACTTTGTTAATCTTGCTTTTGAGACTGTATAAGTCCTTGTACCTTCATGATGTTTGATAATCAAATTGCCTTGATGAGAGATGCTTTCGATCATTACGCTGCCTCCAGTTTTTGTCTCTAATTCAACCTGCTCACCACTAAGTAGTTTTTCATCAATGTTTTCCACAAACTTGTCATACAAAATTGAGAAGTCTAAAACTTCTTCCGTTGTACTTGTTTCTCTTAATTGAGCTATGGCAAATGACGCTTCAATACATAGATTTCTAAACACTCCATATTCAATGCGATAAATTACCGGATCACCCTCTTTTTCAGGCTCAATCGGTTTTATCCCCTCAATAAAATCTTCATAGCTCATACTTTGATGAAAAGTGGTAAAGACGATCTGACCTTCTCTCATCTTACCATCAAAAATATCCTTAATCTCTTTTCTTGACTTGTCTTCAATGTTTTCGCCGATAATTTCTAAGGCTTTGTTAACCGTGTTGTAAGTCTTTCCGGTTCCCGGAGGACCGAAAAGTATCAGATTTAATGGTATGTTATTCTTCTTCATCTGATTATTTGCTAATGGTACAAATGGTTTTAAAAAAGTAGTAGGTACTGCCTTTAATGGTGAGAGGTTATCCTGCCTGGGAGGAGAATAATCTTTATAAAATACAAAATCTGAGACTGGTATATTCTCAATTTTCTGGAAAGCACTTGCTAAGAAAACAATTTTTGCAGATTTCTTACCCTCAACGTAATCTGCAATATTTTTATGAAAATCAAAAATATTCCTGTCATTTCCGGACCAGTTCTTTGTATCTAATTCTTTCTGATTTTCGGCAAAATCAATAACATTAGCAACATAATTAACATTTCCTGAAGAGCAATAATAAAGATTAAACGATTTACCTTCAATAATAATCTGTCGTAAGAATTTTATTGTTTCTTTAGTTCCACTTGGTCGTTTGCTGTTCCATATAATACAAGCATCATGACCACTGCTCTTCTTTATAAAGTCATCCTGCCAGCCTGTACTGTCCGAAGCCATCAACCCTATTACACTGTCCTGCCAAAGTTTTATGATGTCAGAATGGTATAAAATAGAAGCAATTAATACTCCTTTATTGCTATCATTTTTGACTAAAGAAGTGCTCAGTTCTATTATTTAAAAATGGATGAAAATGATGGGTTCTACTTTACCTCATCATTAACTCTGGCACGGAGAAATTTCCCGGTTTCGATCTCCTCATTAATCAATACACCGATTCAGACCAATGTTCCGGCCAGTAAAAACTTTCTCTGGAATGTCAGTCTTATATATGCTTTTAATAAAGAATATGTTGAAAAATAAAAATCATTTTCATGAAATTTGTGAAGTATGGATATATCTCCAGCATATTTCTGATCGTTCGAAGTTCAGATTCTATGGAATTTGCTTAGATCATCTTTTATCTTAAAAGTTGTAATTTTGTTTGAAATTTATAAGTCTGCATTTATGGATAAGATTGAAACAATAGAAGAATTTTATAAAAGGAAATTCGATTGGATGCCCGATAATCTAAAAAATGAAATCGGGCATTTCAATGTCTTCAGTTTAGAGCCTTTTGTTGGGGACAAGGCTCAACCTGTACCTTATAAACGGCGTGATTATTATAAAATCATGCTGGTGATTGGTAACAGCAAAGTGCATTATGCCGATAAGGTTGTTGAAGTTAAAAAACAAGCATTATCCTTTTCCAATCCGCATATACCTTATAAGTGGGAACATCTAGATAACATACGGAGTGGCTCCTTTTGCGTATTCAATCAACATTTTTTTCATCAATATGGTAACCTGAATCAGTATTCAGTTTTCCAGCCCAACGGTACACACATATTTGAATTGTCGGATGAACAGGTAGAAAAATTAGCTGCCATTTATGAACGCATGTTTGAAGAAATCAATTCTGATTACATACATAAATACGATGTATTACGGAATCTTGTTTTTGAACTGTTGCATTTTGCAATGAAAATTCTTCCAACTGCAAATTTTGACAAACAACAAATAAACGCTTCCCAAAGAATTTCGATGTTGTTTTTAGAGCTTTTAGAACGTCAATTCCCTATTGATGACACCCATCAGAGAATAAACCTGCGTTCAGCCTCTGAATTTGCAAACCAGTTAAACATTCATGTAAACCATTTAAACAGGGCAATAAAAGAGACAGCACAAAAAACAACATCTCAGGTTATTGCCGAACGCATTTTGCAGGAATCAAAAATTATGCTAAAGCATAGTAACTGGAGTGTGGCTGAAATTGCATTCTCATTGGGTTTTACTGAAGTAACCCATTTCAATAACTTCTTTAAAAAACACGCTCAATTAAGTCCTTTAAAATTCAGAAATATTTGAATTTCGTAAGTTCTTGTTTTGTTTTAGTTATTATATGGCATGTTTCATATTTATTTTTGTACTATAATTAAATACACATAATTATGGATACAAAAATTCAAAAACGTAGATTAGGAAATAGCAACCTTGAAGTCTCAGCCATCGGGCTTGGTTGCATGGGAATGAGCTTTGGCTATGGTCCGGCTGCAGACAAGAAGGAGATGATTTCACTTATACGGTCGGCTGTCGAACGTGGAGTCACATTCTTCGATACTGCTGAAGTTTACGGGCCTTTCACAAACGAAGAACTCGTTGGCGAAGCCCTCTCTCCTTTTCGCGGGGAGGTGGTGATAGCAACCAAGTTCGGATTCAAACTTGATCCTAACGGGGGACCGAAGTGGATTGGTTTAGATAGTCGCCCGGAACACATCAGGAAGGTTGCTGAGGCCTCGCTCAAACGACTTAAGGTCGATGCCATCGATCTCTTCTACCAACACCGTGTTGACCCGGATGTCCCCATTGAAGACGTGGCAGGAGCGGTGAGGGACCTGATTCATGAAGGTAAGGTTAAGCACTTCGGCCTTTCAGAGGCAGGAGCTCAAACGATCCGTCGCGCACATGCTGTACAGCCGGTCACTGCAGTACAGAGTGAATACTCGCTGTGGTGGCGGGAGCCTGAAGCGGAAGTGTTACCGACACTCGAGGAACTCGGAATAGGGTTCGTTCCATTCAGTCCGCTTGGTAAAGGCTTTCTTACGGGAAAGATCAACGAAAACACCACTTTCGCCAGTGACGATTTCCGCAACACCGTTCCCCGCTTCACGACGGAAGCCAGGAAAGCGAACCAGGCTATGGTTGATCTGCTTGCCCGGATCGCAGAAATGAAGAAGGCGACCCCTGCGCAGATAGCGCTCGCATGGCTGCTTGCTCAAAAGCCCTGGATTGTACCAATCCCAGACACCAGAAAGCTGGAACGTTTGGATGAGAACTTAGGAGCAGTTGCCATCGAACTTACATCCGACGATCTTCGTGAAATCGAAACTGCCGCATCAAAAATCACGGTACAAGGTGCCAGGTACCCGGAAAGCAGTGCAAGAATGGTTGGACGATAATCCTGTTCGCGATTATTCCCTGTTTTTTCTTTTTAGCGTATGATTAGCAACTTTTCATGGTCAGATCAGATCATCTATTGCATAATAATTTCTATATTAGAAACTTGAGTATATATAGAAACAGTAATAATATGATAACAAAAATGAAAGGAGTAATGAAAATGAAACAAAGTAAGATGTTTATTCCGGTGATTGTCTTATTAGTTTGCATATCGAATATCTATGCACAAGACTGGCCCCAGTATCTTGGGCCCAACAGAAATGGTTTGTCAGCCCAGAAGGATATTTTACGCTCCTGGCCTCAGCAAAGGCCGGAAGTTCTATGGACTGTTGATGTGGGCATCGGTTTTGGCGGACCTGTTGTCAAAGACGGTAAGGTCTATTTACTGGACAGAGATGACCAGGTTGGCGATAAACTGAGATGTTTAGCCCTTTCCAGTGGAAAAGAACTCTGGAATTTTGGCTATGAAGCTCCCGGATCTGTTATGTTTCCTGGCTCGCGAAGTGTACCGACTTTAGATGGTAATCGGATCTATACTTGCGGTCCTTACGGAAACCTGTATTGCATCGACATCAACACACACAAACCCGTCTGGAACAAGAACGTTTGGACGGATTTCGGCGGCGGTCAAATTCCGAGATGGGCAATCACACAGTGTCCTTTGGTTTACGGTGATTTGCTTATTTTGGCTTCACAGGCGCCTCAGGCAGGAGTTGTGGCTTATGAAAAGCTCACTGGCAAGGTTAGATGGAAAACTCCGCCTCTTGGTCCTGTCGGATATGTTAGTCCGGCAATCGTAAAAGTCAGCAGAGAGAGCCAAGTTGTTATGATAACCGCTTCATCTGGTCGTGGAGAAAGCGCCAGCGGTGGTAAAGTGGTTGGAATTGACCCGCTTACCGGGAAAATACTGTGGGAATATACGAACTGGCAATGTGGAATTCCAGTCCCCGGTGCAGTTGATGCCGGTGAAGGTAGAGTGCTGATTACAGGTGGATACCAGGCCGGTGCGGCAATGATAAAAGTTGAGAGGAAAGCAGATGGCAGCTACGGTGTTACAGAACTTTATAAAAATGCTGATTTTGGAGCGCATACCCAGCCTCCGGTTCTATATAACGGCTATTTTTATGCTCAATATACAACCAACGAAAGAAAAGACGGCATGGTTTGTATGAGTATGGACGGCCAGATTAAATGGAAAACCGGGAGGTCTCCGTTATTTGATAAGGGTGGCTCAATTCTCGCCGATGGGTTGCTGCTCAGCACCGATGGCAGCAATAAGTTGTATCTTATTGAGCCTGATCCGTCAGCCTTTAAGCCGATTGCATCAGCAGAGTTGCTTTCTGTAGCATCAGGCCTGGATACACAGTTTGGAACTCAAAACTGGGCAGCGTTGGCACTTGCCGACGGCAAGCTCCTGATCCGAGATCAAAGCCGGTTAATGTGTGTCAAAGTTGCTCGGTGATTCCAGTAATCAATTGATGAAAAAAGCAGTTATGTTTTACTGATTCTGATCATGCACAATGCAGCCAGGAAAGTAATTGACGTAACTGACAGAAACGTGATATTTGTCAATCCTGAAACAGGTAATTTCGATTGGACATTTAATGACTGGGACCCTTCTACGGCTATAAAACTGGTCAAGTTCAAGTTCGATCTTAATATCAGGAGTAACTTTTGTTATGTTAAGTCCATTTCTTAAATTCAGTTGTTTATCTGATTCTTCTGATCGGAATTGGGGCTCTGTTGAAAGTGTAAATACCCAGTTATTCCATTTATCAGTTACCTCTTCCCGTTCCAGTTCAGAATTATTTATAATTTCAATCTGACTGAAAACCGGCGTTCTTGCAACATATTTCATCAATCCTAATTTCAACATGTTCGTTTTCTTTTCCCTGACGATCGTACTCGTTTCATCAGGACTGGTCGTATAAACCAGAGTATCATTCATTCCCTTAAATATATCCAGTCCCTGGTAGGTAAATGTATATTGCATTCCTCCGCTTCCTGCATTTTGCTGAGTTATAAGTATAAAAACCTGAGCTTCTTTTACATCCCTTACAAAATTTACAAAGTTGATTTGCTGCCGTGTAAAATTCATATCACAACTTTGGCAGTCAAGAAATATTCTGACGGCGCCTTTTCTTAATGTATCAGACACCGATTCATTTTTCTGAGCAATTACCGAAGGTGAAAGAAGCAGTATCAGCAAGAAGTTCAAAAGTGTTGAAAGAAAGTTCCTTTTCATTTTTAAAAATTGTTATAGAATTAAATTTCTCATTTATTATCAAAGTAACATTAGGATAAATTTAATTCAGCGATTGTCCGGTTTTATAAAAATAATTGTGAAGCGGTAAAAAACGATAGTGAACTCACAAATAAGTTCAGTGAATTTTAGCTATAGTTTTTAATATAGGTCGGGAGTGTTGAAAATGATAAAAAATAGGGATAAAACAATAAATCCTAAAAGGTTGTAACAGCTATTGCCGACGATGGAATTGAACTGAAAAACCTGTTAACCCCCGAACCATGTCTTAAATTCAGAGATTCGGGCTTTACTGATCAGTATTTTTTCAGGAACAATTATTTTCAGATTCACTGATAAGCGGTTTGTAAACCAGATATCTATATCTTTTATAACTTTTCTTGAAATGATATACTGACGGTTGGCACGAAAGAAATCTTCAGGATTCAATAAATCTTCAAGCTCATCAAGTGTATAGTCAAATCTGAAAGTTTTGCCTTCAACCGTATAAGCCTTAACAATGCCGGTATCTATATAAAAGCAAGCCAGATCACTTGTCTGAACAGGTATTAATTTGTCTCCTTTTGAAGGAATCAGAAAATGAGTTTTATATTTTGTAGCCTTTCTGAAAGATGTAATAAGGTTATCAATGTCAGATTGCATCGTTTCCGTCGCAGAAAATCCTTTCAGTTTTTTCAATGCAGCCTGTACATCTGATACTTCTATTGGTTTCAGGAGATAATCAATGCTGTTCACTTTAAAGGCTTTCAAAGCATATTCATCATAAGCTGTGGTAAAAACAATCGGGCAAGTGATATTTATATGTTTGAATATCTCAAATACTGAGCCATCCGCCAGATGAACATCCATGAAAACAATTTCCGGCTGCTGATTTTTTCCGAACCAATCAACTGTTTGAGTAATTGATTCGAGTATAGCGATTACCGAAATGTCTCCGACTTCTTCAAGAACCTTCAGTAAATGTTTTGAGGCAAGAATTTCATCTTCAATAATGAGTGCCTTCATTCTTCATTGTTTAATTAAAGGTATTTCAACCTTGAATTGATCATTTTCAATGCTGATGGTAATATCTTTACCCAAAAGTAATTGAAACTGTTTTGAAAGGTTTGTAAGTCCTATTCCGGTACCCTCCTCATCAGTGAGTTTCTTCTGGATATTATTTAAGATAATAAGACTATCATTTTCAGTGGTTAAAATATCAATTTTAAGAGGACTACGTTTACTGATCTCGTTATGTTTGATGGCATTCTCCACGAGTGTCTGGATTGTAAGTGGAGGCAATCTATATGAAAGATAGTTTTCATTTATGCTTGTATTAACCGAGAGGTTGGTATCAAACCTCATCCTTATCAGGAACAGATAAGATTCCATAAACTCCATCTCCTCTTTCAGAGTAACAAGCTGTTTTTCATTGCTCTGCAAAGTATATCGGAGGGCATTTGAAAGATTATTCACATAATTTTGAGCTGTCTCGGGAGTCTCTCTGATCAGGGTTTTAAGAGCTGTCAGTGAATTGAAGAGAAAATGCGGGCTTAACTGATTTTTCAGGGATTCAAACTGGCTTTGAAGGGCTTCTCTTTTAAGCGTTTCATTTTCAATTTGTACTGATTGTTTCTGAAAAATGAGGCGGATGATAAGGATACACCCAATCACAAGTACGGATACAAAAAAGTTCCTGTAAATAAATTCATCCTGATACCCTCTGGGGGATGGACCTGAATCAACACTTCTTAAAAGTTTATAAAACAAATCATTTAGAATAAAAACAGCGACCAGGGTCATAAAGACTGACAAAATTATAGTCAGCAGGTGTATTTTTCTATGTTTCTCAACGGGTCTTAGAATGAAAAAGTTTAAAGTAAACATTAACAGTGCCACCAGGAAAGTAATAAAAAGCTCAGTTCCGAGATGGGAAAAACTTATAATAAATCTTCCACCATGGCGACCTTCGCTTTCTCCGAAAATATAGTTCATGACCATCGGGAAATGAATGGTAACACCAATTGCCAGTGACAAAAGCAGTGCTATTATAAAATATTGCCTCGTTGAATTTGTTCTCATGACATTCAAAATTACATAATGTTGAAGAAAACACCATTTTTAAATCAGTAAGACAGCTAAAATCTAATCTGAACCTGATTTTTTATTGATTGAATTTTCTTTCTGCAATTTCAAATAGTGGGATCGCATCGCAAGGACAATTGATTTCTCCTGGCTCAGGCTGGGGGGTTCACCAATGTTCTGGAGGGTAATGCATACAAGCTCTTCACTTATCACACTGGTACTGTTTGGTATCCACCTGGGGCTGCACTGGAACTGGGTTGTTCAGAGATTTAACTTTAAAAGAATTAAAAATGGTAAAGAAAATTAGCTTTCTATTACTCTCAACCGCAATATTGGTAACCGGTTATATTGCTGTCAATAAACTTAATTACTGGGATAGAAGCATAAGGAACGTGCTATGGTTCCTGGCTGTATTTGCATCGTTTGCTGTAATCGTTATTTATCTTGATAAAGCTTACTGTCGGATCCGGAAAAGAAAGGATTGACTATCTGTCGACTTTCCCAAAAGAGGTTAGGATTAGGTCAAAGGAACCCTGGCATCCGATAAAAAGAAATTCTATCTATTTGATAGCCCATGTTTTAAATAAACTAAGTACGTGATTTGCAAGTCTGTGAATATTGAAACCTAAATTGTTGTAGCATCAAAAGTTCTTTCAACCGGTTGCAACTTTCAACAGTCAGGGGTACTAAAAAAGAGTGAGAGTGATAGCGAGAGCGAGCACCTCACTCTCACACTCACTCATCTCTTTTTCGGACCTCTTTCTTTTTTTGGAAGTTCTTAGGGTTTATTAATGTTCGATTATTTGTGTATTCAAATAAACCAGATATCAAGATTAATATGGTTGTAAAAGGGATATGTGTCAATTGCACATAGCAACTTTGCAACGAAGTTGCATGAACTTTCCGCCATCTTTGTTGTTTATAAACAAATGCAACTTATTGATCCCCTAATAATGGATAGCCAAATCGCATGACAATTGCATTTTTAATGAAAGTTGTTTGATTAAGTGAATTATTTTATTTTTAACTAATAAGGAAATTATGGAATACTATTTTAGCAAAATACTTAACGTTTCATATGATGAGGCTGTTAAGTTAACCAACGAAGCACTTAAAAGTGAAGGCTTTGGAGTGATTACTGAAATCAACATGCATGAAAAACTAAAAGAAAAACTGGGTGTTGACTTTAAGAAATACAAGATATTGGGTGCATGTAACCCGCCTTATGCTTACAAAGCATTACAAGCCGAAGATAAAATCGGGACTATGATGCCTTGCAATGTACTTGTAATTGAGCAAGAACAGAATAAAATTGAAATAGTCGCTGTAAATCCTATTGCTTCAATGCAAGCCATTACAAATCCTGCATTGGGAGATATTGCACTTGAAGTGACCAATAAACTAAAAAACCTAATTTATAACTTATAACAAGATTGGTAAATTCAGAACAAAAATTCTACAGACAAGCTTACTTGTTAAGCCTATTTACCATTTTTTATAATATTGTCGAAGGGATTGTTTCAATGGTTTTAGGTTATGCAGATGAAACACTTAGTTTGTTTGGTTTTGGTGCAGACAGTTTTATTGAAGTAATGTCTGGCGTTGGTATTGCCGTTATGATATTGCGTATCAAACATAATCCTAACAGTCCCAAAAGCATGTTCGAGAAAACAGCCTTAAAATTAACAGGTACTGCATTCTATCTTTTATCGGCAGGTTTATTTGCAGGTATTGTTTTAAATCTCATCAACCATCACAATCCCGAAACCACACTTTGGGGGGTAATAATATCATTGGTTTCAATTGCAGTAATGGTTTGGCTTATGAATGCCAAAAAAAGCATTGGCAAAAAGTTACATTCAGAACCCATTATTGCTGATGCTAATTGTACCAAGGTTTGTGTATATATGTCAGTGGTTCTGCTAATATCAAGTCTCGTGTATGAACTAACAGGATTTGCTTATGCTGATGTTATTGGTGCTGCAGGTCTTACTTACTTTTCCACAACTGAAGGAAAAGAAGCGTTTGAAAAAGCTAAAGGGAAGGAATGTAGTTGTTGAGTTCCTTGTGAACCGAATTAGTAAAAAAAAATCCAGCACTTGCTGGATCCTTTTTATTTCTTTTCCTTTTTTACATCCTTTAGACTCATTTTACTACCGGCTCTTTAGTATGGCCGGGACAAGTGGCTGGATCGCATGCTTTCGTTTCAGTACCAGCCTTTTCACAATTTCCCTTACAGTTCGTATGATCACAACCGGCAGTCTTGCATTTTTCGGGATCACAGTTTGTTCCCTTGCAGTTTGCAGGGTCACATGTTGCAGTTTTATCCCCTGTTGAGTGGTTACAGGTAGCTGAGCATGATACTGCAGCTTCGGCTTTTTTAACTTCAGTTTTAGCCTTCTTTGTGTCCTTCTTTGACTCAGTGGCATTTACAAACAAAACAACCACAAAAGCCATGATCAATAAACTCCCTATAGTGATTAATAGTTTTTTCATATTTATGAGTTTTAGTTATTATCCGCTTCAAAAATATATTAAATAAAAACTTCTCCATGTTAAACCGGGGTTAATTCGTGTTAAGCCGATGTTAAATCGGACTTATCTATTCAAAAACTGTGTATTTTTGATAGTTATGAAAAGAAAAAATTTCAAGTTAATTCTTCTAATTCTTACAATAACCAGTCTGATCCTCCTTATCGGAATACAGATTAGCTGGGTACTGAAATCGGCCAGGATGCAGGAAGCTCAGTTCAATCATACTATAACCCTGGCCATGAATCGGATCGTTGATAACCTTTCACATAACCAGGCTATATGCAAGGAGATGAATAATTGTCTCCGTGCAGGTAAATCACATTCCTGCTTCCTGTTAATGAGAAACCGAATGGAATGGGCTGATCTGGATACGCTTATCAGAAACGACCTGAAGTATTATAATATCAACCTCGACTATGAATTTGATATAGTTGAAAAAGGAATGGATGTGGCTTTAACCTCAGGTGGGGAGATCTATGTAAATGATAATCTTGAGAAAGTTCTTGAGCAGTCCGGCTATGAGCTAAGGCTCAGGTTCCCAGAGAAAAGTGAATTCATTAAAGCCCAGATTGGATATATTTTTATCAGTTCAATTGCTTTACTTTTACTAGTAAGTGTCTCTTTTATACTAATATTTAAATTTTACAAACGTGAAAGAAAGCTCACCGGGAATATTATTGATTTTATAAATAATATGACTCATGAGTTTAAAACACCACTGACAAACATTGCCCTGGCAAACGGTATGATTTCACGGAATGAGATTGTTGAAAAGGATGAAAAGCTGGCTTCATATACCAAAGTTATTAAGAATGAACATCAGCGGCTTAAAGAGAAGGTTGAAGTACTTCTAAAGGCAGCCATATCAGAAACTGAACAACCATTAAATCCTGAACTTTTTGATGCAGCTGCTGAAATCAGGAATGTCGCCGATACTTTTTCTGTCCAAATAAATAAAAAGAAAGGATCAATTGTTGTAAATACTTCAGGTAATAATTTTACCTTATCAGGAAATATTGAAATGTTTCAGATTGCAATAGGTAATCTGATTGATAACGCCATAAGGTATAACAAGAATGCCCCCATAATCACTATCAGCCTGGAATCCGGAAAAGATTCATTGGTGATCAGAATTACTGATAATGGCATTGGAATTAGTAAAGAAAATCTCACACAGATTTATGAAAAATTTTATCGGATACCAACCGGAGATATCCATGACACTGAAGGATTCGGTCTTGGACTTTACTTTGTTAAGAATACTGTTTTACAGATGCATGGTAAAATCAGGGTTTTAAGCCACATTGACAAAGGGACGACATTTACAATGGAATTCCCGATTCCAAAAGGATGATATCAGAAAAAGAAAAAATAAAAATCCTTCTGGTTGAAGATGATATTAATCTTGGATTTCTGCTTGTTGATTTTCTTGAGTCCAACGGTTTTGAAGTAAAGCTGTACAGAGATGGAGAAGCTGGATTAAAAGAATTTCTAATGAATCATTTTGACTTTTGCATTCTCGATATTATGCTTCCCCGGATGGATGGATTTACTTTGCTAGAAAAAATCAAAAAATCTGACAATAAAGTACCTGTCATGCTTTTATCAGCCAGATCTTTAAAAGATGATAAAATAAAGGGATTCAGTCTTGGCATCGATGATTATCTGACAAAACCATTTGATGAAGAAGAGCTTTTATATCGTATTAAAGCAATATTGAACAGAACAAATCACATCCTGGAAGTAAAGAAAGAAGTTAAAACGGCTATGGTAGGCAAATATGAGTTTGACCAGACAAACCAGGTATTGAAAATTAAAAACAAGTGCCAAAGGCTGACTCTAAAGGAGAGTAAGATTATGGGGTTGCTTTGCAGTTCAAAAAATAAGATTGTAAAAAGAGAAGAATTAATGTTAAATGTTTGGGGTGAATCAGATTATTATACAGGCAGAAGCCTTGATGTATTCATTTCAAAGTTAAGAAGTTATCTGAAGGATGATCCTTCAGTACGTATAGTTACAATTCCAATGGTGGGTTATATTCTTGAGATGACTAATTAACTTGTTAATGTCAGTATTAGAAGATTTATTCTGCTATAACTAAACAATAAGTATTTATCTCCGGTTTTTGGTAGTCAATTTGATCCGGCCATCTATCATCAATATTTCTGATTTCTCCAATAATAATTAAGTACTTGATTTGTAAGCTTGTGAATATTGAAGTTTAAATTGCTGTAATATTAAAAGGTCTTTCAACCGGTTGCAACTTTCAAACCTCCTCCTCACTACCTGACACATGCTTTTCACTATCTGGCCCACTTAAATTTCTTTAGATTTCCTTTAGAATTAATCAGTTAATTTGTATTATGAAGATTTTGATCATAGAGGATGAATTTGATTTACTTATCGCAATAAACAATTTTCTTGTTAAGGAGAATTTTATTTGCGAGTTGGCCGAAAATTTTCGAAAGGCAGATGAAAAATTATCCATCAATGAATACGATATAATACTTCTCGATATTAATTTACCTGACGGAAACGGGTTAGCACTTCTGAATACCATAAAAAAACGCCAGAAAAAAGCAGGCGTAATAATTGTTTCAGCCAAAAATTCTTTAGATGACAAAATACGGGGACTCGACCTTGGTGCCGATGATTATATGACAAAACCGTTTCAGTTGTCGGAATTAAACTCCAGGATTAAAGCTGTTCTTAGACGAAAACAATTTGACGGGACTAATATTCTAACATTTAACGAAATATCAATAAATACCGATAGTAAATCTGTAACGATACAAGGCAAAGAAATAACTCTGACCAGAAAAGAATACGACCTTCTGTTGTTCTTTTTAATTAACAAAAACAGAGTTTTGACAAAAGAGGCTATTTCAGAACACTTGTGGGATGATAATATTGATCTGTCAGACAACTTTGATTTTATTTATACCCATCTGAACAACATCCGCAGAAAAATTAAACTGGCAGGAGGAACCGACTATATAAAAACACTTTATGGTATGGGATATAAGTTTACTCAAAGATGAAATTCTTAACTAAAATAAACCGTAACTACTTAATCCTATATTTTCTTATCCTGGCAGGAGTTACTATTGTCGGATATTATATTTTACAGGCAATTATTCTTCGAGGGACCAAAGAAAATCTTTTGTCGAAAGAATATCTGATAAGAAAACAAATTATTGCAACAGGTGAGATCCCCAATCTTTACCCAATTATTGAAGGACAAAAAACAAATGACTCTTCAATAATAGATCCATTGTTCAAAGAGATAGAAATCTGGAATGAACTTGAAAAAGAAAATGAAGTTTTCCTGGAATATTCAAATGAAATCAAAATAAATGATTCTTATTACCTTATAAAATTAAGGCAATCTGCTTTTGAAAATGAAGACCTGGTAATAGTTCTGGCATTTACCTTGTTTATTTTACTCTTATCAGCCTTTTTAATTTCGTTTTTAGTCACGAAAAGAATGAATAAAACGGTATGGGCTGATTTTGAGTATAACCTGCAAGCGATTGAAACTTTCAATCTTAGTGAGAATAAAAACATTACTCTGTTAAATTCCAACACTGAAGAATTTGAACGTTTAAACAGGGTAGTAACCAATCTTACTGAAAAATTAAAAACCGACTACCTTTCACTTAAGCAATTTACAGAAAACGCCTCCCATGAAATTCAGACACCACTTACCATTGCTTTAATAAATCTTGAGGAATTTTTGCAATTAGATTTAGCTCCTGATACTTTAAAAAAAATTGTTATATCGATAAATGCAATTAAACGACTCTCAACATTGAATCAAAGTCTTACTTTGCTGACAAAAATTGAAAACAAGCAGTTCATTTCTATTAAAACGCTTAATATTAATGATATAATAAACTATTATATCCAGGAATTTGCCCCGCTTTTTGAAACGAAAAAGCTTAAAATAGATCTGATTATTGAGCATGACTTTACTATAAAAATAAACAAACAACTTGCCGAATTATTGATTACTAATCTTTTATCGAATGCGGTAAACCACAATATCCCTAATGGCTTTATCCAAATATTAGTTAAAAAGAATGAATTAAAGATTTGTAATACCGGTGAGGTAAATTCATTTACCGAAGAAAATATTTTTAACCGTTTTGTCAAAGGTCAGTCAAAATCTTTTGGTTTAGGATTAGCAATTGTTAAAAAAATATGCGAAACTTATGATCTGGAAATCCATTATTTTAAGAATAAATTGCACTGTTTTACAATTAATTCAAAATCATAATACATAAAAATGAAACCTTTAATCCTGTTCATATTTCTGCTATTCTCTATAACCATATATGCCCGGCAACCGGACTTGAATTACTTTCTGGAAAAGGCAAAGGAAAACAGTCCCTTAATTAATAAGAGTAAAAATGAAAGTATTATCGCAGACCTTGATCTGAAGCAAATTAGGAGCATTCTTTCAAAACCTGAGATTAACCTGGAATCAAACATTCTTTTTGCACCAATCATTACACACGATAATAATTCTTCCCGGTTTCAGCTTGTGTCCGAAGGTGCTGACAAATATACCGGGTATGACCTCGCTGTAACCGAGGGCGGTCAATACCAGGCAGTCGTTTCACTCAGGCAGTCACTTTTCACAAGCTCTAAGTACAAGAGTTATTCAGATATGACCAACATTTCACACATGATGAATGAGAATACTATTGCCTTAACTGTTCATGAAACAGAGCAGCTCGTTACATACCAGTATTTACTTTGTCTTAAATCAAAAACGGAAGTAGAAAACAGTTCATCGCTATTGAAGGAGCTGGAAGATCAGCTGGTTATAATGAAAAAGCTTGTAGAAAACGGCATTTATAAGCAAACAGATCTGATGCTTTTGCAAATTGAATATCAGACCTATAATGTTGATTACAAAACATTTCAGGCTGAATACAGGAACAATCTGTATGATTTAAACCTTCTTTGCGGAATAGATGATACAAGTCTTATTGATATTCAAGACATTAACCTTCAATTAAAATCCGGAGTATTTTCCGATTCGCAGTTTCTGACCTCTTTTAAGCTCGATAGTTTAAATGTTTTAACTGGTCTTGCAATCGAAGAATTGAAATATAAACCAGAGGTTTCTCTATTTGCGGATGCAGGCTTAAATGCAGTTTATCTTCCCTCATTCAACAGGCTGGGTCTTAGTTCCGGGATATCATTTAAAATGAATCTTTTTGATGGAAACCAAAGAAAAATCCTGAGGGATAAAGCTACTATCAGCCTCAGGACAATCGAGTTTGAGAAGAACAACTTTATGACAAAAAATGATATATATAAAAACAAGACACTCAGTAATATCAACTCCCTTGGTGACAGGCTGAAAATTGTGGAGGCACAGATAGATCAGTATAAAACACTACTGGAGGTTTACAGTAAGGAGCTGGCCCAGGGTGAGATTTCAATTCTGGAATATAAAAACCTGCTTAAAGATATAGTCTCTAAAAAGCAGGAAAGTCTGCTTATTAAAATGGATACACAAATGTTGATAAATTCATATAATTATTGGAACTACTAATACAATCGTAATGAAGAATATAACCATTTTATTTTTAGCAACAGCTGAGCTTTTGTTGCTCGTTTCATGTAAACAACAAACTACTGTTCAAAACGATATTTTGCCTTTAGTTTCAGTAAAAGCCTCATCAATAATACAAGGCGATATTGAGAATCTTATAAGCTTTAACGGCAAAACTATTTATCTGAAAAAAAATCTTGTCGTTTCACCAATTGCAGGATACATTGTTAGTGCTAATGCAAAATTCGGCAAAGAAGTTCAAAGAGATGAAATTCTGTTTGAGATTCAAACAAGGGAAAGCAAAGCATTGGGATCAGCAGGTACATCTGCCGGCAGTGTCGGAACTATCAAAGTTTCAGCTCCCTCAGACGGATTTGTCAATGAACTTATTATAAATGAGACCGGAGGATATGTTGTTGAAGGTGGATCACTCTGCAGCATTGTTAATAATAAGGATTTAATGGTTCAGTTAAATGTACCTTTTGAATACAATGCCATGATAAGGTCCGGGAAAAAGTGTAAAATAATATTACCAGACAACACAATTTTTAATGGGGCTGTTTACCAGGTGCTTTCATTAATAGATGAAGCAAATCAGACCCAGTCTGTACTTATTAAACCAGAAAGCCGCAGACTACTGCCCGAAAACCTCAACCTGACTATTCAGTTTATACTGGACCAGCATCTGCAAACATTTTTAGTTTCCAGATCTTCATTGATGACCAATGAAACTCAAAGTACATTCTGGGTAATGAAAATTATAAATGACAGTCTGGCTGTTAAAATTCCGGTTATTAGAGGAATTGAAAACGATAGTATAGCAGAGATTATATCACCCTTATTGAACAAAAGCGATCTGGTTATCAGTGAAGGTGCTTATGGTTTGCCCGACAGTACTATCGTAAAAATTGTAAAGTAAAATGGAAAAGGTATTTATCCGGTTCAAAAGTCCTGTAGCCGTTATCCTGCTTCTGATAGTTATTGGTGGTGCGTTTTCGTATAAAAACATGAAAACATCGCTCTTCCCTAATGTGACATTCCCAAAGGTTAAAATAATCGCTGATAACGGAGAACAACCCGTTGATAAAATGATGGTTGAGGTCACTAAACCACTTGAAGATGCAATAAAAAAGGTAGAGCATCTGAGAATGATACGCAGTGCGACCAGCATGGGAAGCTGTGAAATTTCTGCTTATATGGATTGGGGTTCTGATATAGACCTGGATAAACAGCAGGTTGAATCCCGGATTTCCCAGATTAAAAACAGCTTACCATCAGATCTGGAAATTACTGTTGAGAAAATGAATCCGTCGATCTTGCCGGTAATGGGGTATTCATTGCATTCAGACACTAAAAACCAGGTTGAACTAAAACTCATTGCGGAATATGTTGTTAAACCATACCTGTCGCGTATTACAGGTGTCGCATCAGTTGAGGTGATCGGAGGAAAAGTGAAGGAGTACAGAATAGTGCCTGACGAGGAAAAACTAAGAGTTTTGAGGATCAATCCTCAGGAGATAATTAGTGTTTTACAACAAACGGATTTCATCAAATCAAACGGGTACACAACAGACTACAATCGGCTATATCTGACTGTTACTGATGCCACAATAAAAAATAAAAGTCAGCTTGAAAATCTGGTTCTGTTTAATAATGGAGTCCGTAAAATAAAAGTATCAGATGTCGCAAAAGTTGAAATTTCAGAACGTAACGAATATATTAAAATCAAAGCCGACGGTAAAGATGTGCCACTGATCGCAGTTCTGAAACAACCGGAAAGCAATCTTATAGATGTGTCCAAAGAGGTTTCAGAGAAAGTTAAAGAATTAGAAAATGTATTACCCAAAGGGATTGTTTTAAAACCTTACTATAACCAGGCAGAATTTGTTAACGGCAGCATCAGAAGTATTATAGATGTGCTTTGGATAGGGCTGTTGCTGGCCATCGTAGTAGTAATAAATTTCCTGCGCTCCTTTAAGGCAAGCGCTGTTATTTTATTTACGATTCCTCTAACCCTTGCTCTTACTTTTATCACACTTGAATCTATCGGATACGATTTCAATATTATGACAATTGGTGCAATAGCCGCTGCTATAGGTCTGATAATTGATGATGCAATTATTGTTGTTGAGCAAATTCACAGGACCCATGAAGAGTACCCCGAAAGGAAGCCCAGGGAATTGACAGGAAAAGCAATAAATTTCTTATTCCCTGCTATGGTAAGTTCATCGCTAAGCACCATTGTTATTCTCATCCCATTTGAACTGATGACAGGTATTGCCGGTGCATATTTTAAAATCCTTACAGAGACAATGATCATAACATTGCTCTGTTCATTCTTTATTACCTGGATCGGATTGCCTGTGATCTATCTGCTTTTTTCAGGGAATCAATCAACAGCAAAAATTACAAATACACATAATGTTAAAACCCATACGTGGATAGAGTTCTTTATTGCAAGACCTTATATAAGCGCCACATTCATTTTCTTGCTGATACTGAGCATTATATATATAATACCAAAACTTCCCACAGGCTTCTTGCCTGAGATGGATGAGGGATCAATAGTTCTGGACTATACATCCCCACCTGGGACATCTCTGGAGGAAACCGACAGAATACTCTCTGATGTGGATAGGATTATTGAAAGTGTACCAGAGGTAAAGACATATTCCCGGCGTACCGGAACTGAGATGGGTTTTTTCATCACCGAGCCATATAGCGGTGATTATCTGATTGAGTTGTATAAAAACAGGAAACGATCAACCGATGAAGTTTCAGATGATATTCGTATAAAAGTTGAAAGTGCAGTGCCGGCCCTTACAGTCGATTTCGGACAGGTAATTACTGATATGCTGGGCGATTTAATGAGCAGTGTCCAGCCTATTGAGATTAAGATTTTTGGTGACAATCACCAAATACTGGAAGAATTATCAAAACAAGTTGCAGACAGTGTTGAGACTGTCGAAGGTACTGCAGATGTTTTTGATGGTATTATAGTATCTGGTCCTGTATTTAATATCCTTCCAAAAGAAGAAATTTTAAAGCAGTTCGGGCTGACTACTTCAGACTTACAGACTCAGACTGAGGCATATCTTGGAGGTATTGTGGTTGGTTCAATACCTGAAAAAGAGCAATTTACAGATATCAGGCTGATCTATCCTCTAAATAATAAAACTCCTGTCGAAAAAATAAAGCAGGCCAGAATCTGCACAGCTTCAGGAGATTATCTGCCCCTGAATAAATTTGCCTCATTCGCTATCCAGTCCGGCGTTTCGGAAATACAAAGAGAGAACCTGCAGACCATGGGGGTTGTTACCGCGAGACTGGATAACCGGGATCTTGGAAGTGTAATGAAAGAGATTCAGCAAAAGCTCACCGGAATAAGTTTACCCTCTTCTTATCAGATTGTATATGGCGGCTCTTATGCAGAGCAGCAACAATCTTTTGCCGAATTGCTGAAGATACTTATTATAAGCGGGTTATTAGTCTTTCTTATAGTTTTATTCATGTTCAGAAGCTTAAAACTTTCCACAATTGTAATTTTCATAAGCTCATTGGGAATTGCAGGAGGTATTGCCGCATTATATCTTACCGGCACTCCTTTAAATGTTGGCAGTTATACAGGATTGATTATGATTGTTGGCATAATCGGTGAAAATTCCATTTTTACAATTCAGCAGTTTTTATTCGAATTGAAGAATTCCTCGATAACCGGTGCTTTGACTTATGCAATTTCAGTCCGTTTACGTCCAAAATTAATGACAGCCACAGGAGCTATTGTGGCACTCTCTCCGTTAGCACTTGGGATAGGTCCAGGGGCACAAATGAACCAGCCGCTTGCCATTGCCGTTATTGGCGGTTTAATTATGGCATTACCATTGCTGCTTATAATTTTACCTGGTCTGTTAAAACTGATTATAAAGAAATAGAAAATAAATTTCAGCCGTCTTTATAGAATGGAACCAAGGTTATCGAATTAACAAACAATAAATGGGTCTTCAAGATTCCTTTAGAATCTGTATCTAGTTTTACTTATGTAATTCATATGAACAATTAAAAAACCAAGTAAAATGAAGACACCAGTTTTAATTATTTGCACTGTTTTATTAATGAGTTTTTCCGCTTGCGGACAATCAGGTAAAGATGTTCCTTCTAATGTTGCTACTGCTTTTTCTCAGAAATTTCCCCATGCTTCAAAGATAAAATGGGGAAAAGAAAACGACAAAGAGTGGGAAGCTGAATTCAATATGGGTGGAAAGAAAATGTCAACATGCTTTGACACTTCAGCTGTATGGATTGACACCGAAACAGAAATCGCTGAAAAAGAACTTCCGGCAGCAGTCTTAAATACTTTAAAAGCTGAATTTGCAGGGTACAAGAAAGGTCTGATTGAAATTTACGAAAGTCCTGAGATTAAAGGTTTTGAATTAGGTCTGAAAAATGGTGAGACATCTATTGAGGTCATTTTTGACAATGCCGGGAAGGTAATCAAAAAAACAGATGTGAAAGAAGAAAATGAAAAAGAAGAAAAAGAGAAAGAGATTGATAAATAGCGAAGGAGTTTAATATTCAACATATATTTGACAAAATGAAATCCAGTTCAATACCTTTAAAGGCAGAATGTTATCTGCTGAGGTAGCTGCTAATGTTGGGGAGTTTTATATCGGCCACCTATCGTCAATATTTCTGACTACTCCAAAAGTCCTTTGCATTATGACTTTGGTCAGAAAATATTGAATGATTATTAAAAACAACCCTCCTGTTATTATTACAACTATAAGCAATAGCTGCGATATATTAAACGGCAAATGCAGCATTCGTTTAAGATCACCGGGGGTCGATTCACTTATCAATGCTATAGCTGCCGAAAACAAGCATACAAATCCGATTACAATTGCGGTGAATGATGAAGTCCTGTGAATCTTGTTCTTCAAATCCGTAGTTTCATTACTATGGATAAGTCTTTTCGTCCAATAAAATCCGGCAATCATACCCGGAATTAAATTAAAAACCGGCATACCCATAAACATTCCAAAGATGCCGGCATTATAAAACAAATAAATCAAAATCAAAACTGGTCCGGATAATCTGTAAATATCAGGTTTGCGGGTGAATTTTATTAAGAGACTGATTACAATTCCTAAACACAGGCCTGATAATGATGTAATCATTATAATTCCATTATCCTCCGTGAACAATAATGAACTCCACCAGAAAATCATGAAAAAGAGAATCGGGATTACTGATCCAAACAACACATTGAAAAGCAGTCTTTCAAATTTGATCATAGTATTTAACTGGTTTGGATTATTGGTTAAAACAAATTTACACTGTGTTTAAGCCAAATGAAATAATTTCTTATTCAACCTCAGCGGTAAAAACTACTTCCTCGTGTCATGTAATTGCTGAAGGCAGTACCATTCTATTTCACTCTGTTATATTTTTTCAGAATTTCCAAAGTCTTTTCGACAGGCAACGATTCGACCCTTACATTGCCTTTCCCAACCATTGTCTCTGCTGCAAATAATGAATTGATGATTGCCTCTTCGGTAGCTTCAATAACAGCTTCAAATAATATATCCATCCTGTCATTTCTTAAAATCCTGTATTCTTCGAACATTGAATCAGATAAATACGGAATCCTGATATCTTCAGCTGTCGATACCGCGATTGCAAAATCACCACTGCTGTTTGAGGCAATTCCTCCTGTTTTGGCAATACCAAACATTGCCCTCGATGCTAATCTTTTAAGGTTTTTCGGACTTAACGGTGCATCAGTCATGATCACTATCATACAGGAACCGTCTTCTTCATATTCCTGTTTGATCTCTTTAAACTTAAAGCGATTTAATTCTATTCCTACAGGTACACCATTAATCTGCAGTATACCACCAAAATTTGTTTGAACTAAAACGCCTACGGTATAGCCACCTCTTGATTCAGGCAAAATTCTTGAAGAAGTGCCAATACCACCCTTAAAACCCAGACAGGATGTACCTGTACCTGCACCGACATTACCTTCTTTTACCACTCCCGTATTCGCGTTGGCTATTGCCTCTAAAACATGTTCTTTTGTAATAAATTTTTTTCTTATATCATTTAATCCTCCGTCATTCGTTTCACCGACAATAGGATTAACACTCTTAATATTTTTATTTTCAGGAAATTGAAATGTATAATCTATTAAGGCATCTGCCGCTGACGGTACACTTAATGTATTAGTCAGGATGATCGGAGTCTCAATATTCCCAAGTTCTTCAACCTGGGAATACCCTGTAAGTTTACCAAATCCATTCCCTATATATATAGCAGCTGGTACTTTATTCTGAAAAATATTGCCGGAATAAGGTAATATTGCTGTTACTCCAGTGTTTATTGAATCACCTTTAACTATTGTAACATGTCCTACTTTAACTCCTGGCACATCAGTTACAGCGTTATTCTTACCGGTGTTTAATATACCGATCTGAATGCCAAGATCTCTTGCTCTTTGCTTTTGAGCATTTGTATTTAAAATATTCATTAAAATTAAAATTATTAGAAAGTATTTCATCGTTCCTCTGTTTGACATGCTCAACTTGTTTATGAAAGTTATAAAAGTACACTAACCTCCGGAACAAACTGATAAATGTACTTTTATATCTGTTTCTGATTTCAAATTTACATCTTGTCAGGGCTATTGTCAATTTATTTCAGAATTTATATCCGAGGCATTTAATCCGGATTCGGACTCAAAGAATTAAAAAAGAAAAGCCCTGAATCCTTGTAGGTTACAGGGCTTTTTATTGTTCCTGAAGACATTATCTTTTGCCGGGACCGGAACCTCGCGAAGCTTTTACAGCATTTCCCTTTGGAGCGGCAGGACGTGCTCCTCTATTTTGAGGTGCGGCCTTTTCCTGCTTCATTTCTCTTTCCCGCTCCATAGCTCCTTCCTGATCCATGCTTTTTTCCCCTGGCAGAGCTTTTTCTCTCTTCTTCTGCTCTTTCTGCTGACGCTTCAGAGCCTTTCTTTCTTCATTCCTTGCATGTCTCCGCTCGCTTACCATCTGACCTCTGTTCCTGTACTGATCAGGGACTTCAACCTGATTAGCCGGTAATCCCTGAGCCCTTGTACCTGCTTGAGAACGTGACTGTTCCTGTTTCCTTGTCTGGGTCTGAGTAGCAGTTTGTTCCTGTTCCTGTGCTGTAATACCTGCACTGATTAACAATGCTACAGCAGCCATTAACATTTTCCTTTTCATAATAAAATATCACTATTGTCCGACTAATAATTTAGATTCAAATTTTAATTTATTAACATCCTGATTATCAGGATCCAATTTTTTATCAATTTTATTCACCCCCTATAGATTTAAACTTAATTGTAATAAGGGAGGTCCCAGATTTCTT
>JALHSP010000018.1 GCA_022865305.1 Bacteroidales bacterium | reverse complement strand
TTTTGGAAAAGGTCACTAAGATGGGTGCCAGAATTATAGAATGTATCGGGCAAATCATGATCAATGTTTTTCCCGGGAAAGAATACCAGTTTAAAAAAATGGAGGTAGAATATTAAAATCTACTTTATCAGCAAACCTTAAATAGGGAAAAGAGGTTTTAAGAAAAAGGAAACGTTATCAAATTAAAAAACTAATAAAAGTGTTATGAAAAAAAGAGAATTTATTAAAAAGACTGGCATATTATCAGTTTCTATGCTAGCTGTACCTTCTTTAGGATTTGGAGAAGAATCAACAAATAATCTTAATAATTTAAAGAAACAAGCAGCGACTGAGATGTACAACAATGTCAATTCAGTAATTACTAAAGAAAGCGAATCGAACGTTCCTATTAAACTTGTTATCGGAAGCGATCATGCAGGATTCCCTCTGAAAGGTCCATTGCTCAAGTTATTGCAGTCATGGAATTACAGTGTGAAAGATGTAGGATCATTTACTCCTGATCCTGTTGACTTCCCTGACATCGCCCTTCTTTTAGCTGATGAGATTAAAAGCGGTCGTGCTGAACGAGGTATAATGGTTTGCGGCACCGGTGTTGGAGCAGCTATAGCCTGCAATAAGATTCAGGGTATCAGGGCAGCTCTATGTCATGATACTTACTCAGCTCATCAGTGCGTTGAACACGACAATGTCAATGTTCTTTGCATAGGTGCCCAAATCATCGGACCAAGTGTCGCTGAGGAGATCTTAACAAATTATCTGAACGCCAGGTTTAGTACAGAAGAGCAGTTTCGCAGACGCGTCCAAAAATTAGACCAGTTCGACATGGTACCTCCTAAATATTAAAATTGACTGAAGATCAAAGTATCACAGCTACTTCATGATCCAAAACAGCGTTGATCTCAAATCTGCTCCATCCTTCATTTTTAATAGCAGTCAGCTTTTTGCCCGATACCAGCAAATTAATATCATTGCCAGCAATACCTTCCGGGATTCGCACTCTGATATTCAACGGACCGACAGGTACCAATTCATTAACAGGCTGACGCCATGTTCCGGCATTTGTAAGATTAATAAAATGTAAAACAAGCCGTTCTACCTGCTGGTAAATATGACAATCTATCAACCCGGGACCATCGACTAACAGAGGGAAATCATCATATGATGTCCAGCGTATAATGTTTGCCAGAAGATTACAATGGTCAGGAAGGTTGTGACGGCCAAATTGTCTGTCGATATCAGCCGGAAGGAATACTACACGGCTCCCCTGATGTAATCTGTTCAATATCAGTCCCGGAATATTGGTTTTTGGAACCCGCATCCAGGACGTCTCAGGTGGATATATGGGAAAGGCAGGAATAAAGGTCATCAGGATTTCTGTTCCTTTGTCTGTTTTAAGAGGATTTAGAGTCCCTCCAAAGGGAAGAATATCGGTTTCCTCAAAACCCCTGAAAACAGGATGGCGTTCTCCACTTACAGGAGGTTCAGAGCTATTGTGAGGACCATCGATCCTGCTTCTAATTTCAGGAAGAATTCTCAAATAAGTATGTGAAGTTTCCAATGTCAGTCTTGTGTTTTTATTTTCCGATAAAGCAGGAACTTTTTCAATTATATGTGCACCAAAAAGGTCGGACAGTGCATAATCGGATCTTGGATCACCCCACTCATTGTACAAACTACTTTCACCTGTAGCCATAAGATTACCGCCACCAGCGACGTATCTTCTAACAGAAGCTACCTGGTCGTCAGTAATAACACCCAGATTCGGAAGGATCAAAAGGGAAAATTTTTTCGAATCCCGCTCAATATGGTCGGCATGAACCGGGAGAAAAGGTATCCTTGACTGGATAAGTGTCTGGGTTATCCCACGCCATGGAAGCTCAACCACTTGTTCTGTTGCATCGCGACCATAGAAATCCATATTTTGCTGTGACCAAACTACACCTACATTACTTATTGGATGCCTGTCAATAAGATATTTTTCGTTTGCTTTATGCCAGGTCATTACCGGTGCAGCTGTATTGTACATACGCCTGTCCTCATGGTAAGCGCCTACATGATGCCACCATGGCTGAATACCTCCTGCTATTCCTTCGGTCATCCACATCCTTGCTTCATTTACAGGTTTGGACGATAAACGGAATGTAGGTCGTCCCGCCTGGTACATCGCCATACTTTCCGGAATAAGTTTTTCCCATCCCAACAAGTTATGTATCATCTTACCGGAGATCCCGTTCTGCTGAAATCCCTCAGCATCATTTCTGGCCTGACTGTCAAGCATAATTATCTCAGCCCTGGCACATATCTCCTTATAATCCCTGAAGCTTCTGCTCTGGCCACTTATCGAACCGCTGTTCATTCCTGCCCATATGCAATCCTTTCCTCCTGTCGATTTTGATACCCGGTTATTCAGCTCCCATATTTCAAGCCGGCGGTTGTAATTCCATCGTATCCATTGTCTGTAGGCCTGGTCATCCCAGTCTGCTTTAGGGGGTATCTCCAATCCATGCTTTTCCCGAAAGCTTTTCCTGCAATTATCACAATAACAGATCGAATCACGGCCGAGACCACTCCAGCTGTTATCAGTGAATCCTTCAGGATGATACAGCTCTATAATCTCTTTTATGACGGAAGGAATATGATCATTATAATAAGGGCTGTTTACGCATGTTATAAACAGTTCACCGGCTTTATATGGTTTCCCCGATGTATCAACGGCAAACCAGTCGGGATGAGCATTATAGAATTCTTCATGAGCACGGTTTGAGTCCATCCTGGCAAAAACTACCAGACCATCTTCATGAGCACTCATGCAAAGTTCTCCAAACAGATCACGTCCTCCCAGGGACTCTGCCTGACGATGAAGAGGTATCTTGCTGGGATAATAAGCCACTATACCCCCTGCATTAACAATTATACCTTGGATATGAGTCCGTTTCCAATAACTTCTCCACCATTTAATATCGTAAGTGGCAGGATCAGTTTCTGTTATATTTGTCTGCCCCCATCTGGTAATACGCCGGTACCATGGCACAACTCCCTTGGTACTTTGCCGGTCTTCTGATTCAGGATCTGCCGGGATAACAAAATCATGTGTGGCAATAGTAATTGTAGCAGCACAGGCTTTTTTCAAAAATGAACGACGGCTTTCACTTTCTCTTAAAGCTTTATTAGTGCTTTTACCATATACGGTGTCAGAGTTGCTCATAGGCTTGAATTTTTCCTGTTTAAAAAGCGATTTCATGATCATATAATTATAAAAGTAATGAAAATCATGATAGATTTATCCTTTATTAATACCACGCTTTAACAAAACACTTATACCATAAGGTTTATATCTGTAAGCACAATCATGCGGATAGTTTAAAACAAGGTACAGGTAAGTTTTTGCCTATGTACGGGTTATTATCCGGTTAAAATATTTTAAATTGAATATTTATATATCGGTTAAAAATTAATAGAATGGATAGACGCATATTCTTGGGAAATTTGGCTACAATTACAGTTGCTGGAACTGCTGGTCTACATTTAAATTTTGCAGAGGGTACAGATAATAAACCAGAGGTAAAAATAAATGGAATCCCAAAGCGTATTCTTGGAAAAACGGGAGTTGAAGTGACTACTTTGATTCTTGGAGGTGTTTCGGGGATGATGCAAAAGCCCATGACAGATTTCCATCCTGCTGAACTGGCAAATGCTGCGCTGGATGCAGGAATAAATTACTTCGACACTGCTGCATCTTATGGTGCCGGTCAATCTGAGCTTAATTATGGAGCTGTTCTAGCTAAAAGAAGGAATGAGGTTTTTCTTGCCACAAAAACCGGTAACCGAACATACGATGGTGCCATGCGTGAAGTGGAAGAAAGTCTTAAACGGCTGCAAACAGATCACCTTGACCTTTACCAGGTTAACGGTGTAAGTGCTAAGGAGGACATTACATTGTGGGATAAGCCGGATGGAGTGATGAAAGCTTTATACAAATTGAGGGATGAAAAGGTCACCCGTTTCATTGGGGTAACAGGTCACGAATCAGCTGAAGCAATGAACCTTGCAATCGATATGTACCAATTTGATACTATCTTAACCACTTTCAACCCGGTACTCAGGCGGAAGCCATTCAGGGAACTCGTGCTTCCTAACGCGCTTAAAAAAAATATGGGCATCATTGCCATGAAAGTAATGGGTGGTGGAGAGGGCGCACTCGCTATCGGAAATCCTTCTAAAAAACCGGTAAATGGAAATTGGTATTGGGATGAGACACCTCACCAGGTTGAGGCAGCAATCCTGATACGTTATGTTCTCGGCTTGCCAATTTCGTGTGCAGACATTGGGATGAAATCACTAAAAGAATTGGAAATAAATGTGACTGCAGCCAGGGATATGAAGCCGTTAAAGAGAAAAGATCAAATTAATCTTGAAAATCTAATGATGTGAAAGATTTTGGACGACGCAAATTGAAAGGTTCAGCTATCAGTTGGAAAAGCAAGCGATCCTGACCAAGAGTAGCCTGTTTATGCAATATGACTAATCACGAAATAGGGTTGATTCATTAAATCTGCATTAAAACCCGGATACAACCTTGCTTTATCCGGTTCCTCCTTCATTTCAAAGTAATACTGAAGAGGGTATGGAGAATCGGTATAAGCCGGTGGTACAGACGCCATGTAACGGTTACCCTGCAATTGCATCTCCACTGTTTCGTACCTTTCAGCATGATTCACATGACGATAATATAACCGTACCGATACAAGTTTTATATCAATTGTCAGTTCAACATTCAGGGGTTCTCCGGCTCTAAGTCCTTCTGGCGGCGTATGCCGGCAAACTGCAGTAATACGGACAGGTCGTCCTGTGGCTTCCTGAATTGCCAAACTGACATTACCCTGCTGTATTACAGTACCGGTCTGTGTCTTTTCCAATAAACAGTCCATATATGCGATGTCCTCATCTATTGCAGGCAATCTCTTGAGCCAGTGACCACGTATTACTTCATTTTCTCCTATAGTAATATCTGGCATATAGATATCGCGTGCCTTGTAAGCAAGTTCTGCCCAGAAGTCCCGTGCTTTTCTATAATATTTCAGGGATTCCTCCAGTGCATTTCTATTGTTACTCTGTTGAAATATTCCATATAACACTCCTGATCGGAATTTTGCAGCAAAGAAACGTCCCAGGCCAATAACCATAGCAACATCAAAAGAAATTCTCCTGTATTCCGACCATTTCTTTCCTTCGGCCAGTGCATCCGCCTGCATGAGATACCTGGCTGCAGCGTCGGCATAATCTTCTATCCATTGTGCAACCTCAACCGGTGTATATTTACCGCTCCTCTGTCCTTTAAGCAATTCCGCTGCAAAATCATTGATCCGCAGGAACAGTTGAGGATCAAGAGGGCTTACATTTCCGAATACCTTGGGTGAAGGGCTGTCACTGTACGGATTCCTTTTTGCTGGATCAGGTATAGACTGGTTTAAATACATTTCGGGCCAGTAGGTATTGTTTCCTGCCGAAGCAGCATGTGAAGTCAACACAACCGGAAGGATCCGGGTGGAATTTGCCAGTGCTTTTTCGACAGCTTCGGCACCGGAACCGTACTGCATTTTCAGGTAACGGCGCCATACATCCGGATCAGTATCAGGATTGTATGTCAGTCTGCCAAAAATTCTGAGGCTGTATTTATATTTTTCCCAATCCCATCTCGGCTTCAGGGTCGTATCCAGATAACCGCACCTGTCTCCGGCAATGCCTGATCCACGGCGGCCTTTGAAAGAGAGCGGTTCCATCAGTTCAACTCCTGCACTTCCGCAGAAACTGAACGCTTTTGAGTGTGCGGCACTTACCATCGGATCGCCCCATACCAGAAGACGCTGAGTGCCTGGCCAGATCCGATGTAATACTCCAAACCGCCTGTCTTCACGTAAGAGGTCTCCGTAACCGTACCTTGTAAAGCTGCGTGACCCGGAGCTAAGGTTCATTAAGCCGGAACTCTGTTTTCCCGGTCCGGGGATTTCAAGCTCCCGGATGTCAGCCTGATGATAGGGCATACCCAGGAACTCTCCCCAGTATTTGGGTGAAACATTTACAGGCATACCGGTGGCCAGTGCTGTTTCAATCATTGTGTAATCTATCCCCTTGGCATGCATATCTATCTCTACCTTCCGGCCGCAGGTAGTCACACCATCAAATATCGTTTTCCAGAAACTGTAACTTCCTTCATTTACCCCACTCTCCCCGTGGATGCGAAACGTAATGCCGCTTATAGCAGGGCAGGCTTTCAACAATTCCCTTAAGGCATCGCGGCAATATGGAGCGTGGGTATCCGGTGTCAAACCCTCAACAGTATAATTTGGATTCGGACTGTTAAGCCATTGGTACCCGTGCATCCAGATCCCCAATTGAAACTGGATACCTCTGGACAGAGTCTCCTCACTGATAAATTTGAGCATTTCGAGATTTCGGTCACGCTCGGAATCAGGCAGCTGTGGCACTCTTACATTATACCCGGGTACAGACAGAAGAAAAGGATATGCAAAAAGGAAATAACCGTCAGTCACATTCTGGAGGAAATCATAACCTATGCCAAGGCTCAGGTTGAAACGGTTAAAACGCTGGGTAGTCAGCATTGTGAGGTACTTTGGCCACATCTCACGGTCATTGTACCATGGCTTATCTTCCACCTCGCTGACAAATAACCTGTTGAGGCTGCGGATAACATTGGCCGGTCGCTCAATGACAGGTTTCCGGATATTCAGTGAGTCAAACGGATGAACTGAGTTTTGCACACGATCAGTAAGTTCAAGCAACGCGTAAACAAGTCCCCGTTGATCATATCCACAGGCTAATAAAAATTGTTTGCCCCCCGATTTTACAGGCAGCAGGCCAAGAGCTTCTGGAACAGAAGGGATATTTGCCTTTACCTCATTAAGCAGTTTCAGGGCTAAAGGGGAATCAGAGCCTGCAACGACAATGTTTATATCGCCTGTTTTAGCCTTACCCGGTTTTTCATATCTTTTGACAATTATCCCATGCGCTTGCAGGGAGCCCTCAAGCTCCTTCACTGCCCACTGAACGGGAAGAGACCCTGCCACGGGATCAGCCGGATCTGTAATTAAGGAAACTGCCCTGGGATAGAATTCAGGGAATCCTATGGAAGATACCCCGAGTGTAGTAATCCCGGTTAATTTGACAAAATGCCTTCTGGTAATACCTTTATCTCTTTCCCCGGAATTATCGTTTTTAACCTGTTCCTTCATATTGATTCCTGAAATAATTTAATATATTGATTGAGATACCATTAGCAGGATAGATAACTATTATTTTAATGCGAAAAAAAATCACTTTTCCTAACTGAACATGGTACTCCAATTCAGATGCTCCCCTTGAATGTTCCCTGTAGCAATATAATAAAATTACAGAATCAAAATAAAATTGCATCTGTTCAAAAAATAGCCACCTTAAACCTGGCTCAACCCTGGCGCAAATAGGACCGAGCGTTAAAAAATGATCCGGTGGATCATTTTAGCGAAGGAGCCAGATTTGCACGGGTGGCTTGATCCCAATATAAAAGGCAATCGTCGCTTATGTGGAAAAGCCAATGACCTTGACCATAGTTGGCTGGATCATATTGACCCCTAAAAGCCGGAGTTAAATACTTGTTATTTAGTTATGTATGTTAATTTTAATCAGACCGGCCAAATGTGGTCAAGATGTCCGGCTTATGTACAAGATCAATGATCTGCGGATTTTGAGCTTTGACGGGTGAAGCCTGACTGCCGGCAGGCAGGGAATGGGTCACGAATTTTCGACCGGATGGCATTTCCTTTTCGACAATTCTCTCTGCAGAGCTGATAAATATCACTAAATCAGGGATGTCCATAGATCTAAAATAATATACATTTTTCGAATATATTTCAATACTAATTGAATCATGATATAATTTACTTATATTGGGACGCTAATTCTTTTCATTGAAGATGTAATTAATACTATCATTATGATACTTCATCAGCAATTTGTCCGCATGGCAAAGGAACATGCCAAAAAGTTAGCAGTTATTGATAAGGCAACCGGGAAGAATGTTACTTATTCCAGGGCTTTGATCGGATCTTTGATCCTGAGCTCAAAATTTCAGAAGTATGACGAGGGATTCATTGGTATAATGATTCCTACCTCCGCCGGTTGTGCTCTGGCTACAGTCGGAGCACTGATGAGTGGCAGAATACCTGTGATGATAAACTATTCAACAGGCGCTGAGGCGAATGCAAAGTATGCTCAGAAAAAATGCAAATTCAAAACGATAATTACTTCCAGAGCATTACTGGAAAAGATCAACTGTCCTGTAATTGACGGCATGGTATTGATTGAGGATATAATGGCAGGTGTTACAACAGGCGATAAGCTAAAAGCTGCTTTGAAAACGAAGCTTCCTGTTAATATGATCCTTAACCTGATTCATAGAGGGGATGAACATGACACTGCTGTTATCTTATTTACCAGCGGAAGTGAAAAAGACCCGAAAGCGGTCCAGCTGACACACCGTAATATTGCTTCAAATATTGAGAATTTTGGCGGGTATATTGAAATTAATGAGTCAGATATCCTTCTGGCAAATCTGGTTTTCTTCCATGTATTCGGGTTAACTGTAAATCTATGGGTGTCATTTTATTACGGTATGACAATGGTATCTTATGCCAATCCTCTTGATTTCCAGACTATCAGCAATATTGCGCGTGATGAGAAGCCGACAATAATGGTTGGTACTCCCAGTTTCTTCTGGGGCTATCTTAATAAATCCGAACCCGGCGATTTTAAATCACTCAGGTTAATGGTTGCAGGCGCTGATAAATGTCCTGATGCCCTGAGGGATGGGTATATGAAAAAGCATGGGGTCACACTTCTTGAGGGTTATGGAGCGACTGAAACATCTCCGGTCATATCCGTTAACTCACTTGAGTTTAACAGACCCGGCAGTACGGGGAAAGTTATTCCGAATGTTCTGGTCAGGATTGAGAATTTTGAGACCGGAAAAGAGTGTGCGACCAGGGAAGTCGGGAAGATCATGGTAAAAGGAGACTCTGTAATGAAAGGATATTATGATGACCCGGAGCTTACTGCTGAGGCCCTGGTTGACGGCTGGTATAATACCGGTGACATGGGATTCTTCGATGAAGATGGCTTTCTATGGCATGCAGGTCGTTTTAAAAGGTTTGCGAAGGTCGGAGGAGAGATGGTCTCACTGGTCAAGGTAGAGAATATTTTGGAGAAGTTTGTTCCAGAGGGAGTATCCTGCTGTGTTGTTGAGGTATCGGATGAAAAAAAGGGATCATATATTGTGGCAACAGTCTCTATGGAGGTAAACAAGACAGAAATACTCAGGAGGATGTTAAATGAGTTACCCATTATCGCTCTCCCAAGGCAATTTATAGTTATTAAGGAGTTACCTATGATGAGCACAGGGAAGATAGATTTTCGCAGCGTTACAAGAATGGTCCAGGAGATACTGAGCGCTCCCGGCTCTGGCCTGTAGAATATTTATAAAGGATTTTGGCCCGATTACTACAATTTTCCCCGGGGCGAGGGCACCTAGAAAAGCCAGTAGCCTTGACCATAGTTGGTCGGGTCACATTGACCACCAAAAGCCGGAGTTATGTACTTGTTGTTTAGTTATATATGTTAAATGAAATCTGACCGGCCAAGTGTGGTCAATAAACCCGGCTTTTGCAACGTACACGTAATCAAATTAAAAAACAGTTTGAGTTAATATTATTTACTTTAACTTCATTCATTTGGACTGATTTCTAGAATATCGAAAATTTTATTTCTGTCCCATTCAACCCAGTATTTTAAAGCATTGTGCCTGATAAGTTTCCAATAGCCGTCATCCATCAATCCGAATTTTAAAATACCCTCGTTGATATCAGCATCAACTTTTTCAAAATATTCCTTTTTAAGGCTGATTCGGATGGAATGACCTTTGTATGTAAAAACAGCCGATGGCTGGGTTATGATATCGGGAGCAAGATGAATTGTCCCCATGCCTAAAGTTGCGCCAGTACTTACCTGTATGCCATCATTCAGACAGCTGTAGGGTGGTTTAGTTCCTGCATATGTCATCACATCAAGCATGTCAGGTCCAACTCCGAATAATTCACGCGCTTTAATACCCATTTTGGCCCCAACTATGGAGAATACTCCTAAGTGTCCATGAAACTCATCAGTCATAACATTAGCCTTCCATTCCTCTAATCCATAGCGGGCAATTGCAGAATCTATAATCGGGCGAACATCATAGTTAAACATTTCACGCTGAACAGGAAACCTGTTGAATACAACGTTTCGCTCCGAAACATAAGTGCCATTTATCATATCGCTTATTGCTTCTTTGACTCCCTGAACGTTATAATCTTTGGTATATCTGACATTTAATCTATCTGTCATAATATTAATGCCAAAAAGTTCGGGATTTGTTATATAAAGAGCCACAAGGTCATCGCATAGTCTGAAATGGTTTTGTTTCAATTTTTCCAGAACTCCCTGTTGACTATGAACATAATATAAGATTGATGCAAGTTGTGTCTTCGATTGTTTGCAAACCTCAAACATGGGTGAATCGAATGAAGCCTCTTCATTATTCAGATTGGAAATAACATCAATCCTCACACCTGATTTAAAAACAATGTCTGCAGCGTCTTTATTACATTCATAATTAAATCCCAGCAATGGTTTTACTGATTCGTTATACCAGATAATCCGTTTAATTTTAGACAAAAGGTTTGCGTTTTTATTAATAAGTTGTCCAATATTCGTAAGCGAACCAAGACAAACAAGTATTATTTTTTCATTTGCATTATTTAATTTTTCTGAAAGACAATCCATCGCATTTATGCCAGTCACACCACTACCGGTTCCTTTACCCCAATTTATCTCTTTGTTGAACTGACGCCAGGGAGGGTTAACACCTTTTAGAACTTCACCATATCCTATAGGAATACTATCACGATTGAAATCATGTAATAAAGAGCCAACCTTTTCAGCACCCTCGTTTGGAGATAATGAACCATCAGATACCAATATTGCTTTTATGGTTATCTCAGTGCGGGCTAATAATAAACTTATGGCACGCATATCGTCTATTCCACAATCTGTATCAATAATGATTGTATGTTTTAATTTAACAGGCAATGGTTGTGCCCATATACCTGCAGTGAAAAAGAGAGCCAGCATGAAAACAATAACTTTCTTCATTGATTTTTTATTTATCTGTATTAAACCCTGGATCTGAATTCAATGTTTGTGAAAGACATAATGTGAATGATAATGTTTATGCTCTTCATTCCCGTGTTTATGAGCATGTTCATGGATCAGGTTCACACTTATCAGAAGCTCTTCATCACTAAGTATTTCCGAAGCAGTTCCGGTTTTTCGGATGGTATGTTCATCAGTAAGTACCGCAACTCTGGGCTGCATATGGTCAATTAAATCAAGTTGATGAGTAGTGAAAATAATAGTCTTCCCTGCCTGATTAAGCTCCAGGAGAAGTTCGATGAAAAATGTTTGTGTTTTTGGATCAAGATTTGAAAGGGGTTCGTCAACAAGCAGGACATCAGGATTCATTGTAAGAACAGATGCAATAGCGACCCTTTTTTTTTCACCGCCTGAAAGCATATATACAGGACGATCTTTCAGGTATCCTATGCCGAGATATGATAAAGTCTGTTCTGCTCTTTCCTGTGCAGTTTCAAGAGGAAGGTTGAGCTGCAGAGGGCCAAATAAAAGTTCATCAAAAACTGTAGGACAAAATAATTGTATGTCGGAATTCTGGAAAATATAGCCCACCCTTTGCCGGAACTGCATTCCGGGACTTTTTTCTTTCAGTGATTTTTCGGTTACGGCATTTCCTTCAAACAAAATGTCACCTGCATCAGGAAAAATCAGTGCATTGATGATATGCAGCAAGGTTGTTTTACCGCTTCCATTAAGTCCGATGATAGAAAACATTTCACCTTTCTTTACAGAAAAGTTAATATCCTTTAGCGCAGGAATTTTGCCGTAATATGAATAATCAATATTCTTTAATGTAATAATATCCTCCATGATTCTTTTAGAATAGGATAATGGTTATTCCTGCTGCAACAATAATTATCAGAGAAACAAAATCCGTAAAAGTAAACTGATACTTTGAATTCAGCTTAACTTTTCCATTGTAACCTCTTGAAACCATTGCAAAATAAGTGTTCTCATAAATCATCCTCGATTTTTTAAAAATAAAAAATATCCGGCCGCTGATAAGGGTCCTGATGTTCTTGCTTTTAATATTGCCAGCAAGCCTTGATTTTAAAGCAAAATAAGTTTCTTCAATAGTTCGTGAAAGAATAAAAATATATTTGTAAGCGAGTGAAATGATCATCAGGAAAGTATCAGGCACACCGATTATTTTAAAAGACTTGATAAAAGACGAAAAAGGTGTGGTAAAAACAATCAGCATAGCAAATGAAACAGAATTAAGTACTCTGAGAAAAACCAACAATACTACCTGAAATCCATTTTCAGTAAACCCTATATTTTGAGGAATTTCATAGATCCAGAAATGTGAAGGTTTATCAAATGTAATAAGATTAAAAATAATTTTACCAGGGGTTATAATATTGAGAGAAGCCGGTAAGACGACAAGAAAACCAAATATAAACGCCAGAAAGAATATTTTCCAGTAAACCTGGAAGACCTTAAACCTGGCTAACAGATATAGTAAAAAAATAAAAACTGTCATAAGTACTTGTTCATACAGATTACTGACAATACTTATCACTATTACAAGATAAATCAGCGAAATAAGTTTGACATGCGGATTGATCTTCTGGATGAAATTCTCTTTTGCTGCATTTTCTGCCTGCAGATAAATGGATTTTACAGCGCTTGCTGAATTTAGTATAGTCTTATCAAGAAAGGAAAGTTTTGCTCTTTTTACATTTGCCAGCTCATGTTGATCATGAACTGTTTGGAGCAAATATGAAGGAATCTTATTTTCCACGTCTGACAATTAATCTGGAAATTAAAAACATGACAACATACGTCACAGTGGCTCCTATTAAACCTGAAACAAAATAATATCCGGATTGATGAACAACCGATGTGTCCTGGCTATTGATTGTATAATCAGGCAGGGGCGCTTCCCATACATCTGAATATTTTGCCAGTCCCTGAGGTACATAACCTATGAGATCCTTTACTGTCTGCGCAGACCATTCACCCCAGGCATCACCGGCATTAAAAAACACAGGAAGCAAAATCCCTGCCGGGGTTATTAGACATAGTAAAAGAAGTACGATAAAAATTTTCTTCTGAAGTTTATCTAATTTCATTTTTACCTCCTTTCCTGAAAGCATAAATTAGTCCGGGTTCGTTTCTCAAAAAATAACTTACGATTATTGCAGTAATGATTCCCTCAACAATGCCAAAAAGTAAGAGATGTTCAATAGCCATTGCAGGAATCGCAATACTAAGGTCATAAGGGCAATACAGGGCTTTCCCATCGGCAGTAGATGCTATCATTGGTTGTATTCCAAATTCAACTGCTGTAAGTATTGCAGCTAAAACCAGACTAAAATATCCCGAAATAAATGCAGCGAAAGAGACTCTGTGTTTTCCAAAGGGAATTTTGCAGAATAGCTTGAAAATGTAATAAGCTATAAATGGCATAAACACTGCCATATTAAAGCAGTTTGCTCCAATAGCAGTAATTCCCCCATCACCAAAAATAAGCGCTTGTATAATTAGTGCCACCGATACGGCAATAGTAGCAGCCCACGGACCAAAGAGAATTGTAATAACAGCAGAGCCAACTGCGTGACCCGTTGTTCCACCGGGTATAGGAAGATTAAACATCATTATAATAAACGAGAAAGCTGCCGCCATTCCAAGATATGGAATATCGCGCGCAGAAACTTCATCTTTTACTTTTTTTACAGCTACTGCGGCAACTGTTACAAATACTCCAATCAACGGAATATAGGTTTGTGGGCTGAGATAACCATCGGGGATATGCATGTTCCTTTTTTACTTCTTAATAAGATGTTAATCAAAAAACTAATTCTTTCATGAAGATTTTTACTGATGTTACTTATTCTTAATTTCGTGTTACTATTTACTCAAAAAAAATGTCATTCAGCTCGGCTCATCACTAGTTTACCATGAATAATCCCTTTAATTCCGATTAATTTATCAGACAGTTCTGTTAACCTGTTTGCCTTGCCTTTTACTGCAATGATTTCAAGACAGTTATCATGACTTAAATGAAAATGCTGAGATGATAGGATTACATCAAAATATTCGTGTTGAATATCGTTTGATTTGGTCGTCACATCTCCCTTATGATGGCCATAAAGCATTACAACTGCTCCGGCAACAATTTGATTGCAATTCCATTTTTTCTCTACCAGATTTTTTTCTACTAAATGCCGAATTGCCTGCGAACGATTAGGTAAATTATTCTCAATAACAAAGTCATCTAAGGCTTTAAGAAGGTCTTTATCTAAACTAACTCCGAATCGAGCTAAAGGCATAGTGTTATCTTTTGTAATAATCGTGCCATAAAACTAAGAAATTAAATATTACAACAAAAATTATATTAAAATTTAATTAGGCTATCACTAGAACAATCTAAAGGCTCTTTGGGTTTAATAGCACCTGAACTCTTTTAATTAATGTGCTAGTATTCAATATTCTACAATATAATTATCGGCTAGTGTTGACGGATTCGCAGACAAATTAACATCCCATCCCAAAAAATGACGGAAAAATTTGGGATGGGATAAGTAACCTGGAAGAATCATTAAATTATATAGGTAACGCTTTAAGTTAATAATTCTTATCTGTTTTTTTTACGGTTATCCATATCATTAAACTTCCCCATAATTTGTTTAATAAGATCTCGTGCAGTCTTAATATCAACTCCGGCTTTTACTGCCAATGCCTCAATATCCGGTTCACGGCCGGCATTGATATCTGGCATAACGAACTTTAAAAGAGTATTAAGTTTATCAAGATTTTCCCTTTCAGCAGGGGAGGTTTCTTTTGTAAATAAATGTTCATATTCATTTAATTTGATTTTTCTTTTCAGAATATCTGAAGCAGTGGTTAACATTGTAAGGTTAACCCGTAGAAATGGATAAGCAGAAAAGTTCAACCCATAATCATTTAAACCTTCTGCAAGTGCCTTAAATCCCCTGTCAGTCATAGATGAAAGCAAAATGATTTTTTTATTTTCATCAAAAAAAGCCTGTGAGAAGTGCGGTGGCTCACTCCAGTTCTTCAATGACAGCCGGTAAACCCCTTTATTATATTCTGTTTTAAAACTTTTGGTAAGGCTTTTTGTATTTATCTCATCAAGTTCATATTCTGCCATCACGTTTACTACCTGATCTTCTTTATTAAAAATCATTGGGTAATTGGCACCGGATAGGAGCATCATATATGGTATAGGATTGTATTCCAGGTTTGCCAGAAGATCCCCTTCATCTGCAATTTCAGGTTTTAGCTCAGTTGCGAAAAAGAAAATATCATCAGGTTCAAAAGACTTATAAGCTCCAATGGGGCCAAAACTCTGCCAGCATGAACCGTTATAAGAAATAAGGTTGAACCATAGGATTATCGATTGATCTTGAAGTGTTTTTGTCACACCAGGTGAATATAAAAGAAACTCCTGGTCTGAAAACACATCTTCCATAATAAAAAAACTTTCAGCCGGACGGTTTTTGATTACACTGAAACTAAATCTCCATGGGTGTTCTGCCTGAAACTCAAGGTAATTCCTCTCTTTTATATTAAGGTTTTTCAAGGCTGAATGGTTCAGGAAACTTTTGATAAGTCCATCTTTTTTGAAAACCTTGTGTACAATGTATTGAGACTTCAGTCTATTTATCCATTCTTTCTGGAATTTATGAGTTATATGCTTGTAAGCTGCAAATTTCTGGTTCATTTCATGTTCCAGATTATTGCGTTCTGCAGCATAGTAAAGTAAAAATTCGTCAATCACTTTCGCCGAAATTTTACTGTTTTCTTCACAAATAAGCTTAATTGTTTTAAAATCCTTCATAGATGCATATTTAAGATTTATTCAGAAAATTCATTTGAGTTGTTTGATGAATTCCCCGAAAGCGAGAATTCTCTGGCTATTCCCTTTTGAAAAAAGCAAGTGTTCAAAATCTATTGACTTATGTTTCAAATCAACTTTTGGCATTAGCTCTGCAATCGCAGTTTTCAAATCAGACAAATTTTTAATTCCATACTTCGAGGAAAGGTAAGAGTAGGCAGGAGAGGTTTGACCCAATAGAAACATTGCATCATAGAAATCTCTACCTTTTTGCCTTGAAAGTAAAGCCGAAAGTTTCATTGCGCATAGCACATCATCAGCTGGTGCCGGTAATGGAAAATATAACCCACAACCTTTTATATTGACCATATCACGCTGATATTCTATCTGTTGATCCTGACATTCTACTTTTATCAGGAACCGCTCCTCTTTATATCCCGACAAACCTAAGTCAAAAAGCAATGAAGGAAAATAGAAATTTCGACGGAAAGCTTTCAATTTATCATTTGCTTTGTCCTGTGTCTCAGCTTTTATGCCTGATTTCAAAAGAAATTCAAGAATGGAATCTGTCATTTCCACAAACTCTTGTTTCTACAACTGTTTACAATCGAAATCCGGGTTTTCTGAAAACCGGTCAATCCCTTTAATCAATCTCAGGTTTGTTCCCCCGATAAAGATGATTTTTCTTATATATTTAGTTGTTGATAAAAAATCAAGGATCACCAACTGCAAATATTCTTTCAGCATGTACTTACGATAGATTGGATTCTCCCGAAGATTTAGCGGAAAGAAATTCGCTATTTGATCTATATTTAACATATCACATAAGTAATTTGTGGGAAATCAATAAAAGATCAGTTTCAGCCTCTTTTCAAGTGCATTACAATTAATCTGTCCTGAATATTCTTTTAATAGACTTATATTAAGGTCATTGTGAATAAAATCCATGTCCAATCGTAATTCCTCTATTTCAGATTTGGTATTATAGAATGGATAGAGATAAAATAAGTCAATAAGTGCTTTTTCTGGTTTTGCCAAAAGGAATGAATGTCCTTCAGTTATGGGCTTAATATCATAACCAAACATCAGATCAGGTCTTACAGTCTTATATGAAAACTCTCCAATAGCATTTGAAAAAGTAGCTGTTTTCATAGAAGTTACGCTCGTTATTTGTACTACAGACTCCGGTATCATTCCATAAAAAGCCAGAGCTGAGTGAAGGCTAATATATGATGGGCGATATATTCTGTTAGCTATATAAAAGGCGAAGCCTGATTTTGCCTTATATTCAGGAAATATGTAAAATCCATTACGAAGTTTTATAATTAAACCCTTCTTTGACCAATTACTTACATTGTTTTTGTCAAAGTTTGGTCGCCATGTATAGATCTGATTAGAACTGATGCATCCCAGATCAAACCATTTATTTCTAAACTCCTGAAAATTCATTATTATATTCCAATTTTTCCGTAAATATACGGAAAAATAGAAATAAAAATAGCAAAACTTTTAATTTGTTTTAATTTGAGACTTCAAGTTTTCTCGTGATGACGTTTTCGTTGACGCTTTTTTCTTTCATTTTACCTTCACTAAAATCTTCTATATCAATCACATAAAACTTTCAACTTATATGAGTAAAATGTTAATTGTATGGATTGTATGGCTACATTAAATATATACGCAAACGGCCGTCTTCCCGGTCAATCAGCAACCTGCATAAAGAATCTTTGGAGGCTGGTGGCACCACTTAAAACTGAGTGAGAGTGTGAGCGAGAGCGAGCACTCTCACACTCACACTTATTTACTACATCACTTAAGATCAACGTCTTGCGGGTTTTTGTTTTTAAGAAGATAACGCTTGCCTGCCGGCAGGCAGGGGATTGACGATAGATTTTGTAACGTACACATAAACAGCTATATACATAAACTATTAAGCTATATTAAGGCCTTAATAAGAATTCAGGAGTTAGATTCCATAAGCCGGACAATTTGACCATTGGAAATTATAGTAAACATGTGAATGTTATTTAGATTGTAAGCGTTTGGAGTCCGCCACGTGGCTACATTACTCAAATTGGTACATGCCAACCGATTGGACATAATTTACTTGTATTTACCGCATACCAGTTGTACAAAGCACCCTGTTTATTTTTTCCACGGTCCTTACGATATAAATCAACATAACTATCTGGACTTTTCGACAAGAAAAAAATTTGCGTTGAGTTCATATATAGTTTAAATTTGGTTTGATCTTTTTTTATTATCAGATTAAACTGATCAGTTAACATAACAAGTGAAGACCAGAATCCACTTTAAAAACGGGGCGTTACCGAAAAGCCTTAAGAGTAGGAAATATTAATTAAGAATGCAATGAAACATATTAAACACAAATTGCTGCTATTTACGGCGGCACTGACACTGACAGCTTTTCTATCTTCCTGTATGATGACTAAAACCAGCGTTGGTACTTTCAGAGAGACAAAAGGATCTGAATACACTTATTCAAAATCCAAACAATGGTGGTTATTCTGGGGCCTTGTTCCTATCGGCAGGACCAATACGGCAACTCCTACAAATGGTGCATGCGAGGTAATCACAAAACATAATTTTTTCGATTTCGCAATTTCAGGATTGACGGGCGGTATTCTTACCACAATGTCTATTAAAGTTAAGGCAAAAAAATAGAGGAGATTCTTCAGATAATGAGCTGATTTGAAAAAACCAGTGACCTTGACCATAGTTGGCCAGAATAAATTGACCATTTAAAGCCGGAGTTAAATACTTGTTGTTTAGTTATATATGCTATGTGTAATCTGACCGGCCAAATATGGTCAGATTGTCCGGCTTTTGTAATAAAATCACATTTTAAAGTTACTATTCCCGATTCTCTGGCACGTGATGCCGGGGTAATTGATCCTGACGAAAAATGACTTGAGATACAGGAAATTCAAACTGATTATTTAGAAGATCTGATGAATAAATTGATAAAGAAATGAAATTAGAACACCGCAAACAGAAAGTTGCTTCCTTCCCTCAATTCTTATTCAGGGTTGGACGTTATGCATTAGTTTCCGCAATGCTGATTATCTTATCAGTGTGTATTGGGACTCTGGGTTATCATCATTTTGGACAATTAAAATGGCTGGATAGTTTTCATATGTCCTGTATGATTTTAACAGGAATGGGACCTGTAGCAGAGATGAAAACAGATGGTGCAAAAATGTTTTCTTCATTTTTTGCTTTGTACAGCGGTGTGGCGTTCTTAAGCATTACAGCAGTCTTTTTTGCTCCCATAGTTCACAGGTTATTACATATTTTACATGTTGAAAGGGATGAAGATGCAACCCTGCCCACGGGTAAATGAACAAAATCCATCTCCAGGCAGGGAAGTATATTCTTTATAGCAGAATGCTACTCTGGTTATATTCCAATCAATACCTATTGACTTTCAGATAATTATTAGTTATCTTTATAAGAAATATGATATATTGAGTTAAGTCATTGTATTTTAAGCACAACCGAGCTTGCGAGCTCGCTGTTTTCATTTTGAAACATAATTATTAATAAAAAGAAAGGAAATTGAAATGAACTATTGGTATTTGTATCTGATAATTTCTGTTGTAGTGATATTCTTCGCAGGAATCAGAATTGTACGGCCAACTCAACGAGGGTTAATTGAGAGGCTGGGAAAGTATCATAATTTTGCCAATCCGGGATTTCACTGGATTATTCCGATTATCGACAAATTATACCCGGTAAATGTGACTGAACAGATGGTAGATGCCCAGCCACAGGAAATAATCACAAACGATAATCTGAATGCAAGCGTTGACGCCCAGGTTTATTTCAGGGTGAAATCCGATGAGGATAGCGTTAAGGGATCAATATACAATGTTAATAATTACAAATGGCAGATCGTTAATCTGGCACGCACTACACTGCGTAATATTATCGGTACACTCACGCTTAAATCGGCCAACAGCGAACGAGGGAAAATTAATGCCGAACTCTATAAAACACTTCATAACGAAACCCAAACCTGGGGTATTGAAATTGTCCGGACAGAGTTGAAAGAAATTGACCCGCCAAGTGATGTGCAGGAAACCATGAATAAAGTGGTAAAAGCTGAAAATGAAAAAATAGCGGCCATAGATTCTGCTACAGCTGCAGAAACTGTTGCCGATGGTATAAAACGCGCTAAGATCAAAGAAGCTGAAGGTTATAGGCAATCGAAAATATTGCATGCTGAAGGAGAAGCTGAAGCCATTAAACTGGTAAATGAAGCGGCAGATAAATATTTTGTCGGAAATGCCCAATTATTGAGGAAGTTAGAGGCTCTTGAAGCATCACTCGGGAATAATGCTAAAATTGTTATTCCAACAGGAACCGAATTGGTAAATATCATTGGAGAGATGGCAGGAATAATTCCATTAGAGAGAAAGAAAAAAGACGGCTAATAATTCAAACAGCTAATTGTAATTCTTTGTCCCATCCGAATCAGTTAATGGATTAATAATATTTTCATTACTAAAAGTATAAATCCTGGTTTAATTCTCACTAACACAAAATCTTAAATCGCAGACCCTTGTAGATCAATGAGCTACAAGGGTTTTTAAATTTCCTGTTGACGAAATTGATGAGGATTTTGCTACATTAACAAAATCAGATACATGCACGATTATATAATATTCGTTTTCATACTTTTTTAGATAATAAAGTTTGTACACAAATATTAAATAGACCTTTTAAAGAAAAACAGTAGATAAATATTTTATTCCTACCTTTAATTGCTAAGCCATAATGTACCTGAATATACAATTATTAAAAATTGGCTGGTGAGGTAATGAATGTAAAAGAAATCCAGTCAAAAACTATTCTCTCTGCATCAAAGGTTTATAACTATGTTATCAATCCTTATGTCGGATGCCAGCATGCTTGTCATTACTGTTATGCTCGCTTTATAAAAAGGTTCAGCGGACATAAAGAACCCTGGGGTATGTTTGTCGATATAAAAATAAACGCAGCTGATTTATTACGAGTTGAAGTAAATAAGAAAAAATGTGCAAGAGTATGGATAAGTGGATTATGCGATCCCTACCAGCCTTTGGAAGCTAAATATAAGTTAAGCAGAAAATGTTTGGAAATACTGGCTTATAATAACTGGCCAGTGACAATTCAGACACGTTCTTCATTAGTTCTTCGGGATATGGATATTCTCAAAGGTGCAAATGATTTTGAAGTCGGACTTACAATCACTACAGCAGACGATGAGATAAGGAAATTATTTGAACCAAATGCGCCACCGATAAAAGAGCGGCTAAGTACACTCGATGAATTACACCGATCTGGTATCAAGACTTATGCTATGATTGCTCCAATTCTTCCGGGAGCTGAAACTCTGGTAAATGCTCTGGAAGGGAAAGTTGACTACGTAATAGTTGACCGCATGAATTATCACTATGCCGACTGGATTTACACAAAATATAGATTGGAAGATAAACTTTCTGATGATTTCTTTCAAAGGACAGGTCGCGAGCTTGCATATGTCTGCAAAAAATTAAATATAGCGTGTAATTTGACTTTTTGAATAATCATGATTCTCATTTTCAAACAACTAGCAACAAGCAACAAGTAACTAGCAACTTGGATTAATTATTCACCTGCAAAAAAAGATTTGACTTTGGCTTCTTCCTGTCGTAATTTTAATGAATAAATCTCTATTTAATTTTGGATATATTAAACTTTAAAAATTAATGAGGTTAAAAAACCGAAGTTTATTAATTATCAGGGCATTATTACTGTATCTCTTGTCATTATTCCTTGCAGGACTATTGATATTCCTTCCTGCCGGCTCCCTGAAATTCTGGAACGGATGGTTATTTATGGGCGTGTTATTCATTTCAATGTTCTGTGTATTGATCTATCTTCTTGCAAAAGATCCGGATCTGCTTGCCAAAAGACTGAAAACAAAGGAAAAGGAGAAAACTCAAAAAATATACCTGATCCTTTCAATAATTTTTCTTCTTTTCACTTTTATTATGCCTGGTTTAGATTTCAGATTTAACTGGTCAGATGTTCCTCTTTCAGTTGTTTTAATTTCAACCCTTATAATGATGTCAGGATATTTGATGTTTTTTATCGTAATGAAGCAAAATACCTATGCTTCAAGGGTGATTGAAATTCAGGATGAACAAAGACTGATTGATACCGGATTATATTCATTTGTAAGACATCCGATGTATTTAGGTGCCACAATTCTTTATGGATTTGCACCTTTAGTTTTAGGTTCTTTTTATGCTCTTATCCCGATGGTATTTTTCCCGGTACTTCTAATAATTAGAATTAAGAACGAAGAAAAAGTTCTGGTAAACGGATTGAAGGGATATGATGAGTACATGAAGAAAGTGAAATATAGACTTTTCCCGTTCATCTGGTAAATTTTAAAATGAGGATAGTCTAAACATCTAGCTGTCAGATTGTCGCAAGATTTGCCCATATTTCCACAAGGCTGGCCTGATCGAGAAGCCACTTGAACTCATCCTCCTTTTGCCCTGTCCAGTCTTTGCTGAATAAACCATCTTTGTTACGGACGTGGTTCCACAGCTGGTCCATATTATCCCTGAAAATGGTTATGTACTGATTATTCCTGTCGAGCCTGTATAATTCAATATAACCTCTTAACAGAACAGAATTAAACCAGTTGCCTGTGTTTTTAAATAATCTTATCTTTTTCCCTTCGGTTGTCGTATATTCCTCAGTAAAATAATCAATTGCAGATTTTGCGATGTGCTGAGCTTCATCAAGGTAGGCTTTTTCTCCTGTCAGTCTGTAAAGCATTGCCGCAGACTGTAACATCTGTCCGCTGTTATAGGTGTATTTTTTTCTGTCAATTCTTCCTGTAAGATTTTTGTTGTCGAAGTAAAGATAATCTGTCGAATCCTGCAGGTTGACTTTTGTCCAATCATAGATTCGTAATCCCCATTTTAAATAAGAGCTGTCTCTGGTTGCTTCAAAAAGTTTGAAAGCCAGCACTGAGGCAGGCGCATTTGAGCAGGTATTCTTGGATCTTTTCTTCTGCTCGCACCAGTAAATACCGCCTCCAAGCTCGTCGTCCCAGCCACTGATCACAAACTGCCATGTATTAATTGACTTATTCAGATATTCAGGTTTCCTGGTCAACATGTATGTTTCACAGAAATCAAGTGCCAGCCATATATTGTCATCATAATAACGGTCAGACTTACCTGCCAGTGAAATGTAGGATTGATAACAGGCAGGTTTTCGAAGCGAATCAAAATATTGCTCAAGCCCGGGTAAGACTTTTTCTTCAAGCAAATGCAGATATTGTTTATCATGGGTTGCTTTCAGTAAAGCATTCACTCCTGAAAAAATCCCCGATGTGGGCCACAGATAGGCGACACGCCGGACGGTTACAGTATCATCATCTGCCAGATAACTAATCTTATTATCAGGTTTGTCCGGGTAAGTTTCATTGAAGAGATGATCATGCCCGGCGTCATATAAACTGAATATTTGCTTAAGAATCGATTTAGCCCTGACCAAGTCATCATTTTTTGATTTTCCCTGAAGACCAGATAAAACAACAATCCCTGCCAGAAAAACAATTATTGCGTTTCTGAAATCAATTTTATTCATAGTCACTATTATCACAATCAATAATTCATCTCCTTCAACCTGCCGGTATATTTTAACATTAAATCAAAACATGCCTTAACAGTCGCATACCTGAAAAGTAAATTTACAAAACTAAAACTGTTGGCAATTGATTTTTTCTCTTTTAAAATTCTCACTCTTAAATCCACGCTCACCTCCCAAAAAGTATATTTATCAAAACTTTCAGGATCAGTGATTTGCAGGCCTGCCTGCCTGCTGCCTGCCTGCCAGTAGGCAGGGCAATGCCTGCGCGACAAAAAATAAGAGAGTGTTTTTCCCGGGATTTTATTGTACCTTTGACGATAGATTCAGCTTCGCGATTTTGTGCATTATTCTGCTAATCATACATCCGGTTAGTTTTTTACTGCTCACCATCAGTTTCCGGAGCTGATTAAATATTTAAATCATTAATTAAGGTAAATTCAATTTATGGGCCGATCGCAGGAAACATTCAGTAAAAAGGAAGTAAGAAACAAGAAAGAGAAAAAGAGAAAAGAAAAAGAGCAAAAGCGTGCAAAGAAAAAAAGTGAGGGGAAAAAGAGAAGCTTCGACGATATGATCGCCTATGTCGATGAATTCGGAATGATCACCGCAACGCCTCCCGACCCTGATAAGAAAACAGTTATTCTTGCTGAAAGTATTGAACTTAAGATAACTAAAAATAATCCTGAAACTGCTCCTGATTTCGTACGGAAGGGAGTTGTTACATTCTTTAATGAATCAAAAGGTTATGGTTTTATCCGCGACCTGGAATCACATCAGAGCGTTTTCGTTCATGCGAATAACCTGCTGGAACCTGTAAAGGAAAATAATGTAGTCATTTTTGAAATCGGCAAAGGACCCAAAGGACCTTCTGCCATGAAGGTTAAACTGTTTAAGGAATGACCAGGCAGGGGAGGAATGTATTCTATTACGTTATTATGGTTTCCTGGTTTTGATCCGGGATAAGTAACGGTTTCTGGCCTCCTCAATATCTGCTTCGGGAGCTATATATATCTTTGTTCTGTGGTCAATTATAACTTCCTTCAATTTCGACAGATCGGGTGATTTAATAATATTTAACTTTTTTTCGAACATAATTCTTTGAATTTCAATAAAAAGTCCCGCTTTTGGCGGGACCAAAAATTTTAAATGATTATAATAGATAAACTAAGCAAGTTTAACATTTACTGCATTTAATCCTTTTTTACCCTGTTCCAGATCAAAGGTCACTACATCATTCTCTTTGATATTTTCCTTTAATCCCGATGAATGCACAAAATACTCTTTTGGTGAATTCTCCTCTTTAATGAATCCGAATCCTTTGAATTCATTATAGAATTTTACGGTTCCTTTACTCATAATTTGATTTTATTAATTTGGTGCAAGGTACGCTTTAATATCGGAATAATACATTTATTTTCAATAAATTATTTTTATTTAACATTTACCTTGAAGTCATGCCTGAAGTAGATTTTGTTTTAATTTTATTATCAGGATAATTTAATTATCTTCGCCCCCTTAATTAACAAAGTGATTTCCATAAGCGTTGTCAGGCATTTTGCCCAGTCTGTATTTGAGTTCATTTCAGCCGGGATAACAAATCCTTCGCTCCCGGAAGCACACCATAAACTATTTAATGATAAATTTTGAAGAAATGGGATTCACTCCCGGTATTCTGAAAGCAATTCAGGAACTTGGATTTGAACAACCCATGCCGGTACAGAAAAAAGTAATCCCGCTAATGCTCGGAGATGAGAGTGATATTATCGCCCTGGCACAAACAGGAACAGGAAAGACAGCAGCCTTCGGACTGCCTTTGGTCCAGGCAACAGATACAGAAATAAACAGCACTCAGGCACTTATACTTTGTCCCACCCGTGAGCTATGCATTCAGATCACAGGGGACCTTACAGATTATGCCAGATTTACAGGTAAGTTGAAAATACTTGCAGTATATGGAGGTGCAAGCATTGATAATCAGATAAGGGGATTGAAAAAAGGTGTACATATTATCGTTGCAACACCCGGAAGGCTGATCGACCTGATCGGAAGAGGAGCGGCAAAGCTTTCTAATGTCAACACTGTAATTCTCGATGAAGCTGACGAAATGCTTAACATGGGATTTCTTGACAGTATAAATGAAATTCTTGAGGAGATTCCGGAAGGTAGAAGAACACTCCTGTTTTCAGCAACCATGTCATCGGAAATTGCATCAATTGCAAGGAAATACATGAACAATCCAGCTGAAATTACCATCGGAACAAAAAATTCATCTGCCGAAAATGTAAGTCACGCTTATTATTTTGTCCACGCAAAAGACAAGTACAAGGTACTTAAACGCATTGTAGATTTTGAACCGGATATTTACGCGATTGTCTTTTGCCGCACCCGTAAGGATACCCAGGAGGTGGCATCAAAACTTATAAATGACGGTTACAATGTTGATGCACTGCATGGCGATCTGTCGCAGTCACAGCGCGACGCCGTAATGCAAAAGTTCAGGTCAAAGAACCTTAATATGCTGGTGGCAACTGATGTTGCCGCACGCGGGCTGGATGTGGACGACCTTACTCATGTAATTAATTTCAGCCTGCCTGATGATCCGGAGATTTATACACACAGATGCGGCCGTACGGGAAGAGCCGGGAAAACGGGGATATCTATTTCACTTGTTCACCTGAGAGAAAGACAGGAACTTCAGAAGATAGAGAGACTGGTAAAAAAACCTTTTAAAGCATTATCCATCCCGACTGGAAGTGAGATCTGCGGAAAACAGCTTTTCAACTGGGTCAATAAGATTGAAACTGTTGCAACTGATCACCAGGAGATTGAAAAATTCCTGCCTGAAATAAAAATGAAACTGGAAGGGCTCGACAGGGAAGAGCTTCTTAAACGTGTTATTTCACTCGAATTTAACAGGTTTCTCGATGATTACCGCCATGGTGATGATCTTGTTGATCCTGTCCCTGAAAAAGATAGCAGCTTTGGCAGAACTGGCAGAAAAGGTTCCCGTGAACAATACCCCGGCAATTATAAAAGGCTGTTCATAAATCTTGGAAAATCTGACGGCTTTTACCCGGAACAACTCATTGATCTTGTAAACATCAACACAAGAGGAAGAAAAATTCCAATAGGAAAGATAGATCTTTTAAAGACCTTCTCCTTTTTTGAAGTTGAAGCCGGTCATGCTGATGACCTTATCGGAGCATTGAATAATGCAAAGTTTAAAGAAAGAAGAGTTACAGTGGAGATTGCCCAGGAAAAGACCGATAAACCAAGAAATGGTGAATATTCCGGAAGAAAGCCGGCCAAATGGTCCAACAGGAGTCCTGAAAAAAGAAGACAGAGAAGCGTGTTTATTGAATAAATGAAATTTTTTTAGAAATAGCAACCTGAGTTAATTGTCTGTTTTTAAGATGCAGGTCTGTACAATTATTTAAATTTGCAAAATGTTTAAAAAGAATTAATGAAGGCATTGAAAATTGGGAATCTTTCAATTGCTGTTCCGGTCATTCAGGGTGGAATGGGAGTTGGTATTTCTCTTTCCGGACTGGCAGCCGCAGTTGCAAATGAAGGTGGAATTGGAGTAATATCAAGTGCCGGGCTTGGGCTTTTATACAAAGATTTTTCTGAAAACTTTCTTGAGGCCAGCATTCACGGACTCAAGGAGGAGATACGCAAAGCAAGGGAGAAAACGCTTGGTGTCATTGGCGTTAACGTTCTGGTTGCCATGACAAATTTTGTGGATATGATAAAGACTTCCATTTCTGAAAAGGTAGATATCATTATCGCAGGTGCGGGCCTTCCTCTTGATTTACCCTCCTTTTTGAAAAAAGACAGTACTACAAAACTCATACCTATAGTCTCATCGGCCAGAGCGGCTAAGATAATCTGTGAAAAGTGGAAGACAAACTACGATTATCTGCCCGATGCCGTTATTGTTGAAGGACCTAAGGCAGGTGGTCATCTGGGCTTTAAGGAGGAACAAATCGGGGATAATAATTATGCACTTGAAAAGCTTGTTCCGGAAATCGTCAGTGAGCTGAAACTTTTTGAAGATAAATACAATCAGTCTATACCGCTTATTGCTGCAGGGGGTATATATACGGGTGAGGATATTAATAACATAATGAAGCTGGGGGCATCCGGTGTTCAGATGGGAACCAGATTCGTAACCACCGATGAATGTGATGCCTCTCAAGGCTTTAAACAGGCATACATTGATGCGGATGAAAAGGATATTGAAATTATAAAGAGTCCTGTGGGCATGCCGGGGCGAGCTATTCTTTCGAGTTTTATCCAAAAAGTGAAAGATGGGAAAAAACAACCGAAAAAATGTCCCTTTAAATGTATCAGAACCTGTGACATTACTAAAAGTCCTTATTGCATTATAATTGCCCTTATAAATGCATTCAAGGGAAATTTTGAAAATGGATTTGCTTTTGCCGGAAGCAATGCATTCAGAGCAACTAAAATATCATCAGTAAAGGAGATCTTCCAATCTTTGCTAAAGGAGTATAAAGAAAGTAAATAGACTGTTACTTCCTGTTCCTGAATTTTACCTGACATATAAAAGCGCCTGATAGCTGATCCTGACAGATCTTTTCTCAAAGGCAGACTATGTAATGATAGCATACCTATAGAATGGCATTTTAAGATTTAGACCTTAAATGTAAAACAACCTTTTAATTTAATTTTAAACAGCTATATTTAAAAAATTTAAAGTGATTATAATGAGGATTAAGTTTTTCAAAACCGCAGTTCTGTTACTTTTCCTTGTATTGGCAGGTTGTTCAATGCAGAATATTAACAGAACACAGCTTCCGAAACCAAAAGTCAGAAATATTATTTTGTTTATTGGTGATGGTATGGGAGTCGCACAGGTGTATGCAGGAATGACAGTCAGTACTCATACTCTGTCGTTGGAATCTTTTCCATTTGCGGGCCTTAGCAAAACCTATTCTTCAAATAATTATATTACTGATTCAGCTGCAGGTGGCACGGCTATCGCCTGTGGTGTAAAGACCAAAAACGGAATGATTGGAATGGGTCCTGATTCTGCTGTCGTAAGTTCAATTGTTGAAATCGCACATAAAAATGGATTAGCTACAGGAGTGCTGAGCACTTCCACTCTAACACATGCAACTCCGGCTTCTTTTATTGCTCACAATTCCGGCAGGGGTAATTATGAAGATATTGCAAAAGATTTTCTGAATGGCACAGTCGATGTTTTGATCGGCGGTGGTGAGGATCATTTCCGTAAACGTGCAGACAGCACAGACCTGACAGTGAAATTTAAAGAACAGGGATATGATGTCGTATATAATTTAGATGACTTGAAGAATTCAGGTTCTCTGAAAATTGCCGGTTTTCTTGCAAAGGAACATATGCTTAAATCAAATGAAGGCAGATCAGGAATGCTGGCAGAAATGACAAGGAAAGCAATCGAGACTTTAAGCAAAGATAAGGATGGCTTCTTCATGATGGTAGAAGGTTCAATGATCGACTGGGGAGCTCATGAAAAGAACTTTGACTATACAGCAGCTGAAGTTATTGATCTGGATAATGCGATAGCAGTTGCTAAAGAATTTGCCGGTAAAAATGGTGAAACATTGATTGTTGTTACCGCCGATCATGAAACAGGTGGACTTACACTTGTCAGTGGTAATATTCAGGAACATAAAGTGACAGGTAATTTTATTCAGACAGGAAGCCACACAGCAGTAATGGTTCCGATATTTTCATATGGTCCTTCAGCAGAGATATTTTCCGGAATACATGAGAATACTTTCTTCCTGAACGGATTTCTGAATTTATTGAATATCAAACGGTAATTATAAAAACCAAAATATAAGCCTTCCGGCCAGTCCTGACATGATAAAGTATCTGCCTGTGAAATCACTCATTTTTTTCGCTGATCACTTCTCCTTCGGGATGACCACTTATTTTATTGTTTTTCAATACGACTGGCAGACTTTTGGCAGATAAAAATATTGCAGCTACCTGTTTTCCATCCTTAGTATCCCTGATGATATTTTCTTCAAGAACGATCCCCTCTGCAGGACAGTTCACCGATAGACCGTATCCGCTTTTTTTTACACCATTGTTTTCAATCAGGTTGTTTTTAAAGATACTCCTGTGTGGCTCGTTCAGAAGTCCGTCATCACGCAGATAAATCCCATCGGATCCGTTTTCGTATATATGGTTTTCAGCATACAGCATGTCAGTATCCTTATGGCCTGTGCTGATCCCGTTTCTGCCATTGTGATGGAAATTATTTCCCCTGACAACTCCATCTCTGACACGCCAGCAGACGAATAGTCCGTAACTGTCATTATCATGGCTGTTGTTTCCTTCAATTGTAGTGAAGGGCGATCCTGTACCGGGATGTAATCCGCTGTTAGCACATCCGTATACTTCACAATTCCTCACCGTTACATATTCTGTGATTTGCCAGCTGATTCCATCACTGTTAAAATTCCTGACTATGACGTTTTCAACTATAGCTTTGTGGACTTTATGCAGGTAAATACCTCCCGCCCGGCAACCGTCAATCAGGTCATTGCTTTCCCTGCTGCCATCAACAACGAGATCAGAAATCCTTACATTATCGGCATTAACTGCAGAAATTACAGAACAGGCATTTGAGATTGTACCTCTGTCACCCGAATGATAATCACGAACCAGGAAATCATCAATATAAATTGTATTATCTGTTATCGAAGTAATTTTTGCGGTTGTCAGATCCCATCCGGAACGTTGTTTTTCGTCATATACAGCCACACCCATTCCCGGCTTGAAGCCGGATGCATCGGCCACCGTTACCTGCAGTTCGCCATAATCAGCATCCACAGCAAAACCAGCACGTACACCTTTGCACTTTTTAAGTACTGTTTTTATTCCGGATCCTGAAAGGGCAATATTATCATAGAGCTTTACCGGGGCGATAATGTCATAATTTCCGGGCAGAAGCTTTACCGTACCTCCGGCACCCGTTAAGCGTAGTGCATCAACTGCTGTCTGGATAGCTTCCGATGTATATCCCTTTATATCAGCATTATCACCTCCGACAGTAATTGTCGTATTTGGAATGACAGGATGGACAACCGAGATAATTTCAACTTTCCGGGTACTGTCCCGGAATTGAAGAGCGTTATTCCTCACAGATTTCAGATCGGAAGTGACCTTGTCAGAAGAAGTTCTGTTCTCTGAAGAACAACCCGCATTTAAAATCAACAAAGCAAGAATCAATTTTATTGTTTTCATTTCCTTATTATGTTCTATTTCTCCAACAGTTTATATGCAACAATGCAATTTTTAAAGAAAGTCGGGACAAGCAGGAGGTTCAATTCAGGAATAAATTCAATATCAGCTGTATTGCTTTGCTGTTCCTTTGTATTTAGCAATGAAACCTTTGTATAATCCGGATTGATCAGGAATATTTCTCCCGACCAGTCGGTAACAATATAATAACCGGGAATTCCTGTATAGGCAATTCCGTCTCCCCGTCCGATACCTTCAGAAAGGAGTGTCCTGCTTTTCGTTTTGAAATCAACAGACGCAAAATCCATACTGCCCTGCGATGCTACAAGCAGCCTTTCTCCATCAGCCAGAAGACCATTGGGTCCGTTCAGCCCTTCAGTCAGCCAGTCACTGATCTTTCCATCGCTGTATTTATGAATTTTGCTGGCATCTGTATCTGCAAAGTAAAGATTTTCCTCATTGTCGCATGTAATATCATTTAACATTTTAGCCCCTTTAATTGGGATTTTACGGACGATTTCTCCTTTAGTAATATCCATAACGACTATCTCATCGACATCTGTGGCAAACAGTGTATCTCCTTTAATGGCTAATCCCTTTGGAGAACTGAGTCCGTCAATCCAGTGCAGATCCAGAATTTTCCCGTCTTTCCCAAGTCTGGAGATAAATCCGTTGCCATCTTTCTTACGGGGTTCAAAATTCAGATTTGACACGTACAGGATGTCACGCTCTCTATCGTAGATTACTGATTCAGGTGTCAGCAGTGCAGTATCAGTCCTCCATGCTTCAACAATTTCAAATTGTTTTAAGGTTTCTTCCTTTTTCTGATCTGATGATTTTCTGGTTCCTGATTTGCAGGAGACCAAAGCAATAATGATCAGGCTGGTGAATAGGATCTTGTTCATAGTAATCTGAGTTATTTTTATACATCAAATATAGGAATTGCTGGTAAAAGCTGCCAAGGTCTTTATCTTTAACATAAGCAATCATTTTTCCGTCAGGGGAAAAAACCGGTTCCTGCGCCTGGATTTCTGCCATTTGTTTTGGCGAACCTCCATCAACCTGTGTAGTGTAAATATGTTGTTCATTATTTTCAACTGATGAAAATGCAAGATTTTTCCCATCCGGAGACATGCATACTGACCATGAAAGCATTGTTGGTATTTGAATCTTTGTGAATTTTGGAACTATGGGAGTTCCCAAAATTTTGTCATGGCAAAATATATGAAAGGTGTAACGGCGCAAGGGCGCAAGGGCACAAAGGCGTAAGGGCAATATGGCATGGGGCGTAAGATTTCACTCCGTCATGTATGGAATTAACAAAATATTTGCTAGAATTCGATCTAATATTTATACCTTTGAGTATAATACTATATGGTATAATATTAAATGGTATTTAAAAATTTCTATTATGAAACCCACATGTTTTTCAAACACAATCAATAATGAAAATACTTATATAGACATGTGGGTTCCATGTGACCTTTAAAAATAAATTATTTACACATGAAAAACTCTCCTTTTATTTACGGAACGACGGTCATTAATGATGCATTCATCAACAGAAAGGATGAAATCAGGAAACTATCCGATAATTTAACAGGCGGAATTAATACAGCGTTGATTTCTCCCAGAAGATGGGGAAAATCTTCCTTGGTGGAAAAAACAGTTGCCAAGATCGGCAAAAACAATAAAAAGATCCGGATAGCAGTAATAGACCTGTTCACTGTTAGTTCAGAAGAGCAGTTTATGGAAAAATTTGCCCGTGAGCTGATCAAAGCATCTTCTTCAAAATGGCAGGAATGGGCAAGGAATGCCCGGACATTTTTTAAAATGCTGCTGCCCAAAATACAAATAGGTATTGATCCCGTGAATGATTTCAGTATCAGCTTTAACTGGGAGGATATAAAGAAAAACGAAGATGAAATACTCGACCTGGCAGAGACAATAGCAAAGCAGAAGAAGATAAAAATGATTGTATGTATTGATGAATTCCAGAATATTGCAAATTTCAACAATTTTGAGTCGTTTGAGAAAAAGTTAAGAGCAATATGGCAAAGGCAGCAGGATGTCACTTATTGTATTTATGGGAGCCGCAGGCACATGATGAAAGATATCTTTAACAACCCCTCAAAACCCTTTTACCGGTTTGGTGATATAGTGCTTCTTCAAAAAATAGCAAGAGATGAATGGATCAGGTTCATATCCAGAAGCTTTACACGGACAGACAAGCAAATAACCAATGATGATGCTGCACTGATCACAGATTTAATGCAATGTCATTCCTGGTATGTTCAGCAACTGGCTCACTACACATGGAACCTTACAACTGACAGAGCAACGAAAGATATAATTAAAAAAGCTCTTTCCGAACTGATAAATGCCAATACACCCTTTTATCAGAAGGAAACCGAAACACTGAGTACCACACAGCTCAATCTGTTAATAGCTGTATTAAATGGAGAAAGCAGGCTCACTTCAGTGTCAGCAATGACTACATACCGTCTCGGAACACCACGGAATGCGAGCAAAAATAAAACGATACTCATGAATAATGATATAATACAGGAAAAGAAAGAGGGATTTGAATTTGTCGATCCAGCCTTTGAATTATGGTTCAGGCATACTTTTTTAAATCAGCCTATTCATAAATATTTTGAGGACTGAACAAAATTACCGGATAAAGAGCATCCATGATATTATGTAACAACCTTCTGAAAATATAACTGGGAAAATCTATCAGGTTCTTTGTATTAAAATAGGACCTGCCAGTAAAGTCAGTAATCTTAATGTATCCAGCTTAAATGATTGTAAAAGGTATTATCTTAAGATTGATCAGATTATAGAGTTATCCCATTTTAATTACTAAACCTTGCCCTGGTATCAGGTACTGCCTTGCCTCCAGTGACAGGTGCAGGATGAACGATCTTAAGGAGAGCCTTCATTTCCTTCACAATATCTGCATATTTGGGATCACCTGCCAGATTATTCAGTTCCAATGGATCAGTTTTTTCATTATATAATTCTGTCCCCATTTGCCCGAATCCCCATTCGGTATAACGCCATCTCTCAGTGCGTACACTATGACCCGGGGTATTTCCCCTTTGAACCTGGGTATATGCCGGATGGTTCCATTTATCGGAATAAAAGCTCATAGAGGAGCCCAATCCCCTCTTCGGAGTATAATTTATTATATCAAGTTTAAGTGATGTTTTATCACGACCGGCCGGATTTATACGTTCAATCCAGGATGCTTTATCATCCAGGCCGTTGGTACCTATGTCTCCGGGATTTCCATAATGGTACATTTTACCTACCCGGGCAACATAATAGTCATTTTTTATAAACATCTGGGGAAGTGTTGTAATATCAGGCAGGTCCTGTCTGAAATGATATGTCAGATCAAATACCCTTGTTCTGTCAGGATACAAACCGGTTAATAACGAACTGCGGCTGGGGCTGCTGAGGGGGAATTGGCAATAGGCATTGGCAAATGCAATTCCTTTTGAGGCAAGCCGGTCAATATTTGGTGATTTCACGAATGGATGACCATAACAACCAAGGTCATTATTCATGTCATCCACCGAGATAAACAGGACATTCATTTTCCTGTCTTTTGAATATGCGGATGTCACAGCAGTTGTAAATACCAGCGGGGCAGCGACTATTTTCAGCAGAGGGATCTTCATTTTTCAGTAGTTAAGTTTATGGATTTGCAGTAAAAATGATATTATGGCGCTATATTATGATATATAAGGAGATCGCGGGCGAAAGACGGGAATGAAATTATTCACCAGTTTTTGACTGTTTCAATCATTGCTATAATATTTTCAACCGGTGTTCCTGCCTGTATGTTATGACATGAGCAGCAAATAAAGCCTTCACGACCTTTCCCGAGCGTTTCAAGACAGTTTAAAGTTTCTTTTTGGACTTCTCTTACCGAGCCAAATGGAAGTGCATGTTGATTATCAACACCCCCGTGAAAAATAACCTTATTCCCATACTTCTTTTTCAAAGATGCCATTTCCATACCAGGACAGACATGCTGCACAGGATTCAGAACATCGATGCCACATTCTATCAGAGGAGCTATCAGTTTTTCCGAGGCACCATCTGTATGGTAGAAGACCTTCAGTCCGTAAGAATGTATCAGTGCGCACCATCTTTCCATTCGTGGCTTGAGGAAAAATTCCCAGCTTTCAGGTGAAATAAGCAGATTATTCTGACCGCCGATATCATCACTTATGAATACCAGGTCAAGATATTTTGCAGCGTTATCCAGGAACCTTATGAGCATCTCGGTCTGGATAGCCTCTATTTTGTCGAGGGTGGCTGATACAAGATCGGGATATGCAAGAATATCCATCAATCCCTGTTCAATGCCCCTAAGCTGACAGTAAATTTCAAAGAACGAAACCCATGGTCCTATGACGGCAAAGTCGGATGAAGCCCGTTTTGCAAGGTTTAAAGCTGATTCATAATCAAACAGATCAGGATCAGGCCAGAAAGGGTAATTATCTGCTTCATGAGGGGTGGTATATCCTCTCATAGGAGGTTCCACAAATTCCTGGTAATGTGCTGCACCTGCTTTTACATCCCTGAGCGGAACTCCCCACATTGTGCGGATGCCTGTTGCATTTGCCCCAGGCTGTGAGCCGGTACTCTCCCCTTCCGGTGTCTTATAATCCATAAAAACCCAGACTATTTTATCCACCCCCAGCTTTTTCCACATTTCAAAATTGTCTTCAGCATTTACAAATTGTTTTAACGCATCTTCCACCTCGGGTGTATGCCAGATATCTACCGGGATCCTGTCTACAGTCTTTCTTTGCAGTATATTGATAATCCTTTCTTTTGGATTCATACCTTACAGGGTGTCATTTGAAATTTTAACTGACATTTTGCTTCATTTAAAATTATAAAAATTTTTGGTAAATTGTAAATCATAATTTCAGGTCATTAATTGAAAGATGAAAAGAATTTTTATACTGGCATTTCTTTTAGCCGGCTGCACTTTATCGGGTGCTGAAATAAGGGTAGGAGTGGCACGCAAGGTTATAACTCCTGAAACACCGATATGGTTGTCAGGCTATGCAAGCCGCAATAAGCCTTCCTCAGAGATTCTCCATGATCTCTGGGCAAAAGCGCTTGTGATTGAAGAGAGTAAAAGCAGAAGGATAATAATTGTCACGACTGATATTATAGGATTTTCGCACGATGTATCGGAAGATGTTACAAGGCGGATAATTACAAAATACGGAATCGATCGCTCCCAGTTACTTTTAAACTCCTCTCATACACATTCAGGTCCTGTCATCTGGCCTTCTCTGAATGTCATGTACGACCTCAGCATATCTGACCTCCAGAACCTGGTAAAATACAGCCGGAAACTGACTGACGCTATAGTGGAAGTAATAGATTCAGCAATGATCAACCTTTCACCCGGGCAATTATCTGTTGGTCATGGTATAGCAGATTTTGCTATAAACCGCCGTGAATCCACAGAGAAAGGTTTTATTATCGGCATAAATCGCAATGGCCCTGTTGATCATGATGTCCCGGTGCTAAAGGTCGCTGCTCCCGACGGAAGACTTCTTGCAGTTTTATTTGGCTATGCCTGCCACAACACAACATTAAGTGAATATTCAATAAATGGCGATTATGCAGGCTTTGCTCAGATCGAGCTGGAAAAGGCATATCCCGGTACAACGGCAATGTTTCTGGCTGGCTGCGGTGCTGATCAGAATCCGGAGCCACGGAGAACGGTTGAATTAGCAATGCAACACGGAAAATCACTCGCCGGTGCAGTTCAAAAGGTTCTGCACGATGAAATGCTACCGGTACGATCCCCAATCCGGACAGATTATACGGAAATCGGACTGGAATTTCGTCCATTCGATCCTGCTAAATACCAGGATGAAATATTAGGTGATGACCGGTTCAGGCAGCAGAGAGCCAGCCTGCTGCTCGAAGCATACGATAAAGGATGGAATGTCACCCGACTTACTTATCCGGTTCAGGCAGTACGATTCAATAATGATCTGACAATTCTGGCGTTGAGCGGTGAAGTGGTTGTTGACTATTCACTTGCAATGAAAAAGAAATATCCTGATGTAAACCTGTTCGTAGCCGGTTATTGTACTAAGGTGCAGTGCTATATCCCATCCCGCAGAATACTTATGGAAGGTGGTTATGAACCTGACATCAGCATGATATACTACGGTCTTCCCGGACCTTTTGCAGATAATATTGAAGATAAGATTTTTAGTGCTATAAACCGGGTAATGAAAAATACGGGAGAGAGACCTTCAAAACGACAGGCAGAAAACCAGTAACTATTGGTTTCCATTGCTTTAAGCAAGCAAACCGGTATTGCTTTCACAACCTCCGAAGCAATAGCTGTGGAGAAATTTGATAAGATGATCTTAGACCTGACTTAAGACCAGTAGTTTATAAGCTCCATCCTTCCCTGTACATACAGTGCAGGTATTGATCGGCTTCAGGCATATTCGGGAAAGCGAACTTTTCAGGATCAAATTTTAGTATCTGACCGCTGAGCTTTTCTTTGAGTGCTTTACGAAGCGCGATATTTCCCAGGAGTACAGTTTCCGTCAGAGGACCAGCCCAGTCGAAACTGGAACCGGCCGGCTCTCCGCCCTTGCATGCCCGTATCCATTCTTCCTCATGACCCGGAGAGGAGGGAATGTACGGTATAGGAGGAGTGTAAGAATTACGTAATGATAGTGGCAGGATTTTGTCATCGAGAATTTTCCCTTTGTCACCGATAAAAAGAGTCCCTCCGGCTCCCATCTGCATACCTTCCTCAAGATCGGGTAAATTAAAGGGACGAATACCCCCGTCATACCATGTCAGAGTTAATGCCGGCATTCCCTCCCTGGCCGGAAACTCATACCTCACCATGGAACCAAGGGGATAAGTCTCTTCGTTAACAAGTGTGGAGACCGCCTGGACCGAAACCGGATATTTAAGTTTCAGTGCGCGGAAAACAGGATCGAACGAATGGCAGCCGATATCTCCGAGTGCCCCGCAGCCGAAGTCCCACCAGCCTCTCCATTTGAAGGGATGATAAGCAGGGTGGTAAGGCCGCATGGGAGCAGGTCCCACAAACAGATCCCAGTCGAGAGTTTCAGGAGTTGGCGGAGTACCTTCCGGACGATTGACTCCCTGCGGCCAGTAAGTTCTGAAGAGTCCGTTGTTCGGCCGGTCAGTCCAGACATGTACTTCGCGTACAGGGCCAATAACACCATCCCATATCATTTCTCTTAATCGCCTGGGACCATCTCCTGCCTGACCCTGGTTGCCCATCTGCGTTGCTACCTTGTTGTCCCATGCAGCTTTTGCCAGAGCCCTGGCTTCATAGACAGTATGGGTAAGAGGCTTTTGAGTGAATGCATGCTTCCCGCGTTTCATAGCATCCATGCTTATCACTGCATGAGTATGATCGGAAGTTGCTACAATTACCGCATCAATATCTTTCTGTTTATCAAGCATAATCCTGTAATCTTTATACTGATTTGCACCTGGATAGGTCTTAAAAACTGTGGCACTTGCATCACCCCAATCCACGTCGCATAAAGCAACGATATTTTCTGTCTTTGCGACATTGGCGACATTATTTCTGCCCATACCACCGATGCCTATCCCGGCAATATTTAACGTATCGCTTGGAGCTCTGTGCCCCAAACCTGAGACAGCGTAACCGGGAACAATTGTAAATCCGGCCACTGCAGCGGAGGATGTTCCGATAAATCCCCTGCGGCTGATTTTACGAGATGATTTTTTATTCATATGATTTTTTTTGATTTACACTGTTAAAGTTATGAAATTCTTTCAGTTCTGTCATTCAAAATCCCCCCGGATCTGTTTAATGAATCCAATAACAATAAGAAATTGTGCGGTGACATAGGTCGACATGATTACAATACTGGATAATTCAAACTGGTAAGTGAACTTACTGACAGCTATAGCAGAATCGGAGATAACAAATAACATGGCACCGGCAAGGACCAGGTAATAGCTGGATTTGTTCACTTTTTCCAGCCTGTTAATAGCTGCACCAAGCATTGAGAGTATCACAACGGCATAGAGGATTACCGGGATACGCATTGCGGCCAGATCATTATACAGTAACGACACCAGACCTATACCATATAAAACCACCGGTATTAGTAAATAAAAACGACGACTGAGGATGATGTTTTTCCCCGGAATCATAAGGAAGGCAGTGAGATACATTATCTGGGCAATCAGAAAGCAGGCAAGCCCCGGAATAAAATTAAACTGAAGAACCACATCTCCTGCCCAGGAAAAAAGGAGCCCTGAAAACATAAGACCGGTAAGCAGGTTTCTAAAAGGTTTTAAGTTGATAATGAAAATTAAAATTAAAACCGGAATGATTAATGCTTTTATTATAACCTCTGTGAGGAAGGAGGAGTGATTTTCGATGAGAATGTACAATAATCCGGTAAGGAAATATAGAATGGCCAGTACTTTTGTTTTCATGAGGCTAATAATTATTTAATACCCTCAATTGCAGTTATTGCTGATTTATGGTCCTTAAATATAGTAATAAAAGTCATAAAATTTTGTTTTAAATTTGTAATCAATGAACTGCAATTATCAAAAGACTAAAATTGATTTAACAGCATGAAAGTAACCGGTTTCACCTTCATACGTAACGCGGTCATATTTGATTATCCCGTTGCAGAAGCCATACGATCAATATTACCCTTATGTAATGATTTTGTCGTTGCAGTAGGGAACTCCGATGATAATACTGAAGAACTGATTCAGAGTATTGATAAACAAAAGATTAAGATAATAAATACTGTTTGGGACGATTCTCCCGCGATGAAAAAGGGGGGAAAGGTTTTTGCCGTTGAAACTGATAAAGCATTTCAGTCTGTTCCTCCTGATTCTGACTGGGCATTTTATATCCAGGGCGATGAGGTGATCCATGAAAAATATCTCGATACTATCTGTTCGGCTATGGAAAAATGGAAAGATAATCATATGATTGATGGTTTGCTTTTCAATTATCTGCATTTTTACGGCTCTTATGATTATGTCGGCATTTCTCCAAGGTGGTACAGACATGAGATCAGGGTGATCAGAAATGATAAATCAATCTATTCTTACAGGGATGCCCAGGGTTTTAGAAAAGAAGAAGACAAGAAGCTTAATGTAAAGCCGGTTGATGCTTATGTTTACCACTATGGCTGGGTGAAGGAACCTGAAGTCATGATGAATAAACTGAAGAACGCATCATCATTATATGAGGATCTCGACTGGGTAAAGAAAATCAGCTCCGGCCAGAAATTTGATTATTCCTCGATTGATGCCCTGAAATTATTCACCGGAATACATCCCCGGGTTATGAAGGAGCATATTGACCGCAAAAACTGGCATTTTGACCATGATATTTCATTCAATAAATTATCCCTCAAATATAAAGGGAAGATATTTTTAAGGAAATATCTTGGGATAAACACTTTCTATGAGAACTACAATATCATTTAATGACATTTACTAATTTTACAACTTACTTAATTTGAATTTGCATGAAAAAACTTGTATTGATATTTACTTTTGCTGTATGCCTTACTGCTTTTATTGATGCTCAGGATTACAGAACAGGTATTGGATTAAGAGCCGGTCCGTATTATGGTTTAACAGTCAAGCATTTTACCGGAAGCAAAACTGCTATTGAAGGACTTTTAACCAGATGGAGTGGCATTGATATTACAATCTTATATGAAATACATAACAGGGTATTTGATGTGAACAGGCTCGACTGGTATTTCGGTTTAGGAGGTCATATTGGTTTCTGGGAAGGAAGTCACTTAAATAATGGAACAGCAGGCACTAATTATACCATAATTGGTCTTGATGGTATCTTAGGACTTGAATATAACTTTTCAGAAGTACCCATAAACATCAGCGTTGACTGGAAACCTGCATTTAATATTATCGGATATTCTGAATTCTGGCCTCTTGGAGGCGCTTTTTCAATAAGGTATGTTTTTTAGCTTTACAGAATTATAACTATCTTTGATACGTTAAAAGGGATTCTTTTATAAGTCCCTTTTTACAATCAGGTTTTGCCTGGCCCTTTTTGATGTTTTATTAATTTTACGTCTAATATTAAAATTTATTATTATGAAAAAGCTTTTATTAACATTAACACTTGCTGTTTGTTTCGTGGCATTTGCAAATGCCCAGGATTATTCAACAGGTATCGGACTAAGAGGCGGTTTGTATAACGGCCTGACTGTTAAACATTTTATAACGGATAAGTCTGCATTAGAGGGTATATTGGCAACAAGATGGAGAGGCTTTGAAATCACAGGATTATATGAAATACATAACCGGCTTACCGATAATATTGACAGACTCAACTGGTACTTCGGTTTTGGAGGACATATTGGTTTTTATAATGGTGATAATACTACATGGGGAGAAGTAGGTACGAATTATACTGTAATTGGTATTGATGGTATTCTGGGACTTGAATATAACTTTGCAGAAGTTCCCATAAATATCAGCGTCGACTGGAAACCGGCATTCAATCTTGTAGGATATTCCAAGTTCTGGGGCGATGGAGGTGCACTTTCGATAAGATATATTTTCTGATATACTGATATTATTTTTAATTATAGGGACGTTGCATGCAACGTCCCATTTTTTTTTCAGATTCATTCAAAAAACCCCATACAATTCCTGTCTATTTATTAATTTTAGGTTGAATTGTTAATATCAACCTAAAAATTAATAATATGAAGAAGAATCTGACTCTTATTCTTGTTATCTGCTTTTTGCCTTTATTTGCGTTTTCTCAAAGTAAATTTAACGGACTTGACATGAACATGGGTAATCTCTACAGGTTATCCGATGCTAAAACCCGTTCAATCAGCCCTGAAAACTTCACGGGTGAAAAGGGTAAAGCCGGTATGGCAGATCCTGCTGATAAAGACAAACCAAACACTGCTAATGCTTTCAATGCAGCACGCGACCTGGGACAGGGATGGAAAGTAAATCCTTATATCAGGATAAAAGCAGGTGAGACTTTTACACTTGCGGATATTGAAGGTCCTGGTGCTATTCAGCATATATGGATGACTCCTGCAGGAAACTGGCGTTATTCGATCCTTCGCATTTATTGGGACGGTGAAACGGAGCCATCCGTAGAATGTCCCGTTGGCGACTTCTTCGCCATGGGCTGGGGAACATATGCCCACCTTACGTCACTCGCCATTTGCGTGAACCCGGGCAGCGCCTTTAACTGCTACTGGGCTATGCCTTTCAGGAAAAAATGCAGGATCACAATGGAGAATACAATGCAGAATACAGGCGATCTCGACCAGATGACACTCTTTTATCAGATCGACTATACACTTACCGACGTGCCTTCCGATGCCGGTTATTTCCATGCACAGTGGCGCAGGCAGAATCCGAATATAACCTCAGACTATACCATTGTTGACGGGATCAAAGGGAAAGGCCATTATGTGGGAGTATATATGGCTTGGGAAGTTCAAAATAATGGATGGTGGGGTGAAGGCGAAATAAAATTCTTCATCGACGGAGACACGAAATTCCCGACAATATGCGGTACCGGTACTGAAGATTATTTCTGCGGATCGTATGATTTTGACACCAGAAAAAAGAATGCAGCAGGAGTTGAGGAGGTGAACTATACCGCGTTCTGCACTCCCTATTCAGGCCTGCATCAGGTAATACGGGGCGACGGTCATTATAATGTAATGCAGCGTTTTGGACTCTACCGCTGGCATATCATGGATCCTGTCCGGTTTGAAAAAGATCTGAAGATCACTATCCAGGATCTGGGCTGGAGGCAGGGCGGACGTTATCTTGCCCAGAAATCTGACATTGCTTCAGTCTGTTACTGGTACCAGGCTGAACCCCATGCCAAATTCCCGGTAATCCCTGGATGGAGGGAACTTGAAGTTTATTAATTTCTAATTGATTTATTATTCTTTATACTTTTATAAACTATATAGTATGAAAAACGGGAGAGGATCAGAAAAAGGTAAAAATATCGGCCGCCGGAAGTTTATTTCTGATGCAGCAATTGCTGCAGCTGCAATAAGTTCCATTGGAATCGTAACTGCTTGTAAGAAGAAGAAGGAAAAATTGCCGGAGCTGCTTACAAGTGCCCCGGACGGCAGGGTGCTGAAAGCCGGACTGATAGGTTGCGGCGGAAGGGGCACCGGAGCTGCTGTTAACTTTCTTGATGCGGGTCCCAATCTTCAGATAACCGCACTTGGAGATGTTTTCAGGGACAAACTTGACCAGTGCAGGGAAAACCTTAAAAAACAGCGCAACGTTGAGATAGCTGAGGAAAACTGCTTCACCGGTTTTGACAGCTTTCAGAAGGTGATAGATTCCGGCGTTGACCTTGTGCTTCTCACCACACCGCCTCATTTCCGGCCGCTACATATTGAAGCCGCTGTTAATGCCGGCAAGCATATATTCCTCGAAAAACCATGTGCCGTTGATCCTGTTGGTGCCAGGTCGGTACTGGTCTCTGTTGAAAAGGCAAAACAGAAAGGATTGTGCATGGTAAGCGGTACAATATACAGGGTTTCAAAGGATTATATGGAAACAAGGCGAAGGGTTATGAATGACGAAATAGGCGAAATAGTAAGCGCACATGTAATACGTAACGGAGGTTCTCTCTGGGTACATCCAAGAAAACCCGAATGGACAGATATGGAGTACATGCTCCGTAACTGGGGAAATTTCTGCTGGTTATCAGGAGATCATATTGTTGAGCAGTTCATACATCAGGTAGATGTAATGAATTGGTATTTAGGTAGAAATCCTGTCAAAACTATTGGCTGGGGTGGGCGTCAGAGGAGAATAACCGGAGATCAATATGACTTTTTCAGCATTGAATATTTATATGAAAACGGGATGCATACCCATTGTGCAGCACGGCAAATAACAGGCTGTTCAAATCTGACCAAAGTGCTCATTGTCGGTACAGAAGGATTTGCTGAAGCAAAGGGAACTCTTTTTAACCTTAAGGGAGAGGAGATATGGAAATACCCGAAACCTGAAGAGGATTCAGAAGATCAGACCTGGAAAGTAACCGATCCTTTTGTTCAGGAACATATCAATCTTGTAACAGGAATACGTACAGGAAACACTGTAAATGATGCCGAAGCCCAGGTAAATTCAACCCTGGTTACAATAATGGGCAGGATGTCAGCCTATACCGGTAAGGATGTTACCTGGGAAGAGGTCATGAATTCAGATATGTACCTTGGCCCTAAGACCTATGCGTTTGGCCCGGTACCTGGAATACCTGAATCAATACCTGTTATAGGCGCTGAACCGAAATAATCTTATTAAACTGTAAATTATGAACAGAAGACAATTTGCAAAAACATCTTTAATGGCATCAGCTATGATGTCTGCAGCTACGTTGCCGGTTTTTCCAGGTATTAAAGTACCACCGCAAAGGAAACTAAAGAAAGGTATCATGTGGGGCAGTAACAGGGTAGGGACCACAATATCTGAAAAATTTCAGTCAGCAAAACAGGCCGGCTTCGACGGGATTGAAGTGAACAGTCATCTTGACAGGAGTGAAGTACTGAAAGCCCGTGATGCAACAGGCGTTGCTATTCCCAGTGTTTGCGGTGCACTGCACTGGAAATTTCTTTTGTCTGATCCTGATCCCAAAGTGAGAGAAAATGGTGTTGAGGCACTTAAAGTAACCATTGAAGACGCCAAAGCTTACGGGGCTGATACAATCCTCCTTGTCCCTGCCCGGGTAACAGATGCTGTAACTTATGACGAATGCTGGACACGAACAACAGCGGAAATCAGGAAAGCAATTCCGCTAGCTGAAAAACTGAATGTTATTATTGCCATTGAGAATGTTTGGAACAATTTTCTTCTCAGCCCGATGGAAGCAGTACAATATGTGGATCAGTTTCAAAGTCCGGTAATTAAGTTTTATTTCGATATTGGCAATATCCTGGCATACGGATGGCCTGAACAATGGATAAAGATTCTTGGCAACAGAATTGCGAAAATCCACATCAAGGAATACAGCCGGAAGGTTGCTGACACACAGGGCAGATCAGCAGGATTCAAAGTAAAGCTGCAGGAGGGTGATGTCAACTGGCCGGCAGTAATGAAAGCCCTGGATGATATCGGCTACAGTAACTGGGCTACTGTTGAGATGCCAGGCGGTGATACACCGGAGGGCCTGAAAGATCTGTGCGACAGGCTGGTGAAGATCATCGGAAGTTAAGTGACTTCAGTAATAAAAACTAACACTGAGGAAATCCGGAGCATCAACCCCCCTGCCCCCCTAAGGGGGGGTTGAAATCAACTGTTTATCCACCCCGTAAAAGGGAGATTTAAGCCCCCCTTTAGGGGGGTTAGGGGGTAGTTAAAGGTAGACTTCATGTAAGTTTTTCATCTTTTTATAGTCAATACTTTAATCAATAAATGATATGAAAAGGTTTTTATGTATTGTATTAGTGATACTGATATTTTCGGTATATTTTTTACCATCTTGTAATGAAAAGCAAAATTCAAAAACAAATTCCGGACATGAATTTAACGATTCATATTCAGGCGAATATCTTAGCCGGATTGCATTTCCGATCGGAGGGATTGGTGCAGGTATGTTTTGCCTGGAGGGAACCGGCGCTATCTCTCATATGTCGGTAAGGAATCGTCCCGAGGTATTTAATGAACCATGTATGTTCGCTGCCATTTCGGTGAAAGGCATTGAAAACGGAGTCAAAGTAATTGAGGGCCAGGTGCCGGAATGGAAGCATTTCGGACAACCGGGTTCAGGTAACGGATCCTCCGGGGCTAGCTGGGGATTACCACGTTTTAATAACTCAAAGTTCCTTGCAAGATTTCCTTTTGCCCTTATTGAACTGAAGGATGACGATCTCCCTTTTGATATAACGATAAGAGGCTGGAGTCCGTTCATCCCTACGGATGCAGATAATTCCAGCCTTCCTGCAAGCTCTCTGGAGTATTCTTTTAAAAACACCGGCAACTCAGATGTAGAAGCCGTATTTTCATATAATTCAAAGAACTTCATGAAGCAGTCTGGTGGAAAAGCAAGAGTAAAACCGATTGCCGGAGGATTTGTACTATCGGAAGAAGGGACAAAGGAGAATCCTGAAAGAAAGGGAGACTTTGCAATATTCACCAGCGAGCCCGGTACAATCGTGGACCATTGCTGGTTCCGTGGAGGATGGTGGGATCCCCTGACTATGACCTGGAATACGATTCTGAAAGGAGAGACCAGGAACACTTTGCCTGTGGATACTGATGCTCCCGGTGCGTCACTTTTTGTAACATTCCAGTTAAAACCGGGCGAGACAAAAACTATAAGGTTAAATATGGCATGGTATGTTCCTGATACAAACATGAAGTACGGGCAGGATTCGGCTGAGCCTGATGATGTAGAGTGTGATGATCCCAACTGCACATGCAAAGATCCCTTCTACAAACCGTGGTATTCCGGGAAATTCTCCTCAATAAATGGAGTAGCCGATTACTGGAAAACAAATTACGATGATCTGCTGAGAAAATCTGAACTGTTCAGTGAATCGTTTTATAAGAGTACGCTTCCTCCCGAAGTCATTGAAGCAATAGCCGCCAACCTGACTATACTGAAATCACCGACTGTCTTACGGCAGCGTGACGGAAAGCTTTGGAACTGGGAGGGATGCAGCGACAATTCCGGATGTTGTGCAGGTTCCTGTACGCATGTATGGAATTATGCTCAGGCTATGCCGCATCTATTCCCGAAGCTTGAGCGCACTCTCCGCGAAACGGAATTCTATCCCAGCCAGGATAAGGAAGGGCATCAGACTTTCAGATCAGCTTTGCCGATAAGACCTGTTGCCACTACTTTCTATGCTGCATCCGATGGACAGCTTGGTGGAATCATGAAAGTCTACCGCGACTGGCATATCAGCGGTGATACGGAATGGCTTAAGCAACTATTTCCGAAAGTGGTCGAAAGCATGGACTACTGCATTAAAACATGGGATCCCCGTTCTACCGGTACACTTGAGGAACCCCACCATAATACCTATGACATTGAATTCTGGGGACCTGATGGTATGTGCACAAGCTTCTACCTCGGAGCTTTGAAGGCATTCTGCGAAATGGGCAGTTTTCTTGGACAGGATATTTCAAAATATGAAGAGCTCTATTTAAAAGGTAAACAGGCAATTGAATCTGAGCTTTTTGACGGTGAATATTTCTTTCAGAAAATAAAATGGGAGGGGCTGAATTCCCCGGACCCGGTAAAAGCTTCGGAAGGCTCATGGTCCTCCGAATACTCTGAGGAAGCCAGGGAACTTCTCAAACGTGAGGGGCCCAAATACCAGTACGGTACAGGTTGTCTCTCAGATGGTATCCTTGGAGCCTGGATCGGTGAAGTATGCGGGCTTAAAAACGTTGTGGATTCTGCAAAAGTAAGGAGCCACCTGAACTCTGTCTATAAATATAATTTCAGGAAAGACCTGACGGATCATTCTAATCCGCAACGGCCATCATATGCACTTGGTAATGAAGGAGGATTATTGCTTTGCACCTGGCCTAAAGGCGGTAAATTGTCATTGCCGTTTGTTTATTGCGATGAGGTATGGACCGGTTTTGAATACCAGGTGGCAACACACCTTATGATGATGGGTGAAGTCGAAAAAGGTCTTGACATTGTCCGTACCTGCCGTGACAGGTACAATGGGAGGATCAGAAATCCTTTTAATGAATATGAATGCGGTCACTGGTATGCAAGGGCTATGTCGAGCTATGCAATGTTGCAGGGGCTTACAGGTGTCAGGTATGATGCACTGGATCAGACTATGTACATTGATTCAAGAATTGGCGATTTTACATCATTCATCTCAACAGGTACCGGATTTGGAAATGTCGTACTTGAAAACGGCAAACCTTTTTTAAATGTAGTTTTTGGAGAAATAGTTGTCAATAATTATGTAATAAGATAGGCGGGAAATAAAAATAAGTGTAAAAAGTACACTTAATCGCTTTTATGAGTATTTAAACCATTTTATCCGGAAAATCGTTCGTAAATGTATTATTATGAAAACTTTTATGTTATTGTTGCTGCTGTCTGTCCTGCAATTATCATTACAGGCACAGGAAAAGGCGCCGGAAATACAAAATGTAACAACTGCTTTTGACCGGATTGAAATTATCCGGATGAAACCGGGAACAGATATGCTTGACGGTCTTAATCTGGCTGTAAAGAATTATATGATTAAAAATGCCGTTATTCTTGCCGGTATTGGTTCTGTAACAGATTATCATTACCATGTAGTCAGTGATAAGAATCTTCCGCCGGCGCAGGAATTTCCAAAAGCTTCAGTAGCAATGGATCTGGTCTCCGTTCAGGGTTATGTCTTAAATGGAAAGGTACATGCTCATATTGCATTGTCCGATGAAAACAGTATGGTTGGGGGCCACCTCGAGAAGGGGACAATAGCCCTTACATTCTTTATTATTACTATTGGGGTACTGCCTGATAATATTGACATAGGTAACTTTGATAATTACAGATTTTAATTTATCCGGGATTTCTCCTGACGATGGTGGGATCAATTTGCCAGTAATGTTACAGGAACTTCGGCACCTTTACGCTCTGCAGATAAATATCCTGCATAAAGAGTAGCTGTTACATCAGCTGCGAGACTGCTGTTGCTTTCAACCGGGTCACCGAAAGCGGCAGCCCGGTAGAATGCCTCCATTTCGTGCTGATAGCCTGTAAACCAGCTTTCATCAGGTGAAACAGATGACCAGCCCTGTCTTGTTTCGGTCTTTTCGACTATATAAACATCACTGAAGTGTTTTTCATCAGGTGTATATGTTTGCATCGAATTATTCGGATTGATATTGCAGATCGTCCTGTGGTTACTGGTATTGACTTCTATCCAGTTATGAACTCCGCCAAGCACCAGCTCGCTGGCAAAAATATCTGCAAATGTCCCATCCTCAAAAACCACATGCATCATGGCAAAGTCCTCGATATCCTTATAAGTCGTCCTTAGATGACCTTCATTCTTATAGCCCGGCATTCGGGTTACTGCATGTGTACGGGCAGAGATAGCTGCAGGCTTTATTGGTTTCCCATTTCTGGTTTTACCTTCAGTCTGCTTAAAATAGAGTGCTGCTGAAAGCGGGTGGCACCCTTTACCGATCATTGAACCCCCACCCGAAAACTTCCACTGGCCATAAGTCATTGAATGTGATCCTGAATGCGATTCCTCCCCATGCATCCAGAGTATCTGAGCTTTTGTTTTCTCAAGCATTCCACGTTCTTTCTGTACCGCTGGTGCATAAATCCAGTTTTCAGCATACATTATCTTCCCTTTGCTTTTCTTTTCAGCATCGATCATCCTTTTTACGCTTTCAAGAGCCTCCTCAAGTCCCTTTTCACGCGGGAATTTATCGCCGTTAAAATCATTGCTTTTATCTCCGAAATATCCTGTAAATGGCTTTTCGACAATCACGTGTTTATTTTTCTCAAGGGCTGCAATAACAACCGGTTCATGAGTCGAAGGAGGTGTACAGATGTGGATAACATCTGAATCATCAATTAAAGATTCCAGATCCTTGAAGGCTTTCAGGTGTCGAGGTTCAGTAAATTGTTTAAGCCGCTCAGCAGTAGGAGAGTATGACCCTGCAATTTCAATTTTAACGGAATAAAGACGTAGCAGTGCATCATAATGAAACCTTGCAGCAAATCCTGATCCGACTATTCCGCAACGGATAATTTTTTCGGTCATAAATTATTTTGCCAGCTTCTTAATTCCCATATTCCAGAGAGTGAAGCTGTAGATATCGGTATATTGATCAATTGATTTGCTTACTGGAGTTCCTGCCCCATGACCGGCACTTGTCTCTATTCTTATCAGGACAGGATTAGTACCTGCATGTTTATCCTGGAGATGTGCGGCAAACTTGAATGAGTGTGCCGGAACAACCCTGTCATCATGGTCAGCTGTTGTAACAAGAGTGGCCGGGTATTCAATCCCTTCTTTCACGTTCTGTACAGGAGAATATTTCAGCAGGTAGCTGAACATTTTCGGGCTGTCATCAGAAGTGCCGTAATCATATGCCCAGCCTGCCCCGGCAGTAAACTTATGGTATCTGAGCATGTCAAGAACACCGACAGCCGGAAGAGCCACCCTGAAAAGCTCCGGCCTCTGTGTCATGATTGCACCAACCAGAAGTCCGCCATTTGAACCTCCTCTGATCGCAAGGTACTCAGGAGAGGTGTATTTATTATTTATAAGGTATTCAGCAGCAGAAATAAAATCATCAAAAACATTCTGTTTATTCATTTTAGTACCTGCCAGGTGCCATTTTTCACCGTATTCACCGCCTCCCCTGATATTTGGCACTGCATAAACACCGCCCATTTCAAGCCATAATGCAACAGAAACTGAGAATACGGGTGTCTCACTTATGCTGAATCCTCCATAACCATAAAGCAGTGTCGGATTCTTACTGTTCATGGAAGTATTTTTCTTATAAGTAATTATCATTGGCACACGGGTACCGTCTTTCGAATTGTAAAACACCTGTTCCGATACATAATCATCACCGTTAAATAAAACCTGGGGCTTTTTATAAACCTGTGTTTCTCCGGTCGGGGGATCCAGCCTGTATATTGTAGTTGGAGTAGTATGGTTTGCGAAGGAATAATAGATTTCCTTATCTTTCTTTTTCCCTGATAAACCTGTTGCAGTTCCTATGCCCGGAAGAGTAATATCCCTCACCAGTTTGCCTGCGATGTCGTATTGTTTTACTGAGGAGATTGCGTCTATCAGATAGTTAGCAAAAATGTATCCTGAACCTGTTGAAGGCTGAAGCACATTTACTGTTTCCGGGATAAAATCAATCCAGTTTTCTGTTCCGGATTTTTCAGCATCAACAGTCACAATCCTCCAGTTCGGAGCATTTAGATTGGTGAATATAAAAAGCTTTGAACCTTCGTTATCGAGCACATAATTATCGTTATCGAAATTGGCAACGACAACCTGGAATTCACCTGATTTTTTTGTCAGATCTTTGATATACAATTCGTTGCCTGTTGTGGATATAGATGCAGTCACCACAAGATACCTGTCATCCTCAGTTACATAGCCACCAACATATCTTCTTTTTTTATCTGCGCCGAAGATAACCTTATCCTCAGACTGACTTGTGCCTAGTTTATGGTAATAGAGCTTATGCTGATCGGTCATTGCTGATAGCTGGCTGCCTTTTGGTTTATCATAGCTTGAGTAATAAAAGCCTTCGTTAGCCTGCCAGGAAATGCCGCTGAACTTGATATCAATAAGTGTATCTCCGATAGTCTCTTTAGTTATGGCATCCATTATAATTACCTTCCGCCAGTCGGATCCTCCTTCGGAGATTGAGTAAGCAACCTTGCTTCCATCCCTCGAAAAACCCATTTCTCCAAGGGAAGTTGTACCATCTGCAGAAAATGTATTCGGATCAAGAAATAATTCGGGATTTCCACCATCTTTTTGCCTGTAATAAACACTCTGATTCTGAAGGCCGTCATTTTTTGCGAAATAGGTATATTCCCCTTCTTTAAAAGGCATATTGAACTTCTCGTAATTCCACATTTTTGTGAGACGCTCCTTGATTTGTTCCCTGTAAGGTATCTTTTCAAGATATCCGAAAGTGACAGCATTCTGTTCCTTAACCCATGCTGCCGTTTCATCTGACCTGTCATCCTCAAGCCAGCGATAAGGATCAGGTACTGGTGTTCCGAAGATAGTATCAACAACATTACCCTTTTCAGTCACAGGATAATTCAATAAATTATTAGTACCACTGCTGCAGGAAGATAATACTGCTATTGCTGCTGCAAAATAAAATAGTTTTGTCATCTGGATTATTGATTAATTTGATAATTTATATTGATTATTCGACGATCCCTTTAAATCAAAATTAGTCATTATGCTTTAAAATCCTATTACCATTGAAGAATTTGAGATTCTCCCAAATAATATAAGCTATCATCCTCTGTCCATCAGGATTTTAATGGACTCCGTCCGTAGTTAAATTTCTGAATACCGGGAGCAGAATGTTAAAGGAGTTGATAGAATATGTTTTTTCCGCATCAGCAACTTTAAGCAACTCCTTGTTAAGCCAGGCAATCCTCTCCAATCCTCCTTTGTACTTTTCCTCAAGCATATCATCAGATCCGAATGGTGGAGGTGTTACAATTAAAATAACTGGTTTCCCTCTGTGCAGCCTTGCAGCATTCTTAATTTCAACTATTAGCTTTCTCATATTGCCTGGTACAAATGAAAGAGAATCCTTAAAAACTGCCTTGCAATCATTGGTTCCAAGCATGATAATAACTGCATCAATCTTACCAAGCTGGTTATGAGCTTTTCCCATATAGGTTCCTATATTGGATAAAGTGTTTAATGAAGTGCGGCCCAGGTTGTTAAAACCAATTGTATTTCCGGATATTGAAATATTGAATATAGAATCACCTGGCATGATCATTTTAAGCTGGTGCACCCATCCATAAGGCAATGCTCCGTTCGAATCGCCAAGGGTAAGGATTTTCAGAGGCCGGTCTTTTGTATGTTTAGTTTTATTTTGTTCTGCTTCAGGCAGTGTTCTCCCGTATGTATTCAATGACAGACCTGTTAAAATAAAAAATATCAGCAGCCTGGTGAATATAGGATTCATATTGTCTTAGCTTTTTTTTCTCCGGTTTTTCGTCCTCGTTGTCTTCAGGATCTTCTATTTTCCCGAGTTGCTTACAAATGCAATCTGTTTACTGTCAGGGGACCACGAGGGCACATTAATTGTTCCCTGGCCTCCAAAGAGATATGCTATCACCCTGGGCTCACCTCCTGACGCAGGCATTAATCTGAGCATTACCCTTTTATAGGAAGGATGGGAATTCGGGTTCACTTCCGGCAGAAAGGAGATAAAGACGATCCATTTCCCGTCCGGTGATATATGAGGAAACCAGTCATTGTAATTATCAAAAGTCATCTGTTCCATGGATGAACCATCAGGCTTCATCCACCATATTTGCATGGTTCCGGTTAAATTTCCGTTAAAATAAATATATTTTCCGTCAGGTGAATATTCGCAGCCATCCACATGCTGACCGGTTTTAATATTGGTCAGGGCAACCTCTTTACCACCTTTAATTGAATTTTTGTATATATTATATATAGGTATACCATTCCGCTGAGCTACGTACAACACCTCTTTATTATTGGGTGCCCATCCGTGCCAGTAGGAAGGAGTATTTTCTGTCACCAGTCTTGGTGTTCCGCCTTTAAGCGGCAGGACATACACAGTTGATCCTCCTCCAGCCATCCCTTCCCTTTGATGGCTTATAGCAAGTAGCTTGCCATTAAAAGAAATCCCATGATCATTGTTGTTCCTGTCAGCGAATCCTGTATTAAGTTTTTCTGGTTCTCCACCGATTGCAGGGATCTTATAAAGAAGTCCATCCATGTTAAAAAGCAGGTTATTACCATCCGGCATCCAGTTCGGAGCTTCAAATCTGCCAGGCTTTTCAAAGATTACAAGTCTCTTACCATCAGATACGTTCATTGTCTCGAGCCGGCAGCTCAGATATCCTTCTTTTCCCGGATTATAATTATCACCAACAGGTCTGTCGATACGAACGTTCCATATCCTGGCTTCTTCAGTGACCTCAGGATTATGCGAACAGACAAACGGGCCTGCAAGAATTTCATCAGGCAGGTTGATCATTTCGTATGAACCTATAGCTTCAAGAGGTTCTCCCTGGCGGGCAGCTCTCATAAATATGATCTTGCCTGAGCGTTCAATCTGGATAATTTCGTAGTTTGATCCTCTGGCAAATACCTCATCTTCAGGATCTTTCATTGCGGCTCCTTCATAATCCCTCCACTGCATTACTGTAAGTCCATCGCCATGAAGGACTGCGGATATGTGTGGAGAATTATCATCTGTTGTAGCTCTCAGCATCCACCCTGTTTTCCTGTGGGGTTCTGTGCCCTTACCTTCGAATTTGAAATTAGCTGTAAGGATAAAATCGCCTTTTATGCTTTTATACAGATAATGAAATTCGTCTCTTTCAAACCAGATATTATAACCTGATCCTTTGAGTGAGTAGGACTGTTCTGCCTTATCATAAATGGCAGAACCAGGGTTTTTGGGATTTCCGATATCGGTATTGAATTGAAAAACACCTGTTTGCAGGTTCTGGGCTAATGTAACATTGCTCAGTATGCAAAAGAATAAGATCATAAAATATTTCATATGCGCGATCAATTTAATAAAATGGAAAATGGATGATATTTTTTAAAGGTAATCAACTTTTGTAATAAAAATATCGAAAAATATTACTGCAATCGGTTGCAAAAATGAAAAATATTCTTAAATTTGGTAATTGGCCTTTGTAATACCTGATATATAATTCAAAATATATGATAGTTAGTATTTGAAAATTAAATAGTTATGCCTATGATTTAAAATATTTTTCAAAAAATTAACAGGAGATGTGACGGCATCTCCTGTAGTCAGAAGTTAACTAATAAAGGTTGTGAACATTTTTTAATGTTGTTTTTATAATTAACCCCTTAAAAGCAAATCTATGATAAAAAGTCCTTCGAAAAGCATTTTGAGTCAAAAATGCTTGAAAAAAATCTTTCTGATATCTGGAGTTATTTGCCTCTTATTGCTACAGGGCACTTTTCAGCTTTTCGCCCTGAGCGGTTCAGATATCAGGATGTCTGAAGATCTGCAACAGAAAGTTATCACAGGTACTGTTGTGGATGCCAGCAATAATCCCATGGCCGGGGTCAATGTGCTGGAAAAAGGTACAATAAATGGTGTAATGACAGGCGCTGATGGTAAATTTTCAATCACAGTCGCTTCACCAAAGTCAGTATTGTCGTTTTCATTCATTGGTTATGAAACAAAGGATGTCACAGTAGGAGCACAAACAGTCATCAGCGTGACACTTACCGAAACCGTAACAGGATTGGAGGAAGTTGTGGTTATAGGCTATGGTACTCAAAGGAAAGAAGCTGTGACAGGTTCAGTTGCTTCAATCAGTGGAAATGTGTTGCGCGATGTGCCATCGGGTAATATCACGACGGCTTTGCAGGCACGCATACCAGGGGTGGATATGGAGCAAACATCATCCAAACCGGGCTCCACAATGCAGATCCGCGTTCGCGGCACTCGCTCGTTGAATGCCATCAACGACCCGCTGGTGGTCGTCGACGGTATCCCCTTTGCCGGGTCACTCGGCGATCTCAATCCCAACGACATCAAGAGCCTTGACATCCTGAAGGATGCCTCAGCAACAGCCATTTACGGCTCGCGCGGCGCCAATGGCGTTATATTGATAACAACCACCAAGGGGCAGATCGGACAAAAAGCACAGGTGACCTTAAATAGTTATTATGGCTTGAAAACAGTTTTTGCCCCTTACCCCATGATGGACGGGCCGGAATTTGTTGCTCTTCGTAAAGCAGCCTTTTGGAAAACTAATTACACAAACTCGTTGGATGAAGCCGATGATGTAAATACCGATTGGCAGGACTTGTTTTATAGAACCGGTTCAGTAACAAGCACCGACTTAGGCATTTCGGGTGGCACCGAAAAGGGCAGCTATACCTTCGGCATTGGCTACTTCCAGGATAAAGCCGTAATTCCTACGCAGCAATACGAACGTTTTTCGATGCGCGGTACTCTTGACCAGGAAATAGGCAAATTTTTCCGCTTCGGCTTCACTACAAACAATAACTATAACATTACTAAAGGCACCCAGCTGGATTTGGGCGCTGTTTTAGCCTTGACGCCTATTGCCAACCCGTATAACGCTGATGGCTCATGGAAAAGAACCATAAAGATGCCGTTAGATGAATACTGGACAAATACAAGAGAAATAGCAGATAGTTTAAGCGATAAATGGTTAAGCCAAACCAAGGCATATGGCTCCTACAACAGCCTATACGGCGAAGTGAAAATCCCGGGAGTAGAGGGCTTAAAGTATCGCGTCAACATTGGCTTGAACTTCCGCATGAGTAACGCTGGCAGCTACACAGGAGAGGGAATAAATAGTTCCACTGCTACAACCGTTTCAACTGCTTCTATCAGCAATTCGCTTACCACCAACTGGGCAATTGAAAACCTGCTGACCTACGACCGCACCTTTGCTGGGAAGCATCAGGTGAATGTAGTAGCGTTGTACTCTGCCGAGCAATCCATGTACAACAGTTCATATGTTTCGGCAAAGGATATTCCCGCCGACGCCTTCCAGTTCTACAATCTGGGACGGGCAGCCGGAGAAATTGCGGTTAACCCTGATTACCAGGGCTATAATATGAGCGGCTTGATTTCGTGGATGGGACGCGTAATGTACTCTTACGACAACCGCTATATGCTGAGCGTTTCCTACCGCTCCGATGCCTCCTCAGTGCTGGCGCCGGGGCATAAATGGCATTCTTATCCTGCTGTTTCAGCCGGGTGGAATATCAAAAACGAATCGTTTATGAAGGATATCGCCCCCATAACTTCGTTGAAGCTGCGTGTGGGCTATGGAGAAACCTCCAACCAATCTGTTAATCCTTACAGTACGCTTGGACTTTTAGCCACTCGTCCTTACAATTTTGGCACAGCGTACTCCACAGGCTACTATGTATCTTCGTTGCCTAATCCTAATTTGGGTTGGGAATTCTCCAAGACATGGAACTTTGGCCTGGACTTCGGCCTGCTGAAGAATCGTTTGACCGGTACGGTAGAGTATTATATAATGAATACCAACGATGTCCTGCTGAGTGTTAATCTGCCTGCTACATCAGGTGTGAACAGCTATATGGCAAATATAGGCAAAACCCAGAACAAAGGGTTGGAAATTGCACTCAACGGCGTGATATTGAACAACCTCAGAGGTTTTACATGGGACGCCGGCATCAACCTGTACGCCAACCGCAATAAACTGGTAGCGCTTGCTTCGGGACAAGTGAAGGACGAATTCAACTGGTGGTTTGTAGGCCATCCCATTAATGTAATCTATGACTGGGAGGCCACAGGACTCTGGCAGGCGTCAGATCCGTATCTGAATATCCTGGAACCGGGTGGGAATGCAGGTATGATTAAAGTGAAATATACCGGCGATTACGCTGCCGATGGTGTTACACCGTCCAGGGCAATTAACGCCTCCGACCGGCAGATTATTGACGTAGAGCCCGATTTTCAGGGAGGGTTCAACACACGCGTAACCTATAAAGGATTTGACCTGAGCGTTGTCGGCGCCTTTCAAAAAGGTGGTATCCTCATCAGCACCCTCTATGGAGATCAAAGTTACCTCAATATTCTGACCGCCCGCAGGGGAAATATAAAGGTAGACTACTGGACACCGACAGACACCATCGCCAGGTTTCCAAGACCTGGGGGACTTGGCGGCGATCAACCAAAGTATCTCAGGTCCCTTTCCTACTTCGACGCATCGTTTCTGAAGATCCGCACCATTACTCTTGCATATAATTTAGACCAAAACAACTGGATTAAAAAAGCAGGTATTGACAAACTGCGGCTTTACATCACTTTACAGAACCCATTGGTGATGTTCTCACCTTACCACAAAGAATCAGGTATGGATCCGGAAACCAACTCATACGGCAATGAAAATAGTGCGACTACCAGCTTTTACAGGAGACGTCTGCTGACTTTAGGCACCAATACGCCCTCAACGCGCAACTACTTGATTGGTATTAATTTAACATTTTAAAAAAGGATAAAAATGAAACGTATACATTTAAAAACCTTTATAGGAACAGCAGTTTTAGCGTTGTTCATGCTGGCGTGCACTGATATTCTCGATGAACAGCCGCGCAGTATTTATACCCCAGAATATTTCAAAACCGACAAAGGTGTTATGGGAGGATTAACCGGAATGTACGCTCACCTGCGCTATTTTTACGGAAATGGCTACTACTATGAGAGCTGCCAGGCCGGTACAGATGAAGGAACATGGGGTCAGAATGTGAATAATGACTCTAAATGGCTTGACAATTCCGGCCAGGGGACGCTTACTTCCCAACAAAACCCTGCTGCTGGAGTGTGGGGTGTATTCCCAAACATCAACACCGCCAGCGGTATCATTGAAAATGCTACAGCAGTAGGAACTATTTCGAATGCGCTGATTGCCGAAGCCAGATTCTTTCGTGCGTTCGACTACTTTCTGCTGGTACAAACTTTCGGCGGAGTGCCATTGGATCTGGGCGCAGGGGAACTGAAGTTCAATACCTCAACGGCGCGAACTTCTGTTCGCAACACAGTTCCTGAGGTCTATACCAAAGCCATATTCCCGGACCTGCTGACAGCGGTAAACGATTTGCCGGCAACCGGACGCGTAACCGGCGGTGTAACCAAAACGGTTGCACGCCTTTATCTGGCAAAAGCTTACCTGACATACGGTTGGTGGCTCGAAAACCCAAACAGCATTCCTACTTATCCCGAGTGTGCCCGGACCGACCCTGACGGTCATAATGCCGCGTGGTATTATCAGCAGGCATACAGCGTGGCAACAGCCGCCATTGATGATCCGGGACCTTTCGGCTTACTGACATATTACTATGACGTCAACCTGGGGTCAAACGACCGCAACAAGGAAATTCTGCTGTACGCCGACCACACGCAGGCAAGCGAACTTTATAACGCAGCCAGCCTTACATATAGCGGTGGTGGCAGCGCTGATAACTTTGCAAGTTGGATGACCACGTGGAACTATACAAACATCAGAAGTGCTATTAATACAGCCTGGAGTACTGTTTTAAGTTCTGTTCAGCGTGAAGCATCACAGCCATTGGGCCGTCCGTGGACAGGTACGGTCCCCCCTATCACCATATTTACAACCACCTTTGCCGACAAGACGAATGATTCCCGTTACGATGGCACCTTTGCAACCGTTTACCGAGGCAACTGGAATTTAGGTAGCGCAAGTGATAAGTTGAATTTGTTTTTATATAATGCAAACAATTTGCAGGTTTACCCGGGTGATCCAATACTTACTTTCCTGGACAATGATGATCCAACTATTGATTACTCTAATTCGGTATATAAAAGTAATGTCGGGGTAGGTGTATTACCCGGAAGAGCCGATTTTGTGGTAGGGCCGAGCGGCATAAGCAGGTACGCATATCCGGGGCTTTGGAAGATTAATCCCTACCGCACCGACAATGGTGCCTCATTGGGACAACCGAATGCCGGCAGTACCCGTCCTTTCGTCATTGCCAAATTCTCGGAGCTCTACTTTATAGCGGCCGAAGCAGCTGTGAAGGGTGCAACTACTACAGCGGGTAAAACCGCATTAGATTTGATTAATGTTATTCGTGCACGTGCCGGAAAATGGCGCTGGAACAACAACGGTAAAATCGCCAAAGCTGAAGACAATAGCGCAGCTATGATCGCTGCCACACCGGCAACTATAACCATTAACTATATTTTGGCAGAACGTTCGCGCGAATTATTTGGCGAAGGTTATCGCTGGTACGATTTGGTGCGTACGCAAAAATGGGCAGAACTTGCTGGCTCTTACCAGATTTGCGGAACTGCAGTTGGAGACCATACTCCGGTAACAGTAACACGTACCATTGGAGTGAATTACTATCTGCGCCCCATTCCGCAAAGCCAGCTTGATGGCATGGAAATGACCGCAGAAGAAAAAGCTGCTTATCAGAACCCCGCATATAGATAGTCTGATGGTAGGATGGAGGAAATATAGCTGGTTTTACAATATCAAGTTTATAATTAACTAAAAAGTTGCAATTCAAAGTGTCCGCGGCTAAACCAGCGGACACTTTTTTATCTTTATTGAAAATTATCGTTAAACCGATGACGTTGGAAGCCGGGATGAAAAAGCTATGGATAATACTGTTGGCAATTTCATGTGGAGATATGTCATGCGACAAAGATGAACCTCCCGTGGACAAGAACCTAGAAGAATATAAACTTGCAACTGAGGGTCTTAAGGATTATTTTACTCCTGCTGAGTATTTCTACATGGGTGTAGCAATACCTTCATCTTTTGTTGATAATCAGGTCAAGGTAAATCTGATCAAGCGTCATTTCAACAGCGTGACAGCCGAAAATGACATGAAATGGTCTTCACTTCAGCCAACGGAAGGAACCTTCACATTTACGAATGCAGATAAAATTGTTGCCTTTGCTCAGGCTAACGAGATGAAAGTAAGGGGTCACTGTCTTTGCTGGCACAACCAGATTCCGGCGTGGATCTTCAATGATGGAACAGCTGATGCTTCCAAAGAGCTTGTTTTACAAAGGCTGCGCACACACATAACGACAGTTGTCAACCATTTTAAAGGTAAAGTATATGCCTGGGATGTTGTCAATGAGGCTATTGATGACGGCAGCTCAACTTACAGAGCTTCAAAATGGTATACAATATGCGGTGAAGACTATATTTTCGAGGCATTTAAGGCAGCGAGGGAAGCAGATCCCGATGCAATACTTTTCTATAACGATTATACAGCAATTGATCCGACTAAAAGAGATAAGATATACAGCCTGCTGGTAAAACTACAAGCCCAGAACCTTGTTGACGGGATGGGCCTGCAGGGACACTGGAACATTAATTATCCATCCAATGATCTTATCACGGCAGCATTCGACAAATACAAATCATTGGGACTGGAGCTTCAGATAACGGAGTTTGATGTTTCTGTGTATGGATCCAATTCTGATCCTGAAAGTCTTTATACTGCTGAGCTGGCACTAAAACAGGCTGTTGCCTATGGGAGATTTTTCATTGCATTCCGGAACTATAAAAGCGACATTACTGGTATCACCTTCTGGGGTTTGGCCGATGATTACTCCTGGCTGGACAATTTTCCTGTGGCAGGAAGAAAAAACTATCCTTTCCTGTTCGATGAAAATTATTTACCCAAACAGGCTTATTTTACAGTCATTAACTTTTAATCCTGGTTGATTATCGGTTCACAGTTCATGGGATACAAGAAACTAATGTAAAATTAATTTGTTGATCTCTGCACACTTCTTTTTAATTTATGGAATTATTTATTGATAATTGTATTCTGGAATAGATCTGTAATCATTAATTAAGTGAGTGTTATAAAATTATTAAAGTATATATGAGTGAAATTCTGCAAAAACTGGCAAAATGTGTTGAATTTGGGAAAATAGACAAGATCTCGCCTTATCCTCCTGATATGAAAGGTCAGGATGGTGCTGATGAGCTTGCAAAACTTGCACTGGAATCCGGTGTCAGACCTGACGACATACTTGAGAATGCCCTTATTCCTGCAATGGCAGTGGTGGGTAACAAATTCAGCAGGAAAGAGATTTATGTCCCCCAGATGCTTATGGCTGCAAAGGCAATGAACAGCGCCATGAAGCATCTGAAACCTTTTTTTCAGTCTGGTGAAGCAACACGAAAAGGGAAATTCATTATCGGTACTGTCTCAGGCGATTTGCATGATATTGGCAAAAACCTCGTGGCAATGATGATAGAAGGAGGTGGTTGGGAAGTGATAGACCTGGGTGTTGATGTGGGAACAGATAAGTTCCTGAAGGCCATCGATGAAAATCCCGGGGCAATAATAGGCCTTTCAGCATTGCTCACCACCACAATGGAAAATATGAAGAAAACTGTTACCGCAATCAGGGAAAAATATTCCGGATCAAAAATACTTGTTGGCGGAGCTCCTGTTACAATGGATTATTGTGAAAGAATAGGAGCCGATTTTTATTCTCCCGATCCGCAGGGAGCAGTAGATTATCTAAATCAACTCGTATCTTAGCGGAAAATATTTTTAATGAAAACAATTCTTAAAGGCCGGACAAGGGAAGTTATTATTAATTCCGACGGTCCGGTGATCATTATTGGAGAAAGCATAAACCCGACAAGAAGAAAGAAGCTGGTATCTACTTTACAGGAGGGTAATTTTGAATATGTCCTGGAGTTAGCAGGAAACCAGATCAAAGCAGGCGCTGATGTACTTGATGTTAATGTTGGATTCCCGGGTGTAGACGATGAAAAATTGCTGCCCGAAACAGTAAAACAACTCCAGTCCAGATATGATATCCCATTATGTCTTGATTCCCCGAACCCGAAAGCGATCGAGGCTGCGCTTAAAGTTGCCGAAGGCAAATGTCTGATCAATTCAGTAAATGGAGAAGAGGCTTCAATGAAAGCATTTTTACCGATTGCAAAAGATTTTGGTGCGGCAATAATCGGATTATGTATGGATGAGGAAGGTATAATTCATGATCCGGAAAAAAGACTGGCAATTGCCGAAAAGATTATTAACAGGGCTGTTAAAACCGGTATAAAGGCTGAAGATGTTATCGTTGATCCTCTGGCCATGGCTGTAAGTGCAGATCCGAATGCCTGCCTGGTTACCCTTGAAACTATCAGACTGGTCCATCAGAAATTAGGTCATAATATAACACAGGGTGCAAGTAATATCTCTTTCGGATTACCCGACAGAGAATCACTTAATGCAGCTTATATGATGATGTCAATTTATAATGGATTAACATGTCCGATAGCTAATCCTGAAAAAATAACTGCAGCCGTGCGAGCCGCCGACCTGGTTTTAGGCAGGGATGATTTTGCTGTCAGATTTGTTGAATACTTCCAGAGTCACCAGTAACAATACATTTATATAATTTATCAGAATAATACTTATTTATGTTCGGTCTTAAACCCGCCCGCAGATGGCAACCAGCCTTTTACCCGTTTAAAAAAGAAAAGTTCAGCCAACGATTCCGGGCTAAAATAGAATTATTAATAAAGGGTCCTGTATATGGTTGTCGTATGTGTGGTAACTGCCTGCTGCAGGAAACGGCATTTATATGTCCAATGGAATGCCCAAAAGGAATGAGGAACGGACCATGTGGCGGAGTTACACCTGAGAAAAACTGCTATGTCGATGAAACCCGTAAATGCGTCTGGTATTGTATCTATAAGAGAGCTTTAAAAACCGGAAGGCAGGAAAAGCTTCTTGAAATACTTCCCCCTCTTGACTGGAATAAAGTCGGAACTGAAACCTGGCTTGATGTGATAAAACAGGTTAGAACCGTTGGCACAGGTACTTTTATTAAAGGTTCATTATCAAATGACAGAGAGTTGAGAACAAGGAACTGGAACTCTGTTTTTAAACCTGTACGTCAGCCTGAGTGGTGGAATGGAGATTCAGATTATCATCCTCCTGCATATAGTCAACCTGCCTCAATCCTGGAAACCAGGTTGAGGAATGGTGAATTTGTAGTTGCAACAGAAGTGTCTCCTCCTCTGGGAGCCAGAGCTGCCAAACTGATTGAAGAAATAAATTTTGTCAGGCCATACGTTACAGCAATAAACTTCACTGATGCTGCATCGGCCATTCCTAAAATGTCGAGCATAGCCTGCTGCAAAATTGCGTATGATCTGAATGCTGAACCGGTATTACAGATCGCCGCCCGTGATACAACTCGGACAGGTCTCCAGTCAGTTGTTATTGGCATAAATCAGTTGGGCATAAAGAACGTTCTTTGTGTTACAGGTGACAGTGCAGTGGTGGGACCCTCACCAACAAGCGATATGAATTTTGTTGATGTAGATTCTGTCCAGATGTTATGGATACTGAGAAGGATGAGAGATGAAGGCATCTACCTTGACGGAAGGAAGATAAAGAATCCTCCGGAGTTTTTTCTGGGTGCCGCAACTTCACCATTCGCATCTGATCCGATACTGCAGGCAATCAAGGACCATAAAAAGATCAATGCCGGAGCACAATTTTTCCAGACAAACATTATTTTTGAGCCTGGAAGGATTGATCTGTGGCTGGAAGAACTGGATAAAAGGAATGTGTTGAATAAAGTATTCATATTAATCGGCATATCTCCTCTTAAGAGTTATAAGGTTGCGCAGTATCTTCAAAAAAATGTCCCGGGTGTATTCATGCCAGAAAATATTTTGAATCGTATGGAGAAAGCGGGCGATGGAGCTAGTGAAGAAGGAGTTCAGATCGCTCTGGAAATGATTGATTCAGTAAAACGGAAAAAAGGCATTAATGGCATTCATCTGATGACGCTGGGATGGGAGGCAATTGTGGAAAGAATTGTTAAAGAATCAGGACTATAACGACCCCCAACCCCCTGAAGGGGGCTTGAAATCCAGTACTATTTAGGGTTTGCTGAGGAAGTCTTTTAATGCACATATAATGTTAATAATCAACGATATATGTTAATATCTTTAGCTTGAATAAATAGTAAAAATGCAAATAAAAACATAAATTCCGTTAAAAATATTTGCATTTATGATAAA
>JALHSP010000148.1 GCA_022865305.1 Bacteroidales bacterium | reverse complement strand
CGTTAATCATCCCAAAGGTAGCCTTACGAAGCTTGTCTAATAAATAAGGTTGATTAAGTCTGTCAAACGCTTCACGTACATCGCCTACTATATCTCCAAGTTCTATGAGTTCAATTCCAAAACTAAAAAGCCTTTTAGCAGCAGTAATAGAAAATGTAGCAATCAATGTGCCTTTTAAAAGCTCCATTGATTTCTGCATACTACCAACAGCCGCCTGGGTTTGTTTCATGCCCTGCCTTAGTGCCGTAGTATCCGCCCTGATCTTAAATAATAATCCTGCTACCCGTTCATTCATATCTCTTCAATATTTCCACGTTTTTCAATACGTTCCATCTTCTCAGCAATCCGTTTAGCACGGTGTATTTGTTTTTCTAAATTTATCTGTTGTTTCTTTTCGCTTTCCCATGGATATTTCCAGAGTTTTTTCGGATCTATTGTTGTATTTTTTGTTGACCAACATTCCATTATTCTGGCCGTTTGCAATCTCATTACCTCAAGTTCCATCTGTCGCTCTGCCTGATGCCCTTCAACTGCATTAAAAAAGGCACGTGGCGTAATATCCCAGAACTCATCCTCTGTCATTCTTAATTGCCCTATGCCTATCTGCTGAAGAGTATCAAAATCCAGTGCCCCGGACTTTACGGGGCCTGAACTTTTTTTGATTTCGGCATCTGGGCTATAAGGGTTTTTATAAATTCATTGGCCTTATCAGTATCCTCATCCAGCCAGTCCGCCACATCCTCAATCGTTGAATTAAATTCAACTTTACTAATCCTGGCACCCTCTTTCAATCCAATTAGTATTATTTCCAATAATTTTTCAAGCGAAACCCCTTCTTCCTTGTCTATATCATTTAAAAGATTTGGCCACGCTTTCTGTAATAGTCTTACGGCGTTCCATCCGTATTTAACGGGCCGTTTTTCTCCACCGATTTCGATAAATTCCATATATTAGGTTTTAGCAAATTTCAGTTTAGCTGTTCCCTGGAATGTTGCTGTAAAGGTTGACGGTGACTCATCCGGTGCTTCTGCTGAAACAGAGGTCAGATAAGCATACCCAGTAAAGAATCTGTCTGCTGCATCACTTGTGGCGAACTTCAGAGTCAGTTTTGTCTTCCCGTTAATATATCCCCAAAGCTCCTCAATTCCTATCGTAGTATCAAGGGTTATCATCCCGGAAGTCTCCACTGTCCAGTCTCTGCATCCCGGTAGAATGTCCTGCCATTTAAAAGAACCTTTCGATGTGGTCGCAACCGTTCCTGAGTTAAGTGTTACGCTGCACGATGTACTGTGACCAATGGCCGTTGTGGTAACATATACCAACAAATCATGACCATTAATTTTCCCTGCTGTTGCCATATTTTATGTTTTAGCAAATTTTAACTTTCCTGTCCCTGCGAATGATACTGTGAATGTCGACGGTGACTCGTCCGGGGCATCTGCTGACACCGAAGTGATATATCCCGTTCCTGAGAAAAATCTGTCATCTGAATTGCTTGTTGCAAACTTTACTGTCGCACTCGCCTGTGAGTTCATTAGGGTGTAAAATTCATCCAGTCCATAGGTAGCGTCAAGAGCGACCATCCCGGAAGCCTCTACACTCCATTCCCTTGCACCCGGAAGAAAGTCCGCCCATTTATCAGAATCCTTGCTGGTAACATTAACCGTACCTGCATTGAGTGTTATGCTGCAAGATGTTGAATGACTTATTGCCACACCCCCGACGTATAATAACAGATCATGCCCGTTTATTTTTCCTGCTGTCCCTGCCATTTTCTTCT
>JALHSP010000147.1 GCA_022865305.1 Bacteroidales bacterium | reverse complement strand
TACTTTAATAACTTTGTGAGACGAAACTGGGTCCTGAAAAGATTATCATAATCTTCGTCGATAAAAAAATAGTCGAACGGGTATTCCGGAAGTACATTTTTCCATACCCTCTCAGCTGTTTTCAGGGCCTCAGGAATATTGCCCGGGGTAAGCCTGATAAGGATAAAGCTCAGGTATTCAGGACCAGTCAGGGCGAAGGCAATAGGTTCGATGGGCTGGTCAGCTCCTTTAAAGTGGAAATTTTTTAATACTCCTGCTATCCTTCCGCTAACTCCCATAAACCTGAAACTTTTTCCTACCGGATCTTCAACTCCCATGATCTTTACTACCTCTTCATTCACAAGGAAATTACCTGTTGTATCTTTTGCCAGATCAGAAGGAAACTCCCTTGAGAAATCCCTGCCCGATTTAATTTCCATCTTCATCGTTTCGAGATAATCATAATCAACAGCATTGGTTCCGATAAGAACACGTTTTTCCGGATCCTTGCCTTCCCAGCTGGCTCCGCCTGAATTGCTTCCAATTCTGACCGGATTGCTTCTTGCTGCTGTAACTCCCTGGATGAGAGTCTCCTTAAGAAGCTCATCTTTCAGAGAGTAATATTTGGGTATCATATCTCCGAGCATCGGAATACATAAAAGGTTCTCCTTGTCAAATCCAAGGTCCTTATCCTGAAGGTGTTTTAACTGCATGTACATGAATATGGCTGCGACTGCAATCAATATTGAAAGTGTAAACTGAATAATAACAAGAATTTGTCTTAATCTCCCATTGCCTTTTCTGGAGATTGTTTCTCCTTTTAAGACAGCAACCGGTTTGAATGAAGAGAGATAAAGGGCTGGATAAATACCGGATATCAGTCCGGCAACCAACCCGACAATTATCACGCTGATAATAAACTTAAACTGGAAGAGGTCGTGAAGATTGAAATTCTTCCCGGAGATATTATTAAACAAAGGTAGCGCTAATCCCAGCAGGATCAGAGCAAACAGCATGGCAATTGAAACGAGGGAAAGTGATTCAATCATAAACTGGACTATCAAAGTCCTCTGATCTGCCCCGGCAACTTTCTTTATACCTATTTCCTTTGAGCGGCCTGAAGCTTTGGCTGTTGTTAAGTTGATGAAATTAATACATGCAATAAGCAGGACAAATACAGCAATCAGGGTAAAGATATAAACAACAATTACAGGTCCTTTACTTATTTCATAACCGAACTGAGCATGAAGATGAATGTCCAGGAGAGGGAACAGGAGATATTTTGTAGTTGTTTGCGGTTGATATTCCAGTACAACATCTGTAAGTTTCTTGTTGACAGCTTCTATTTCAGAACCTTTCTCGAGTAATACAAAGGTAAAAATCGAATTATTACCCCAGGAATCACTTATTGCTCCGATTTCTTTTAAGAAAGAATAAGGAATAACCCCTTCAAATGTGAATATTGAATTCTTAGGCAGATCTTTCATCACACCCGTTACCATGAACTGGAGTTTATTTTCAATTGTAATCGTCTTTCCCAAAGGATTTGTATCACCAAAATATTTTGCAGCCAGCTTTTCTGTAAGTATTATTGAGTGTGGTGAATTCAGAACAGTTTCAGGATCGCCCAGTAATAGCGGCATGGTGAACATTTTAAAAAGGCCTGAGTCTGCTGCAATGATTGCCGATTCAAAAAATACTTTTTCTTCCTGTCGGAACAAGATACGGGGAAGACGGTTTATACGTGTCTGTTCCCTGATCTCAGGGATTTTTTCTTTCCATACAGGTCCGCTGGGATGTGGTGTTACGGTTACATGGTATCTCTCACCTGAATAAAACTGGTCCTCTTCGACCCTGTATATATTTTCAGCATTCAGGTTATACTTTTCATAGCTTAACTCATCCTGAATCCATAATAGAATCAGTAATGATGCAGCAAGCCCTATTGCCAGTCCTGTTATATTTATGAATGCAAAACCCTTATGTTTCAAAATATTACGAAAGGACAAGCGGAAGAAGTTTTTTATCATGGCGTTTGTTAGAATCTCTCTAAGGACGAATTATTGTCCCTTTTGTTGCATTAAGAAAAATAAAGTCTTTGTTTACAATTCTGGCAATACTTATCGCATGTTGTTATTTATAAGGTGTTGCTATGATTATAATTAACAGTAAAAAAGAATGACATTGGTTATTTCGGTAGAAATGTTTTAGCAAGCTCTTCACTATCACCGAATTTCCTCATAAGTTTTGTAAGTCGTTTATGAAGCTGTTTTATTACCGTTGCATAAGCGGGATCATTGTAAACATTCTTCATTTCCTGAGGATCAGCCTGCAGATCATAAAGCTCCCACTCATCAATATCGTAATAGTAATGCATAAGCTTATATCGTTCGGTGCTCATTCCGTAATGACGCTTAACCATGTGTGAACCTGGATATTCATAATAATGATAGTAGTGCTCCTTTCTCCAATTGGCAGGAGTTTTTCCCTTTAAAACAGGAACCATGCTCCTCCCCTGCATATCAGATGGCACTTCAACTCCGGCTATATCGAGAAAGGTTTCGGCAAGATCAAGATTGGAAACCATGTCATTATTCACACTGCCCGGTTTGACTATACCCGGCCACTGAACAAGAAGCGGCGTTCTGTAAGATTCCTCAAACATCCATCTTTTGTCGAACCAGCCATGTTCGCCAAGGTAGAATCCCTGGTCAGATGCATAGATTACCACAGTATTTTTATCAAGACCATTCTCTTTAAGGTAGTCGAGCACCTCTCCCACACTTTTATCAACTGCAGCAATGCAGGCGAGGTAATCCTGCAGGTATCTCTGGTATTTGTATCTGATAAGTTCATCACCTTGAAGGTCCGACTCATAGAACTGCCTTATTATTGGATCATAAACCGAATTCCAGGCAGTCATCTGCTCCGTTGAAAGGCGGTTCAACCCTGTGTTTTTCATCTTTGAACGATCCTTATAAAGTTTAAGGTCCTCCTCTACCCGCATCGTTTTTGAAATTGTCATATCCTGAGTTTTTTCAGCTGTTCCGCGATTTGCATAATCGTCAAAGAGTGTCGCAGGTTCAGGAAATGTCACATTTTTGTATAGTGTCAGTTCATCTGGTCCGGGCTGCCATTCCCTGTGAGGTGCTTTATGGTGCATCATTAGCATAAACGGCTGACCTGTATTTTTTACCTGGTTAAGCCACTGGATACATTTATCCGTTATTATCTCGGTGACATACCCTTCTTCACGATGTCTTCCATCCTCATTTATAAAATCGGGATTGTAATAATTGCCCTGACCTGGCAGTATCTCCCAGTGATTGAAACCTGTGGGATCAGATGCCAGATGCCATTTCCCGATCATCGCGGTGTTGTATCCTGCTTTCTGGAGCAGCTTGGGAAAAGTCTGCTGGGAGCCATCGAATGGTTTCTGTCCTTCATTTGTAATAAATCCGTTAAGATGACTGTATTTACCTGTCAGAATAACGGCACGGCATGGTCCTGATATGGAGTTTGTTACCAGGCATCTGTCAAACCTCATTCCATCCCTGGCAATCCTGTCGATATTAGGTGTCGGAGCAAGATCTTTCAGTGCACCCCCATAAGCGCTGATAGCCTGGTAAGCATGATCATCGCTCATAATGTAGATGATATTGGGGCGACCTGCTGTTTCATTTTTTTGTGCAATAAAGACAGGATAGACTGATGTGCTTATTCCAATGATCGTCAGGAGTTTGAAGTCTATTTGCATTGCCTTTAGTTTTATTTCTTTGTTAAGATACAGAATATTCCGGAACTTGGAGGGCGCTTCGTGGAACTTCATTTAAAACTTTAGTTAAGTATCAACGTTGATAAATACGTTGATAAATACGTTGCTAGCAACGTAGATTACAACGATGAGAAGCCACCAATGTTACTTAATAAAAAATGTCCCTTTCAGTTCCTCACTATCCTTATATCCATACCTTACGGCTTTAACGCGGATATTGTAAGTTCCGGGCCTGAGGTGCAAAGGTCCTGCATTAAGCAGCCAGTGAGGATTTGCTTTTTCTTCAAAAGTATAAACCATTGAAGCACCATGTGTCGGGCAATAGAAACCCAGTGTCATCGGTGATGAATATGTCCCTCCTGTCCGGTAATTTTTTGAAGAGCGATCTTCCGGTGCATTGATAATGAAATATGGAATATCAGTAACAGGTTGTTTTCCGCCGGGCCACATCTGTTCAATCATTTCCGGTTCATTCAGATGACCCATATCACCTGTTTCAATTGTCCATATTTTATGGCGGTTTCTCAAATCCTCAAGGATGGATTTATACTTAGGATCATTTGCAAGGTTCTTTATCTGAAAGGGATCAGCCTTTACATCGTAAAGCTCTTCGGGAGGCCGGGAATATGCCATCTAGCTTTTCTGCGGACCTGTTAATTTACTCTCTGCATCCAGACGCAGCATCTCCTTGTATATAGGCATATTACTCAGGTATGGAACCCAGATCGGGAATTGCTCATTCGGATAGTAATTTCGTATATACAAATAGTCTTTTGTGCGGACGGAACGGATCATATCGTAAGATTCATCAACCCTGTCGCGGGCAGCAAAGACCGCATCTCTTGGTGTTCCTGCCTGTCTGCCGAGAAAGGGTATTCCCTGCATGTGAGCCGGAACCGGCACACCGGCAAGAGAAAGCACAGAGGGACCAAAATCAATAGAACTAATCAGACGCTCTTCAACGGTTCCGGCTTTTGATTTATCAGGCCATTTAATAATGAGCGGAATATTCAAACCTGAATCGTAAAGCCATCTTTTTGCTCTTGGCAATCCGTCACCATGATCACCCCAAAAGAATATAATTGTGTTATCCAATTCTCCTTCCTTTTCGAGGTCTGCCAGCAAGACACCAACTACTGAATCAAGTCTGGCAATATTATCGTACATTATTGCAAGGTTGGATCTTATTATTTCATTATCAGGATAATAAGGTGGGACGGCTACCTTTTTCGGATCAGTTTTTACTTTGCTTATATCCCAGTTCTGACTTTCATGAGTACCTGTCCAGTTGAATACTGCAAAGAAAGGCTGACTTTTATCCGGTCGGTTTCTATAGTGCGCATTCCTGCTGCATTCATCCCAGATGGATGCCGGAACAGGATCTTTTGCAAACTGGTAGTCAGTCTTGGAATTATTTGTACAATAATATCCGGCGGCACGAAGATACTCTGTGAATGTTTTTACATAATGTGGCGGAACTGCGGTGAATTCAATAGGATTTTCTGCAGATCTCCTGTAAGAAGTTGTTCGCATATGCATACAACCAATTGAAGTCTGGTACATACCGGTTATTATTCCTGCCCGACACGGAGCACTGATTGCTGCCGTGGTAAATACATTTGTATATCGAATGCCCTGAGATGCCAGTTTATCAATATTCGGCGTATTTGCTACTTTGTCACCATAGCAGCCAAGATGGGGGCTCATATCCTCTGTAGATATCCAGAGGATATTGGAATGTTCCTGGGGTTGTTGAGCATATGAGTTTGTTGATTGAAATGAAAGTGTTCCGGTCAGACTGAAAGTCAGCAATGATGATAAACCTTTAACCAGATGAATGTTGCGGGGATTTTTAATCATTTTCTTAAATATTTAGTCACTAAACGATGATTTTGTTATTCATGTACTCACCCCCTTATGTTCCCTCCCGCATTTGCGGGACAGGCTCTCTCTACTTTGTAAAGAGGGGGAAGTATTTGTATATTAGTATTTTACACCTCCCTCTTTGCACTAGCAGAGAGGGAGGCAGGGTGGGTGAGTTCATGGGATATTCATTTTATTGAACCTGCTTTCCTTCTGTTTTCTCCGGGAGAGTTAGTAAGATTATCTCCAAGATCTTTTCTCGCTTCTTCTGCAAGAGTTTCAAGCTCCTTTACCTTATCGGGGTAAAAAGCAGCAACGTCGTACCATTCACCCGGATCGCGGCGAAGATCATACAATTGGGCTGTTTTTACTGTCTCAGTCCCTGTTGGTCCGGGCCATCCATCAGCGCCCGGCTTCATATTCCTGTACGTGCGGCTGCTGTGGGGAAGAACCAGCTTCCAGTAGTCGCGCTGTACAGCCTCAAGACTGTTCTGCTCATAATAATAGTAGAACTCATGCCTCGGTGCTGCACTTTTATCGCCCCGCATAAGGGAAAGGATGTTTACACCGTCAATCTTACTGGCAGGAAGGGAGGCTCCGGTTATTGCAGCAAGAGTAGGCAGGATGTCAATAGAAGATGCCAGCTGGCTACAGATATCACCTGAAGGGATAACGCCTGGCCACCTCATAATACATGGCACCCTCTGGCCCCCTTCCCAGCTTGTACCTTTTCCCTCCCGGAGCCCTCCGGTTGTCCCGGCGTGGTTGCCGAAATTGAGCCACGGACCGTTATCGCTTGTAAAAATAACCAGGGTATTTTTCTCGAGGCCGTTGGCTTTGAGCGCTTTCATTATCTCACCAACCGACCAGTCTACCTCCATCATGACATCTCCGTAAAATCCCTGTTTGCTTTTCCCGCGGAATTTTTCAGATACTCCGAGAGGTATATGTACCATAGAATGAGGAAAATAAAGGAAGAAATGTTCCTTCTTATGTTCTTCAATAAACCTGACAGCCCTTTCGGTATAATCGGTCGTAAGCTTATCCTGGTCGGCCAGAGTTCTCACCTCTCCCACTTTTTCATTTCCTTCTATCAGGGGAAGTATAGGATACTTCATTTTGTTGCTGGTGGTGTCTTTAAGACGGATGGGAACACCATCAAAATCTACAGGCCACATATCGTTGGAATAGGGTATTCCGTAATATTCATCGAAACCATGCTGGAGAGGGAGAAATTCTTTGTGATGACCAAGATGCCACTTCCCGATTATGCCGGTATAATATCCTCTGGTCTTTAGCATTTCAGCAATGGTTGTCTCATCGGCATTGATGCCGTTTGTAGCCCATGGCATTAGGGCTCCGGATATGCCTACACGATTGGGATAGCATCCTGTCAGCAAACCTGCTCTCGAGGCGCTGCTCACCGTCTGGGGGCAATAGTACCATGTAAATTGCATTCCCTGGGATGCAAGCCGGTTGAGATTCTGGGTTTCAAGCTGGTTCGCACCAGTCCTGCCGATATCGCCATAGCCCATATCGTCCATCAGGATCAGAACGATATTGGGTGTGGCTTGCCTGAATTGAGTTGCTTTTTGTGGTGAAGCCTGGAATGTAACAAGCGATGCAGCTCCAATACTTATTGCAGATTTCAGATTTATCATTGTTGATCTCTATATTTTTTTAACTTTCAATGTCTGCTCCGTACCCCCTTTTAGGCCAAAAAATTCTCCTAATTAACCCCCTTCAGGGGGGCAGAGGGGTAAGGCTTTAGGTGTAATTTCTTCTTTATCTTGTTTTGCCTTCAGTTTTAATTTTTCCCAGGAGATCTGTTAATTCCTTAACAATATCCTGATTTTCAGCAGCTACATTCTTTTTTTCGCCCAGGTCGGTTTTCATGTTATAGAGTTGGGGCAGCGGATCATTTCCGGTTTCGGTATTGGTATTTGCTGTTACTTTCACACCGGCTCCGGGTTCAATATATTTCCAGTCTCCCTTGATTATTGTCAGTCTGCCGGAATGTTCAACAAGCCAGTCACGACCCGTCTTTGATCGTCCCAGTAAAGCATCGATCTGGTTAAAGCTGTCAGGTCCTGCTTCAGATGATAAGGTCTGTCCTGTCAGGGCAGCAAACGAAGATATGAGGTCTATCTGGCTGAAGAGGACATCGGTAATACCTGGCTTTATGGTACCCTTCCATCTGGCAATAAACATAATGCGTGTACCGCCATCAAAAAGACTGTATTTACCTCCCCTGAGAGGGCCTGCAGGCTTATGGCTGCCAAGAAGCTCAACAGCCTGATCTTTATATCCGTCATCAACGACAGGCCCGTTATCGCTGGTTACGATTATTAATGTTTTGCGTGAAAGCTTAAGCTTATCTATGGTTTTCATGATCTCTCCCACTGACCAGTCGAATTCGAGGATGGCATCTCCCCGCGGACCCATACCACTCTTACCGGCAAATCTGGGATGAGGTACGCGTGGTACATGAATATCATGAGTGGCAAAATAGAGAAAAAATGGCTTATCCTTATTATTTCCAATGAAGTCGACAGCTTTACCTGTTATTACATCAGCAATTTCCTCGTCTACCCAGAGTGCAGATTTCCCTCCGGTCATATAACCTATTCGGCTGATGCCGTTAACAATGGCCATGTCGTGGCCATGACTAGGATACATTTTAAGCATTTCCGGATTTTCCTTTCCAGTTGGCTCATTTCCAATTTTCCCCTTGTAGTTTACGGTTATCGGATCATCCGGATTCAGCCCGACTACTCTTCTGTTCTCAACAAATACGCAGGGTACCCGGTCACCTGTTGCAGGAATAATGAAATTGTAATTGAATCCGATATCCATAGGGCCAGAGGTGATTTCTCCGTTCCAGTCCGGACCACCGGAAGGGCCAAGGCCGAGATGCCATTTGCCCACGGCACCTGTAGTATAACCGGCATTCTTCATTACTGTGGCCAAAGTAATACGACCAGGTTCAATAATTGCTGAAGCATCACCCGGAAGGACACCGGTACCTTTCCTTCGCCAGGCATACTCTCCGGTCAGCAGTGAATAGCGTGACGGAGTGCTTGTTGCCGATGTACAATGTGCATTTGTAAAACGAAGCCCCTGTTTTGCAAGTCTGTCGATGTTTGGCGTGATCACTCTTGTTGCACCGTAGCAGCTTACGTCGCCATATCCAAGATCGTCGGCATAAATAATTATTACATTAGGTTTATCAGCTGCCTGCGCTCCGGCAAACTGTGATGATGCTAATGACAGAACACCAAGAGCACCGGGAATAAGTTTGATTTTTTTCATGGCTTTTCAAAAGCAAATGGAAAGATCTCGGATGGCTTATGTGCCTGTTTCATAATTTCTTCCATCTTTTTTACAATTTCAGAATGTGATGATGCCACATCATTTGTTTCATCGGTGTCTGCAGAGAGATCGTACAATTCAATTGTTCCTTGTGGGATTTTGTCGACATTTCTTTGTACAGCTTTCCAGTTGCCCATCCTGACAGCAACCTTCCCGCCCTGCTCATGAAATTCCCAGTAGAGATATTCATGTTCTTTCTGCTTTCTTTTACCGAGCAGCGTTGGAAGAAGCGATATTCCATCAACATACTCCGGAACGTTTGCCCCGGTAATTTCAGCAAAAGTAGGCTGGAAGTCCCAGAAGGCTGAAATGTGGTCAGATTCAGTTCCTGCCTTAATCTTTTCAGGCCATCTTACGAGCAAAGGTGTTCTTATTCCACCTTCATACATATCCCGTTTATAACCCTTAAGATCTCCGTTACTGTTGAAGTAATCGGGATCTGCTCCCCCTTCAAGATGAGGACCGTTATCAGAAGCAAAGATCACTATTGTATTCTTTTCCAGTCCAAGTTCTTTAAGTTTTGTGAGGAGTTCGCCCACATAATCATCAAGTTGTTTTATCATTGCTGCGAATGCTGCATGCGCTTCCGGTTGTGAACCATAAGGACCAAGCCGGAAATTTGATCCGTCATCAACGCCTTTAAATGATTTTTCAGGATCAAATTTCCCGCGAAAAACCTTCATGTATTCCTCTTTGGCGAACAATTCTGCATGCGGAATCGTTGTAGGGTAGAATAGAAAGAATGGTTTGTTACTGTTTTTTTCGAGAAACCCGAGGGCGGCTTTGTGAATTATATCTGCACTATATATCCCGGTTTTACCGCTTTCATTCTCCTGAAGAAGGATTTTTTCATGGTTATGCCAGAGATGATCAGGATAATAGTTATGTGCCAGGCTCTGGCAATTATATCCAAAGAACTCATCAAATCCCTGTGCATTGGGATCACCTTCCGTATCAATATACCCTAATCCCCATTTCCCGAAAGCACCTGTTACATAACCTCTTGTTTTAAGCATTTCTGCAATAGTTACTGAATTAGCAGACAGCGGCCATTGTCCTTCAGGTTCCCATCCTTTGTTGCCTCTTATCGGAGCATGTCCTGTATGCTGCCCTGTCATCAGGCAGGAACGTGAGGGAGCGCTGACTGTGCATCCTGTGTAATGCTGCCTGAATAACATGCCCTCCCTGGCAAGACGATCAATATTTGGTGTGGAGAACTTTTGTTGTCCGTAACAGCTTAAATCACCGTAACCAAGATCATCGGCAAGGATGAATACAATGTTAGGTAATTGCCTGTCTTTATCTGATTGTGCACATGATACCAGTGAAAGAGATGAGAGTATGGTAAGAGGTAGTGAGGGTTTCATTCAGGGAATGGTTTATCGGTTATTTGTTACATGTTCCCCCCTTGAGGGGGGCTGGGGGGGTGTAAGAAGGATAGGAGAAACATCCCCCTATCCCCCTTCAAAGGGGGAAAACGAACCAAAAAATTCCCTCTTGAGAGCCTGTCCCTGCCGGAGGTCGGGAGGGTCAGGGGGGTGTTTCTGGCTTGTAGTGTTTCGCGTTTAGGGTTCAGGGTTTTCAAAGTTTACGGATTTTTATTTTAAATGCTTCCCGGGGATTTTTAACCATGATCTGATCAATTTCAGCATCGCTAATTCCCTTTGTTTTCAGGACCGGTAATAATGAATTAAAGATATCGGTAAATCCGTTAAATGTACCACCACCGGGTTTTGCAGGATCATACCAGCCAGAGTCGTGTGAAATAAGGACTTTGTTCAGAAGTCCGTTTTTCTTTAATTCCAATATCCTGTCGGCATACCAGCTGACACTGTACAGGGCTCCGGGCTCAAGATCCGGTCTTGTTCTGACATTATCAAGTGATATCCAGACACCCTCGCCTGCTGCTTTTAAATTCCCTTCAATTGTACCATTCTGAGCATGAACCCATATAAAAGCCGAAGGATCAACTCCCATGTCCTTTAAGATTCCGATTTGTTCAAATGCAGGGTTATCCGGTACGGTATGGGAAACAATTACAAGTCCTGTCTTTAAATGCGCCAGTGCAGCAGCAGTAATGATTTTTCTGTGCTCCGGCGACAAAGAGTCAGTCCGTTCAACTGCAATTTTAATGAATCCTGGTTTGATTCCGGTTGCTTCTATCCCGTTTTCAAACTCATTGATCCATATTTCAGCTATTTCGGAGGCTTCCGATGAATGGAAGCTTCCTGGAATGAAGAAATTATTTCTTGCTCCGTAATATCCGGTATTGGTGATAAAGCTAATACCGGTTTTTTTAGAAAGCTCTTTTAAAAGCAATGGATCACGACCAAGGTATGCAGGGGTACACTCAAAAAAAGTTTTTACTCCTTTTCCCTTTATTTCAAGCACAAAGGGCAATGCTTTTTCAATAACTGAATCCCTGTTCCAGCGGAAATAACCTGTACTGTCTGCTCCGATGAAATCGACAAGGATATGCTCATGTGTAAGAGTGATGCCCATTTTACCGGGGTGTTCCGGACCGTTGACGGTCATTATATAATCACCGGAATGTGGTTTGCAGGCTATTATAATAATTCCGAAGACAAAAAAAAGTATAAGCCAAAGGATTATTTTAAGGTTATCATATTTTTCTTCCATGTGATGCAGATATTTTAAATTGTTCTGCCTTAAAATTAAAATAAATTAATGATAATTGTGGTAGATTCGGAATACATTCCGAATCTACTGTAATACTGAATTATTAAATTTTGTTAAATATCTCTTCATTCTTTTAAAAGATGATATACTAGACAGATTATTTGGTATTTTGTCTATTACATTTTTCTATATTGCAAAACTTTAACTTTAAAAGGAGTATTATGAAAAAAAGTGTTATAAAAATCTCTTTGATTATCGTTATGATAATGATTACCGGCAAGTTTTATGGGCAGGAAATTGGATGGCGGGGACCAGGAAGAACAGGCATATACAACGAAACCGGATTAATGAAGAGCTGGCCTTCATCAGGTCCATCACTTATATGGGAGGCTTCAGGTATAGGTATGGGGTATTCCAGCGCTACGTTAACAAATGATGCGGTGTACATTACAGGCATCAGGGGTGATAAAGATGTACTTACTGCTCTTACCCAGGATGGAAAGAAAAAGTGGGATGTGGAATACGGGACTATGTCAAAAGTCCAGAGTTCTCCGGAAAGCCGTTGCACCCCGACCTTCTCGAACGGGAAGATCTTTGTTGTTAGTGGATCGGGTGAACTGTCATGTGTCTCTCCAACTGGTAAAATCCTCTGGTCGGTAGATTACTATAAAAAATATAGTGCGGTAGTACCAAGGTTTGGAATATCCGAATCGCCTCTTGTTGTCGATAAGAAAGTAATAGTAACACCCGGTGGTAATATTGTTGCAATGGTTGCATTCAATGTTGATAACGGGAATGTTGTATGGGAAACTCCATCATTAAATGAAGGTGGACAATATGTAAATCCTTTGCTCGTGGAAGACAAGGGGATGAAAGTAATTGTGACACTCAATCCGACAAATATTTTTGGAGTTAATGCAGCTAACGGCAAACTGCTCTGGAAATTTAATATGCGATCATTTAACGCAGATCCAAATCGCGGCACGAATTTTATTCATACTCCGATTTACCGGGATGGCTATATCTTCATGGCAAATGGTTACGGTCAGACTGCTGCAAAGATTAAGATAACCTTCGATGGCAAGGATCCGGAGCTGGTATGGAAAAATCCTGAAATCAACCCGCATGTCGGAGGAATGGTGCTTATCGGGAATTATATCTACAGTTCCACTCACGACAATAACTCAATGGGCAGATGGATATGTGTCGACTGGACTACAGGCAAGACGATGTGGACCACCACCTGGTTTAATAAAGGATCAGTAATTTCTGCAGAAGGATTACTTTATATTTATGAAGAGAAGACCGGTAACATAGCTCTGGTCAGGCCTAACAGTGAAAAACTTGATATAATCAGTTCTTTCCAGGTCACTAAAGGTACAGGTCCATACTGGGCTCATCCTGTGATAAATAAAGGAAGACTGTTTTTACGGCACGGGGATTATCTGGCTGTTTATTCGATTAAAGCCAAATAATATTCTGTATCTTTCTGATCAGATAACTGTCACATCGTCCTGAAACGCCTGACAAGACTGTGTACTTACTCAGGATGGTTAATTATATTAAATAAAATAATGATATTATGAAGAAGTTAATTGCGGTTTTAATAATTCTGGTATTACTTGCTTTAATAGGTTATCTTTTTTTTAGTCCCAGAACTGATCCCAGGACTTTCGATCAAGAAGCCAGGTCAGTGCAATTAGTTGATAATCAAAAAATAAGTGAATGGAGAGAAGATAACAGGACCGGAGTTTCTTCAGAAACAGGATTACTTCAATCATGGCCGGAAGCCGGACCTGAGTTGATCTGGCAGAACCTTGAATTACCCAATGGACACTCATCGGTATCATTTGGCAACAATACCATTTATCTGACCGGCAACAACGGTCAGAATGATATACTGGTTGCCCTGGACACCTATGGAAAAATAAAATGGCAGACTTCTTACGGGCGTGCCTGGACCGCTTCAAATCCGGAAAGCCGTTGTACTCCGACAGTTGAAGGGGAGCGAGTTTATGTATCCAGCGGATCGGGCGATATTGCCTGCATCGACGGAATATCCGGAAATATAATATGGTCTCTTAAAGCCAGCGAAATTTACAAAGGGACTTATGGAGAATGGGGTATAGCTGAATCGCTTATTATAGACGGGCAGAAGCTCTATTTTACTCCGGGCGGACCCGAAACCACCACAATTGCTCTTGACAAAGCTACCGGGGACCTTATATGGAAATCGAAAAGCATTAATGATGGTCCTGCATATGTTTCTCCTGTATTAATCGATTACGCAGGGAAAAAAATCATCATTAATGTGTCGCTGCATTATATTTTTGCAGTGGATGCATCTGACGGTACTGTTCTGTGGAATATTAATCATACGGAAGTACTTGACAGTAAGAAATCTGTAGCTATCTGGCCTGATGCTCCACTGATCAAATGTGTAACACCTGTTTACCATGATGGGGAAATTTATATTACAGGCGGATATGATCATGGAAGCATTTTGCTGAGTTTGAACCAGGACGGGACTAATGCATCTGTTGACTGGACAGACTCAGTCCTGGACGTACATCATGGAGGTGTTGTGCTTTTAGACGGATATATATATGGTTCTAACTGGCTTAGCAACAGCGATGGGAACTGGTGTTGCCTTGAGTGGAGCACTGGAAAGAAAATGTACGAAGAGCACTGGAAATGCAAAGGTTCAGTTATTTCGGCGGAAAACATGCTATATATCTATGATGAGAAGACTGGTTTTGTAGGATTGCTAAGACCCGATCCTGAGAAATTTGACCTGGTAAGCAGTTTTAAAGTGAAAGAAGGATCCGGACCCTACTGGGCTCATCCGGTAATCCATAATGGTAACCTGTTTATCAGGCATGGTAATGCGCTTATGGTATATAATATCAAGCTTTAACTAAGATTAAGAAACAGGTGTTACCAGGAAGAACAAAAATAGCTGTCGTCACGGGTTTTATTGCTCTGTTGTTTACGGGAGTCCTTCTCTGGTGGATTTTTGCCCGCCCTTCGTACAATGTAGTTGAACGTGTTCCCGGGTTGGACAACAGACCTCCTCAGAGACAGATATCGGATTCAGTCGTAATCGGAGAATTTTTCGATACACTCGGCACAGCAGAGGAGTTGCTTCCCGGGAGCTGGCCCCGCTTCAGGGGGGCGGATTTTGACAATATAAGCAAGGATCCGACACCTCTTGCTGAGGCATGGGATACCTCAGGCCCTCCCATTGTCTGGCAAACAATCCTTGGCGAAGGATACGCAGGTCCCGCTGTCCTGAACGGACGGGTGTATGTTCTTGATTATAATGAAAGAAGAAAGGCTGATATGCTCAGGTGCTTTTCACTTAAATCGGGAACTGAGCTATGGAGAAGATGGTATAATGTAGAGTTCAAGCGTAATCACGGATATTCAAGGACAATTCCCGCCGTTACTGATAAATATGTTGTTACCATAGGGCCAAGATCTCATGTAATGTGTGTTGATCCGGTGAATGGCAACCTTCTATGGTCAATTGATCTTGAGAAAGAGTATGGCATTCCGGGAAAAGTTAAAGGAAAAATAACACCTGAGTTTTATACGGGACAATGTCCATTGATAGATAATGATGTTGCTATCCTGGCTCCCGGGGGAAAAGCTCTTATGATCGGTGTCGATTGTGCCACAGGGAAGGTAATCTGGAAAACACCAAATCCTGATTCACTCAGGATGTCCCACACATCAATAATCCCGATGACCATTCACGGAAAGAAAATGTATGTATACGCAGCCCTGGGTGGCGTATGTGGGATATCTGCTGAAGGTAATGATATTGGAAAGGTACTATGGAAAACCACTGACTGGAGTCCTTCAATAGCAGTAGCCTCCCCTGTTTACCTCGGAAATAGTGAATTAGTCGCTTTCGGCAGTTACGGGGCAGGTGCAGCAAGAATAAGGATCAGTAAGGATGAGTCCGGCTATTCAGCTGCTGTAATTGAGCAGCATAAGGCTTCTGGCGGGATTGCAAATGAACAGCAGACTCCAATACTGAAAAGCGATCATCTGTGGACTGTATTGCCGGAGAATGCCGGCCCGCTTAAAAGACAACTTGTTTGCTATAATAAATCTGACCTGGTGATACCTGTCTGGTCAAGCGGAAAGGAAAACAGGTATGGCAAAGGTATGGGACCCTTTATCCTGAGCGGTAACAAATTATATCTGCTTGACGATGAAGGAACACTTTACCTTTTCAGGATTGAAAACAATACAGCTGTGCTTGTTTCAAGTCATAAGATAATGGATGCCATCGAGGCCTGGAGCCCGATGGCTATAGCAGGAAAATACCTTATAATGAGAGATGCACATAATATGCTCTGTTTAGACATCAGTAAGAAAGATCAGGAGTATTAATAAGAAAAAAGAGAGGGTCCAGTATTAAATTGAATGACTAAAAGATTAATATAATGTTACTTACCAGGACAGAATTCATTAATAAGTTGGTACGGGCAGGTCTCTTTATCCTGCTTGCAATAATCATATTTGCTCTGGGCAATAAAGTTGTTACCGGAAAAGACTGTTCATCGTGTCCGGGGAAAGGAATTTGTGCAGGAGAATCAGATTGTTCAATGTTCTTACCCGAGTAAAGATGAAAGAGAGGAAAAGTAAATCCGGATCAAGACGCGATTTTGTGAAGACTGCTGGCAGGCTTCTTTTAGCAGCTCCTGTTCTGACTCTACCGGTCATTCTATCCGGGAAATCTGATGCCAAAGGATATGTCTGGCAGATAGATCCGTATAAATGCACAAGTTGTGAGCTATGCAGAACCAGCTGTGTAATGACACCTTCAGCAGTCAAATGTACAAATGCATTCCCTATGTGCGGTTATTGTGATTTTTGCCCGGGATACCTGCGTCAGGGAGCAAAAGCATTCAATACTGCGGCTGAGAATCAGCTATGCCCGACAGGTGCGATAATAAGGAAGTTTGTTGAGGAGCCATATTTTGAATACACAATTGATGAGACACTCTGCGACGGATGTTCAAAATGTGTAAAGGGATGCGCTGATTTCGGCAACGGGTCACTCTATCTACAGATAATGCATAATCTTTGTGTTAATTGTAATCAGTGCGCTATTGCACGGAAATGCCCGTCGGATGCAGTGATAAGAGTGCCGGCAACGGAGCCGTATATGAGAAAAGAGTTGAAAAAAAGTTGATGAGTTGAAGAAGTTGAGAAGGTTGAAAAAGTACATACCCTATTTTATCTTTGTCTTGCTGTTTATATGGCACTCGGTTCTCTATGCCCAGCAGCAGAGGTTTCCACGGCCTGAATTTGAGGGAGGCTACACCTTCCCTACCCACCAGTTTCTTAATCAGCGGGCTCCAATGTGGGAATATATGGATGTTGCCGTTCTCGTTGGCGCATTAATGGTTACTGCATGGATTGCTCTGAAAAAAAGATCACGGCAGGGATTAGTATGGATCTCTCTGTTCTCCCTTGCATACTTTGGCTTTTACAGGCAGGGATGCATTTGCGCTATTGGTTCTGTGCAGAATATGTCACTGGCACTTTTCAACGATAGCTATTCAATACCTCTGCCGGCCCTTCTTTTCTTTATTATCCCGTTGATCTTTGCCCTGCTTTTCGGGCGTGTATTTTGTGCGGGAGTATGTCCGCTTGGAGCAATACAGGAACTGACAGGATTCAAACAGGTCAGGGTGCCTAAAAGCGTTGAAATGGTGCTTGCCGTAATACCGTTTGTCTACCTTGGACTTGCAGTCCTTTTTGCCGCAACTCAAAGCCAGTTCCTCATATGCCGCTACGATCCGTTTGTAGGCATTTTCAGGCTCGATGCACCCTACACAATGATAATCTTCGGTTCACTTCTTCTCATTGTCGGGATTTTTGTCAACCGGCCATATTGCAGGTATCTCTGTCCGTATGGTGTGCTCCAGAATATTTTCTCGCGTTTTTCTGTAAAGCATGTTACGATTTCACCGGCAGAATGCCGGGATTGCCGTTTATGCGAATCAGGTTGTCCGTATGATGCCATTCTGCAGTCAGACCCTGCTCCGGATGTGGAAAAACCAAAACAATCATTTAAGGGATCCATCATTTACTTCCTGATGATCCCGGTTCTGGCAGCAGCGTTTGCCGTCATACTTTACAACTTCGCTCCTTCGCTTTCTGTTATGAACAATAATGTAAAGCTTGCAAGAGAGATAAGGCTTGAAAAAGAAGAAGGGATTAAAGCTGTTTCAAAGGCGGCTGTTGCTTTCTATGAATCGGGGAAGACTGAAGATGAATTGTTTGAAGAAGAACGGCAAATAATAGGCAGGTTCAGGAAAGGTGCGCCATGGGTGGGAATATTCCTCGGCTTATCTCTTGGAATTGGTTTGTTCCGATTGACAATCAGGAAAATACGAACATTTTATGAACCTGACCGTGGAAGATGTTACAGTTGTGGAAAGTGCTTTAAATTTTGTCCAGTAAAGATAAAAACCTGAAAAATGAAGTTTTCGGAAAAAGATATCAGAATTTTTAAGGGAATCAGCCTGGTGTCAGGGATTTTCACCCTTGTAATTGCCGTTACAATGATCTTCAGCCTGATCCAGCTTAAAATGATCAGTCCTCTTGACAGTCCTTCTTTGCAGTCAGTAAAAGAACAGTTTGACCGGGATCCTGATAACAGGGATAAAGCTGAACAGGTGAGAGCAATCGACCTGATGGCAAGGAAAGCCTATTTTTCCTCGAGATGGCAGGTTGAGACAGGTTCATATCTCCTGCTTGCCGGTGCCATTATTTTTGTACTTTTCCAGCAGCTTGTTGCAGGGAGTGAAAAGCCTGGCAGGTCCCTGCGTCCCGATAAACCGGATATAGATGCAGAAAGAATTAAAAACCGCAGATATCTGGTCATATCAGCCGGTGCAGTTACCATTGTCGCTGTCATTTCATCATTTGTTCTGAGAAAAGAGCTTCCGGCACCCGGAAGATCTTCGGTAATTGCGGAAACTACGGAACAACATGCGGTGATTGCTGAAGCAATCCAGCTGAGTGATGTCAACTATCCGTTTTTCCGTGGAGAAGGAAGCCGGGGAATTGCAGGAGGCACAGGCTTCGCAACAGAATGGAACGGGACAGAGGGCAAGAATATTAAATGGAAAATAGCTCTTCCCAGACCGGGAAAAAGCTCACCGGTTATCTGGGGTAATAAACTTTTCATAACAGGGGCCGGAAATGGTGAGTTTGTTGTTTATTGTATTGATAAGAACACAGGCGAAATTCTTTGGACCGGGGCAGGTTCTGGTTTTCCGGGATCTTCATCAGAAGAGCCGGAATCAGATGCTGAAGCAGGTATGGCTGTTCCCACTGCTGCAGTAAGCGAAAATGAAGTTTGTGCCATTTTCGGTAATGGCAACCTCGTCTGTTTCGACCATGATGGAAAACTAAAGTGGGGGAAAAATATAGGTGTTCCAATGGTCACATACGCTTTTTCTTCATCTCTCCTTATATCCGATAAATTATTGTTTGTCCAGTATGATAGTCAGGATAAAAGATCACTGTCAGGCTTTGATTTGAATACCGGGGAACAAAAATGGGAAACACCAAGATCAGACCGTGCTGTCAATTCCTCACCTGTCCTTGCAACTTTTGACGGGCAGCTACAGGTACTGATAAACGGAAATCCTAATGTTTCATCTTATGATCCTGTTGACGGGAAAGAGCTGTGGAGCCTGCCGGGCGTATCAGGTGATGTAGCAACATCACTTGCGGTGAACAGTAAGATGGTTTATGCAGTATCGGATTATTATAAACTTAATGCACTTAAGCCGGGCAGGAACGGATCAACAGTCTGGGAAGATAACACTTTTACACCGGATGTTTCAAGCCCTGTGGCCAATGACAGGTACCTGTTTGTAACTACAGGCAGCGGTGATGCGGCTTGTTATAATGCTGAAACTGGTGACACTCTCTGGTCACATTATTTTGAAAATCCTTTTTATGCATCAACCATTATTGCCGATAATAAAGTGTGGATGCTTGACCGCAGTGGAATAATGCATATTGTTGAAGCCGGCGGAATCCTAAAAATAATATCATCCTCTCCAATTGGAGAAAACACTGATTGCACTCCTGCATTCTCAGAAAAGAAAATTTATATCAGAGGAAGAGAAAATCTATATTGCATCTCTGAAAACTAAAAATATTTTAAAGCATTAGCGTCTGCACTGTAGCATATCAGATAAAGAAACCTGAAGATGAAATTGATTGGTAAAATATTGCTTTTTCTTGCAGCTTGTTACCAATTACAGGGACAAAGCAATGACTGGCCTGTTTTCCGCGGAGACTACAATCTTTCCGGAAGCACCAGCTTTGAGGTGCCATCCGCACCTGTCTTAAAATGGAGTCTTCCTACCGGGGTAACAACAAAATCTTCACCGGTACTAAGCGATGGTCAGATTTATTTTGGCAATGATAAAGGAACCTTATATGCTGTTGGTATCGATGGAAAGGTGCAGTGGAAATTCGAAACAGGAAGTACAATAGAAGCACCTCCTCTTATTTATGCTAATAAAGTTATTATCGGTTCTTTTGATGGTGTTCTTCGGGCAGTTGATAAATCTTCTGGCAAGCTGTTATGGTCTTATTCATCAGATAATCAAATTGTTGGTTCAGCTAATATTTGGGTATCAGCTAAAAAGGCCGGCATTATTTTCGGAAGCTATGATTATTTCCTTCACTGTGTTAATCCTGCAACAGGGAAACTTCTGTGGAAGCTTGAAACAGATAACTATATAAATGGTACACCTGCGGTAGCTGATAATAAAATAGTATTCGGAGGTTGTGATGGTATGATAAGGGTTGCAGATCCGTTGACCGGAAAAGGAAAAGATACTATTGATATTGGCGTTTATATTGCTGCCTCTCCTGCCCTTACAAATGAAAATGCATACTTCGGTGATTACGATGGCACTCTCTATTGTCTCAACATGATTACTAAAAAAGTTATTTGGGAAATACCTCCGAATGACGGATCCGGAGCAATTCTGGCAATCCCGGCAATTGGTAATAATGTGGTGGTTGTGGGCAATGAAGATAAATACCTTTATTGTTATAATTCAACTACCGGAAAGCTGATCTGGAAATACAGAACCAATGGCCGTATTGTTGGTTCAGCTGTTGTTTCACCCGCCAGGGTACTTTTTGGAAGTACAGACAGTAACATTTATTTACTTAATCTGTCTGGTGGTAAGAAACTCTGGAGTTTTAATGCCGGGGCTCCAGTCAGCAGCTCTCCTGCTGTAACAAGGGACAGTTTCTATTTCCTTACAGAAGACGGAAGACTGCTTTCATTTGGATTAAAATAAACAAGCCGCATAAAGTAATATTGAAGATCCACAGAGAAGAAAAAAAAGCAATGAAAATTGTATATCTTATTACAGGTTCAGGAGGCTCATTTTATTGTGGTAACTGCTACCGCGATATGCTTTACCTTAGAGCGATCAGGAAAGCTCCAGGCATCACTGCAAAGGCTATTCCGCTATATCTTCCTCCTGATAAAACTAATATCGAAAACGGACTTGACAAACAGATATTTTTTGGTGCAATCTCGATGTATCTGCGGGAGAAGGTTCCCATATTCAGGAACATGCCTATGTTTCTGGAAAAAATATTTGATTCTGCTCCGTTTCTGAAGCTTGCGGCGCGTCAGGCAGGGACCACACGTACCGAAGGACTGGAGAATCTTACCTTAAACATGATCGAAGGTGACAATGCTTTCCGTAAAGATGAAGTTGACAGACTGATAAAATATTTATTAAAAGATGGTAAGCCTGAAATAATACACTTATCAAATGCACTTATTCTCGGTCTGGCCAGGCAGTTGAAAAACAGAATTAATGTAAAGATAGTCTGTTCACTTCTTAATGAAGATGACTGGATTGATGATATGGTTGAGCCATTCCAGGGAAAAGCGTGGAATATGATTGCTAAGGAATCTGTTTATGTGGATAGTTTTGTGACCCCCAGCAGATACTATAAAGAGCTGTTTATTAAAAAGACCGGTTTGAAAGGTGATAACATCCATGTTGTACCTCTCGGATTTGATGCTGAACACTTCGACATTTCAAAAGATGAATCACATCCACCGGCAATAGGTTATTTCTGCCGTGTAAGTTATCATAACGGATTTGATAAGCTTGTCGATGCATTTATTCTGCTAAAATCAGCAGATATAGTTCCTGGTCTGACGTTAAATGTATGCGGTGGCTATACCGGTGATGATAAACCTTTTATTACCGAACAGATAAAAAAGATCAGACAGCACGGATTCCAGAAGAGCGTAAAAATATATCCTGAGTTCCATGGGAATAAAAAGATGGAATTCTTTAATAATGTCGATGTCATCAGCGTTCCTGTAAGAAAATACGACGGATACGGCTTATATATCCTTGAAGCAAATAGTGCAGGTATTCCCGTTGTACAGCCTGCAACCGGAGCCTTTCCTGAAATAATTGAGATTACCGGTGGAGGGATAATATATTCGCCTGACAATATTCAAGAACTGTCAGATGCACTGCTACATTTGTTAAATGACAGTAAGATCAGGAGTGAACTGGGAAATACCGGGCAGATCAGAGTCGGAAAAGAACTGTCTCTTCATAAAATGTCTATCGGTTTATCAGAGGTTTATAATAAAGTCTTTATTCAGAAATAACTAAAACTGCCTGTCCAAATGCTCCTGCTGGAAAAAATCTCAAAATCGTTTGATCAGAGAGGACTGGTTCTTGATGGATTGAATCTTAATGTTGCAGAAGGTGATTCAATAGCTGTTACAGGCCCATCAGGATCAGGAAAAACAACTCTGATGAATATAATCGGATTATTAGACTATCCGGATGCGGGTAATATTACTTTTCGGGGCAATTCAATTCTCAGTCTTACTCCTGAAGAATCAGCCAGGCACAGAAATAAAAATATAGGCTTTATCTTCCAGGATCACCTGCTTCTACCGCATCTTACTGTGAAAGAAAACATTATGTTACCGTTATTTGCCTCTAAAATATCGGGCAGTGAATATGACGAGAAAGTTACTTATGCAAACAACTTAATGGCACGGATCGGAATTACAGGGATCGCGGATAAATATCCTTTCCGGATCTCAGGAGGTGAAGCCCAGCGTGTCACGCTTGTAAGAGCTCTTATCAACAAGCCATTTCTGCTTCTGGCCGATGAACCAACAGGATCGCTGGATGCAAATAATGCAGACCTTCTTGGTAACCTTCTGACAGAAATGAACAGGGAATACGGTATTACCCTGATTGCTGTTACCCACTCCGCTGATCTTGCCTCCAAAATGAAACTCCACCTTAAGCTGGAGAAAGGTAAGCTGGTAAAATAATTCCGAAAAGCTGTGTTTAATGAAGCCGGATCCATATAAAATAGTTGCCAGATCACTCATCTTTTACAGTAAAGCCTCTGTGAACCAGATCATTATTGTAGCTTTGCTGTCAGCCGTAATAACAGGATCCCTGTTTACGGGCTATTCGGTAAGAAGCAGCCTCAGGAGAACCGCATCAGAAAGACTTGGAAATACTGACATCGTTATCAGCTCAGGACTCAGATATTTTGATGCTTCACTGGCAAAAAGAATCACAGAAAGCACAGGTGAAAAAGCTGTATCATTGCTTGAGGCAGAAGGATTTTGCCAGAACTTTTCCACGGGACTAACAGCTTTAAATGTAAAGATTTATGCAATCGGAAATGATTTTTTCCTTTTTCATGGAAGAGATCCGGTAATTGTTAATCCCGGGACTGTTGCGGTTAATTACAGGCTGGCACAACATCTTGGACTGAAATCCGGTGATGAAATTATAATCAGTTTCAGAGATATTAATCCTATCCCGGCCAATGCACCATTTGCACCTTCCAGGAATAATAATAGTTCAAAGGTGATGAAAGTCGGGAAGATAATTACCCCACAACAGTCAGGGAATTTTTCACTCGGAATCAGCCAGATTATCCCGATGAATGTTTTCATAAACTTTACCGATCTGCAACCTGAAAAAAACAATAAACAGAAAGCTAACAGGTTACTTATCCGGAACAGTAAAAACTATCCATATACATCTTTTTTTCAGGTGCTTTCAAGACTTCTGTCACCTACCGATATCGGCCTTACAGTAAGAGTGTCAGCAAAAACAGGAGAGCCGGAGCTTATTTCAGACAGAATATTTATTGACAGTTCAGTTGTCGAAGACATTTTAGGTACTATTCCTTCAGGATATCCTGTAATCACATATCTGGCGAACAGCATTCATTTATCCGGAACGGAGACACCGTATTCTTTTGTCACAGCAATGCCTGCTTCACTTTATCAGGATATCGATGAGGATGAAATAATTATAAGCAGGTGGCTCAGTGAAGACCTTAAAGCCAAGGTAAGAGACACTATAACACTGACATGGTATGATCCCGGAACAGGTCGTCTCCTCGAAGAAAAAAATAAAATATTCATTATCTCCGGTATTATTGACAGCAGCAGCAGATACCTGGATCAAACATTAATGCCTGATTTTCCGGGGATTTCGGGAAGCACAACATGCTCCGCATGGGATGCCGGTGTTCCGTTATTAATGGAAAGGATCAGGGATAAAGATGAAGATTACTGGGACAATTATAAGGGCACTCCAAAAGCATTCATTACTTATGAAACAGGTAAAGAGATCTGGGGTAATATTTTCGGAACTGCAACTGCCATAAGATTTACTGAAGCATTAACCCCGTCAGAGATTACTGAACTGCTTAGCGGGTCAATTGTTCCCGAACATACAGGTTTTACAATTTCAGATGCCAGGAAAGCAAGCAACAAAGCTGCCGGTGAAGGTGTCGATTTCAGTACATTGTTTCTTAGTCTGGGTATCTTTATTGTTATTTCCTGCATTATTCTGCTATCCCTGACTGTATCGATGTTTTTTGAAAGCAGGAAAAATCAGGTCAGAACATATTTTGCCCTTGGATTCAGAAATAACTTTATAAAAAAGCTATTATTTCTTGAGACATCAGTTCTTTCTTTAGCCGGAGCCATCCCGGGTGTATTTCTGGGCTATTTTGTTAATATGCTGATTATCTATGCCCTTAATTCAGTCTGGTCTGGAGCGGTTCAGACAAATACTATTGCTGCTGACTTCAGTTTCTTACCTATCCTGTCCGGTCTCCTGATAACTGTCCTGATCACCTCAATGCTTATCCTGTTTAAAGTAATATCCTTTCTGGGCAGCCAGGGAAAATCTGAAAAAGGAGAATTAGAAATTCACTCATCAGGGCAGAATTTGTTTATTCTGCTCGTCTCCTTTATTTTAACTTCAGTCGCAATTGTCTTATCCCTGGTTCTCAGGGATTATTCAACATTATTTTCGTTTTTGGGAGGTTCATTCCTTTTAATTTCGATCGTCCTGGCTTTACGGCAATATTACACAGGAACAGAAGGAGTATCTGATAAAACTGACCAACTACGGCATAATTATTCAAGACAATTTTATTCCTTTCATCCTTCACATGCCATAACTCCTGTGATTTTTATCGCCGCTGGAATATTTGCCATAATAATTACAGGAGCCAACAGGCAGGTCTTAAGCAATAAAATGCTACTTCCTGCCGGAGGTACAGGGGGATACCTGTTATGGGCTGAATCTGCTGTTCCGGTTAAGGAAGACCTGACCGGCGATGAAGGAAGGAAAGAGTTCGGTCTTGAAGAAGAGACACTATCCGATCTTAAATTTGTTCAGGCAAAAAGGTTACCAGGTGATGATGCAAGCTGTCTGAATCTTAATCATGTTACTGCACCATCAATCCTGGGTATTGATCCTTCATCATTCATAGCCAAAGGATCATTTTCTTTTGCTACCGCAATCAAAGATGCAAAAGGAATGAATCCGTGGAAGCTTTTAAATGACCTGCCGGCAGCCAATACAATATACGGAATTGCTGACCAGACAGTTTTGCAATGGGGGCTTAAAATAAAAACAGGTGATACCCTTATATATAAAGCGGAAAACGGGCAACCTGTAAACATAGTCATCTGTGCAGGTCTCAAATCTTCGGTATTTCAGGGGTATCTCCTTATAGGAGAAAGAAACTTCGAAAAGTACTTTCCCACAATCGCAGGTAACTCGATTTTTCTCATAAACGGAAATCCTGAATTATCAGAGTTTTACAGGAATACTTTGAGTGAAAGGTTTGCCGGATACGGTATTTCAGTGCAACCTGCCGGCGAAAAACTGGCATCCTTTTTCCAGGTAACTAACACTTACCTTGATGTTTTTACAATTCTTGGCACTTTAGGTATGATACTTGGAGTAGCGGGTTTGGGATTTATACTTATACGCAATTTTAATCAGCGAAAGCGTGAGTTTGCATTGATGATGGCAACGGGTTATTCACCCGGCCAGATAAGGAGTCTTATTTTAAAAGACCAGACAGGGATTCTGTTATGGGGAGTTTTAGCAGGTACAGTCTCAGGACTTTTAGCAACTTCACCTTCAATTATTAATGGTTCAGGTGTGCCCTGGAAGATTCTAATTTTTATGATTCTATCTGTATGTGCAGCAGGATTAATCGCAATATTAATATCAGTAAGGTCAGTAAAGGGCAGTTCCCTGATAATACAGCTAAGGAGAGAATGAGCTTAATTCTTCCCTACTGCAATCAGGTATTTCTGTGTTCTGAAAAATATCATACCATCAGTAATTGCAGGAGCGGTCATACAAATATCATTCATCGGGATCTCAGCAATTAAGTTGAATGTATCTCCATCCTGAATAATATAAACTGTCCCCTCTTCATCTACTATAAATATTTTACCATCCGATGCCACAGGTGAAGCTATAAAGCTTTTTGCTTTACCGAGTTTGGCATTATAAATCTCTTTTCCGGTAAAAGGATCGAGGCAGTTGACAGTACCATTCCAAAGAACATTATAGAGCCGGTTATGATAAAGAAGCATGGTATGGATATATGAACCACCACGGGGCATGCTCCAGAGTATGCCTGAATTTGAAGTTTCACCTTCCTTAAGAGTAATATCACCTTTTGCGCTTGTTTTTACTGCAAGAATCGGAGAGCTCTTGCCATGAGCACTGTTAAAATAGATCAGTTCATTTCCGATTATGGGTGTAGGTATCTGGATATCGCCTCCCCCTGACATTTTCCATATTTCTTTTCCTGTTTCAAAATCGTATCCTCCGCGATGTTTATATCCGTTGACTGCAACATAAGTTCTGCCCGCATATTTATATATATTGGGAGTACACCAGCCTGGATATTCATCCCTCATTGTTTTCCACAGCTCTTTTCCAGTTCTGATGTCGTATGCGGCTACAAATGAATCTTCCATCACATCACACTGAATAATAACCCTCCCGTCAGAAATGATTGGTGAGCTGGCAAATTCCCATTCTGCATTTTCCATTATGAAGAAGACTGATCTGAGCACTCCGAAATTCTTTTGCCATTGCAGCTTTCCGTTCATATCATAACAATAGAGCCCTTCCGATCCGAAGAATGCAACAACAAAGTTACCATCAGTTGCAACAGTTGTGTTTGCATGTGTTGATTTCGGATGGCGCTTCATCTTCGGGATACCTTTATAAGACGTTCTTTCCCATATCATTTTCCCTGTTTTCTTATCAATGCAATACACTTTCCATTCATGTACCGATGAATCCTTTACAGGCGTAACATCACCATAAAGTCCCGGTTTGAACCCTGCTTTATCGGCTGCACTGATGGCGGTGGTGATGAATAGTTTATTTCCCCATATTACCGGGCTGGAGATACCCATACCAGGTATTTCTGTCTTCCATTTAATGTTTATTTTTTTATTCAGATCAAATGTCGCCGGAAGATCTGCATTATCGAGGACACCTGAAGCAAAATAACCACGGTAACCGGGCCATTGACGGTCAGCACTGATCTGCTGCCCGGATGAGGAATTAAATGAAATGATAAGACCAAAGATAAGTGTAATTATTAGTCGTGGAAATTTCATATCAGTTTGCTTTATGGTTTTCAGTTTCTTAAAACTTCAGGGTGTAGTTAAAGGAAATAATATTTTCATCGAGGAGATTTGGCAGAAAATCACGCTGAAAGAGATATTCTGCTTCAATTGAATGTCGTTTGCCTATACTGAATTCCAGCCCTGCGCCAAACCTGTTTTTCCCGATTACCTTGTCCCTGTCATCATTCAAGGGCAGGAATGTTTCAGCATAAACATAAGGATTTAAAGGGAATGAGAATGTCTTGTATGTTGCTTTCAACCTGATCCTGGCGGTATAATCGGGTATTTTGTCATCCACATCTTCAAAATATGTCTTATATCTTGCCTGAAATCTGAAGCGTCCGGTAAGGCTTAAATCAGCAATTTTCAGATTGCCTTTAAGATCCAGGAATAATTTGTGCTGCAGATGGTATTTGAGATCATCTTCATAATTGTTGGTAAGCCTGTAAGACCCTGCTGCTGATAAGTAATCATTGAACTTGTAATCAAGCCCGCCTTCAAGAAATTCCTGTTCAATCTTTTTTGCATTTTCAAAAGTGCGTACGACTGCAGCAATTTCAAGATCCAGTTTTTTTACAATTTCATGTTTTATTGTAACACCATACCAGATTCCAAAATCTTTCTCCTGCGAATAAATAACAGCTGTAAATAAAGATAAAACAAGAAGGATAAATGCTCGTTTAATCATCATCATCATCATCATTTTCATTATTATCACTTGTATTGTCAGGATTACTTTCGGGCTCTGATACATAATAATAAATTGTCATTTCACAGGTATCTTTTAAGAAATCAATCCTCCCGATTTCAATCCTGTTTATTTTGCTGATGCCTGTTCTTTCGCTAAGGTCTTTGAGCAATTCCTTACGGTTCTCAGGTCTTATAAGATTGATTTTTTCGTATATAATGATTTTTGATGATTCATGTTTTAGCAGCCAGAGTTTTTCAAGGCCAAATGTAATAAAGACAATTACCAGATTAGTAAAAAGAAGATCAACCAGGGTTGTGTTTTCACTTGTAAGCGCGTTAATTACAGAAATACCAATAACCAGGAACAGATAGGTCATTTCTTTGATCGGTATGGAGTTGGTTCTGTATCGAATGATTCCGAAAATCGCAAAAAGACCTAATGCAAATCCAATCTGAAGTTTAACACTCTCCAGCAGAAAACATAAAAGGAATACTACGCTAGCGATCAGTATATATGTAAACAGGTAATCTTTCCGTTTTACTGTTGAATAATATAACCATCTGACAAGAATAAGGATAACTGCGGTATTGAGGGCAAACCTCATCACAAGTTCCAGAAAATCAGGAACATTAATGATATTCACACCTGCAATTTTAATTTCATCAAGCAGTGCAACATTTGTAAAATTCATTCTCTAATTTATTAATTAATAAAAATTTCGGCTTCAGAATATTTTTACGTGGCAGATCGTACAGCATTGCAGAGCCGATACAATACTTACTGAATCCAACCGGACGAATCAAACAATCTTTCAGAATGCCTTCAAGTGGTGACCGGTCTGAAAATCCATCCTGTTTAAGTTCAATGATGGCAATAAAGGGGAATGAGATACGATTTCGGTTTAAACCTGAATAAAAGAGATCATAATCGATTGTTATCCGCTCATTGACATCTGATCCGACAAAAGTAATCCGTTTAAAAGTGTTTGTCAGCACAGGTTTGAGGATGGACGAATTCAAAGGAATATATTCTTTTATGAATTCAATGGCATTATTGTCACAGTCGCTGTTGTCAACAAGCAAATTTTCAATCCGCCACTTTTTTGTCCTGTTTTTATTGGTTCTTTTCTTAACTTCGAGGTAAGTGGTACCCGTCGTTTCATATTTTCTGAATCTTACCTTGTTTCTTTCAAGCTTCCCGGTAACATGCTGGTTGAAAAACATGAAATCAATACTGTCGAGATAGGTGGTATCATAGCGAAAAGATCTTTCTTTATTTATATCCAGCACCCTGTAATTTCCGTTCATCCTGTACATAATATCAGGCAACCTGCTGACTGACAATATATATTTTGTGTCAACACGATCCATAAGCCTGACATTATCCATCTCTTCCAGGCAGATGGGTGAAAATGAATTAAGGATATCTGTTATTTGGGAAGTTCCCGGCATTTAGTAAGTTGTATATTGATAGATTTTTCTTGATTTTATCTTTTTATTGGAATCATAAACAATCTTTTCCACTCTCAAACCATTTTCAATTTTATAATCAGAGTATTCTATAAGCCTGCCTGCAGAGTCATATTCCTCCTCATGTATTTTGTTATCATCAGAGTCATATTGATACTTGAAGTGCTTTGTGATTCTGCCCTGCTTATAATTTATTTCTTCGATAATGTTGCCATTAGGATCGTAATATACTTCTGAATCTTTGTACGTCTTTGTAACAAGCATGTCATGTTTTTCATCAAGTACAATAATGCTTTTAATATGTTTTTTTGAATCGGATTTCTGACCTGCAGCGGATATAGAGCCACAAAAAAGGACAAGTACTATTAATGCTGGTTTCATTATTTTCATAGCTGTTTTTTTAGATTAAAATTTATATTGGTCAGTCATTTTTCGTGGAGAATGTGGCAGACTGCCATATGAAAGAACCTGTACCATTTGGATTTCTTGAATATGATAATTCCTGTGTCTGGGCTGGATAGTCGACCTCATCAATAATTAGTTTCTCTGGATTGACAAATAGCAGCCTCTCTCCTCCAGAAGATAATTTGAAGTTGGAATGTAATCCGTTCTGTGTTGTATCACTGTCTGCCCAGATAATCAAATAACCATTGGAGGGTACAGTGGTACCTGCAGGAAATTGCCATTTTACCAGGTTCCTTTTACTATCGGTCAGGTAATAACCTGAAAGATCCATAGTAAGTGAAGATTTATTAAACATCTCAATCCAGTCATCATATTCTCCGTTCTGATCAGTAACAATTGTACTATTTACTGCCATCAGCTCATTAATTACAACATTTGATTCAGGGAGATTCTTATATTTTTCGCAGGATGTCTGTAAAACAAAGAAAGCTGCTAACGTTAATAATATTTTATTTCTGAACATGTTGACAAAAATAACTTATTTCTGTTTCTTAATGACCTACAGATAGTTTTCTGATAATTTTTTTGATTAACGTATACAATTTACGGATAAGATGGTCAACAGCTTACATCCAACCTGATTAATTCTGTTAATTCATTCGGATAAAGAAGCCTTCTTAATAATGATTTTTTATTATTGAACAACAAAATATATTCCGTTTTAAAAAATAATACAGATAACAGACAAATTACCCTACCAGATCGTTTACGTTGTTATTTAACTCCGATTCAGTCCAAGATTCAGAACAGGCTTCTTTTCTGGTTTTAATGAATCAAGAATCACTAGAGCGGCACCTAGCGCTGTAGCATTAAAAACTTCGGAGGTATACACATTTTTCATGGAATATGCTTCTGAAATCAGTTTAAGGAATAACTGATTATTGGAAAAGCCACCTGTTATATAGATATTCTTTATAACATTATCTGCTGTCATTACCAGGTCTATCGCTTCCACTGTAAGCTCTGACAGTTCAACCATAAGCTGATGATATGCTTCTTGATAAGACTTAAAGACAAACAGATCATTTTTTTCTTTAAGTTCCCGCGAATATGGCAGGTTTTCAAAGAAAAACCTGTTTTCTCCGCATTTTTTCCTGCAGATTTCAAGTAACCTTTTATCTGGTTTTACTTTCTTATAATAATCAGATCTGGTTTTGAAATGATCGTTTAATTTACTAACAGCAACCTCATGCAAATGTCCCAGAAATAATCTTGACGATTTTACGGGTCGTTTTGTTATGCTTATATAGCAAAGACAATCACGGTCGAGTTGTTCTGCTGTCAGCTTTTCGGTATTAAAAGGATTCATGTTGATACACCAGGTTCCGGTCGAAATCAGCAGGAACTTTCCGTTGCTGCTTGCGAAATAAGGAGCCAGGGATGATGAACTGTCATGGATACCGATGCCTACCTTTAGTTTTTTTCCTTCAATTACTACTTCATTAAGTGTACTGACATCCACAGGTACAGGCAAATTTAATCCCTCGGATCTGACCCATGGATGATAATTCATATTGTCAAAATCCCATAAAGCAGTATGACATCCGATCGAGGTATGTTCTGAATAGATTTTACTGGTAAGCAGGTAGGAAAGATACTGTGGAAAATGAAGTATATACTTAACTCTGGCAAATACTTCCGGTCTGGTATATTTAAGCCAGAGAGCCTGCATACCTGAATTCAGCATACCCAGTGCAGGAGAAGCTGTTCGCCTGCAGAATTCATCCTGTCCACCGTTTTTCTTGTAGACTTTTTCCGGGATACTGTCATCAATTGGCTTCAGATAATTATATATAGGTGTAAGTCTTTTTCCTGAACTATCCAGGTAAGCCAGAGTTGCACCATAGGTAGTAAAGTTAACGGCCGCCAGATCATATTTATCTGAATGGACCAGATCATTTATTGAATTCTTTATCCATTTTTCAATCTTCTCAATATCATCACACGGATATCCGTCGTCATCCTTTATTTCTGCAAATTTTTCTTCAACTTCTGATACCGGTTTAAGATCATAATTGAAAAGGATAACTTTTTTATTTGTTTTACCAATATCAAATATTGCAATGACTTTTTCTTTCATTTGTTTCTGATGTCACTATTAAGTGAGGATGTCTCAAAAGTATATTTAACCACCCCGTACTGACGCTTCGATCGGGACACCCCTCCTTTAAAAATGAGGGGAAAATATTGATTTATAATATTTTAACTTTCTCCTTCTCTTTAGTGGAGGAGTACCCCGACGGTAACGTCGGGGGGAGGTGGTGAGCTTTTGAGACATCCTTACAGTATATTTTATTGTATTGTATTGATTATCTTTTTAAAAGGACCTCTTTTTCGTACTTTTTAATCTCTTCGATATAATCCAGCCCTACCGGTACTTTATTTTTCATGCAATAATAATCCCACACAGCACCGAAAGGTTTTGTTTTTAGAAGTTCGAGTAAAGCGAGTCTTTCAAAATTTCTACCCTGTTCCTCGAACTTAACGAGCGTTTTCCATGGCTCCAGCAAAGCGAACATAAAGGCCAGCTGTACAGCTCTTGCACCTACGACATATGCTCCTATCCTGTTAAGGCTTGCGTCAAAGTAATCAAGGCCGATATTTACTCTGTTCAATGCTTTGGCTCTGACAATCTCCTGAGCAATAAGCATTATCTCATCATTAAATGTGACAACATGATCACTGTCCCATCTGACACCTCTTGTGAGATGTAATAGAATCTCATCGACGCTATGGAGGCATGAGGAGATTTTATCACCAACCTGTTCTGTAGGGTGGAAATGACCATTGTCGAGAGTGATCATAGTGTTGTTTTTTATTGCATACCCAAGATAGAAATCATGAGATCCTACTACCATTGATTCAGAACCTATGCCAAAAAGTTTGCTTTCAACCGAGTCCTTGAGGTATTTCCTGGGATATTTCACTGAAAAGATTTCATCAAGTGACTTTTTTAAAATTTTGCGAAGTGTATTCCTGTCCACGGGAGTATCTTTGGAGCCATCAGGTATCCAGATGTTATGGATTGTCGGTGTGCCAAGCTGTTTACCCATTTCAGCGCTTATAGCTCTGCATCTTTTAGTGTGTTCGACCCAGAATTTCCTTATTTTTTCATTTTTACTGGCAAGTGTAAAACCATCATCAGCATATGGGTGAGAAAAGCATGTGCAATTAAAGTCCATTCCAATCTTTCTCTTTTTAGCCCAGTTTATCCACCCCTGGAAGTGTTTTAATTCTATCTTGTCACGGTCGATCGGTTTACCTCCAAACTCTCCATAAATTGCATGAAGGTTCAATCTCTGCTGTCCTGGGATCAGCGACATAACTTTATCCAGATCACTTCTCATCTGAACGATTGTTTTTGCTTTTCCGGGGAAGTTACCTGTAGCCTGTATTCCACCACCGCTGAGTTCGGCCCCTGCTTTCTCAAAACCACCAACATCATCAGTCTGCCAGCAATGCAGGCTGATTTTTATATTGTTCATTTCGGAAATCATCTTGCCGGTATCAACTTCCATTTCTGCATACTGTTTTTTTGCAAGCTGATATGACTTCTCAATAATTTCTTTTTTCATAGATGTAATTTTTATTTTGTTGATTTTAATTTAGATGTTACGTACTATGCTTTTATTTTCAAACCCACCCCTGACCTCCCGTCCTTCGGTCGGGACTGGCTCTCCCAGGAGGGGATCTTTTCCTACCACTTCTTTCCCTTGTATCCTGACCCTTAAATCTTAAACCTTCAACCTTGTACCTTGTACCTTGTACCTTCTACCTTCTACTCCATATAGAAAACCTGCTCCAGTGGAACGCTTACGGGCGAATTATCCGGATTGGTCTCCATGATATCTGCCATGTATTTCCACCATTTTTTTACGATTTCCGTTGTACCAAGATCCTGCGAGGAGGCTCTGCCAGACTGTTCCTGGTAGGCAAAAAGAGTATTTGTTTCCTCATCCAGAAAGATGGAATAATTACCGATACCCTGCTCTTTTAAAAACCTTACCAGTTCTGGCCAGATTTCATTATGTCTTTTTCTGTATTCTTCCTTAAAGCCGGGATAGAGTTTCATTTTAAAGCCAAATCTTTTTTTCATAAATGTAAATTTAACCAAGTTTTACAACGAATGTGGAAAGAATAAGAACTATTATTCCAATCAGCAGAACAACAATAGTTTTCTTTGTAACACCTTTCCATTCGTGAAGGAGAATACCCCAGATATTGCTGATGGCAATATTGAGTGCCATTAAAATACTCCAGCCGAATACAGCCATGCCAGCAGGTAACTTGCTTGAACCCATTCCGTAGAAATGGAACTGAAGGAACCATAATAACCCTGCAAGGAAGGTAAAAAAGAGATTATTTAATAATACACTTCCCGAAACAGAGATGTAATCTTTATAAGTCTTATTCTTAATATTCAAAAAACCGCAGTAAACAAGGTTGGTAATGAATCCTCCCAGTAGAATAAAAATGAGTGATGGATTTTTCTGAAAAAGCGGATTCGTACCATGGGCAAGCGCAGCGCTTTCAATCGGTTTTCCTGCTTCAAAGCCAAAATTGAAACAGGCACTCATTATCCCTGCAAACACAGCAATCAGGATACCTTTTTTTAAAGCAAATTCTTTAACCGCAGCTTTTTTCTCCTCTTCACTCATCTCTTTACTCTTAAGTGAACCGGCATAGCCAATTATAATTATCCCGGCTACTGTGATCGCAACACCTACAACAGTCAGTATCCCTGCTGTAGTTGAAAACAGGTTATCTCCTGCGATGATCGGTGGTAAAAGTGTACCGAAGGCAGCACAAAGACCTAAAGCAATGCTTTGTCCAAGCGCTACTCCCAGGTAACGCAGGCTTAATCCAAAAGTCAGGCCTCCGAATCCCCATAATATTCCAAAAAACATAGCCATTAGTTTAGCTGAAGACGGAGAGTCTTTAATTATCGGTATAAGTTCACCGTGAGGAACAAAAACAAGGGCGAATAGCCATGGTATTATAATCCAGGAAAACAGACCCTGGCTGATCCAATATGACTCCCATGCCCACGATTTAACTTTTTTGAACGGAACATAAAAACTTGCAGCACCTATACTGCCAAGCGCGATTAACAAAATACCTGCAATTGGATTCATCTGAATTTCTTTTTTAGTCTGAACTGCAATTTATAAAATTCGAGATGACAAATGATGTTTAATTTATTTTTTTATTCATACAATTTTCATAACCTTGAATTTTATTATTAAAATCTTCTGTTATGAAATCATTCAAATTATCCCTGCTATTGCTTTTAGTTTCTGGAAGCATTTATGGTCAGGATCTCGCATTAAAAGATCTGACCGTTGAGCATAAGAAGAATCCGGTTGGAATTGATGTCTTGCAGCCAAGGTTCTCGTGGAAGATTTCCGGAACCGGGAACAATATTTTACAGACAGCATATTCAATCAGGGTAGCTACGAATCAGAAATTTTCATCCTCAAAGACAGTCTGGCAGTCGGGAAAAATCAGCTCCGACGAATCTGTTTTAATAGCATATAACGGGCCATCTCTAAAATCGGAACAAAAATATTTCTGGCAGGTTAAGATTTGGGATAACAAAGGAAGGGAATCAAAATGGAGTGAAACTGCATACTGGGAAATGGGTTTGCTATCACCCTCCGACTGGAAAGCAAAATGGATTGAGATGGAAGGTGACACAAACCGTTATTCTCCATCCCCTCATTTCCGGAAAGAATTTTCAATAAGCAAGACAGTATCAAAAGCAGTTGTTTATGTAACATCACATGGTTTTTATGAACTCCATATGAATGGGCAGAAGGTAGGTGATCAGGTGCTTACTCCAGGCTGGACATCATATGGAAAAAGACTACAGTACCAGGTGTTTGATGTAACAGGTCAGGTTGTTGTAGGCAACAATGCCATCGGGGCTGTTCTCGGGGATGGCTGGTACCGCGGAACACTGGCATGGGGTGACAACTGGGCGATATATGGAAAAAGGCTGGGACTACTTTTGCAACTAAAAATAATTTATACAGACGGAACCGAATCACTCATTATCAGTGATGAATCGTGGAAAGCATCAAATGACGGAGCCATCAGGATGAATGATATTTATAACGGTGAGACCTATGATGCAACAAAAAAACTTACAGGATGGAACCTGCCGGCGTATAATGACACCGGATGGATTAACGCAAGGATTGGCAATTACAATAACAATCTTATAGCCTCAGAGGGAGCTCCGGTCAGAAAGATACAGGAAATTAAACCGGTAAAAGTTTTCCATTCCCCGAAAGGGAGCCTTATTGTCGATATGGGACAGAACATGGTTGGCTGGGTGAGACTGAAAGTGACAGGGGCTAAAGGTACAGTAGTCACATTGCGCCATGCAGAAGTTCTTGATAAATACGGGGAATTTTATACTGAGAATCTCAGGGCAGCAAAATGTCAGCTTAATTATACCCTTGCAGGAACAGGAGAAGAAACTTATGAGCCCCGATTTACTTTTATGGGTTTCAGGTTCGTTGAAGTGACAGGATTCCCGGGTACACTGACTAAAGAAAATATTACAGGTATAGTGGTTCATTCCGATATGCAGCCTGCAGGAACCTTTGAGTGTTCCAATCCATTGATAAACCAGCTTCAGCATAATATTATCTGGGGCCAGAAAGGAAATTTTGTTGATGTTCCTACCGATTGTCCCCAGAGAGATGAGCGTCTTGGGTGGACAGGTGATGCACAGGCTTTCAGCCGGACCGCCGCTTTCAATTTCGATGTTTCTTCATTTTTTACAAAATGGCTGAAGGATGTTGCCCTTGATCAGAAACCGGGAGGTGAAGTACCGGATGTCATTCCTGATGTTCTGAACAGACAGGATGCAAAAACAGCCCAACCCTCTGCCGGCTGGGGCGATGTCGCAGTTATCGTACCATGGACAATCTATAATGTTTATGGAGATAAAAAGTTGCTTGAATCACAGTATCCAAGCATGAAAGCATGGGTTAATTACATCAGGAATAAAGCAGGTGACAGCTATATGTGGAAAGGTGGCAGTAAATATGGCGACTGGCTTTTCTATCATCCGCCTGTAAACAACCATACTGCCGCAGATGGTTATACTGAACCTGATTTTATTGCAACAGCATTCTATGCTTATTCCACCTCTCTCCTGGCTAAAGCTGCCAAAGAACTGGGCAAAACCGAAGATGAGAAAAATTATACAGACCTCTTTAATAAAATAAAGAATGTATTTATAAATGAATATGTCACTCCTGCAGGAAGAGTCGGAACCTGTACTCAAACTTCATATATCCTTGTCCTTAAGTTTAACCTGCTCCCTGAAGATCTCCGGGAAAAAGCAGCCGGATTCCTTGTAAATGACATAAAGAGCAGAGGAAACCATCTTTCAACAGGATTCCTCGGTACGGTATATATCTGTCATGAACTGACGCGTGCCGGATATACAGATGTAGCTTATGACCTGCTGCTCCAGGAAACGTATCCCTCATGGCTCTACCCGGTAAAAATGGGTGCTACAACAATATGGGAACGCTGGGACGGACAAAAAACCGACAGCACTTTCCAGGATGCCGGAATGAACTCTTTCAACCATTACGCATATGGCGCTATTGGTGACTGGATGTACAGGGTATCGGCAGGGATAGAAGCCATGGATCCAGGTTTTAAACAAATTCTTATTCAACCCCATCCTTCTAAGAAGCTTGATTATTCAAAAGCTTCATTTGAGAGTGCATATGGTACCATTGCTTCCGGCTGGGAAAGAAAAGAGGGGAAGATTATTTTAAGGATTAAGGTCCCGGCAAATACAAAAGCAACAATCATGTTCCCAGTCGACGATCTGAAAAAAATCACTGAAAATGGTTCTCCACTCTCATCTGATATTATTATTGCAGAAGAAAATATAGAAGCAAACAAGGGAAAAGCTAAAATAGGCATTGTAAAAGGATCGGGAGAATACACTTTTGAATTTGCAGAAGAGTAATGATCTGCAGCCGGATCACGTGAATCTGTTACAAGGAAGCTTTCGTCTATATAGATGAATTTAATTGAAAATCATCCTGGTGAATGGGCTGCATTATTGACTGCTGTCTTCTGGACAGTTACTGCCCTGGCATTTGAATCGGCGAGCCGCAGGGTGGGTTCTCTGGTCGTAAATATTCTCAGGCTTGTTATCGGTTTTATCTTCTTAACAATCTTCAGTATAATATATAAAGGTACTGTGATCCCTCTTGATGCCAGCCGTGAGAACTGGTTCTGGCTTTCGCTTTCAGGCCTGGTAGGTTTTGTTTTTGGTGACCTTTTTCTTTTTAAATCCTATACGATTATAGGATCAAGATTTTCAATGCTGATAATGACCCTGGTTCCACCAATAACAGCTCTGTTCAGCTGGATCATTATAGGTGAACGCCTAACTATGTTTCATTATCTTGGTATGACCCTGACTTTCCTGGGTATTTCACTCGCAATCTTTAACCGCAACGGCAAGGGTGAAAAATTAACTCTGAAGCTTGCACCACTGGGAATACTCTATGCGTTCGGAGGTGCTGTCGGGCAGGCATTAGGATTAGTGTTAAGCAAATTCGGACTCAAAGATTATGATCCCTTCTCAGCAACCCAGATAAGGGTAATAGCAGGAATTGCAGGATTTAGTGTATTAATTACACTTATTCGAAGGTGGAATAATGTTAAAGTTGCATTGTCAGACAAAGTAAGTATGAAGCCACTTTCACTTGGAGCCTTTTTTGGTCCATTTCTTGGTGTTTCATTTTCGCTGATTGCAGTAAAATTTACCAAAGCAGGCATTGCTTCAACAATTATGGCACTGGTCCCTGTTTTTATAATTGTCCCGGCTGTGGTTATGTATAAGGAAAAGGTAACTCTTCCTGAAATAGCAGGAGCCATTATCAGTGTAATTGGGGTAGCATTATTCTTTTTAAAATAATTTCAAAAGTGAACCCCGAAGAATTAAAAGAGAGAATTCCGGTAAGTGAGCTAATCCTTTCTGCTTCCAGGAGCGGAGGACCAGGTGGCCAGAATGTAAATAAGGTAAGCACCAAGGTTGAATTAAGGTTCAATGTTCTGAAATCATCATTTATATCTGATCGGGAAAAAGAAAAGATAATGGCTGTTTTGAAAAGAAGGGTTAATACGGAAGGGGAACTGATCATTGTCTCCCAAACTGAACGGACTCAATACATGAACAGGAAAAAGGTAGTTGAAAAATTCTATTTGCTTGTTTCAGCTGCGCTTACAGAACAACCTGAAAGAAGGGCAACATCTCCGACAAAAGCATCAAAATCAGAAAGAATTGAGAAGAAAAAGAAACGAGGCATAATTAAAAAACTCCGGAAAGATTCCGGAATTTCTGATGAAGAATTATAGTCGAGCGACACCCCCCTATCCCCCCTCTAGGGGGGAATTTTTGTACATATTCCCCCTTTGAAGGGGGGCAGGGGGATGTTCTGCCCTTAAATCTTAACCCACCCCTACCCCTCCCAGGAGGGGATTTTGAGGGAATGTCTCCTGCCGTTACACCCTTTTGCCATTGAGCCTTTTCACCTTATCATCATACCTCCTTCAGCTTCCATTTCCCTCTCCTGAACACCATGTAAGCAACAATTGTCATTATTGATTCAGCAATTACTATTGCCCAGAAAACGCCCTCTTCATTAAAACCTGATTTAATTGCAAGCAACCATGCAAAAGGTATTTCAATAATCCAATAGGCAAAAATGTTTATTTTGAGAGGCGTTGTAGTATCTCCTGCCCCATTGAATGAGTTTACCAGTACCATACCAAAACCATATGCAATAAAACCTATGCTGACAATTCTCAGGCATTTAATGCCTGCATCCAGGACAGAAGGGTCTTGAATAAATAATCTTATAAACGGTGCTGGTATAATAACAAGCACCAGCCCGACAATACCGAGTAATATCATATTTACCCAACCCGTGATCATCACGGCACGTTCCGCCCTTTCTGGTTTTTTTGCTCCGAGATTCTGTCCCACAAGCGTTGATGCGGCATTGCTGATTCCCCATGAAGGTAAGAGTACAAAATTGATTATCCTTATTGCAATAGTATAACCGGCAACTATTTCACTGCCGAAGACAGATATTATTCTGACCAGAGCTATCCAGCTTGATGTTCCTATAAGATTCTGACCGATACTTCCCATTGAAAGCCTGATGAGTCTGGCAATTATTTTGAAATCAATACCGAAATGTTGTATCGAAAGCTGAATCCGTTTTCTTCCGAAGAACAAAAGATAAAACTGATATAGAACTGCAATTCCTCTCCCTGTTGTTGTTGCCACTGCAGCTCCTGCGACTCCAAGTTCAGGAAATGGTCCCAATCCAAAAATAAGACATGGATCAAGTATAATGTTAATTATATTTCCAACCCACAGAACCCGCATTGCAACGACTGCATCGCCTGCACTCCTGAAGATTGCATTGATGATAAAGAGCAGCATAATTACTATATTCCCTCCAAGCATGATAGTTGCATAGCCTGACATCTGGCTGGTTATTGCGGATGAAGCTCCCATCAGATCAAGAAGATTACCCGCATAAATTGCTCCGGGTATTCCTATGATAAGTGAAACAACTATTCCTGTTAAGATAGCCTGGAATGCTGTTCGTGATGCTTTGTCAGGATTTTTCTCCCCTATTCTCCTTGAAACCATTGAGGTCGTCGCAGTAGCAAGTCCGAGTGAGATTGCATAAACTATGGTTATCAAAGACTCTGTCAATCCAACTGTTGCAACTGCATCGGCACCAAGCTTTGAGACAAAGAATATATCAACAATAACGAAAATGGATTCCATTATCATCTCAAGTACAGCAGGTATCGACAGCAGCAGGATAGCGCGACTGAGTTTTCCTTCGGTGAAATCCTGTTCAGTACCTGTTACGGCTTCTACTGCATCACTTAGAAATAATTTTATTCTATGCTGAATTTTATTTTCAGATTTTGGAATCATTGAACCTGCGTGATTGCTGTATTTTCAGAAATCACAAAAGTATTTTAATTTTTTTTATGCCATTAAGCGTTTTCAAATAGTTCTGGCATCATTATTGATTATTAAGCATTTTAAATTTTTAAAAAGATTAAAAATTTTAAAACATATTATTAAAGTTAACGTATAAAGTCAACGTATAAAATGAATAGAAAAAGAACAGATCAAAAAGATACCAATTCATCTGCTGTGATGATTCTTTTTTGCTGTGAATTAATATACAGTGATACAATGAGTTAACTGGCTCAATAATTTATAAGAAAATATAATGTGTTAATAAAATGCAATTAGTGTTGATATTTCTGGTGGTCAAGTGATACAATGTATTTATAGATTACATATTTTCGCACCATTAAAATTTAATTAACTAGTATTAATTTAAAAACAATTAAACTTAAAAAGAAACGATGAATTTATTCATCATCTGTTATGAACGCTAACAATAATGAGGTTACGGCACTCCGCGGTGAGAGCCGCCTCGTGGGTTGTTCTTCTGATGAAGAGCCTGGCGCGAAAACCACGTTTTTTTCGCAAAACGAAATCCCAATTCAGTTAGTTAGCAACCGAAGTTCGGAGTTCATGCACCGCTACTTCCCCCTAACAACTATCGACTCCTGGAATGATTGGAAATGGCAGCTTCGGAATGCTATAACAAGCATCGAAGATCTAAAGAAAATCATGAAATTATCCGAAAAGGAAATTATGGCTATTAATAATCTTAAAGGCCGCCTTCCTTTGAGGATCACTCCGTATTTTGCCTCTTTGATTTATGACACAAATTACTCGCACCCATTGAGGCGCAATGTAATTCCTGTCGTTGAAGAGTTGCTCCAGCACAGTACTGAGCAGTCAGACCCGTTGCATGAGAAATCTTATTCTCCTGTTAAGGGAATTGTACACAGATATCCCGACAGGGTTCTGTTTACAGTAACCCAGGTTTGTTCAAACTACTGCAGATATTGTACACGTTCCCATTCTGTAGGTAAACTTGATAAACTTGGACGACAGGATTTCGAAAAGGCATTTAATTATATTGCTACTCACAAAGAAGTACGAGACGTTCTTATAAGCGGTGGTGATCCGCTCACTCTGAACGACGAAACTCTCGATTACATACTTTCTAATATCCGGAGTATTGAACATGTTGAAATAGTACGTATCGGTACCAGGATTCCTGTGGTTCTGCCGCAGAGAGTAACTGACAACCTGATTAATATACTCAGAAAATATCACCCGCTTTTCATAAGCCTTCATTTTTCTCATCCAAGTGAAATCACTGATGAGTGTGCAAAGGCATGTATCAAACTTGCCGACGGAGGATTTCCGCTGGGAAGCCAGACAGTCCTGCTCAAAGGCATTAACGACAATGTTCCTGTGATGAAGGAACTGATGCACAAATTACTGAAGATAAGGGTGAGGCCGTATTATCTGTATCAATGCGATCTTATACCGGGTTCGGGTCACTTCCGGACAACGGTGAAAAAAGGTCTTGAAATAATAAAAGGATTAAGAGGTTTCACAAGTGGTTATGCTGTACCGACTTTCGTTGTTGATGCTCCCGGCGGCGGCGGAAAAATTCCTTTACTCCCAAATTATGTGGTTGAGCATAACAGCGAAAAAATAGTACTTCGTAACTACAAAGGCGTTTTATGCGAATATCCTGAAAAATAAAGCTTTTAAATGAAAGTTGGGTTGACATTTGACCTTCGGTCATGGTACCTTGACCGCGGTTATTCTATGGAGGATACTGCTGAATTCGATAAACAGGAAACTGTTGATGCCATTGATTCAGCACTCAGGAAAATGGGATTTGAAACAGAAGCCGTTGGAAACTGTTTTCAGCTGATTGAAGCTCTGACAGCCGGTAAAAAGTGGGATCTTGTTTTCAATATTGCTGAAGGTCTTTATGGTGATGGCAGGGAGTCTGTTGTTCCGGCAATTCTCGACCAGTATAAAATACCGTATGTATTTAGCGGTCCTGTAATAATGGGTATTTCCCTGAATAAATATCTTACGCGGCTTATTGTTTCAGCTGCTGGAGTACCTGTCAGCCCCGGAATGCTTATATCTGACAAAAAGGATATCGATAAGTGCAGGCTTGAATATCCACTTTTTATTAAACCTGTTTCAGAAGGAACGGGGAAAGGAATTACAGAAAAAAGTCTGATAAATTCTCCGGCAGATTTAAGAGAAATGGCTGAATATATTCTCAACAGATTTAATCAGCCTGCGCTGGTTGAAGAATATCTTCCGGGAAGGGAGTTTACGGTTGGTGTCATAGGCTCGGGTGACGAAGCCATTGCAATCGGAGGTATGGAAATTGAATGCAAGGATAATCTGCCCTATTCCGTTGAATTCAAAGAGAATTACCAGGAATTCTGCAAATATATTCCTATGGCTAAAGAATTTGCCAGGGAGTGCAAAACCGTTGCTTTAAATGTATGGAAAGCACTTGGCGGAGTTGACGCCGGACGAGTTGATGTAAAAGCGGACAGGAAAGGCAGGATGTGTTTTATGGAAGTTAATCCGCTTGCAGGTCTTCATCCGATACATTCTGATCTCCCTATTCTTTCAAGGATGATTGGGATCGAATACCAGACATTGCTCGAAATGATAATGAAATCAGTTATTAAACGACATCATCTGGCTGTATGATAAAAGAAAATTGCTGTATATTATATAACCAGCCCCGGGAAGGTGCTCTGCCTGATGAACTGGATGTGCTTGATCAGGCAGAATATATTGAAAAGAACCTTAATAAGCTGGGAATAAAAACATACAGGAAAGGCATTACAGTCAACTTCATGAATGAAGTGGCTTCACTGGTAAGCGAAAAGCCTGATTTTGTTTTTAACCTTGTGGAATCCATAAACAATAAGGGTGAGCTATGCTATTTTGTTCCGGCTCTGTTGAATATGTATTCAATTCCCTATACCGGTAATCCGCTGGAAGCAATGTTCATCACTACCAGTAAAGCCCTTACCAGCGCCACATTAAAAACGGCCGGAATTAATAATCCTGGATCTTGTTTCCCTTCACAATACAAGCTTCTTGAACCGGGAAGGCGTTATATTATAAAACCTGTATGGGAAGATGGTTCACTTGGAATAACCGGAGACTCAGTTTTTATCTACGAACCAGGGTATGAAAAAAAGCTTAAGCAATTTGACGATACACACTGGCTTATCGAAGAATATATTGACGGAAGAGAGTTTAATATAAGTGTTGTAAAAAGTAAAAAAGGACCGGAAGTAATGCCCCCTGCAGAAATGGTATTTCATAATTACACGGATGATAAACCAAGGATCGTCGATTTTAAAGCTAAATGGGAGGAAGACAGTTTTGAATATGCCAACACAATAAGAGAATTTCCCGGATCAAAACTAAATACTGTATTAAAAGGAAAAATTGAGTCAGCTGCCTTAAAATGCTGGCAAGTGTTCGGACTCAAAGGGTATGCAAGGGTTGACATGAGAGTTGACAGGAATGACAATCCATTTGTTATCGAGGTAAATGCCAACCCCTGCATGTCTCCTGATAGCGGACTGGTAGCTGCAACAACAGCAGCCGGTATTCCTTTTACGAATATCCTTAAGCGTATTATAAATGATCTAAATGTTTAGGAATATGGCGAGGATTTCCATAGGCATTGAAAAAAAGGATAGAAAGAATATTGAAGCAATACTCAGATCTACTGATTTCTTTTACGAGTTTGAAATACAAACTGCCCTCGAAATTGTTGATGAGACACTCTCAGAAGGCATGGAGAAAAGCGGATATTTCTGGATGAAAGTTACTGATGAGGACGGGGTTGTTGCATTTGCCAATTATGGTAAAGACGATTTTTCAACAGATTCCTGGGAACTATACTGGATTGCTGTTCATCAGAATTCAAGAAACAAAAAGCTTGGATCTGTCCTGATGAAAGCCATTGAAGATGATATCAGAAAATCAGGTGGAAAAATTCTCTGGATCGAAACATCCGGAAGACCTCTTTATGCTTCAACTGAAGGTTTCTATGTACGCAATGGATATAAGCTTCAGGCCAGTCTTAAAGACTTCTACGGACCTGGCGATCCAAAACAGATATATGCTAAAGTTCTATAATCACTTAATAAGGTTTACGTTGTAGTACTCAGGTTTTCCCGTAACCTCCTCTCCCAGCCATTCAGGTTTCTCAAATTGTTCGTTTTCAAAGGATAATTCGATCTCAGCAATTATTAGCCCCTCATTTTTATCATGGAAGACATCTACCTCGAAAATGTGATCTCTGTATGGCACAATATATCTTGTTTTTATAATCTTTCCCGGCAAACAAATATTCATCAACTCCCTTGCATCTGAAACAGAAACGGGAAATTCCCATTCATTACGGATTATTGAATTTTCCTTTAGTCTGCTTTTAACAGAAAGAAATGCACTGTCGCCGGCAATTCTTACCCTGATAATTTTTTCTTTGTCGACAGACAGGTATGCCTGGAGGATACTGGTTTGTTTCTTTACCTGGTGAATGAATTCACCTCTTACCAGGAATTTGCGTTCAATTTCTTTATTCATTTATTCTGCCAAATATTCATTAGTGAAAATTATTTCCGGTAAAGATAATCATCTTCCACCTGTCATTGTCCGGCCCTCTTTATCCTTCAAAAAAACGCCACCAGGATCAAATAAAATTAGTCATAAAAAAGCATACAATAAGTTCATGGAAATCCGCACTAGTCAAATTATGGAAGCGATTGGCGGAATATATTTTCTGATGAGCTGTTTATTTGATAATTTTATGATTTATACGTAGATTTTCATTCATTTTATTAATTGTATCTGCAATGAAAACAAAACTACTGCTTTGCTTTTTACTTATATCATTTGCTGTATACTCAGGTATTGCCCAGGTACCCCAGGGCTTCAATTACCAGGCAGTTGCACGGGATGGTTCGGGAAATCCGATTACCAATACCACTCTTCAGGTAAAGATCTCAATACTATCTGACACAACCGGATTTTATGCTTATGGTACAGGAACATATGTCTGGGAGGAGCAGCACAATGTTAAGACAAACAGTTTTGGAATTTTTACTCTTGCAATCGGAACCGGGACAAAGATACAGGGTAGCGCTGCAACTTTCAGTGTTGTACCGTGGACGACACCCCAGCTCTTTATAGGAACCAAAATCAACTATCCTACATGGAAACAACTAGGATCAGCTAAGTTGTGGTCGGTTCCTTATGCAATCGTCTCTGAAAAAGCGAATGGAGTTAATGAAGGTGCTAAATTATCTGTCACAAGTAATAATGATCTCGGAACTGACGCCCTGTTTGAGGTAAAGAGAAAAGACGGACAAACTGTTTTTGCTGTATATCCTGATGCTGTCAATGTATACGTTCCGCGATCGGGAGGCAAAGGAGCTAAAGGAGGATTCGCAATAGGCGGTTTTGATGGTTCAAAAGCAGATCCTCAGGACTATTTCAGGGTTACTCCCGATAGTGTAAGGATCTATATTGATCCTACACCGAACGTAAAAGGAGCAAAAGGAGGTTTTGCTATTGGCGGATATGGAGGAGAAAAAGGCATTAGTGATATGTATTTTAACCTGACAGGAGCTGCAACAGTTAATACAGTTAAAGCATCACCACAGATCTTGTGGTATCCGAAGAAAAACGCATTTCTGGCCGGAAATGTACATATCGGGGCGGTAGACAGCGTAGGTGATTATTCAACAGCCCTTGGCTACCAGTCTGTAGCAATGGGAGATTATTCGCAGGCTTTCGGATATAAAACCATGGCTCTTGGAGATTATTCAACCGCAATCGGGAAAAGATCAGTTGCAGGGGCCAGATCAAAGGATGGATTAACAAGTATTGCATCCAGCGCATTTGCGCTTGGCAATGGTTCAAAAGCTCTTGGGGATGATTCATATGCTTTTGGATCAGGAGCTCAGGCAACGGGTTTGAGATCATTTGCCTTCGGATCAGTTGGTATTGATGCCGCTTCAGGAAATCCGACAGGAACCCCAACACAGGCTACACAACCCTATTCAATTGCATTTGGTATGGGCGCTCAGGCTACAAGTAAAGGCGCACTGGCTCTTGGTGTAGGTTCATTATCAAGCGGTTATCTTTCATCAAGTTTAGGATATGGAACAGTAGCTTCGGGAAGTTATTCATTAAGTCTCGGTTTTTCAAGTGATGCGACTGCCACCTATTCTGTAGCTATTGGATTTAATGCCCAATCAACTGATTTGGCTACAACTGCAATCGGATATAATGCAAATGCATCAAACCAGTTTGCTACTGCTATTGGTACAAATGCAAAAGCACAAGCATCTAATTCTTACGCGTTTGGTACAGATGCAGATGCCTCACTCGATAATGCCTATGCAATTGGGAAAGGAGCAATCAGTTCCGGCAATACTTCAATGAGCATTGGAAATTTAAGTCAGGCGACTGCACAAAATGCTATTGCATTAGGTAATAGTAACATTTCCGCAGGGGCCAGTTCAATAGCTTTCGGAAACTCGAATACTTCCGACGGAATCAGTTCAATTGCCATCGGTAACAATTCCACATCATCTAGTAACTTATCAACAGCAATTGGATATTATGCTCAGGCCACAGGTGTAAAATCAGTATCAGTCGGTGCTAATTATTCTAAAACAATTGTTATTAAACCGGTGATACCTATCATTCGGCCTCCGATAGTTTTCCCGAAAGGGGGAGATGTTTTTGATCCGAATCAAATACCTCTCAGCGGAGGAGAAACTAATGGTGGTTATATTATTATCAATCCTATCATAAACAGGAACAATATAGCCGAGGGTGAGTATTCTCTTGCAGTAGGGAATGGCAATTATGCATCAAACGGGGGTAGTGCTTTCGGCGTTTTCAATGATGCATCAGCACAATTCGCGACAACTCTTGGTTTCGGGAACCAGGCAATAGCAGTTAATTCATTTGCAGCAGGTTATGCTAATTTAGCGGAAGGTGAATTTTCAACTGCAATTGGCCGTTATACCAATGCAACATCTGAAAACTCATTTGTGACCGGAAGATATAATGTATCGGTTGGTAATTCAACAACCTGGGTTGAAACAGACCCGCTTTTCCAGATCGGTAACGGATCATCAGCCTCAGCCACTCATGATGCTTTCAGAGTTCTTAAAAACGGTGGATCTTATGTAAACAGTACAAATGCATATTCAGGCTTATGGGTCATAAATAAAAATACAGGAGATAACCCAAATACTTCATTTGGATTAGGTATAATGTCAGGTATCCAGAGGAATAAGGACGGGCTTACTTATTACAGCGGTTACTTTTATGATGCAGGTGGTGCGAAAGGTACATATAAGGGTTTATATGCCGACTTGATCAATACACCAGAAATACATGCAACAAATGCTTACTTTACAAATATTAATGGATCTCCTGCAGATGTAGCTGAATATATTTATGACTCTCATGAAAATACAGAACCTGCTGATGTAGTGATTGCAGATAAGGATAATAAAATTAGTGTTATTAAGTCAGAAAGACCTTATCAAACATCTGTTGTCGGCGTTATTTCAACTAAACCCATGTTGACAATGGGAAATGAGTTGATAATTGATGAAACAACAGGTGATCTGATACCAAATGCGAAATCTTCTACACGTCTGGCCCTTACTGGAAGGGTTCCAGTCAAAGTGACCGGAGAGAACGGAGCTATTTTGCCGGGCGATTACCTGACTACTTCATCAACACCGGGTCATGCCATGAAATGGACTCTTCTCGATGTGAATACTGCAAAAGATTTCGATGATCTTAAAAGAATCCTTTCAGATAATGAAAGAAGGCGCAATGCTATACTTGGTAAAGCAGTTGAAAGCTTTTCCGGTTCAGGTACAGGAAAGATTATGGTGCTGATTTCACTACAATAACATTTGTTCAACATATTTAAGAACCGTTCCCTCCGGAGCGGTTTTTTTACAGCTGGTGAAGGCCAGCAAATGCATTATGGATGTAAAGATTGAATTAAGCTGGAAATCAAGATTATCTGATGAATTTGAGAAGGATTATTTTACCCGGCTTTCTGAATTTGTAAAGGAGGAATACAGATTAAACACTATTTATCCTCCGGGTCAACTCATTTTCAATGCTTTTAATCTTTGCCCGTTTGACAAGGTAAAAGCCGTTATTATAGGTCAGGATCCGTATCATGGTCATGGGCAGGCTCATGGATTATGTTTTTCAGTCAGGGAAGGTGTCAGTTTTCCTCCAAGCCTGATAAATATTTTCACAGAGATAGAGTCTGACCTTGGGTATAAGCCCGGCTTATCTGGAGACCTTGAACGGTGGGCTGCCCAGGGTGTATTGCTGCTTAATGCTACACTGACGGTACGGGCCCACATGGCTGGTTCTCACCAAAATAAAGGTTGGGAAATATTTACCGATTCAGTAATAAGTTTGATAAACAGGGAAAAAAGAAATATTGTTTTCTTCCTGTGGGGTGCCTATGCACAGAAGAAAGGTGAATCAATAGACAGATCCAAACATCTTGTTCTCGAATCAGTCCATCCTTCTCCATTTTCCGCTGCAAGAGGATTTTTCGGCAATAAACACTTCAGCCGATGCAACAACTATCTGTCAGAACAAGGAATAGAACCGATAGACTGGAGGTAGGGTGATCCGTTCCCGACTTCACCGGAAAAATATTATCATTTATCTGAATTTCATTTAAATATAGAACTGATTTGGGTTGTCTAAAAAGCTCACCACCTCCCCCTGACTTATCAGTCAGGGTACTCCTCCTCTGAAGAGGAGGAGAAAGTAATTGTATTATATATCAATACTTTCCCCTCCTTTTTAAAGGAGGGGTGTCAGGTACATACAGACCTGACAGGGTGGTTTAAATAACTTTTTATACAGCCTCAATTAAAAGGGGGTATAAAACTTCGGATAAATTTTATGTTATTTTCTTCAAAGCTTTTTTAATAGTTACTAAAAGCTCTTCAGGATCTTCAAAACCCGCTGATAATCTTATCATCCCGGGTTCCGGGTATTTTAATCCCCACACAGCTTCAACCGGCAACAAAATAGTCCGAGGGTCTCCAAGGGTTGGTATCAGCCTTATTTTATCCGATACAGCTTTAATGAAATTATCTCGTCTTTTTCTCTTTTCTGATCCTGTTTTGCCTGCAAAATCGAATGTGACCATTCCGCCGAATCCTTTTACACCGAAGAGTTTTTTCGCATCAGCGTAACTGGGATGCTCCTTTAATCCGGGATACCATACTCTCCGAATTTGTTTTGCATGACTTAAAATTTCAGCTACCTGAGAAGCATTCCTGCATTGTTGCCTGAATCTGAGCTCAATAGTTTGTATTTGGGAGTGAAGTCTGTAAGCATCATCGGCAGAAAGCATATGACCGACTAATTTCCGGTATTCAATTGCATCCTTCATTATGCCAGGATCGTTTCCGCACAAAACACCTGCTGTGATATTCCCGTGTCCGGAAAAATACTTGGTAGCACTGTGAATAACAATATCAGCACCACTTTCAAGAGGTTTCCAGAGAAATGGTGTTGCAAAAGTATTATCGACAATGATCTTTGACCCATCCTTGCGTGCAATTTTTATTATCCCGGCAACATCAGGTACTATCAGCATTGGATTTGAAATAGTCTCGATATAGACCAATTCAGGATTAAGTGTACTTATTACACTTTTAAACATTGCCAGGTCATAGCTCTCATTAACAGGCACAAAGCTGTGAATATCAAGACCTCTGCGTTTCTTTAAGATTGATTCAGCAAATGATATCGTGCCTCCGTATATCTCACTGAAAAAAAGCCATGGACGGGTGATTCCTCCTCTCTGAAATATGGAGAGTGCCGTGTCAATAGCCGACATACCCGACTGAGTCAACAGAGCCCATGCAGAACCTTCCAGTTTCATGATCTCTGCCTCAGCAGCTACAACAGTGGGATTACGGTAACGGGAGTAAATATATAAATCCGGCTCACGCTTGTTCTCAGTTTCTTGTCTGAAAGCTCCTGATGCAGTTTCTGCATCTGAAAGTTCAAAACCGGTATCCCTGTACACCGGTATTCGCGAACTGTTAATCTCTTTTCTTTTCATTGATTGCAGAATTAATTTGTTCAGTTATTAATGTATTAATATTGAGTGGATTAAAATCGTAATAAAATAATATTCTGTCAATGAATTCCCCGACAAGGAAAATAATAATGATGACTGGTTCAGGATAAGATATACCCGTCAATAAGGAGACACCGGCAATGATAAGAAGAGCAATCCTGAAAAACCTTATCCAGAAAGGTGTTGTGACTACATTGTTTTTTGTTATTGTATAAATAGTTGAAATTAATTTAATTGCCGCAATAAAAACAAATGGATATATCATTCCGGAAAGGAATGAAGCAATAAGCAAGCCTGTCAGAAATGTTTGACCACTGTGTAATATTATAATCCTCCGGTTGTCGGAGCTGGTATATACATTGTCGATAACGATCAGAAGAAGAAGACCTGTTAATGATGCGGCGAGAATAAGTAATGAGTATCCTGAAAAAAGAGCAGCTGCAGAGATAAAAAGGTAAGCCAAATAAATAGCTATTTCACGGCTCAGAAGAGATCTTTTAATATTTGTTACAGCTCGCCATGCACGGAATATTTTTCCAAGATGGGCAAGGGATAAACATCCTGCTGAAATTACGAGAGAGAGAAACAGCACTTTATCAGTGAGGATTCCATTCATCAGAGATGAAATCAGCATTGCAACAGAAACTGTGACCAGGAAACTGAAGCCAATTAAACTCCACTCTCCGGCAATATTTTTTTTATCTTTTTCTTCTACTATTACTGTATCAAAACTTCTTTCCGGTATTATTCTAAGTGTTACTGGTCTTCTGTTTGTCTGTAGTTTGATTGCAGGATTCATGTTTGTATCAGGGAACCACGAAAGGTTTTTATTATCAACCTTTTCAGGGATTTCCCCAAAACCAAGAGCTCCGGTCGGACATGCAGAAGTACAAGCGGGAATTCTCCCTTCAGTCAATCCTGAATAACACAGGTTGCATTTTACAATAACTCGTTTAACATAGTCATATTTAGGCGCATCATAAGGGCATTTCCATTTACAGTAATTGCAACCGATGCATTTCTTTTCATCGATTAAAATGGCTCCTGTATCAGAATCCCTGAAAAAGGTCCCTGCAGGGCAACCATCAAGGCAAGCCGGTTTTTCACAATGATTACATGCCAGGGAAAGATTAGTCAGGGGAAGAGAAGGATGTGCGCCGGAATTAAAGGTATAGAGACATCTGGGTTGAAAAGACCATCCGTTCTCAAGAACACAGGCTGCAATGCAGGCCTGGCAGCCTACACAATAGTTTTCATTGAAAATAAATCCATTGCGCATGATCAATTGACTTTCATTACTTCAACCCGTGTATCATGAAATGCTGCACCATAACCCATATCTGTTTCTTCCGGGCTTACAAGCAGGTTACCCCCACCCCACTCATCCATCCAGATACCATTTGGCAGAATGACAGATCCTGAAGGCACCCTGTTTGAAATTCTTGCTAAACTCTTTATTTCGCCCCTGTCATTAAATATTTTTATTATATCACCTGAAAGAATATTACGTCTTGACGCATCAATTGGAGATATTTCCAATGCCGGTTCAGGCGTTATCGACCTTATAATATCAAGATTGCCAAATTGAGAATGGATACGGCTTCCCGTATTTGGAGTAATAAAGATCAGAGGATATTTTTGCTGACATTCCTGAAGGTTGTTTGATATATATTCCGGTAATGGAGAAATTCCCCATTTTTCTTCAGCCGCTGCTGAAAATAGTTCAATTTTACCTGAAGGAGTGTCAAATTTCATATCCTCATAAGCAATCTCCTGGTAACCAGGGGCAATGACAGGTCCGTTTTGCAGATCGTTTAGTGTCAGATCAGTGTAATCCCTGATCCTGTACTCAAGCCACCTCTCGATGTTATCATTACCTGGTTCCGGGATCTGCTTATCATTAAATTGCAGGTTCAGTCGTTTTGCCAGATGAAAATAAATTTCACTTTCCGGAATTACTTCTCCTTCTGCTTTCAGAATCTTAGGTTTGAAATGAATGTAAGGTGACCAGTATGAGCTGACAATATCCGATTGTTCAAACATATCTTTTGCCGGCAGGATTATGTCAGCTATTGAAGCAGTATCGGTCATAAACTGGTCGACAACTACTTTAAACTCCATTCCTGCAAAAGCTGCTCTTACTGTATTAGTGTCAGGCGATTGAATCAGCGGATTCCCTCTTTCAATCCATGCTGCTTTAATTTCCGGATTACTGGTCTTAAGTATATCCTCTCCCAGCTTTGCCATTGAGATCACCCGGCGGAAAGGTAAATCTTTTACCGGATCAGGGTAATAGGATAATGGCTCCTTCATAGAGTCGAAAATATAGCTTTGAAGATTTGCGTAATTAAATCCCGAACCGGATTTCCCGATATTACCCGTGAGAACTGCAAGAGAAAGAACAGACCTGATAGTCTGACCTCCGTTTGAGTGCCTCTGAAGACCGTAACCCGGGAGAAATGTCACCGGACTGTTCATTGCAATGATATTGGCAAGTTCAACTATCGTTTCAACAGGTATCCCGGTAATATTTTCAGCATCCTCCGGAGTGATCTTTAAATTATTTATGAATTCATTAAATCCTGATACATATCTTTCGATGAAAGATTTATTAATATGGTTGTTATTAATCAGTATACGGGCAATTGCAAGAGCAAGAGCTCCATCAGTACCGGGAACAGGGCTGACAAGCATATCAGCTTTATCAGCTGTTGGAGTCCTCCTCGGATCTATTACAATGATCCTGCTGCCTTTTTCCCATGCAGATGCAATAAATGCCATTTCCTGGATATTGGTTTCTGCAGGATTTTTACCCCATATTATGATTGTCCTGGCATTTTCAAGATCCCATGGTGCATTGTGTTTTACAGATCCCAGTGTAAGTCTTACCGCTTCTAATCCTGCCGGCCAGCAAAGATTGCCATAAGTGGTTGTTGCCCCGCCAAATGACCTCCAGAATGAGTTCCCAATCTCATTTGTAAGACCGGATATCCCGCTTCCCCTGTACCATAAAATGCTTTGTGGTCCGTTTTTCCGTTTTATATCAGATAACTTTTCACTGATAATATTGAGCGCTTCAGTTAAAGTAATCTGTCTGAATGATCCATTTGAAGTTTTCAGAAGGGGATGAATTATCCTTTGCGACGAATGAGCTCTTTCAATATATGATAATCCTTTAATGCAAGGACCTTCTGGGGTAGCAAGGTTTTCTTTGCAGGGAAGGATCCTCCTGATTTTATTATTCTCGACCTGTACTTTGAAAGAGCAGGTGCTATAGCAGTTTCGCGGGCATACCGTGATAAACTCATCCATTACTCTTCAGATAATGGCAAATTTATCAATATAACCGGTAAAAAGAAAGAGGCCTTAATGCCTCTCTGGTAAGGATTGCAAACTATTATGGATTTATCGGTTCTTCATGAATGACATTAAAGATCGTCAGCGTCTTGTTGGACATGCTTGAGATATCGACTTCATAAGTGATCTTGTCCTGTCCAAGATATTGCATGTAAGTGTAATTTACAGGTCCGGTATAAAACTTCTCACTATTGATGGTGGCAGAAATCTCCGCTTTCGGGTAAGCTTTATCAAAACGATAGTATTCAGATTCGTTTCCGGGACCAATATCGCCAAGAGTATCAATACCACCTGATGTATTGACAATTACTTCATAGAAAGTCAGATCTGAAAGGTTTCTTACTCTGACATCGGTGGGGCCTTCTGGTGAAAATTTAACTTTTTTACAGGCAAAAACCGTTAACAGGATCACTAAAATGAAGAAATACTTTTTCATGACCGGCTTTATTTAGTTTTACCAACTTATAATTGACCCTAAAATTAGTAAATAAGTTGCAGACAGTTTAAATTATTTCAAGGCTATTTGCTGGTATCCATCCTTTATTTCCGTCAGAAAGCCTGATTTCGTACCATTCACCTACTTCATCTTCAACAGTTACTTTTGTTCCTTCATGAAGGACAAACAGGTCAGTCCCGCTGTTGTCAGGAGAACTTTTACCGTTGACTGAAGGGCTATATATAATCGCTTTATGGCTGTCATGCACAAGTGATTTATTTCTGGCAGCGAGGGCAAAAGAGGTGACAGACACTAAAAGTAAAAAAACTGCCAGCCAGAATCCAATAACCTTGTACCTGTATCTGGATGAGTAAAAATATAGTGACAGGAACAGAAGGCAGAGAACAAATGTAACTATGCTGATCTTAGCCCAGCTGTTTCCAGACATAATCAGCGACATGAAATTATACCATTTAACAAAGAAAAGCTCCGGGATTTCTTCAAACCGATCCACAACAAGTGTCCTCGCTATATTCAGATTATAAGTTATATCTTCAACAGCAGGATTAAGCATATATGCCCGTTCATAAAATAAAATTGCCCCAGGGATGTTATCCAGCTTAAAATACGCATTCCCGATATTGTAATCCAGTTGTGCGGAACGATAGCCTGTATTATAAATATCGATCCACTGTTCCAGCGCTTCCTTATAACTACCGGAAGAAAAATATTCTGTTCCTTTTTTGAATTTATCATCTTTTGTATCCTGCGGAAGGACAGTTCCGGGGAATAAAAGAATTGCTGACAAAACCGATATGTAAAATACTCTGTAATTCATCTTCTACCCTATTGAATTTTCTACGGACCGGATAAACTCAGATGCTCCTTCATAAACAGCAGCAGCTTCTGTGCCTGATGCAGCAGGAGCAAATCTGGCATATTCACAATTATCAAGAATATCTGTCAGATTTTTGATTTTTACTTCGTCAATACCTTTTTCTGTCAAAGCATTAACGGCATTATTTCTTGTAAGTTCTGATACAGGAATATTCAGTTTATCGCTCAGGTAACCCCATATAGCCTTTAATATCTCTTCATAAAACCTGTCGATCTGTCCGTGGTTAAGGCATTTTGATGCTTCGTGAAGTCTTTTCACAGCAACTTTACCGGCTTTACGGTTTCTGACAGCATTTAGATCAGCGTTTCGCCTTATATGTTCCCGCCTGATAAAAAGTACAAGCAGGAACACAAACAATGCCGATGCATATGCAGTGTAAAAGGATCGTCCTGATAAAAGAATATTTGATGATTTTAAAAGTCTTCCGGGATCTGATTTGATAAACCGGATATCTTTCCCGACATATTTGACATCTTCTTTTGAAACACCGCCATAGACTGTAATTTCTGTATTCTGCTCAGTTCCTTTTCTGGCATGGAAATGAAATTCATCAGTTGTCAATCTCTCATATTGTCCTTTCGAGGTATTAAAATAGGAATATGAAACCGGAGGAATAGTAAAATCTCCATAATGACGTGGAATTAAAAGGTATTCAAACGTTTTCTGACCAGAGGAACCGTTAATTCCATTCCTGATTTCATCTGAAATTTTTGGATCATATATTTCAACATCGGGTGGTAATTTTAGTTCGGGAACAGCTGCAAGCTTCAGGTTTCCATTTCCCGAAATGGTTACCCTGAAATTGACTGCGTCATTTACATTAACTGAATCTTTACTGACAGTCGCATTAAGATCCAGTTTCCCGACAACACCGGAAAAATCGTCAGGCTTAATACCCGGTAGTTGCCTGACATTTATCTTAACAGCCTGACTAATAACTGCTTTTGGGATAGTCTGGTAATTGTTAAAAAAATCTCCAAAAAATGAATTGTCCTGACCTACCTTCTGCTGAACCAAAACAGAAATCTGAACCGGATCAATAGTGATCTCACCGGTTACCTGGGGATAAAGCAGGAACTGCTGAATGATACCAGTTCCGTAATTAGTCCCGTTCACATTTTCCTGTTTAAGTGATGTAAGCGGAGGTGTTTCCAGATCTACTTTGAGGAAACCTGTAAACGGAGGGTACTTTATTTCATTTATTCCGGAAAGGTTAACTCTTGTATAAATTTTAACTGTGGCAACTATATGCTCACCAAGATAGACCTCTTTGCGGTTAAGTGAAAAATTAAGGAAAATATCGCTCCCGGCCTCAACATTTTGACGTGGAGTATTGTTATTTATTACTTCAATACGCATCGAATCTGAAGCGTAGGTTTTATTCTTAAGGGTAAAGACAGCAGGTGCAATAGTAAATTTACCTTCCTTAACAGCCTGAAGATAATAAACATAGCTGTAAGATGTCTGGTGTGACATTTTCCCGTTAATTATCTGAGTATTGGAGCTGTATGAAGTCTGTGGTTCCATTAGTTTATAAAATCCTTCAAATGAAGGAGCGGAAAATTCACCACCTCCTGAATTTACTGTCCACTCAACGGTAAACTGCTGACCAGCCACAACTACTGACGGATATTCAGCCTGTACCGTGATATCCTGGGCTGAAATGGTCAGCGATGACAAAATAAAAAGGCTGTATAATATTATTCTTTTCATTTTTCTGATTCAGATCACCAGTTTTTAACTGTTCTGACCTTAGCTTTCATTGCTTTTGCGAGTTTAACTTTTTCCTGAACATTTTTTTCATCATTTGCCAGCGCATTTAGCAACCGTTGTGCATCTTCCTTAGATATTTCCTGCTGCTGTTCCTGCTGTTGCTGCTGTTGTTCTTTATTCTGATCCTGGTTTTGCTCCTGATCCTTGTTTCCCTGCTTTTCGTTCTGATCCTTATTCTGGCCATTCTTATTCTGATCCTGTTGCTCCTGATTCTTTTGTTGCTGCTGTTTAAGAAGGTCCTGAGCGTAAGCAAGGTTATATTTTGCTTCCATGTTTGAAGGATTAAGTTTAAGAGACCCTTTAAATGCTTCAATACTCTCCTGAACCTTATTTGCCATCAACAAGGAGTTCCCCAGGTTATACAAACTGGCGGATTTCTTTTCTTTGTCTTCAATAAGATAATGATTATCAACAAATTGCTTTCCTGCGTCATCAAATTTATTCTGCTTATATAATGCATCTCCGATATTAAACACTGCATCGGCAGATCCTTTATTTTTGTCAATAGCCCTTCTGTAGGAGGTCTCAGCCTCGGAATATTTATCTTTCTCATACTCCCTGTTACCCTGTCTTATAAACTTTTTATCACTCTGTGCATTGATAATTTCAGCTAAAGCAAGAAATATGACAGTAATCAGGATTTTGGATGCAGATTGTTTTTCCATATATATGGTTTTTCTGAACATCTGATTATTAGTATTTTATTAAATTCTGAATTTAAACAATTTTATCTTTGCGAGTTTCCTGTTTTTTCTATCCATAATAATGAAGTCAATAACCAGCAAAAACAAAGCAATTGCAGCAAAAATCTGGAATTGATCATTGTATTCGGTGTACATTGTACTTTCCAACTCCTGGTTTTTCATTTTTTTAATCTCATTAAAGATCTCGTCAAGTCCTAAATTGGTATTGCTGGCTTTCACATAATTGCCATTTGCACTGATTGCAGTCTTTTTAAGTATTTCTTCATCCAGTTTTGTAATTACTGTATTCCCGTCGGCGTCTTTCAGAAAATCTTTCTTGCCATTTACAAGCACTGGTACAGGAACTCCTTCGGATGATCCTATTCCTATAGTATGGACAACGATTCCATTTTTAGAAGCCTCAGAAGCTTTTGCAACAGGATCATCTTCGTGATTTTCTCCGTCTGTGATGATTATCATTGCCTTGCTTTTACCTTCACCTGGACTGAATGACCTCATTCCCAAATCAATAGCAGCACCAATGGCTGTACCTTGTTTAGGTACCATATCCGGATTAATTGTTGACAGGAACATTTTTGCAGATATGTAATCAGTTGTTATCGGGATCTGTGTATATGCATCGCCGGCAAATACAATTAATCCTATTTTGTCGTTATAGAGATTATCGATAAGCCTTGTCAGTGCCTGTTTTGCCCTTGTAAGCCTGTTTGGCTGGATATCTTCTGCGAGCATTGAATTGCTGACATCAAGAGCTATTATTACCTCCACACCCTGCTTTTTCACTTCTTCAAGTTTTGAACCGAATTGTGGTCTTGCAAGAATGATGATACACGCTGATAATGCAAGGATCTGAATGATAAATTTAACGGAGGGTCTTATTGTCGAGCGTTCAGGAAGCAATCTGTTAACAAGCATGGTATCGCCAAACCGTTTCAATGCTTTCCGTTTTCTTGCTTCATTTAAGACCCACAATAAAACCATAACCGGAAGCAAAAGAAACAGGTACAGGAAATCGGGATATGCAAATCTGAATAACTGCATTGTCGTCTCGATTTAGGTGAGGTTTCGGTATATTGTAAGCCTGAGCAAAACTTCAAGGACCAGCAAACTGAAGGCAATAATTGCAGGAAGAAGGTATTTTTCTTCCTTCCTGGTAAATTGCCTTACATCAATTTTTGATTTTTCCAGTTTATCGATTTCACTGTAAACCTGGACCAGTTTGGTATTGTCTGTTGCCCTGAAGTACTTTCCGCCGGTTTTTTCTGCAATTTCTTTAAGAATTGCCTCATCGATTTCCACCGGCATATTCTGGTATTGGATTCCAAAAGCCGTTTGAACGGGATAGGGAGCCATACCCTGTGTTCCAACGCCAATTGTATAAACTCTAATACCAAATGTCTTTGCGATATCTGCAGCAGTTGCAGGGGCTATCTCGCCCCTGTTATTAATGCCATCTGTCAGCAGAATTATTACTTTGCTTTTCGAATCGGAATCTTTTATTCTGTTAATTGCTGTTGCCAGCCCCATCCCGATTGCTGTTCCGTCTTCAATCATTCCGCTCTGAATCTCACGCATCAGGTTTATCAGGACTGCATGATCTGTCGTCAGAGGACATTGGGTGAAACTTTCGCCACTGAAAACCACAAGTCCCATTCGGTCATATGGTCTGCCTGAGATAAATTCGGTTGCAACATTTTTTGATGCTTCAAGCCTGTCAGGCTTGAAATCGCGGGCAAGCATACTGCCTGAGATATCGAGTATCAGTACTATATCAATTCCTTCGGTTGTAACGTCCTGGAAAATATCTGTCTTCTGAGGACGTGCCAGTACAATAATAAGAAGTGTTACTGCAATTGTGCGTAAGGCAAAAAGGATATGTCTGAGGTAGTTGCGGAAGGTATTTCCTGTGTTGCCAAATGCCTGCAATCCCGGCATTTGCAATGATGCATTTGTCTTTTGTTGTTTCAGAACATAAAAAGCTATCATTCCTGCAACAATGACCAGGAGATAAAGAAAAAGCGGTTCAGCAAATTTAATTACTGTCATACGGTTTCCTCCTTCTCTGTATCTTTCTTATTAACAGGTTCGGTTATCTCATCCTGTTTTTTAGTAGTAAGTACAAATTCCCAGGAATCTTCAAAGTGCAATTCATTCTCTGACGGCTCAGGTTTATACCTGGCAAATTTCACAAGGTCTGAACCTGTCAGTACTGATTTGAGTTTTGCGTATGAATTATCTTTTTTAAAACCTGTTCTGATAAGTGCATCCAGGGTTTCTGAGGTGGTAAGTTCAAGAGAAAAGACCCCGAACCTGTTCTCCAGATACTGACGGATTATTTCTGTCAGCCTTGAATAATATTGTTTAATTTCACCTTTTTGCCAGAGTTTTTCTTCTCTTAACTTTTCTAAGTCCCTGAAGGCAATAACATGAGCCGGATCAGGGTTGATAACTGGTTCTTTTCCTGTTCGTTTTTTTATCAGTTTACGAAATAATTTAGCAAGAAACCAGGCTGCAGCAACCGCAATTACCGCAAGAAAAATCCAGGGGAGCACCTCCCCTAATGTAACCGGTGCGCGATATGGTTCAATAATATCATAGATCTTTGCTGTAGTATCTGCAGGAGCAATCATAACTCTCATTACCTCGAGAAGTGAGTATTCAGAATAAAACCGTTTGATTCCATTTTCATTTTTTATTTCCGCGAAGACCGGTGGCACATGATAAAAGCCAGAATCAAAAGAAGTTATCAGATATCTACTGGTAATTCTGATTCTGTTATCACCAACAAGAGAACTGTCAATCTCGCTGCCTGAAAGTATTTCTATGTTCCTGCACAAAGTATCCTTCAGTACCGGAAGTGCAACAACAAGGTCAGAAGGTTGTTCAACTGTGACGGTAAAATGAATCTGATCGCCGATATAGATTCTTGATGAATCAAAACCAGCTGTAACTTTTACATCCTGTCCCTTTGCCGGTAAGGAAAATGCAACAATCATTAATATCTGAACAGGAAGACTCTTCATATAAGTTATCTGGTCTTGAACAGGTTAATGAGAGGTTTTACATAATCTTCACCCGTACTGAAACAGGCTGCATCCACCCCGCATCTTTTAAAAATATCTTTTATAATTCCCGTATGTTCTCTCCACCATTGCTCGTACGCTTTTCTGGATGACTTTGTCGAAGTATCAATCCATTTTTCAGCTCCGGTTTCCGAATCTGATATTTTAATCAGTCCGATATTCGGGATTGATGTTTCTACAGGATCAAATACTTTCAACGCCGCGATATCATGCTTTTTTGATGCAATGCGCAACGCATCCTCAAAATCCGGGGCAATAAAATCGGAAATGATAAAAGCTGTACATCTCTTTTTGATAGCATTTGTCAGAAATTGCAATGGTACATTCAGGTTAGTTTTCCGGCTTTCTGAAGTGAAATCAAGAAGTTCCCTGATTATTCTGAGAATATGTTTCCTTCCTTTTTTTGGGGGGATAAATTTCTCTACTTTATCGGAAAAGAATATAACACCGATCTTGTCATTGTTAAATATAGCAGAAAATGAAAGCACTGCTGCAATCTCAGTCATAACATCCCGCTTAAAGCTGACAGTCGTCCCGAAGTTACCCGAACCGCTGACATCAATAAGCAACACAACCGTGAGTTCCCTTTCCTCTTCAAAAACCTTGACATAAGGATGGTTAAACCGTGCAGTGACATTCCAGTCAATACTTCTTATGTCATCGCCATAAATATATTCCCTGACCTCACTGAAAGCGATTCCCCGACCCTTGAAAGCACTATGATACTGACCGGCAAATATATGCCGGGTCAATCCTCTTGTTTTTATTTCTATTCTGCGGACTTTCTTTATTAATTCCGTAGCTTCCACTTTGCATGAATTATTTTGCAGGTTCTATAGTAACAATGAATGTCCATTCCTCTTCCCTTATCACAACGAGGTAGTCCTTTTTATTTCTGGTTTCAATCCAGCTGTTTTCACCAACCTTATTATATATTGAATTAAATTCTTTCACTTTTTGAGGTTTAAGGCTCAAATCGCAAATCTGTCTTACACTTTTACAGACAGAGTCAGTGGATAAAAAGAATAAAACCGTCTGATTGTCATAATTATCGGAGTATTTAAGATATTTAAATCTGGTATTTCTTACATCATTAATATTCATATCCTTACAATTCTCTTTCATATATTTTTTTATCTCCCTGCTGTCATATCCGATAAGGTTCTGACCGGAAGCAATCATATTTGTTATTATAAAAATTGCAGCTAGCGTAAAACTTTTCATGAGGTTTTTTCTATGGTACTTCAACAACATTCAGGATTTCAGAAATTATTTTGTCCTGATTAATGTTTTCTGCTTCAGCTTCATAGGTAAGACCTATTCTGTGTCGCATTACATCAGAACATATTGTTCTAACATCTTCAGGTATGACATATCCTCTTCTGCGTATGAATGCAAAAGCTTTTGCAGCGAGTGAGAGATATATTGAAGCACGCGGGGATGCTCCGTACGATATCATATTGGTGAATGCAGGAAGACCGTACTTTTCAGGATTACGGCTGGCAAAGACTATATTCAGAATATAGTTCTCGATCTTTTCATCCATATATACTTCTCTTACTATTTCTCTTGCCCTGGTAATATCTGATGGTTTCAAAACCTTGCTGGTTCCGGGAAATTCTTTTGCAAGGTTCTCCCTGATTATAAGTTTTTCTTCATCCATTGATGGATAATCGATCAGAACTTTTAACATGAATCTGTCAACCTGTGCTTCGGGGAGAGGATAAGTTCCCTCCTGCTCTATCGGATTCTGGGTAGCAAGAACCAGGAAAGGTTCATCAAGCCTGTATGTCGATTCACCAATTGTGATCTGCCTTTCCTGCATGGCTTCCAGCAGGGCGCTTTGCACTTTTGCAGGAGAACGGTTTATCTCATCAGCAAGTATGAAATTCGCAAATACAGGTCCTTTTTTCACTATGAACTCCTCCTTTTTCTGACTATAAATCATTGTCCCGATCAGGTCAGCAGGCAGAAGATCAGGAGTGAACTGGATCCTGCTGAACTTTGCATCTATTATTGATGCCAGCGATTTAATTGCAAGTGTTTTTGCGAGCCCCGGAACTCCTTCAAGCAAAATGTGACCATTGGCAAGAAGTCCTATCATCAGACTGTCAATCAGGTGCTTCTGACCTACAATCACTTTATTCATTTCCATCCTGATGATATCAACAAAAGCGCTCTCTTTTTCAATTTTTTCATTCAGAATTCTGATATCTGCAGTTTGCTCCATGGTTTTAAAATTTTAAGTTGCAAATATAATTAAATGAGGAAATAAATACCTTCAGATTTCTCTCTGAAAATAAAGTACACAAAAGAAATCGCAAAATTAATAAAGGGGTGTTAACAAGTGTTAAAGTTGTGTTAAATTCAGCTTTGGTCAGTGTGTACTGACAGTGGATTCCAACTAAATCCAGCTCTGGCGGCGCTTCTTAAAAGAAGTATCAGTAACAGGGGTATGAAAGCATTATTGAATGCACCAGGAAAAATCAACAGGATAACTGTCAAAAGCAAAGCCATAAAGAATACAATCCTGAACCAGACATGCCAGTCCCTGTTCAACACTACGCTTGCAAGACACAGAATAATAAATGGATTTAGCCATATTATATTCAGGTTCCATTTAAGCTGGGGATGATCACTAAAGAAATTAAAGAATATCATTAAAAGCGCCAGAACTGAAAAAATTACGAAGATCATAATATCGAGCACCTTATTCGCAGTTTTATTTCTATAGAAGGCTGAAAACAGGATAATAACTACAAGAAGTAAAGAGAAAATAAAAATCGGAGAAGTATAGAGCTTTTGCTTTATTACCGGGGGATCAAATTCAAGAACAGTTTCCGGATTACTGAGCATCGGGATCATCTTCCCATCACGGCTAATAAGAGCTTCAGATAATCCTTTCTGCATGTCAATCGGAAGGAACATCCTGTCTCTGAACGAAGCCTTTTTGTCACCCGGCGTACCTACTAAAAGATCTACTCCAAGTTTCAGCCAGGGATAGGGACTCTGGTATTCACCGATCTTATCTCTGAATGTCGGGATGCCTTTTCTTTCATCAGGAGGGTAAAAAAGCTTTCCCCCTACACTTTTTTCAAGGATATCCCTTATACGTGTGGAACAATTATCATAAAAGAAATCATACCTGTATTTAATATTCTCAGGTTTAAGATTTTCACTTATTAATCTGATTAACAACTCTTTTTCAGGTATTTCGAGATTTATTTTCTGCAGGTAGACAGACCTTTGTTCCATAAAGTATTCCTGTAAGAACTTTTTATAAGAATATACTCCAAGCATGTACTCAAGTCTGCCTTTAGCAAATTTCCATGCAAAGTTTGGTGTGCTGAAATCAAACACACCCCAGTTGTAAACGAGGTCACTGTTTTGCTCCGGAATAACAATTCTCAAAGCACTGTGTCCATATATTGAGTAAGTTGCTGTGCCAGGAGAACACGTGAGCAGAAATATTTCTGTTTCAGGGACCTGCTGGGCGAAAAGATTAAATGATCCGTTCAGCAATATTATTGAAATGGCAAGAATTAATTTTTTCATTGGTCAAAATCGTTTGATAAAACCTGAATTTTTTTTTGCAAATACGAAAGTGCAAATAAGAATGGAAATAGCATTCAAAACAACAGGATTTTTTTTGATTTTCATTAAATTGCAGATTATCCTGAAATACTTGTTTTACGGTAATTATTAAAAATAACAGCGATTATTTATGAAAAGTATTGTTTTTTTATCTCCTGTACTTTTCCTTTTACTATTTGCTGGTTGTGCAAAGAATCATTATAAGACAATTGTAGAAATCAGAAACGACCAGTTTTATATTAATGGCAAACCAACATATGAACAGAGGTGCTGGAGAGGGATCAAAATTGAAGGATTACTTCTGAACTCGAGGATGGTGCAGGGCATTTTTGATGATTTGAATCCGGAAACAATAAATATCTGGTCATACCCTGACACTAAAAAATGGGATCCGGAGAGAAACACAGCGGAATTTATTGAAAACATGCAAAAATGGTATGAACATGGATTGCTTTCATTTACCATCAACATACAGGGAGGAAGCCCGCAGGGTTATTCCCGGTTACAGCCATGGCATAATTCTGGATATAATGAAGATGGATCCTTGAGACCGGAGTATATGGCGCGCCTTGAAAAAATACTCAATAATGCTGATGAGTTAGGAATGGTACCTATCCTGGGACTGTTTTATTTTGGTCAGGATGAACGTCTTCGCGACGAAAAAGCTGTTATCAGTGCTGTTAATAATGTAACTGAGTGGCTCTTCGAAAGAAATTACAGAAATATCCTTATCGAAATTAATAACGAATGTAATGTCAGATACGATCATGAAATTCTGAAGCCGGAAAGAATACATGAGCTTATAAATCTGGTTAAGACAACAAAAAAGAATGGTTACAGGTTTTATGCAGGTACAAGTTATGGTGGCGGATTTATCCCATTGCCAAATGTTGTAAAGTCGTCCGATTTTATACTTATACATGGGAACGGAGTTTCCGATCCTGCAAGAATTCTGGAAATGGTCAATGAAACCAGGAAGGTCGAAGGATATACGCCAAAACCGATACTATTTAATGAGGATGATCATTTCGATTTTGACAGGGAGCAAAATAATTTTGTTTCAGCATTGAAGGGTTATGCTTCATGGGGTTATTTTGATTTCAGAATGAAAGATGAATCTTTCGAAAATGGCTACCAGAGCGTACCGGTCGACTGGGGAATCAACTCTGACAGAAAAAAACAGTTCTTCAGCCTGCTTAAAGAGATAACAGGAAAAGAATAAGAATTGTGATATGTTTAAATAACTGATTTTAGAAAGAATATTTTTTATAATCTTTGGATCAAATTAACGATAAAACTATTTAATACCATGAAAAGAAGGATTGCATTAATGATTCTGGCCATATCAATAATTTCGATGAATTGCAGGAAAAATGAACAATTCCCGATTACAGATCTGCATATTCATTTAAAAGGTGATTTTGGAATTGATGAGGCTTTAAAAAAATCAGAAGCTGAGAATATAAAATACGGGATCGCCATTAACTGTGGACTGAAATTTCCAATTCATCAGGATAGTCAGATTGATTCCGTAATTCTTACTTTAAAAGATTATCCTCAGTTCTTCATCGCTATGCAGGCAGAAGGAAGGGAATGGGTTAATATGTTTTCAAAAGAATCTATAAATAAATTTGATTATGTATTTACGGATGCCATGACTTTTACGGATGAAAAAGGCAGGAGAAACAGAATATGGATCAAAAATGAGACATGGATTGATGATGAAGAAGCTTTTATGGATTACCTTGTCAATACAATCGTAAAAATCCTGAATGAGGAACCTGTTGACATTTACGTAAATCCTACATTTTTGCCTGAACAGATGGCAGACCGGTACGATACATTCTGGACAGCAGAAAGGATGGATAAGGTGATAAATGCTGCAAAAACAAACAATGTTGCAATCGAAATCAATAACAGGTACAAGATTCCTTCTTATGATTTTATAAAAAGAGCGAAAGAAGCCGGTGTTGAATTCACCGTCGGAACCAACAATGCCGACAGTAAATTTTCAGGAGCGGAATATGCTCTTGAGATGATCAGGAAGTGCAAGCTCACACAGGAAGATTTTTTCGTACCTGTTAAAAAAAATAAGGATGGACGGTATTAATCTGGTCCAGACGCTGAAATTACTGCCTGGGATCATTCTGGGGCTGACAATACATGAATTCAGCCATGCGTTTATGGCCCACAGATGTGGTGATTCCACATCGCGAGATCAGGGAAGAGTTACCCTTAATCCACTTAAACATATTGATCCGCTTGGATTTATAATGCTCCTCATTGCAGGTTTCGGCTGGGCAAAGCCGGTCCAGTTCAATGAGCTGAATCTTAGAAATCCCGGAAAAGATGTCATTAAGATAGCGCTGGCAGGTCCTCTTTCCAATGCGGTGGCAGCAATAGTACTTTCAGTTTGCTTTTTCGTTGTGAATAAGTTTGTGCCGCTCTATGATTATCATGAAATGCCGCTTTATACTGAGGTATTTCTTGATGCAATTCTTATTAACTGGAGCTTATTTATCTTTAACCTGATTCCTATTCCTCCTCTTGACGGATCTCATCTTTTGCTTAGTCAATTCAAAAAATTTCCCAATCTATATGCAGGACTTTACAAATATGGCACATTTGTTTTATTGGCTCTAATTGTGGGATCGATGCTAACGAAAATAAACTTCTTCCCGATCTGGCCGGTTATTTCCTTTCTCGGCTATGGATTTCTTTCGCTGCTGGGAATTCATTTCTAAGTGTACCTGTCAGAATGTTTTATTGTCTGCGGATCTCATAATTATCAGGCTACTGAAGCACTTTGAAAAGTGTAATAAATTTAGTATATTGCAGAAAATAAGATTGTTGTGAAATCAACTCTTTTAATATTATGCATGATCACAGGAGGATTTATTTTGTCCCAGGTCGATAAATATGAACCTGCCAGGATCCGGATGGTAAAAACCCAGATTATGGATCGTGGACTTTCGAATACTGCAGTGCTTGATGCAATGAAAAAAGTACCCAGGCATCTGTTTATCCCGAAGGAATATGAAAGTGAAGCTTATAATGATTATCCTTTACCAATCGGTTATGGTCAGACAATTTCTCAACCTTATATCGTGGCATACATGACTGATATTGTCAGGCCAACAAGCAGGAAAAAGGCACTTGAAATAGGAACAGGCTCCGGTTATCAGGCAGCCGTACTTGCCGAGATCGTGGAAAAGGTATATACAATCGAAATAGTCCCTGAGCTGGCAAAGGAGGCTTCGGAAAGATTAAAAAAATACGGATACAAAAATGTAGAATGTAAATTTGGTGATGGTTACAAGGGATGGCCGGAGCATGCGCCATTTGATATTATTATTGTTACTGCCGCTGCTGATCATATCCCGCAGCCTTTGATTGACCAGCTTGCGGAAAATGGTAGGCTGGTAATACCTGTAGGTGCTCCATCGGCTGTACAGGAGTTAATACTGGTTACAAAAAGGAACGGGAAACCTGAGCAAAAGCGTCTGACATTTGTAAGGTTTGTTCCGTTTAAAAGGTTGTGATTTCGGAGCAACTCGAAATATCTTATTTGCCTTTGGTTGCCTTTTTAACCTTCTGTGGTGAACAACAGGTAAGAGAGCAATGTGAAATTTCAAAATTGTATTTTACTTCAGTTTAGACCATATTAAAATAAAATTGACTTTGGCTTTTTACTGGTGTAACTTTGGCATATTGTAAACTGCTGGATATGAAACAAAATCCTTTTTCTATAAGAAGAGTCATTTTGATAATCTTAGTGTGTTTTATTCCAGTAGCATAATGGCGCAGAAAGTTAACCTTGATACTTTAGATATTGACCAGCTTAATCTGTACAAGGATAAAACAGTTACAATGAGAAATACAGGGATGATTTTAACATTTGGCGGTGTCGGTATAGTGGTAACAGGTTTTATTATTGCAGAAATTATACAACCTGACTCCGACCCTGATCAGCCGGAGCCGGAGCATACGGCTTATTTTCCTGTCATAGGAATTACTGGCATGGTTGGCATTGCTACTACAATAGTTGGCATTCCTTTATGGGCAATCGGAGGTAGCAGAAAGGCTAAAGAGGAGTTTACTTTGCAGAAGTTTAATATACCGCCAGAAAATTCAATGGCGGTTGGGTTAGGAATAACATTAAGGTTTTGAACTAATATTGAACAATAACTTATTGTACACCCTCGGAAATCAGCTCCGGGGGCTTTTTGTTTTAAGAATCCTATTCTCAGGAAATTAGTAACTTTGATTACATGAGATGAAAAACAATTGGTTCTTCTAATCTTTCTTTCGATAATGTCAGACAAAAGATAAAATAGCATTAATAAACATCATGAGAATTGCCAAAAAATTATTCCTTTTTCTTGTTCTGATTTTCTTCTTCTCATGTGAGGAACAGGGTCTTTTTGTCGATTTTTGCGACTGCACTCTGGAAGAACCTTTAAAAACCAATCTTGAAATTAAACTCGATATAAATTATTGGGGTCCTTCTACATTGATAAAGGTTTATGTAGGCAACCTTGAAGATGGTGTCCTATATAACTCATATAATGCTCATACAAGTCCAACTATAATTCCTGATTCTGTATCCGTAAATAAGAAATATACTGTCACTGCTACCTATTTTAAACCACCTGATTATTACATTGCTGTTGATTCGGCAACTCCAAGGGTCAGATACGTTAAATGTAACGTTCCGTGTTATTTTGTTTATGATAGAGTTATTGATCTCAGGCTAAAATATACAAAGTGAGTCGATGGTCAATTATGTTTACCTTTAGTTGGCATATAAACGAGTTAGCGGTAATTTTAACCGACCCGTTATGAGGAAGATAACATTAGTATTTGTGCTCATCGATTTCTGTACAATAGCTTATAATCAGATTATTAAAGGGATTATTCAAGACCAATCTACGAAGAGTCCCATTAGCTTTGCTACAGTCTATTTCAATGGAACATTTGTTGGTACTCATTCAGATCAAAATGGTTATTTTGAACTAGATATATCAAAGAATTTATCTATGCCATTAATAATAAGTGCATTAGGATATTATTCTACTACTGTGTCTTATCTTTCATCCGATAAATATTATAGAATATACCTAAAACCCAAGATATTTGAATTAGATGAAGTCGTCATAAGTGCTAAGGGTAATGCAAAAATAAGAAGAGAAAGAAAGGCAAATATTAAATTTTTTAGAGAGGTTTTTATAGGAAGGACTTTGAATGCCCAGCAATGTGAAATTACAAATGGAAATGACATTGTTTTTAAATACAGCTTTATTGATGAAACAATTAAAGCTTATTCGATAAAACCACTATTAATTGAAAATAAGGCATTAGGATATAAAATTTCTTATTATCTGGAAAAGTTTGAATTTAGAGAGATATTCTTTTCATTAATGAGTGCAACAGAAAGATAACATACGATGTATTTGATCAATTAAGTACCAGGACTCAGCGGTGTGTTTTTCTGGACTTTAATCCTGACCAGACATTCTGGTTACATGATAAAGTCATCCCTAATTTTCCGCATGTTCTTATTAAAAGCAATTATCTCCATAATCCTTGGCTGCCAGAACGGGAAAGAACAATATCCTGATGAAAAGGAATAAGCCAGGCTGTGAAATGTGGTGGCGGGTATATGGATTAGGGGAACTTGGTACCCTGGAGGTTGCAATTGATCGGAATCGGAAGATCATTTACTGTGACGAGAAAATTTATAAGGAAGGTAATAGTTCTGATCAGCTTCGTCATCTTATTGGAAGTCATGTGCAGAGGAATGATCTTATCATTGCTGATGCTGCTGATGCTCGTATGATATCTGAATTAAAGAGATATTTCAATATTGTACCTACCAACAAAGTCAAATGGACTATTGCCGAGGCATTAAAGATGATGCAGGATTACAAGATAGTGATAACTGAAAGCAGCAAGAATCTGGCGAAGGAACTGGATAATTATATCTGGAACGATAAGAAAGCGGGCATTTCTGTGGATCAGTACAATCATTTAATTGATGCCTTGCGATACATATTTCAGCATTTTATGAATGTCAGGACTCCAAGTTTGCAAACATGGCATTTATAATAGTTTTTCTCAAATCGTGGTGCGGATCGGACGTTCCGATTAAATCCGGGCGCCCTTTCTTTAAAATAAATTGACTTTTGTTTAAATAAGATTTAACTTTGTTTAAGAACCGGGTTAGAGAGTTATTTTAAATTCCCGTTGTGTATTATTTATACCTAATTCAGAGGTAAGATGAAAAAACTAATACTATTTGCTTTTACAATTTTCTTTTTAAGTTTAAAACCTGTTTTCAGTCAGCAATCCTATGAGCTGGGAATTCAAATGCCTAACATAATACTCATTGATCTCTATCCCGATGATACAATCTATTTAACAGATGATGAGATTGGAGAAGAAATCAATCTGGATGAATTTTTCACTGTTTATAGTCAGGGTATATCATATACCCGTCAGTGGAAATTTCGTTCAGGATCAACAATTCAGACATTGGATGATCCCTGGTTCACTCTAACTAATGATGGAGTTTTATATCTGACCATTATCAATGAGTATGGATGCTCATATTACGATTCGATTTTTTTAAGTATAGAAACCACTGGTATCGAAGATATTAAATATAACAGGGGAAATACTCAATCTATTAACATATATCCCAATCCGAATTCAGGGACATTTGATATTACAATATCAGAATGCCAGCCGGGTTTTACTATAGAGATGATCAATTTAGCCGGAGTGCAGTTGATCAACCAAATACTGGAATGCAGCAATAATGAGTATTCCGGAAAGATAATTATGCCTTCTATCAGATCGGGCACATATTATATTCTGGTAAAAAAAGGCAGCAGGATTATTTACAGACAAAAGGTCATTATAATTAAATAGTTGGAGATTATGAAGATTTTCAAATACATATTATTAGCGATAGTGTTCCTGGGATCTGAAGAGATTGCCTTTTCTCAGTATTACCTTAAGTCAATATATGAATCGCTGAGCCTGGAGAGTGATTCAGTTCTATTATATTTTAATGAGGATAATTTAGATTATTATATTGATTTGAGAGCCACATACCCGGGAACGATCGACTGGCAGGCAAGTTCCGATCTTGTGAATTGGAGATCTCTTGATAAGCATAATGATTCACTGCGTGTAAGGATTGACAGTTCTGCGTATTACAGAGCTACCTACATTGAAGGGACCTGTTACCCGGTAATGTCAGTTACGGCATTTCTGATCGAAAAGGTTACAATAACCGGAAGCAACCAATTTACAGTAGACAGTATGGGAGGAGTATTTCTTTTACCATCAGGAATAAAGGTTAAAGTGCCCATAGGAGCGGTGAGTGCACCTAAAGATATAAAAGTGGAAATTCTTGGTTTTGATGAAGCCAATTCACTGGCAACAATCTATACTGATGAAAATTCATTTTTCTTATCCTGTATTTCAATATCTACAGATGTGTTTGATTTCACGAAGCCAATTAAAATAAAAATACCTCATCAGAATTTAGATGTGACAGGACTACCCCTGTTGTATCAATTAGACAGCATAAATACCAAGTCAAGGCAAGACAAACTAATTATACCAACCAAAGATAAGGAAATAAAACTCAGGTAATTGATATAGAAATCAAATATAAAATATCATGAAGAAAGTATTATTTCTATTAACCTTATTCTGTACATTAACTGCAAATGCACAGACTTACCAAATCTCCTTTGCCGGAGGTGGTGCTTCCAATACCGTTGGGTCCGTAATCGTCGAAAACTTAAAAACCGGCACTTCAATCAACCTCAACGGAGGTGATATTCTGCGTTTGAATTTAACAACAGGAATAAACTCAGATGTGTACGGGATGTCATCAGATTTAATGGTCTTCCCTAACCCTTCTGCCGGTAGCGTGAAAATCCAGTTTACCCCACCGGCACAAGGGGATGCCGTGATCTCACTCTACGATCTGACCGGCAGACAAGTAGCCCGGGTTAAGCACTTTCTCGAAAATTATCCCCAGGAATTTCAGGTTTCCGGTCTCGGTAATGGATTGCATCTGATAAGTGTCAGGGGCAATACATATAATTACTCAGCGAAAATATTATCCAATAGTAATATCAGAGGTAGTACAGTAAAAATTAAGAGAATCAGCAATATCTCAGCAGTTAATATAAAACCATCGAATAATGAATATAAAGGATCTATGACTACGGTTGATATGTCATATACAGCAGGCGACAGGCTGAAATTTACCGGCAAGTCCGGGGACTATTCAACTGTATTTGTTGACGATCCGACACAGACCAAGACTATCACATTCAATTTTATAGCCTGTACCGATTTTGAAAAAAATAACTACCCGGTGGTACAGATAGGTACCCAGTTATATATGGCGGAAAACCTTAAATCGACAAAGTACAATGATGGCACAACAATTCCACTCGTTGCTGACAGTCTGCAATGGCTTGGCCTCACGACACCTGGCTATTGTTTCTACTGGAATAATGAGGCAGCTTACAAGAATGTTTATGGTGCTTTATATAACTTCTATGCTGCCAGTAACAGCAAACTCTGCCCGGTCGGATGGCATGTCCCGATCAGAGAGGAATATGTTAAACTCCACGATTTCCTTGGAGGATACTCGAAAGCAGGCGCTAAAATGAAAGAAACAGGTCTTGCTCACTGGTATATGCCTAACTATGGAGCCACAAATGAATCTGGCTTTACAGGTCTGCCTGGAGGATGGCGGGGTTCCACAAGCAAATTTCAGGAGATCCGTGAAACCGGTGAATTCTGGACTTCCACATCCTACTCTGATATAGCTGGTCATGGATTTTATCTTGACTACTGGACAACTATGGGCAAATATTTCTACGAAGAGTTTGTTAATAAAAAAGTAGGCTTCAGTATCAGATGCATTAAGGATTAAGTGAGCTGTGAGCTCGAAGCAGCGGAGGTCGCACATCCTCAGCTGAGTTCATAATACTGACTCCAAAAATGATTGAAATGAGAATAATAGCCCTCGGAATCAGCTCCGGAGGCTTTTTATTATATTCTTTATTTCAGAGTATGGTATCTGTTATCGCTGTATGCAAATAACGTGCAAATCAGAAAATAAAAAAGGAGTTAAACTGCTCTAACTCCTTGATTAACCGGGTGATTCCGGCGCGACTCGAACGCGCGACCCACAGCTTAGAAGGCTGTTGCTCTATCCAACTGAGCTACGGAACCATTTTCCGGCTGCAAAATTACATTATTTTTCAAATGATGCAAGAAAATACATCCCCCTCTCCCCCTTCAAAGGGGGAAACCAGCAACCAGTCCCGATTCGCTTCGCTCTCGGGATTTCGTCCCGCAGTGCGGGACTCAACAACCAGCAACCGGTAACACACTTTTATTAATAGTAATACTTATAAGGATTTCATGTAGTTCACAAGTCCTTTTTTGTCAAGGATCTGCTTCAGTTTTTCGGGTAATGGTTCAAATGTAAAGCTGGCGGAACCGACCAGAATTTCTCCACGGTCGAAATTAATATCCACATTATCCCCGCGTTTATAGGCTTCTACAGCCCCCTTGTGAACAATAAGGGCAAGTCCCTGATTAATTGATGAACGATAGAATATCCTGTTTACCGACTTCACTATGATAGCTTTTATTCCTGCATAAGCCAGTCCGACTGATGGATGTTCCCTTGAGCTTCCACAACCGAAATTTTCTCCGGCAATAATAATGTCTCCTTTACTGACATTTCTGCTGAATGCAGGATCAAAATCTGCAAAAAGGAATGGCAATATTGCGTCAGGATCTGTACTCAGTATTTTATAAGTATGTTTTCCTGCAAACATCTGGTCGGTATTGAAATTATCAACATCAGAATAATTCCAGATATTGCCGGCTTTTCTGAAATCACCCGGTTTAATCTCATAGGTCTTGCTTTGTGCAGCTTTATATGGGAATTTCCTGCCGCGGTGCTTCTTCCGGGGATCAGCAATTACTCCTGCCAACGCAGATTCGGCAACAGTAGCGGGTGATGCCAGATAGATTGCCACATTTTTATTTCCCATTCTTCCCAGGAAATTTCGATTAGCTGTTGAAATCACTGTATGACCGCTTGCAGGAATACCCTGGCCTGTTCCAAGACATGGTCCGCAGGAGGGAGTAAGAATATTTGCTCCTGCTTCTATCAGAGCAGTTATCAATCCCTCCTCTATTGCCTGAAGAAATATTTTCTGTGATGCAGGTATAATATTAAGCTGGAAACCTTCTTTAATGGTTTTCCCTTTCAATATTCCGGCAGCAATTCTTAAATCCTCTATCCTGCCGTTTGTACATGTTCCGATAAGTCCTTCATGCACTACGGTTCCGGCAACTTCAGCAGCTGATTTAACATTATCGACATTATGCGGGGCTGCCACAACGGGAACGATTTTATCGAGATCAATATTAATCTCCCCGAAATATTTTGCACCGCTATCAGCCCATAGTCCCTCCACCTTCCTGCCAAAAAAATTGTAAAGAACATCATCGGCAGGGAAGACTGCATTCTTTGCCCCCATTTCCGATGCAAGATTTGTTATTGTCATCCTGTCTGATATGTTTAAGTATTTTACACCTTCACCATGATACTCAATCGAAAGGTAGTTAGCTCCATCTGATCCTATCATACCTATTATCCACAGAGCCAGGTCTTTTGCAGAAACTCCGTCCTGCAGCCTGCCGGAAAGAGATATCTTTAATGATTCGGGAACCCTGAACCAAGTCTCCCCTCTTTTCCATATACCTGCCGATTCCGTACGATCGATACCAGCCGCAAAAGCATTAAATGCTCCGGCTGTGGAAGTATGACTATCGCTCCCGACTATCAGCATTCCCGGTTGTGCGTGATAAGACATTATCTGATGGCAAATTCCTTTGCCTGAATCATAGAACTTTTTGATCCCCTGCTTACGCACAATATCCCTTATTTCCTGGTATTGAGTAGCCAGTCTGGCATCGGCCGGAGGTGCATTATGATCAAGAACAACCAGCATCTGATCGGGATTTGCGACATTTTGTCCTCCCATCTTCTGGAATGTTTTAAAGATGCTTGATGTGTTGTCGTGTGTAAGGATAATATCAGGTCGGGCAAAGACTATTGCACCTGTGGGAGCCTTAAATATTTTTTCAGCAAAGGTCTGTGATTTCATTGTTCATTAATTTGTTTCATCACACGGAGTTTTAACCAAATAAACCGCCATTCATATAGATCTCAAACTGAACATCCGGAAAAGGTTCAGCTGATGTGTTTTTCTGATTCCTGAGGTTCACCATCTCTCCAGTTTTAAGGTTTATTTTTATAATATCACCTTCAACCGGGTCAAGCTCTTTTATCGACTTGCAGATAATTACCGGTAAAGCGGCATTGATCGCATTTCTCTCATAAATTGCACCAAAGGATTCTGCAATAATACCTGCAATCCCAAGTGAGATAAAGCAATCGACTGCCTGTTGCCTTGAACTGCCGCTTCCAAAGTTTTTGCCAGCCACAACAATATCTCCGGGAAGGGCCTTTTTTGAAAAGTCTTCAAAACCTTTCAGATTATCGAAAGTATATTTTCCCATCTCTTTCATTTCGGTAACTGCAAGGTACCTGTTATGAAAGATAATGTCGGTATCAATATTATCACCCGGAATAAGCCATATCCTTCCCTTGATAATTTCAGGCTTTTCAACTTTAGATCTTTTTACTGATTCCAAATCATTTTTCCCGGTTTGTTGCACTGGTTTTTCGAAAACAGCAGGATGAGTGGGTATTTTATCAGGTGTGGTAATAAATCCGGCAATAGCAGAGGCAGCAACTGTTTCAGGCGAAGCAAGATAAACGCTGCCTTTTCCCTGTTTCCCTGGAAAATTTCTGTTTCCTGTACTGATTGTGATCTCCCCGGGTCCATTCTGACCTACCTGACCTGAAGCACAGCCTGCACATCCGGCATTAGAAACAAGGGCACCTGACTGTTTAAATATCTCTATTAATCCTTCGGCAAGGCATTTTTTCCAAACCTGGTCTGTTGCAGGCACAATTTTAAGGACCACTCCTGGTGCCACCTTCTTCCCATTAAGTATTACAGCTGCTTTATGCATATCTTCCATTCTTCCATTTGTACAGCTTCCGATAAATGCCGAATCGATTTTCTGACCTCCGGCTTCTGAAACACTGACAGTGTCGTGGGGTTCTCCGGGACGAGAGACCATTATCCGGAATTTTGTCACATCAATGTCAATTTTTTTATCATAAGAAGCATCAGTGTCAGCATAAACCGGTTTAAATGTATGTTTTGAACGCTTTGAGCAGTAATCAATGATCTCCCGGGTGGGAGGAAATAAAATTATAACAGCTCCCATTTCTGTTGCCATGGATGAGATTGTTATCCTCTCATCAAGGGTGAGCCTGTCAACAGATTGACCATACATTTCTATTGAGTACCCCAGGAGAAAGTAAGCACCAAAAATTCCGAGAAGGTTCAGAATAATGTCTTTTGCACTGACTCCTTCAGGTAAATCACCGTTCAGTAACATCTTAACCGACCCGGGTACTTTAAACCAGATTTTGCCTTTATGCCAGGAAGCAGCAATATCCATATCTCCCATGCCCTGACCAAAAGCACCAACCGCTCCAAGTATATTTGCATGGGAATCAGTTGATACGGCAGTCGAACCGGGTCCGACATATCCTTCATCGATAAGGATATGTGTGCCAATACCTGCATCAATATCAAATACTTTAATTCCGTATTCCCGTGCAAAGAGACGACATATATGCTGGTTTACTGCATATTTCTGATCAGAACCAGTAGGATTACAATCAAATGTAAATAAAGTTTTTTCAGGATTGTCAATGTTCAATCCGTGCTCTCTGATATTCCTGACGACATTAGCTCCCCCGAAATCACGGGCTACTCTTGCGTCGATCTCAATATCAACAATGTCACCAGGCTGAACAATTTTGGATTTTGAATGTGCAGTGAGTATTTTTTCAAGCAAGGTCATTGCCATTTTTTCAAATATATAGTAATAAGAGTTGTTGAATAATAAACGACAGAGATTATTTGAATTGTGCTCTGTAATCTCTCGGAGAAAGTCCCTCTGTTTTCCGGAATTGCTTATTGAAATTCGATATGCTTTCAAAACCACATTCTTGTGCAATATCGTGCACCTGGTAATCTGTTTCACGAAGAAGATAACATGCTTTATTTGTTCTGACGCGATTAAGATATTCGACAAAACAGGCACCACAATTCTTCTTAAAAAACCTGCTGAAAGTAAACGGGCTCATCCTTGCTATTTTCGATATTTTTTCCAGTGATATCGGTTTGAAATAGTTTTCCCGTATGTAAGTGTATACATCAGCCATTTTCTTATTTCCTCGTTCATCAAATGCCTGTCGATAATTTTCCGAGCAGAGAAATCCTTTTTTCTCTGATAAACAAATTATTTTCAAGACATTGAAAAAATCGATCATTTTATCAATGCCTTTATTATTGATCATCTTAACCAGATGTGGTTCAGCTTTTTTAGCATCTTCAAAAGAAAAGGCGATACCCCGTTCGGCATCAATGAGGAGTTCTTTGACTTTATGCATTTCATGCTGGGAAAGTATGGCCTCACCAAGTGACGAGAGCTTAAAATTAACCATAATTCCATGATTATCCGGAAGAGTTCTGTCGTGCTTGTAATAGTTCCAGGAATGTGGTATGTTTCCGGCAATAAAGACCATGTCGTACTGGTCAAATAATTCAACACTGTCACCTATAATACGTGTCCCGTTACTTTTAATATTCAGCACAAGTTCAAACTCGGGATGAAAATGCCACAGGCCGCCAGTGTCACTTATATATGCAGCTCTGAAGCCACCTCCGTCATCATATGTAATTTTTTCAAGTTCAGCAACCATGTCGGTGAGTTTTTAAAAAACAGGTATCTTATCAAATTTAATCATTATTTTATCAATAATTTATCAATCTCCGTCAAAAATTGATTCATATTTATCCCAGTTTAATTTGATTATATAAATTTATTATTTATATTTGTTACCAAGCTCATGCTATTGGTATTAAGAGGAGATGAGCAAGGGTTGGGAGTGAAAATCAACAGGATTGTATTGCAGACATTGACTTTCACATCCGGAACCGTAGGATTAGCGCCAGCTTTTCGTGGTTCCATCCTTTTATCAGACAGTAGACACGGGAATTATCTCATTAATAAAACCCGCTCCCTGATTTTCACAACCACCCTTCCTCCTCTTATTTTTTTTGAATATGTCTGGCATTAATACAATTAATTTTATTTGAATAATAGCACTTAATGTGTTTAAATAATTGCAGTATCTTTAATTCAGAAATAAAAGGAATTGACAATAGATCCTTCCTAATTTTCAGAAAGAGTAATGAAGACTTTTATCAGAAGAAGAGAAAAGAATAAACACCTTGTTGTTTTATTTGGAGGATGGGGAACAGATGAAAATATTTTTACTCCGTTATGCAATGATGATTTTGACTTCATATTGTTTTACAACTATTCTGCTGATGAAGCTCTGGTTCTGCCGGAGATGAAAACATATAAAAAGATCACCCTGATCGGCTGGTCAATTGGGGTATGGGCTGCTGAATACCTTTTACCAAAAACCGGCATCATGCCTGATGTTACCATAGCAGTAAATGGTACACCAATACCCGCTGATGATCAATATGGCATTCCTCTTCATATTTTCGAAGGAACTCTTAATAATATTACTGAGGAGAACATGGAGAAGTTCTATTTAAGGATGTTCGGTGATAAGAAAACTTATGAATTAAACAAGGACTGGATACCACACCGGACAATCAAATCACTCCATGATGAACTGAGATGGCTTTATAACCGGATTATGGAACAAAAAGAATCCGGAATCAGGTGGGATTATGCTGTAATAAGCGAGATTGACCGGGTGTTTCCGGCTGATAATTTAAACAACTACTGGAAAAAGGAAAAAGAAACCAGGCACATTATTTTACCCCTGCCCCATTATTTTTTTCATGAATGGAAATCATATACTGATTTTATCAGCTTTGTTGAGCATCACAGAAAGATAAGACCGAAGAAAGAGAAACAGCTAACGATAACTGTTAAAGGTCTTTGATCAAAATGTTGGAATCTGATTTTGCCATCAGATTTTCATATTTCTCAAGTATTCCGATCACTTTGTCGTATTCCTTATTTTGGGGTAATTCTGGTAAATAGTTAAGAGTAATTCTGTTTTCCGTGCCTTTTTTGTCAAGCCGGGATAATACAAAGCTTATTGTCAGTTTATTGATATCCAGGGCAGGCTGGTACAGGCTTTGTTTATGTTCATGCTCATGAATTTCCGAAACCAGATTCACCTTGCTCAGATCTTCAAGAATATCCCTTGCGAGACGAACCGGTATCTTCAGGGTTTTTCCGATTGCTTCAGCGCTTACCGGTTTTTCACCTATAGCAAAGTTTCTGATTATCATATGCATTATCATCAGCACTATTGCGCGTTTCCGAAATGGGCTGATATTCAGGGCAACAGATTCAAATTCGTACCTTGAGATATTCTGGTTGGCAAATGAGAGTTCAGCTCCGAGAAGTATTATAATCCAGGTTGTCTGCAGGACAATAAGTAATAAAGGTATAAATGCGAGCCCTCCATATATCGCACTTAACTTTGAAATTCCAAATTGAAGGCCGATATACAACCATTGAAGAAGCTTCACGAAAGTTCCGGCTATAATACCCGATATAAGCGCAGATTTGAAGCTGACCTTTGCGTTTGGCATTATGATATATAGCAATGTTAAAGTGATCCAGGTAATTAAATAGGGAGCAAACTTTATAAGGAAGCTGATTAACCATTTAAATGAATGGAGAATGGGAGCCCTCTCCATAAAATCGTTAAGTTCGGAAAAGACGAATACAGTTATGCTGCTTGACAGTATAAGCAACACCGGGGCAATAAGCATGATTGTAAGGTAATCGGTAAACTTCCTGAACCATTGTCTGGATGATGAGATCTGCCAGATGTGGTTGAAAGAGGTCTCGATCTGATCAAGCAATGACACGACAGACCAGAAAAGAATTATGACTCCCACTCCGGCGATATAACCGCCCCGTGTCTGCTGAACTGTATTCTTTGCACTTTCAAGATATGGGGTTAGTTGTTCACTGTATAATTTAAAAAAGTTTGTATTTGTAATTATGGACTCAAGGTTCTGATCGAGCCCGAATCCCTTGGCTATAGCCAGGGCTATTGCAGCCACTGGAATAATAGCCAAAAGCGTATAAAATGTAAGTGCTGATGCCCTCAAATATACTTTGTCATTTAAGGAGTTACGGGCAGCCAGAACAATTATCCTCATATGCCTGATAAGAAAACTTTTCCTTCTCGATAATTCAGAAAGAGGAGTATGCCATATGGCATCATTTATACTTTTGACCTTATTTAGTGCCCACGATGCAGGGTCTGCCTTAAAGTCACCTTTCATAATAGTCAGTTACAAATGTTTCAACCGGACTCTCCGGTTCAAATATACGAAATACCTCAGATAAAAATAATTACTATTTTCACAGCGGAAAACAAACTGAGAAATGGACATTAAGATTCTTGAGTTTGCAGAAGGAGCACAAAAAGCAAGAGGAATCACGGTAATCATAGATGTCTTCAGAGCCTTTTCGGTAGCATGTTATGCATTTGATGCAGGTGCAGTAAAATTAATTGCCACTGCAAAAGTTGAAGAAGCATTTAATCTGAAAAGCAAATACAGGAATTCTGTCCTTGTGGGTGAGAGGAATGAAAGAAAAATTGAAGGATTTGACTTTGGAAACAGCCCTACTGAGATCATAAAATCCGACCTTCGTGGTAAGACTGTGATCCTGACCACAACAGCTGGAACCAGCGGATTGACTAATTCAAAAAACGCTGATATCGTTTTAACAGGAAGCATCGTAAATGCAGGTGCAATCGTTAAATATATCAGGGCACTGGATCCGGGAATAGTATCTCTTGTGGCAATGGGTTACCGGGCTGCTGAATCCGCTGATGAAGACCTTGTTTGTGCTGAAATGATAGCGGCAGGACTTAGAAATGTGAATGAAGATTTTGAAAAGAGAATCTCCGATTTAAGACTAAGTGCAGGTAAACGATTTTTTCAACCTGAAAATATTGATTTTTCCCCTCCAACTGATTTTTTCCTTTGTACAATGACCGACAGGTTCAGGTTTATTCTGAGAGGTGAAAAAAGACTCGACGGAAATATTGATCTGTCGAAAATCGATATTTAATATTCAGAAAATTCCTTGACAATAATAGACAAATGTGTACGAATAAATGAAATGGCATCATTTATTTTCCGTCTTCGTATGAATTATTTTATTCTTAATAAAGGATTTTGGATTAAAATGTATGGTTAGTTGTTTTCTCCAGTGAATTTCACGAAAAGTGCAGAACATACACACCTTGTAGAAGCTGAATAACCATAGAGGAGGATTGGATGAATCTATCCGGATTTCCATTCTTTCTCTGAATCTTATAAATATATATGCAAGAACTAAGTTAAGCCTGAGAATCCGGATCCTGTTATAGATTCTGAGTATCCTGACAGTTGATGAGAAAGCCCTTTTATCAGTTATATCGTCATATAGTTTACTGAGGTTTTCAATGCCCAGCTTTGTTTTATTGATGAATTCTCTGTTTGATTCCAGCCCTTCATGTATCAGACCATTGTCAATATGCAGTATCTCAATTCCTGCTTTTTTTAACTGGTAACCGAGAAGTGTGTCTTCATGACCATACTGCTTCAGCTCTTCATTAAATCTCAACATCGAAAAAATAGTCTTGTCCATCAGAACATTGAAAGTCGAAAAAGAAGCATTATGACGTTTGTTCCTGTCGGATGCTTTTCTTTGTTCTCTTTTCCTCCCATATTTCCATCTTAAGATTTTATCAGGATCGCCAGGAGGACTTTTGTGATATAAAATCCCGCCAGAGATAACTCTGGCCATGGTCATCATGGGAATCCATTTACTAATATAAGCTTCAGCAGTGCCGGGTATCATCGCATCAGCATCGATGAAGAGAAGGTAATTACCTTTGGCTTCCAGCGCAAGCCTGTTTCTTATTGCTGCCCTCCCTATATTCTTTTCAGAAACAATAACTCTGACCCCATCTCCCTCAAGTGATTTATATCTATTCCTGTTCTCAACAGATGATCCATCATCACCAATTAGAATTTCAATGAATTCGGGAATTGTTTCAAGGCAGGTTCTCATGCTTTGAACAAGTGCAATAATGTCATAATCACAAACCGGAATAAGTAATGAAATCGTCATCAGATTTACCCGCCAGAATTAACAATACAAAAATACAATATATTTCCAATATAATACAGAACCGGTTTTGGCAAAGAAATTGCAATGACTATTTTTGCAGAGATCTATTAATATGAAATTTCGATGAAAAAAACGTTTCTGGGTTTCATTCTATTGATGATTACCGTATCTTCTTTCAGTCAGACTAAAAGCGGCTATAATATTTCCATTACAGTTACAGGACTGCAGGATTCAGCTATTTTTCTTGCCTATCATTATGGAGACAAACAATATATTAAGGATACTGTAAAACTGGATAAAAAAGGATATGGCGTTTTCAAGGATCAGGAGGTTCTGCCTCAGGGGATTTATATGATAGTTCTCCCCGGGAAAAAATATTTTGAAATTCTCATATCTGAAGATCAGCATTTTATCATCACTTGTTTGTATAAAGATTATTTTAATACCTTAAGATTTTCCGGGTCTGAAGAAAACTCCTATTTTTTAGAATACCAGAAAAAATGGGGAGCTATGCAGCAAAAAGCCTCCGGGATTGTTAAAAGAATACAAAATAACAAACAGAACAGCGATTCTCTCAGGATACTGACCGGGAAACAGAAACTTCAGGAAGAAAACATGAAAGCTTATCTGAAGGAGGTAATTAAAGATAATAATAACAATCTCCTTTCAACACTGGTCAAAGCATTACTGCCGCTTGAGGTACCGGAATTTGTTGTTCCTGCCGGCGCTCCAAATCCTGACTCCATAAAATGGATTAAGAAATATAACTACAATAAGGACCATTTTTTTGACAATCTTGATCTTACTGATGAGAGATTACTTCGGACACCTATTTTGTATGCACGGCTTGAGGCTTTTTTTACCAATGTTGTTATTCAATATCCTGATTCGATAAATAAGGAAATTGACAAGCTGATTCCAAAATGCCAAAGCAACAGTAAAATATTTCAATTTATCTCGGTATATCTGTTTAACCATTTCAGGGAAAGCGAGATAATGGGGCATGATGCTGTTTTGGTAAAGATAGCAGATGATATTTATCTGTCAGGAAAGGCTGATTGGGTATCAAAGGAATTTAAGGATGATCTGCGCAAACAGATTGAGCTTCTCAGACACAACCTTATTGGTATGAAGGCAGAAAACCTTGTAATGGATTCATTTAAAGGGATTTTTGTGTCCCTTTATGATATCGAGAAGGATTTTACAATTATCTATTTCTGGGAACCTGATTGCGGTCATTGCAAGGAAGCTACACCTAAGCTTAAAACTTTTTATGAAAAAGCGAGAAATGAAGGCATAGAGGTATTTGCAGTCTGTACAACAGGTGACAGGCAGGCATGGACAAAGTACATCGAAGACAATAAACTGATATGGATAAACGGATGGGATCCTGACAGGGCATCACATTTCGACTATTACTACAATGTTCAATCAACACCTTTGATTTACATTCTCGACAGGAATAAAACCATAATTGCCAAAAAACTGTCGGTTGAAGATATTCCCTCGTTTATTAATAACTACAGAAGATTTGCCAGATAGTAAATTCATATTCCCTTTTGAAGCCTGCTGACTAAATCGTACAATGAATTTAATAAAACAGATGAGTCGCCGGAAAAAAGCACCCACTTTTTATTGTTTTCTGAAGGGACCTGAATAAACACAGGAGTATTAGTATCGGAAACGGAATACCCTGCGCGGATTATTGCTTTTTCAGTCCAATATCTCATTATACCTTCACCCGCGATATAGATTTTGCTTCTGTTTTCTTTCCGGAACGAAAAGCTGCCGTCTTCATAATTAAATTTGACCATTGAAGTATCGAATAAATGATCAAATGAACCTCTTAAAACAAGATCTTCCGGCGCACCTTCCGTTAGTTCATTTTCAATGATTAACCATATTTTATCTGCCTGGTTTACAGCAATATTGAAATCATGTGTCGAAAATATAATTGTTTTTCCTTTTTTCGAAAGCTCGAGCATCAGGTTTACAACCTCAAATTTGCTGTTTATATCAAGGAATGCCGTAGGTTCATCCATCAGCATTATCTCTGTATCCTGAGCCAGGACTCTGGCTATCATTGCTCTTTGCCGTTCTCCATCAGAAAGTTCAGAAATAAACCTGTTTTCAAAACCTGACATACCTGCTTTATTGACTGATTCTGTTATTACTTCAAAATCCTTGCCCGTAATTTTTCCGGTCCAGTTTGTATGTGGAAATCGACCAAGCGCAACAAGGTCTCTGACTCTCATATTACTGACTTTCACTACCTCGGTAGAGATATATCCGATTTGTTGTGCCATCTCTAACCGGGAATATTCATTGATTTTTTTCCCCATAATCATGATTGTTCCGCCATAAGATGGTTGCAGGCCAATTATTGTGCGCAACAGTGTACTTTTCCCGATTCCGTTCCTGCCAATTACTGCAATGAGTTCCCCTTTACGAGCTGATGCTGTCAGCGGAGGAAGAAGGATTTTCTGACGCTTTCCGTAAGCATATCCGATTTTTAAAGAATCGATAGACAATATTTTCGTTTTACTTATATCCATCAGAATAAACCTGAATCCTTTCTTCTGTTCAGAATCACCCATATCACCACAGGAATCCCGATCAATGATGTTACAGAGTTTACCGGAAGAACATTATTTGATCCTGGTAACTGGGAAACAATATCACTTATCAGCATAATTAAGGCACCGGTCAATATTGTACCGGGAATTAATACTCTGTGATCGGGTGTTTTAAAAATAATTCTTGCAATATGCGGTACTGCTATACCAATAAAACCGATTGGCCCGCAGAAAGCAGTCACACTGCCTGCGAGAATACTTGTACAGGTGAATATAACCGTCCTGGAGAACCTGACATTAAGACCTATACTTCCGGCATAATTTTCACCAAGCAATAGTGCATTTAGCATTTTAACCGAAAATATACTTATTAACATTCCTATAGAAACAGAAATCAGCAATACCTGAAGCTGACTGGCAGAAAGGTTACCAAGACTACCCATCGTCCAGATAACATAAGCTTTAAGTAAAGTTTCGTTGCTGAAATACTGCATAATACTTACAATCGCTGATATACCGCTTGCAAGCATTATTCCTATTATAAGGATGGTCATTATATCTCTGACTTTTGACGAAATGAACATTATCAATAACGTAACTGCTCCTGCTCCTATCCATGATGCAGCAACAAGTATCCAATTGCCCAGGCTGTGTAAATTACCTGGGGTGAGACTGCCCGAAAATCCCAGAATTACGAAAGCGACACCTAAGCTTGCTCCGGAACTTACTCCCAGGACATATGGTCCGGCCATAGGATTTCTGAAAACAGTTTGCATTTGCAAACCGCTCAAAGACAAAGCTATACCAACAGTTAATGCAGTAATGGCTTTAGGTAATCTGAATTTAAGTATAATGGTTTCAATGTTGTTACCGGTACTGTTGAAAATTGCTTTTAGGACATCATTAACTTTTATACTTACCGATCCAAAGAAAATGTCAAGAATAAAGAAACAGACCACGAGTAAAGCAAGCACAATGAAGAAAAGTGTATTCCGTTTTCCTGCGTGTTGTGCTGCAATATATTCTGTATTCTGTTTTTTAAGTTTCAGGGTGAAATTTTTATTCAATTTTTCTGTAATAATACAACTCATGACTGTCAAACAATCCGGGATGCAAGACAGAAGCAATATCTTTCAAAATAATTTGCGGATTAAGAGTTCCGGTTTCCCAGTAGTCATTTCCTCCCATGGAGGTAATCCTCTTATTATTGTTATACAGATTATTTTTTATAAAGCATGGGATGCTTTCAAGCCTGGGATCGATAGCTGTCAGTTCATTTTTTGAACTTATATTACCGATGTTTAGCCAGAATTCAGCCTTCAATGCCTGTAAATAAACATTTTCAATTCCCATTGGCATGGAAAAATCAGACTCAGTATTCTGCCATAGATAGTTACCACCTGCATCGTTTATAAGCCTGCTTATATATGAATTTCCGGGTGAAATATACCAGGTGTCCCTGAAGGGAAGTCCGAGCAGGACGTCTGGTCTCGTATCGGTATTCTGATTTATGAAAGCTTTTATCTGGTTGTACTCCTGGCTGATGTTATTAAAAATTCTTGGTGCTGATTCTTCTTTGCAATAGAGTGCTCCGAAAAGTTTGATCCATTCAGCTTTACCCAGCGGATCGTTTTCCAGATAGTCTGCATCAAACATTACTTTTACTCCAAGCTCCATAATTTTTCCAAGATAACCGGAAGATTCGCTACCGATGCCATACATCATAACCAGATCTGGTGATATATTGATTATCAACTCATTATTAAAGCCGGCTTCATATCCGATATCACTGATATGGCCACTTTTTACCTTTTCTGAGATGTTTTTGTCATAAATGAAACCTGCACCCGAAATCCCATAAATTGTATTCTCCTCTTCCAAAGCCTTTATCATAGCCAGATGAGTGGTCGACATGCAGATTATTTTCTTTACCGGAACATAGATGATGCTGGCCGGATCAGCTTTACAAGACAATTCTGAATCCCGGTTTACAAGATAGTAAATATGGTTAATGCCGTTTGCCCCCTGCCAAGGATTAAGAATAGTCACTATTGTACAGCTATCTGTCTTTTGAAGTTTAAATCTCTCTGCTTTAATAACAACATCTGATTGCCAGGATGATTTTATTTCCATTTGTCTTTCAGTCCTGCCTGAACAGGAATTTAACAGAATTACAGGGATAAGAAGAACAAGAAAGGCGGAGATTTTCATTTATTGTTTTCTAAGCTGGAACGAAAGTGTCATAAAAAATGACCTGCCAGGTTGAGGATAAAATTCTATTGTCTGATAATTTACATTAAACAGGTTCTCTATTTTGAAATTTAAGTCAAGCACACACTTCCTGAGATCTATTTTTATACCGCCTATCACTTTATTTACGGTGTATCCCGGCAGATAATCAACATTATCGGCGGTTATAAAAGTGCGGCCTGTGAAATCTGTCAGCCAGATCGAATAGAGCTTTTTATAACCTATTTGAAGTGAGCCATTTCCCTGGTTTTTAGGAATATAAATCAGTTGTCTTCCAGGTGTTTCAGATTCTTTGCTGACAGCCCTGACATATGAGTAACCGGCATTGAAGTTCAAGAGAAATCTGCTAACCGAATACCTGAAAGATATGGAAGACTCTAAACCTGAGGTATTTGCACTACTGATATTATCTGGAATCCAGTATGAAGATTCCCCCTGCTGCCATTGGATCATATCCTTTATATAATTGCTAAACAAGCTTACTTCAGTTCCGATATTTAAGGATGACGATATTTTCTGATCCATCTTATAGCCCAGTTCAAATGAATATGCATATTCGTTTTTAAGATCAGGGTTACCTCCCGGATTCCAATAACAATCATTCAAAGACGGAATTTTGGAATTTCTGGCAACATTCCATTTAAGGTAATGATCCTCACCGCTGATCAGCCTGAATTCGAACCCGGCAGAAAAATCAGGTACCATCAATGAATTATCATCGAGGGTCTCACGGAGTAGGATCACCGCACCGAACCTTTTGCCTTTTTTTCTTTCAGCAGACAGAGTGACAGAAGCATTGTTGTGTTTAATACTCTCATTATAATTATTTGATTCAATAATATTGAATTCATCACTTAGGACAATTTTAAGACGTGCAAATTGCCCGAGGGGTGTTGTTATTCCACCCTTAAATACCAGGGTGTTGGCCTTATTTCTGGAATCAATGGAATAGAGCTCGCTTGTATAGTTTAGTTTTGTTGACAACCACGCAATGGTCGTGAAGTATTCTTGTTTTCTCATTACAAAATTATAGTTTATGAGGCTCCTCAGTGATTCATCAGATTGCTTTTCACCTGAATATCCATAAAGTGTCGAACCTGGAAGATCCCTTGTTGCCGATTGGTACCAGAATCTTGCAGAGAGTAAATTTTCAGACTTCCCGAGGTAGAGTTCCTGCATAAAACTTTTTTGAAACATTTGATTATTCGTTCTATGTTCCCACAGAGGCTCAGGTAATGCTTTTATATCAAAATAGGGAAAATCATTCCGGGATGCGTTCAGATAAGCCTTTGTAACAGACTGGAAATAATCACTTCCTGTGTTAACTCTCACTAATCCGGTATATCTGCCAAAACTTCCTGCGCCCAAAGTGACATCAAAAAGTGCCTGCTTCTTCCAGGAAGGTTCATTCTCAAGGTTTATAATTCCCCCGATGGCTCCGGTTCCCAGATCCATAGAGGCACCTCCGAAGCTGATCATGACATTATCGATCATACCGGAAGGTATCAGGGAAAAATCAGACTGCCCCAGCATCGGATCATTTATATTAATACCGTTCCAGGTTATCTGTGTATGCCCGGCAGAAGTTCCCCTGAAAGAGGATGTTGCAGATCCTCCTGAACCATAGTATTTTATAAATAAAGGAGTAGTTGCATTGAGCACCTCGGTCAAAGAGGATAGAGAATAAGCTTTCAATTGAACGGAATCAATACTATAGAATTTAAAGCCCGGCTGCTCTGAAGTGATCTGTTTTGTCGTTATGATCAATTCCTGAATTTTGAGTGTATCGCTCTGAAAAGATAATTGTCCCTTTAATGGCAAGGATATAAGGCAGGCTGTTAACAAGATGTTTACTCTTGTAATGAATTTTATTATTTCCTGCTTATTTTTTTTCTCCATAATAATACTATCCATCTGTTTGGATGACCATTATCCGAGGCTGACAGGAGAATAAGGACGGAATCAGTTTATGATTCGGAGCTTTTCTTCCCGAAAGCATTGAATATGGCTTTATATGGCAGGTCTTCTGACTTATCCCGGTTTAATGAAGCCTTCCCATCCGCCGGCTGGCGGACAGTGGCAGGTTATCATAGAACCATCATCGTTAGAACGATCGGGTATCACAGCAGCGGGTACTGTCGCGGATTCACACCGCATTCCCTTTTCATTACAATGATTTTATTTCACTGTAACACCATAACATCACAAAGGTAATTGAATTTTAATTAAAAGCGATTATCAGATATCAACATTTGTTAACATTTATTTTACACATTTCAGGATCTGTTCCCCAATTCCTATCCTGTAGCCCTCTGATCTGAAAAGGTTATTACCTTCTTTATCTATCATTACGATATACGGGTAATTTATTATTGCAGGTGTTGTTGTTGAGGAGGCAGATCATTAAAAATATGCTTTGTCGGCTCTTTATCAGGTTCAATCCATAGCATTACAATCCTCTTTTCAACAGAAATAGACTTCAATCCTGCGCCAGCTTTAATAGTATTAAGAAAATTAAGGAGATCAATCTTCCCAAGAATCTCAGGAGGGGAAATATCTTTTCTGAGGCTGACACTAATTGTTTTGTGCTCATTTTCCCGCAGATCAAAGAAAGTTATATCAGAAAGTATCTTGCTATCATTAAGCCTGTTCCCTGTGACCAGCATATAATGTCCGGGTGTCAGTTGAAGATCTTCCTTAAAATCGTTTATCCTTTTATTATAATCGTATTCAAGGGTTTTGTAGCGGCCGTTTTCAAACCTGGCAATTGTGAAATGTATATAATATTCAGGAACTGGATTGCTTTCAGAAGATATCAGCCTAAGGTAGCCTTTTTCCTGTGATGGTGGTTTCTGATCAGAAAAGTAAACATCATGCCATTTTGAACCGTGAAAATATTGTGGAACATTACTACCTGGCTCAAGCCTTGCCGGTATTCCTAAACTCCGGCAAATTGCAACAAAGCAGATAGATCTTGATTTTGTATCTGCAACTGTAAGTTCAAGGACACCTGCAGGTGTTATAGGAACCCTGTAATAATTCTCGCTGTCAGCTATTTCAATATTATCATTTAAAAAACTGGTTATTAGTGATGGATCATCAGATGCGTTTATTTTAAGCTCTGCAGGAAGCACTTTAAATAAATTGCTATGCCAAGGTAGCAATTTCTCATTTGCGACTCTGGGATTGAGAACATACTCATTAAATAATCTTTCCTCCGAGTCAGGAAAGGAAATATCAGTTTTTGCAGTGTTCATAAGGTGGTCTGTAAGAATCTCTTCTTTTGTATCCCTCAGATCTTTTTCAGAAATTATTTCCAGGAGGTCAATAGCCAGATTCCTGAGGGAATCAGGGGTATTAATTAGAAATGATTTTATGTTCCTGTAATTGCCCATGCTCCTGGCAATTATTGCCATTATCTTTGATGTATCCTCATTTATTTGTAATGCCAGAGTCTTTGCTTCCTCAGGTTTAATCCATGAATTGATATATTTCTGACGGATAGAGTTTTCATTATCAAGTTTTTGGTTGTTTTGTGCAATAAGTTCCGGTGCAGGTCCCTGAAATGGTGAACGCGCAACCGGAACCGGCAGGTCACCAAGCCCTGTTTCAAAACTGCTGACTCCGTTTTCGTTAGTGGGTACTACAGCAAGAGGGTAAAATTCTGCATAATTATAGAGCTGGTATTCAACCATGGCATCTTTTACGGGTTTACCGGTTCGGGTTCACAAGCGCCCATATATTTCCATTCGCCATTTATCCAGACTTCCACCCAGGCGTGATTATCATCACTGTGAGCCCACCTGGGAGTATAAACCTGACGGGCCGGGATGCCAGCAGTACGAAGGGCAGCTACAGTGAATACAGATTCCTCTCCACACCTACCCCTTGCTGACTGGACCGTGCTTACAGGAGCAGAAGTCCTTGAGTCTGACGGCTGGTAGGTTACTTTTTCGTGACACCAGTGGTTGATTTCAAGAGCAGCTTCCGTGATATTCTTATCCTTCACCCTGTTAAGAATCTCATCGTAATATATAATTCGGAAAGAGTCAAGGTTTTCAGTATTTACCCTTACAGGAAGGACATAATGAAGAAATATATCCTCTGGAATAGTACTTCCCCAAGGAGTATCCTCAATTGCTTTCAATGACATATTAATATTTGTCAGATAAAATTCACCTGAATAATCCGCGAGATCATTTAAAGGCATGTACGCAATAAGAAATTTCAACGCTTCCTCCTGCCGGATTGTAAGATTTTTATCGAACACATCAAGCAATGCCTCTTTCCTGTTTTCAGCAATTTGCTCCCTTTCAGCGAATGCACTTTCGACAATCTTCAGATATTCTCTGTTGTTAATTAAATGAAGGTCTGAACAACCTGCAACTAAAATTATGATTGCGGTTGTTAAAAGCCGGAAATATTTCATAAGTCTATCTGATATTATAATGTCCCACAGGAGTTTCGGATTATCAGTTCCGGTGGTAAGTTCACCTGTCGTTTAAATTTCCCTTTTCCTGCATTTCTGACCTCTGACCATATCATATTGGCTGCTTTACTCGCTATCCCCGGAAGAGGCTTCCTGAGACATGTTACAGGAGAGAACATCAGATCAAATCCCGGACCTTCTTCCATCGATATTATCGCAATGTCCTGAGGAACACGCAATTTTTTCCCCCTGAACATTGCCATTATCGGGTACACCAGGTCTGCATGAAGTACGATTAAGACATCTGCCCTGAATGGCGGACGCAGGAATTTCTCCAACTGTTCAAAATCAATTTCATCACCTGAACGAGGAGTATCTATTTCAACTACCTGGGATTTAATTATATGATCATTCTGGCTTAATGCATCAAAAATATCCTTAAACTCAGGATTATCTAAAAGTATTGATTTACGATCGGCAACAATTAAAGCATTTTTATACCCGAGTTTTTGAATATGATTAACAACCAGTCTGGATCCGGCCATTGTATCAGTACATACAGTATTAAGCCTTAGGTTTTTAAATGTTTTTTCAAGTAGTATGAATGGATAGTCTGAAGACCTGAGTGTACGAACAGTATTATCATCAGCTGCCTCACCAACAAGTATCAATCCGCTAAAAAATTTCTTAAAAGCTGTCACCATCCTGTCAAATCTCAGGTCATCAGGATCTTTAGTAACAATGGAGAATCCAACACCGATACTCGAGAATGCTTTCTGCATGTATGGAGTTATGCCCATTACAAAAGAATCGTTGAGAGAGGGAACTATCATTCCGAGGATACCTGGCTTTTGCTCAACAGGGGCAATTTCATTCTTTTCATCAAGTGAATCAAAATATCCCATTTGCCGGGCAAGTAAAAATACCCTTTCCTGTGTCTCTTTCTTTATACCATGCTGATCAGCTTTATTGTTTAGCACAAGTGATACCAGAGTACCTGATACACCGAGTTTAACAGCTAAATCTTTGTTTTTAAATTTTTTCCTCATTTTCCCCGTCACATTGGAAATATTAAATTTAGTTCTTTTTTGTAAAATGAGGATTTTATTAAAGATTTTTAACTTTTATTGAAAATTGGAGTTGACCCTCCAATTTTCAATAACAAGAATGAATATACTGAAATGACAATTTACGTTGCTGATTATCTATCTTTTAGGAGGATTAATCCCTCTTTGTCTTGCCGCGGCTTCCATTCTCTGCTGCCATTTTGACTTTTTTACCGGCTTCTTCTTATTCTCCTCGAGAGTAGCTAATACTTTATCCGCATTGATAAATCTCTTTGATATCAGATTTTGAATCCATGTCAGCATGTTTGCAAGAAAATAGTAGTAGGTAAGACCCGCAGAAAAATTATTCAGCATAAACATAAACATTACAGGCATCATATAGGTCATCATCTTCATGCCTGGTTGATTCTGCCCCGGCGAGGATCCTGTCATTTTCATTGTAAGAACCGAGGAAGCTGTCATCAGCAGGGTAAACAGACTTACATGATCCCCGTACCAGGGGATTTTAAAAGGGAGGGTCAGTATAGAATCATATGTAGACAGGTCAGTAGCCCATAAAAAATGTTCCTGCCGCAATTCAATAGATACCGGGAAAAATCTGAACATTGCAAAAAGGATCGGAAACTGGAGCAGCATGGGAAGGCAACCTCCCATTGGATTCACCCCTGCTCTTTTGTAGAGATCCATTGTTGCCTGCTGTTTTTTCATGGCATCTTCCTTTTTGGGGTATTTCTTCCCTAATTCCTCTACTAATGGTTTGAGGACTGCCATTTTAGCCTGGGACTGGTATGATTTGAAAGTAAGCGGAAAGAGAACAACTTTGATAAGAATAGTAAGTATAAGGATTATCAGGCCGTAACTGCTTATATATTTTTCAAGCCAGTTGAAAATAGGAATGATGACAAACCTGCTGATCCAGCCTATAACATTTTTGCCCAGGTTTACTATTTTTTCAAGCTGAAGCCCCTCTTTTCTCAGGGTAGAAATATGATTCGGTCCAAAGTACAATTTCAGCCCGAGTTTTGTTTCAGTGCCCGGAGTAAACGGAACACCTAGCTCAGAAGTGAAATAACGTATATACTTTTCAGAAGTAAGTGTTCTGGTTGATGAAAGAGAACCGTTCAGAAAAAAATCCTCTGTAATAACTACTGATGAAAAGAACTGGTCCACGAATGCAACCCAGCTCAGTTTGGTAGGAATATCTGTCTTTTCAACCTCCTTTTGCTGCCTGGGTTTCAGTCCTGCGACCTCATCCTGGTAATATTTGTATTTAACATCAGTTCCATAATTCTCTTCATTGGTTCTGCCTTTCTCCTGTTGCGGAATGTACATTTTCCAGTCGAGGGATATACTATTCTGATTCGGGGGCAGAATACTTTCCAGATTCTTAAAAGTCACATTAAAGTCAACTATATACTTTTCAGGAGCCAGAGTATATTTATATTCGATGTATCTGTCATTGTCTGCCATAAGCCTCAGTGTGACACTCTGAGGCTGAGTAGTGACATTAAATGATTTTTCTTCTGTGACAGGCTTGAAGTATAGGTTATTTGTCTGAACTGCTTTATTGTCAGCAGTGAAGAAGTTGAAGCCAAAAATTGTTGAATCTCCTGAAAATAAAATAAGAGGAAGTGAATCATAAGTCCTGTAGTCCTTCAGACGCGCCGAATATACCCTTCCTCCTTTTAATGATATTTTCAGTTCAATTTTGTTATTTTCAAGAGTAATGAAATCATTTTCACCGATCGCAGCATCTGCAAACTGACCATATTGATCAGCGTTGCCGGTAATCGGTGCAGAGGTGGCCGGAGCAGTCTCTTCTGATTCCGGTTTTATTCCTGCACTATCTTTTTCCACCTCGGGAGGAGTAAAACCTAATTTACGGTTTAATTCATCAAGTTTTATTCTGGGTTCAGGCTGATTGGGCTTAACGTTGATGGCCTTAATATAATCTTCCCGGGCTTGTGCCGAATCTCCTTTAGCAATGTTTGCCTCCGCCTCTGTCATGGCCTGCTTGTAGGCCTTGGTTAACCGGCTGTTATTGTAAACACTAAAACCAATAAAAATTACAAAAATCAGAATTATACCGGTTACTGTATTTTTGTCCATGCTTCCTGTTTAAAATATTACTTTCTGATTAACTTCGACACAAAACCTTATTTCATAATACACGCCTTAATAAACTGAACAAACAGAGGATGGGGATTAATAACTGTACTGCTATATTCAGGATGGAATTGAACTCCAATAAACCATTTGTGATCAGGTATTTCCATTATCTCTACAAGATTTGATTCAGGATTTATTCCAACAGGTAGCATTCCGTTTTTCCTGAAATCTTCAAGATATTTATCATTGAACTCATATCTGTGACGATGTCGTTCAACTATTTCGGTTTTTCCATATGCCTCAAATGCCCTGGAGCCTTTACTGATTATGCATTTATATCCTCCAAGCCTCATTGTTCCTCCTTTATCGATAATGCTTTTTTGTTCCTCCATCAGGTCAATGACGGGATACCTGGTTTTATGGTCTATTTCTGTTGAATGGGCACCCTCCATTTTAAGGACATTCCTTGCAAATTCTATTACTGCACATTGCATACCAAGGCAGATACCAAGAAAAGGGATGTTATTCTCCCTGCAATATCTCGCCGAATAGATTTTTCCATCAATTCCTCTTGATCCGAATCCGGGTGCAACCAATATGCCGTTGAGCTCTTTAAACAGGTCTGCGACATTTTTATCTGTAATCTCTTCTGAATGAATAAATTCAACATCTATTTCACATTCATTTGATGAGCCGCTGTGAATTAATGCTTCAGAAATTGATTTATATGCATCTGGAAGCTCGACATATTTTCCAACCAGGCCTATTTTAATGAAGTGCTTTGGATTTTTAAGCCTCCGCAAGAATTCCCTCCATTCAGTGAGAGGAGGTTCTTCATAAACGGGCAAGCCCAGTTTTCTCAACACTGTCTGGTCGAGCTTTTCATTAAGCATATTGAGAGGAACCTCATAAATTGTCGAGACATCAACCGATTCGACTACGGCATTTTCTTCAACGTTACAGAAGAGGGCAACCTTTCTTTTGAGACCAGTGTTGAGGCTCCGGTCAGTCCTTAAAACGAGGATATCGGGCTGTATACCTTCCTCAAGGAGTACTTTCACTGAATGCTGTGTCGGTTTTGTTTTTAATTCGCCGGTAGTTGATAGAAACGGCACCAGGGTCAGGTGGATAACTATGCAGTTCTGAGGTCCAAGTTCCCATTTTAACTGACGGACTGATTCGATATATGGCAACGATTCAATGTCGCCTACAGTTCCTCCGATCTCGGTCAGAACAATATCGTATTTATTTCCTGCACTTACCAGCTTGATCCTTCGTTTTATTTCATCTGTAATATGTGGTATGACCTGAACCGTTTTTCCCAGGTAGTCACCTTTCCTTTCCTTTTCAATCACTGACTGGTAAACACGGCCTGTTGTCACATTATTTGCCTGGCTTGTAGGGACATTTAAAAATCGTTCATAATGGCCGAGGTCGAGATCTGTTTCTGCTCCGTCGAGGGTAACGTAACATTCACCATGCTCATAGGGATTAAGTGTTCCCGGGTCAACATTTATATAGGGGTCCAGTTTCTGAATGGTTACCGAATAACCCCGGGCTTGCAACAGTTTTGCAAGAGATGCAGAAAGAGTACCTTTTCCAAGTGAAGAGGTAACTCCGCCAGTCACAAATATATATTTAACGTCTGCCAAAGTAAGAAATTATTCAGGGTCAACTAAATGATTTTGTTATTACTAATCGCCAAGGCCTGACTGGTCTATCATCTTGACTTTTTCCTCAAGTGTCTTTATCATTTTTTTCGCGTTTTCTATTTTATCTTCGACCTCTCTTATCATTGTGTCAGCGTTGGCTGATTTTGCGAAAAAGCCGATATTATTTTCCCACAGAACGATGTCATTTTCCATTTGTTTGATCTTGGTCAGGAACTTGTCTCTTTCGTTCCTGATTTTTCTGTTTGCTTTAGGATTTATTTTGAGGTTATCCAGTTTCGTTTTGTATTTCAGAATACTTTTATCCTCATCCCCTATTTTCAGTTTATCAAATTCTTTATTCAAAGCATTCCGGTACCTGTTTGTAATTTCATCTTTCATATTGAAAGGGACAAAACCGATTTCTGTCCATTTTCTCTGCATTTCTTTCAGCCGCTCAAATGCTGCCTGGACATCAGTACCAGGTTCAAATTTCTCAAGTTCTTCGATGACGGCCAGTTTGGCTTTTAGGTTATCCTCATAAGATGTGTCTAATTCAGCGAAAAATTGAGCTTTCTTGTTAAAGAATTGATCACACGCTTTCCGGAATCGTCTCCAGCTTTTTTCAGATTGCTTCCGGGGAACAGGACCAATCTCTTTCCATTCTTTCTGAAGTCTTATAAGGGCATCAGAAGTGGCCTTCCAGTCAGTACTTTCCTGAAGTGATTCAGCCTGGATGCATAATTCAGTTTTCAACTGAAGGTTATTTAACTGTATCTCCTTATTATCAGAATAGAAAGCCCTTTTCTTTTCGAAAAAACTATCACAGGCATCCCGAAACCTCTGATATACCTTATTATTTTGCTTTTTTGGAGCAAAGCCGATTGTTCGCCACATTTTTTGCAGTGCAACAACTTTTTCAGCCTTTTCATCGAAATCCCTGAAATTTTTTATTTCAAGCACATTGATTGCTTCAACTTCTTCACAGAGTGCTATTTTAGCTTCAAGGTTTTTCCGCTGATCATCTTTTTGTTTTTCAAAATACTCATGATGTCTTTTATTGACCTGGGAAGTGGCTTCCTTAAATCTTTCCCATATTTCATTTTTAGATTCCTGTGGTACAGGTCCGATCTCCCGCCACTGGTTATGATAATCCTGCAGAATCCTGAACGCGTTTATAGGATTAGGTTCAAGGAGGAGTTCCTCGGCTTTCTCACATAAAAGTACTTTTGCTTCGAGGTTCTTCTTCAGATCCAGATCCCGCAGCTCTTTATTGATCTTGATATAATCATAGAAGATCTCAACATAATGATGATAATTTTCCCAAAGGTCTTTTAAAGCTGACTGAGGAACAACACCCGTTGTATGCCATTCATTCTGAAGAGCCCTGAATTCGTGAAACGTTTTATTAATTGATTCCTCACGGTTTACGAGGTCTTTGATTTTATCAATTATATCATATTTTTTCTTCAGGTTTTCGTATTTCTCAGCCTCCTGTATTTTGTTATAATCTGTTTTTTTCTCTTTGTATTTCTGAAGCAGGTGCTTTACCTGGGCTTCTGATGGATCAACCCATACTCTGTAATCCTCAATCTTACCTCCTCCGTCAAGAAACTTATTCTTTTTCTCTTCGGCTTCCAGTTTAAGCTTTTTATAAAACAGAACCTTGATGCGGTCAATATCGTTCCGGATTTCAGCAGGAGGTCTGTTTTCAATTATCAGACCCAGAGTTTCGACCAGATCATGTTTTGAATAACCTGAATAATCAACAGGCGGAAGAACAATATTATCGAGGTCTTCAATTTCTTCAATTTTCTGGTCCCCTTCTTCAAATTTTGCTGCAGGCGCTTCTTCCGATTTATTCATTTCTTTTTCACTGACATCTTCAAGGCTCTTTTCAGTAGTTTCACTGCTTTCCGAAGATTCAGTTTCCTGCGCTTTTTCATTATGCGTGGCATTCTCAGTTCCGGCGGCTTTTTCAATAGCCCCGGATTGTTCTTTACGAACAGAGTCATCCGGATTTTTACTTGTCATAATCAATCCTATAATAGTTGAGCTCAACAACAGTATCCTGCACCATGGCAAGCCATGGAATTTTCAGATTACGAAAATATTGAAATATTTAATAATACTCAAAGTTTTGATATAAATAAATAATATATTGAATTTTAATGGCAATCAAAGCAGAATTGACGGAAAATCAATCTAATATCTAAAACCAGTTTTATTGTATACCGGGTATGACTTGTACGAATAAATTATATATTTGAAAATAATTTTTGTACTGACTGTTCTTTGGATAACAGTATTGAATTTATAAAGACATTAAAATGGATGCAATTGAAATTATTCTTATATCCGTAGCTTTCGCCGTTCTGGGTATTCGCATGTATCAGAAATATGTCAAGAAAAACCAGGGTAAATCCAGCGCGGGGACAACAACTGATTCTTCATTTTCATCTTCATCAAAAGATGATGATTATGAACCATATTCAAGAAAGTAAATAATTTTTCACGGGGAAAATCAGAAATACAAATTTAGTTTTTTGAAAAAAGTTAATGGATTTAACTTGTTTCAATAATGATCCTATTTGTTCAAATGTTTAAAAATCCTTATACATGGTTAAGAATTTTATTAATTTTGCCATGTGAAAGGTTTTATATTCGCATAAATAATCAAAAATCAGCCCATGAAGAAGAAGCGATTTATATTCTTCCTGGTCTTTCTTTTCTTTTCCTTTAAATCCTATTCTCAGGATTTTCAGTTAACTAAACCAAGGCTGGTGTTTGACGGTACTAAATTGTTGATATTCTATAATATCATTGCCCAGAATCCTGAAGATCAATTTTATATTTGGGTTGAAATGGAAAGAGCAAACGGAGAGATTATCGAAGCAAAAAATCTATCAGGTGATGTGGGATATAACGTTAAAAGAGGTAACAGTAAAAAAATAATATGGATCCCTAAACAGGATTCCATCTTTTTGGATGAAGATATTTTTGTTGAAGTAAAAGCTGAAAAATATATGAAATCCTTCTACAGAGGTTCAATGATACTCCGGTCGATAATTTTTCCCGGATGGGGACAGACAAATATCAGCAATGGTAAGCCATGGTGGCTGACCGGCCTGGCATTTTACGGTACTCTGGCGGGCGGATATTTGTGTTATCAGGATTATGTTGCGACCTATGATAACTACAGAAGTGAAGCGGACGATGCAAAGGTGCGGGCTGATCTGTTTAAACACTCAAGAAGACAATATAATAATGCTGTTGCTCTGCTGTGTTCAGGTGCCGCAATATGGGGCGTGAATATTTTATGGGTTACTTTTACGCCGAACAGGTATCAGCATCTGCAGAATCTGAACCTTTCCTTGAAGCCAACTCCGGTCTATAATTCTGGTACTCCGCTGATTACTTTAAGCTTGACCTTTTAATAAAATGAAAAAGGAGCTCTTTATTTATATAATTACATTTTTTCTGATCTGTACAACACATATTTCCGCGCAGGTTGTCGGAAGCGGTAAGGCAACAGTCCGGATAAACAATAAGGTTAAACAGGAACTTAGGTATTACGAGAATCCATTTATTTCACCAGACAGTGAAATTATTCGCCCAGAAGTAAACCTTGAGCTTCCGTTTCCAGGTGGGAAATATTATGCTCTTATTATCGGTATAAACAATTATACCGATCCGACGCTTAATCCTCTTAACTGGCCATTAAGGGATGCTGAGATGTTTTATAATACCATCACAACCAGGTACATTTTTGATAAGGAAAATGTTACTTTTATAAAGGATGCCAAGATGGCTGATATTGTGGGTGCGCTCGATTACTTTGCAAACATAGTTCGCCCGAATGATAATTTTCTGATTTTCTTTGCGGGACACGGGATATGGGATAGCGCATCTGAGATAGGCTTCTGGCTTCCTTCCGATGCCAGGAAGAACTCTAAGCTTGCCTGGTTCCGGAACAGTACACTTCGTGATTACCTGCGCGAAATCAAATCAAAGCACACACTGCTAATTTCCGATGCCTGTTTTGGCGGATCAATATTAAAAACCCGTGGTGCTTTCAGTGACGAAGTACCTGCTGCCATCAGGAAATTATATGAGCTTCCGAGCAGAAAAGCGATGACAAGCGGCACACTTTCTGAGGTACCCGATCAGAGCGCTTTCCTTAAGTACCTGATTGAGAGGTTGCAGAATAATACGGAAAAATATCTTTCATCCGAGCAATTATTCAGCAGCTTCAAGATAGCAGTGATAAATAATAGTAATGTAGTACCGCAGTTTGGAGAAATAAAAGATGTCGGGGACGAAGGAGGTGATTTTATTTTTATACTCAGAGATTAAACAGTTAAAGATTTAATTCAGATATCAGTAAATTGAAAAGACCATGTTTAACAGAAAACTGATCCTGCTGTTCCTCCTGTCAGGATTGATCTTTTTCTCTGAATGTACTAAGCCAGTGAAAGAGATGATGGTTTCAACAGGTGTAGTGACCGATATCCAGATTAATTCAGCAGAAGTTACGGGTTTGATAATTGATCTTGGCGAAGGAATCACTGAACATGGTCACTGTTATGCAAAATCACCAAATGTAAGTTATACCAGTTTAAAAACATCACTGGGAGTTCCTGGAGATACTGGATTATTTATCAGTGAACTGCATGACCTGGCAGGTGGGACTACATACTATATTAAAGCTTACGTTAAAAATGGAAATGAATATGCTTATGGGAAAGAAAAATATTTTTCCACAAATGAACCATCACTCCCAGTTATTTCTACGACAAAAATCTCTGAGATAACTCAAACCACCGCCTTAAGCGGTGGTAATATCAGCAGCGATGGTGGGGCACCTGTAACAGCCAGTGGTGTATGCTGGGCCACCAAAGCTAATCCAACAATAGATAACAGCATAACTACAGACGGCACCAGCTTCGGCAGCTTTTCAAGCATTCTGACCGGGTTATCGGCAAATACCAAGTATCATGTACGGGCCTATGCGACTAATAGCGCCGGAAAAACAGGATACGGGGATAATGAAAGCTTTACGACCCTTTAACCATACCTGGTGTGTAAAACGCCTGCGATCAGGCTATCTTTTATTCTTTGAGATCAGGTGCCGGAAAGGATTTACTATCTTCTGGAGAAGTCTTAAATCTTCAGTAATTATTTCTGCAGTACCCTGCATGTTCTGCGTGAAGTCGAGTTTTTTACCGTATAATGTTGTCAACCCGTTAGGAAAGTAGATCTCAATTACATATGCATCACTTGCGGGAACGAGAGATTTGGATTTTACAACACCCCTCACCATTCCATATTCAAGATAAGGGTATCCGCTTAATTTGATATTCACTGTCTGCCCGGTATCGACTTTACCTGAACGCTGCATTTTCAGGTTTATCCTGCCTACAAAGTCACCCGTTTCCAGAGGTACAATACTAAGAACAGGTTCATCTTTTGTTACCGACTGGTTTTCACTCATTATTTTAGTAAATGTTACAATACCAGCTATTTGTGATACAAGCGTGTAGGTATTTTCCCATATCTTCATCTGAGCTTTCAGATTAAGCAACAATTCGTTAAGTTCAGAATAGAATTTCTCCATATCTACTACCCGTTTAATCCTGAATTCCTGCAGAAGTTGATTTTTTTGTGCCAGTTCGATTGACTTCAATGAATGATCCAGTCTGACATCCTGGAGTTCAATATTAATCCTGATAAGAGTCTGCCGGGATTTCTCAAGTTCGCTTTCAGAAAACACTCCACTTGCAAAAAGAGACGAGTCTCTCGCATATTTTTTTACCTCAAGCCGCTGATTTTCAGCATATAACTTTTCCTTATCCTTCACCCTTCCTATATAAACTAAAATTTCATCTATTTCTTTACTAGTTGATGTTATTTGACTTCCGTATAAATCATTGGTAACATAATTGTTGAAATCCGACAGCTTTTTACGGAAAGAAGCCCAATAAACCTGTAATTCACCAAGCTCTGAAAAATCAGGAAGAAGTTCAGTGGAGAGAAATTCCGGTCTCTTAATAGTGTCAACAATCTGCTTCAGCTTTGTCACCTCCTCTATTGATGCAGCTGTTTCCATCACTACAAGAAGTTTTCCGGGGGCAACAGTATCTTTTTCATCTATATATTTTTTTATTATCCGGCCGGTTATTTTGCTGACAAGCGTTACAGGAGGATTTACGGTTGTGATTTCAACAGGAGCCGGCACAGTATCAGGGTACCTTATGAGCCATGCGAAAATCAGAAACAATACGAATACCCCGAATAATACAGATGTACCCCACCTGAGTATTCTTCGGGGAGGATTACCCATGATTTCTTTAACAGGATCTGAATATATTAATTCTGGTTTGTTCGTTTTCATTTTACATTTTCAGGTTCCTAGTTCCAGCTGGTTTTTTACCAGATGATAGTAAGCTCCACGCATGCCAATAAGCGAATCGTGAGCGCCGGTTTCAACTATCCTTCCATTGTCCATTACCACGATTTTATCAGCATCCCTTACTGTACTCAGCCGGTGAGCAACAACAATAACCGTCTTACCCTTATAGAATCCGGCAAGATTTTCAACTATCACTTTTTCATTACCGGCATCAAGAGAATTTGTTGCTTCGTCAAGAATGATAATTTCGGGATTCTTATAAATAACCCTGGCAATAAGCAACCGTTGTTGTTGACCTTCACTCAAACCATGGCCATTAGCTCCTATTTTAGTATTATATCCGAGGGGCAATGATTCAACAAATCCCTTTATATTGGCCAATTCGGCAGCTTTAACCAGCCTGTCCTCATCAATCTCTCCGCTGCCTGGTGCAATATTTGCCGCTATGGTATCGGGGAACAGAAATCCGTCCTGCATCACCGCCCCTACTTTTTCGCGCCATAACTTTAAGCTAATGTTTGACAGACGTGTATCTCCGATAAGTATCTCGCCTTTAACCGGCTGGTAAAATCCCAATAGCAATTTGAGCAAAGTTGTTTTTCCGCTCCCGCTGATACCAACAATTGCAGTAGTTTTATTCTCTTCTATAAACAGATCTGCATCTTTCAGCGCAAACGGTGAGTGAGGTCCTTCATACTGGTAGGAAATATTGTTTATGAATATGTCCTTCTTTTCAGGAAGTTTTCTCACTTTCATCTCAAGTTCCTGCTCCTCGTCCTGCATCTCATGTACCTCTGCGAGCCTGTCGAGGCTCATCTTTGCATCCTGAGACATCCGGAAAAAAGTAATAATCTGACTGACAGGTACGTTCAACTGGCCTATAATAAATTGAACTGCAAGCATCATACCGAGAGTCATGCTTCCCTTTAGAACAGCCGTTGCGGCAACTACAGTGATGAATAAGTTAGTCACCTCGTTTATGAAAGTAGCGCCGGCTGTCTGGTATTGCGCAATGCCAAGTCCCTTTATCTTTAACCTGAACAGGGAAGCCTGGAGCTTCTCCCAATCCCATCGCATGCTTAATTCACTTTGTGTAAGCTTAATTTCCTGCATGCCATTAACTATGTTTATCATCTTGTTCCCGACCACAGACATCTGTTTAAAACGCTGATGATCAAGTCTGGCCCGGGATTTCATGAAAAGAGAAACCCATAATATATATAATGCTGATCCTGCAATGAATAGTACCAGAATTTTTAGGTTGAAAATTGCAAGTACTATTCCAAAAACAATAAGATTAAAGAAAGAGAATAAAATAGCCAGACTTGCTGATGTCAGGAATTCTTCTATCCTGTTGTTATCATCGATACGCTGGAGGATATCTCCGGTCAGCTTTGTATCAAAGAAAGCTATAGGCAGAGACATCAGTTTTTGTAAAAAGCCGGAAATAATGGCAACATTTACCCTGGTTCCAATGTGGAGAAGCAACCAACCTCTTATGAATTCTACTGATAATCTTCCGATAACAAGAGCAAGCTGGGCAAGAAGTATCAGGTAAATAAAGCCTATGTCATTATTGTTCAAACCAATATCAATGATCGATTGGGTAAGGAAAGGGATAACAAGCTGAATACAGCTTCCCAGTAGCAGACCCAGGAGTAACTGGAAAAGATATTTTCTGTATAGCCGGAAGTATTTTAAAAGGAATCTGAAGCCTTGTGATTTTTCGTGTTCACTTTCTTTTTCATACAGAGCAGGTGTTGGTTCAATTATCAATACAAGTCCTGCAGGCTTTCCATCAGAAAGTGTCGATGCCCAGTTCTGGATAAATTCATCACGGGTGTACTTTACCAGTCCGATTGCAGGGTCAGCAGCCCATATTTTGTCATTTTTTATCCTGTAAACCACAATAAAATGTCGTTGCCGCCAATGAACTATGCATGGTAACGGCACATTTTCGTTCAACATTTCAAAGGGTATTTTCACTCCCATGGTCCGGAAGCCAAGATTATCGGCAGCTTCTGAAAGTCCAAGAAAAGATACTCCCTCCCTGGTGATATAACATTTTTTCCGAAGTGTTTCAAGGGAAAAATTCACTTTATGAAATCCAGCAACCATTTTCAGGCAGGCTGGTCCGCAATCCATTGCGTCAGGTTGTTTTACAAAAGGGAATGACATCTTTTGTTTGTGGAGATAAATTAACTGTAAGTAAAGATATTTATATTTTATTTAAAAAATGTCGCTATTCCATATAAAATCATAAGCTAAAGGGATATTTAAATAGTTTTCCATAGGGGAAATATTATATTTGTCAGTTGATTCTCAATCATCGCAGGGGTTGTTTAATAAAAATTCAGATACAAGCCTGATAGAGGGCATAAAACGGCAGGATGACAAAACCCTGAATTGGCTGTATGATAATTATTTTCAAACAGTTAAGAATCATGTAATTAAAAACAGCGGATCAGCAGAAGATGTTTCCGACGTTTTTCAGGATACAATTATTATACTTTACAGGCAGATTTCCGAGAACAACCTTAATCTGACAACAGATCTGAAAGGATATTTTTTCGGAATTGCCCGAAATATCTGGAGTGCCAGTCTCAGGAAAAAAAGAAAAACGACTGAACTGGAACTGGATTTTCCGGACGAGACAGAAGAGGATGCAAATGATCCTTTATTTGAAAGAATTATCGGCAGAGCATTCCAGAAATTGAAACCTGATTGCCAGGCTATATTAACCTTATTTTCTGATGGGCATTCTTATGAAGAGATTGCCTCAAAAATGAATCTTAAGAATGAGATGTATGCACGCCGGAAGAAATACCTGTGCAAGGAAGCTCTGCTGGAAGTGGTAAAAAAAGATCCGGAATATCAGGAATATTTGCGTTTCAGGAAATAACGAGCAAGTAAGGCAGCAGCGACAAAAAGAATACTAAAACCTGCGATAAAGTATTTCCTTGAACTATACAAGGGTGCATTATTCCCATATACAACAAGGGATGACCAGAAATATGGATGCGATGTCATCTGATTTGCTTTCCCCAGGTAATTTGCTCTTGCTTTTTTAAGGGATTCACTTTTGGAATTTCCCCTCTTCAGGTTATCATAGAACATTTTCATTATTTCTAATCCTGATTTATCCTCAATTTCCCACATTGACATCACCACAGACTGACTCCCTGAATAGAGGAAACCCCTGGCAAGGCTCAAAATACCTTCCCCTGAAAATAAAAGTCCCATACCTGTATTACAGGAACTGAGAACAACCATTCTGGCCTTCAGGGGTATCCCGTAAACCTCGTATGTATGCAGCATGCCATCCTCAGTTGTGTCATTGATTTGTGAAAATATCATTGCAGAATTCATCGGGTACTGATCGTTTAAAAATGTGTGCATTGCCAGATGAATAATATCGTACTTCGGGGATTCTGTTTTATACACAGATTCTTTTGCTTCGTTGTTTAAATATGACCTGCCTCCTGTGACATGAGAAATATACTCGGCTTCCTGACGGGCATAAGGAAGATCATATAAAATTCCTTTCCCCTGTTGTTGCCTTTTCAAAAGAATAGAATCGATGCTGATTGCCGGGGTAGTTGGAGCGAATGCTACCAGTTCATTTTTTCTGCCATAGTTTCTTTTCACTAATTCTTCCATAAACGTTGCAGAATATGTATACGAAATACTGAAATCATTCATAAGGTATTGTAATTCACGATAAAGAATACCCGTTCCTGAATACTTTGCAGATAATAAAGTTTCAAATGGCAGATAGGAAAGAATATTATCAGGCGATATCAATATTTTGTCTGAAATGAAATATTTTTGTACTGGCTCTATCAGGATTTTATAAAGATCATATCCAATTTCCTGATAATCTTCAAACGGTTTTCTGGCATTTGCTGATGGTGAAGGCATTGACAGAAGTCTCCTGAATTCCCGGATTTTGTAAAAAAAGGCAGAATCTATCCTGAATGTCAGCAGCTGCTGATGTTTCCGGTTGACAAGAAAGAGATAAAGTAAGGAATCTGATACCACATAACTAAGATAGTTGCTGTTCCATCCTGTGATTTCGGGAATTTCATCCATTTTTAAGACTCTGGTATTATACTTTAGCGAATAATAATCAGGATATTTATTTTCAAATTCAAGTACCAGAGAATCTCTTCTCTGGGTAGCCTTCAGCACTTTTTCATTCCAGTCAGAAATGGAATTTTCATCTGGTGATTCCTTGCTGTTTTCCGAATTAATTTTTGCATTATAAAGGCTTATTTCCCGTTCAAAAGATTTTTCAAGCTCTGAAATATCGGGAGGAATATGAAACTGAACTGCGTCCAGTTCCCTGGTTGCTGCCAGTAATCCGGCTACCTTGCTCCTTTCCAGATATTCAAAAACTCTTTCAAGAAACCGAATCTGTTGAGTAGTCCTGTAACACAATTCAAAATCCCTTATTGCAATAAGATAAGAATCTCTGTAACGGTCTCCAAGTAAAAGACGACTCTCTTCCTCACTGATATTGATTCTGACTTTCTCAAGGAGTGAAATCAAAAGTTCGGAGGTACTTGCCGCAGCTTCGAGTGCTGCATATTTATCTGATTTTGAATAAATATCCCATAAGATATCATGTTTGGCTCTTAAAATATTGAGGGATTTTCTGTCGGTTTTCAATGAAATCAGCTCAGGATTGGCATAAAGTTTATCCTCAATATTCATATCAAGCTCATAGAAAAGGAGTTCCTGGATTATTTCGAGGGCCATCAGAGATTCACCACTTTCTGAAAGAGCCAGTGCATATCCAATATTAACGGGATCTCTCAGGATGACCTCTTCATCATGATTCTTCAGGTAATTGATGCAATCTGAATAAACTTTAAGAGAATTAATATTGTCATTTTTATAAACCCTTAAATAATTTGCAAAATTATTAAGCACCTCGATATAATCTCTTGAATTAATCCCATAAAAGTTTCTGGCTTTTTCCACTAAACCAGATAATAAATTTTCTCCTTTTATGATTTGTCCTGTATTTCCCAAAAATACAGCATAGCTATTAACCAGGTTATATGCAAGGGATGAATTACTGACCTGAGCAAGAGCAATTCCTTTTTCATAGTAATAGCTTTGTTTATCAGTCAGTCCAAGATTTCCATATATAATAGCAAGGTTATTAATGAGACTAATATAGTTTTCGCCTGAAACATTACGACTGGTATTCAGAACAGATTCAGCTTTTTCAAAATAAATCCGTGCCTTTGCATAGTCGGACATCCTGCCATAGCATGTTCCTACAGTAGCATATAGGTTACTTAGTTCGTCTTCGTGCAAGGCAATTTTATTAATTTTTACAATATCCTGTGCACTTGATGCATAGCTTATGGTACTCTCATATTCCTGAAGTTCTATCGAAGCACTTACAAGATATGTATAACCGGAGGCGACTTCAGGACTAAATTCACTGTATATAATTTTACTAATCCGGATGTATTCCAGCATATAATTCTTCATCCGGGTAAATTCACCGAGGTAGTTGTACGCTACTCCTATATTATAATTACTCTTAGCTGAATATTCATCTGTCAGATTGAGATTGTTTTTAACGGAAACCGATCGTTTCAACCAGGTAATTGCATCATTATATTTGCCTGTAAGTAAATTGCAAACTCCGACAAAATAGTATGATTCACCTAAAATTGAACTATCCGGAAGAATCTTCTCTATTGATTCTTTTAAGCTATCGGAAAGACGTTGTATACCTTCTAGATCTCGTCTGGAGTTCAGTCTCTGAAGTAAAGCAGCAATCTTTTGAATTTCGGATGATTCGTCCGGATTTCTTTGCTGGATTGCAATCTCGGTTGGCCATATACCATAAGGCCGCGAATTATCAATATCCGCTGGCTTAAATGAGATGCACATCAGCCACGATGCCAAAAAAGAAAGCTTTAAAATTCTGAACATAAGAATCTTTTAAGTCCAAAAAACAGATTTCCGGATTTTTTCCCTGTTATTCTATTCAAAATGCATTAACAGCATCAAAACTACTGTTTTTTCTTTAAGATTTTTAATCCATAAGTAACTGATTTTCTGTTAATGTTTAAAATAATTCAATTTTTTTTTGTTTTTTTGTGTCACAAACATGGGGTTACTGACATGTAGTATTGAAAATGAATAATAAAAAGAGTGTATAACCCTGAATTAATTCAATACTAAAATCTTAAATTATGAAAACCCTGAAGATCCAAAAGTCAAAAGACATTTTAGTTGAGTTTGCTTTATCCAATGAAGAAATGATTAATGTACGTGGCGGAGACAGTGCCGAAGTAACTTTAACATTTCCTAAACCACCAGTTAAGATTTGATTTAAAATATTAATTAGCGGATTTGTTTCGTTGGTTCTCTTGTAGAAATTGAGAATAAAAGTACAGGCCATTTTGGCTAGCCTGGATAAAAGATATATGTTTTAAGCAAAGTATACTGTTTTGGTATATACTTAATATACAGTTGTTTGACATAGAAATATTGTTGTTTTGATAAATGTTGGAAGTGTAAAACTAAATTATTATTAAAGATAAATTAATCATGAAAACAATCGACTTTTCCTATTTCATCGAGCGGTACAATGCCGTAGAGATGAGTGAAGTAGAAAAACAATGGTTCCAGAAAGAGCTCGAGGGCAATAAAAAACTTCGTGATGAAGTTGAGTTCAGGAAGAAGACTGATCTGGCCCTTAGAAATCATGATATCATCCAGTTAAGAAGTAAGCTTGCTGAGATTGAGAAGAGAAGAGCAACCGAAGTTCCTGCAAAAAGTCCGGGTAAGCATATTAATATGAAATATGCAGCTGCGATTGCCGGACTCGTACTCCTGGGAAGTATTGCCGTGTTTACAGGCAGCAGAAACCTCACTAATGATGAAATCTTTGACCGTTACTATAAATCGTATGAAACTACTACTGGCACGAGGTCAGAACAATTGCAGTTAAGTGACGAGTTAAATATCGATTACAGTTATGCAATTGATTGTTATAATGTTCATGATTACAAGAATGCGGCTATATATTTCACAAAGGTGCTGAAAATTACACCCGACGACATGAATACGACCTTATTATATGGAGTTTCGAATTTTGAAATGAAAAACTTTCCTGTAGCAAAACAGTCATTCAGAACAGTTGTAAAAGATAATAATAACTACTTTATCGAGGATGCACAATGGTACCTTGCGTTATGCTATTTGAAAACTGACGAACAGGACCAGGCTATTGAACAATTGAATAATATAAAGAATTTAAAGAATATTTACAGCAAGGATGCAAGAAAAATATTAAGAAATTTGAAGTAGCTGATTTACAGTTTATTAGATAATCTTACTGACCAGGAAATGAACACGGTGACTAATATAGCACAGGGAAAAAGTGATGACTGCAAAGGTGTGAATTCACGGAATAACAGTATGATTAATTGTTTACCGGTTTTAACCGGAATGTCTCATGAAATGAGAACTCATATGAATGCGATTGTAGCATTTTCATTTCTCATGAATCAAAATGGATGTAATAATGAAGAACGGGAGGAATTCAGCAATCAAATCTTGAATTCATGTGAGCAACTGATAGGATTATTTGATAATTTTCTTGATTCAGCAATAATAGATTCTGGTAATTCCAAAACCGATATAAAAGTATGTAAACTCAATAATATCCTTGATGATCTTCTTTCCGAATTCAGGGAAATAATAAAGAAAGATGGACACAAGGATCTTGTTTTTGTAGCGGAAAATCATCATAATGAAACGGCCGAATTTTTTATAGATTCAAACAGAATCTTCAGGGTACTTCGCAACTTGTTTCATAATGCGCTTAAAAACACAAAAACAGGATATATTAAGATTGGTTATTATTTCAGGGATGATAAACTGACTTTTTATGTTCTTGATTCCGGCCAGGGTTATTTCAAATGCAAAGAATTTCTTCATACAGAGGATCTGAATGAATCGCTAACCAAGCACAATGATACAAGTTCAGCGATTAACCTTACCCTGGCCAAAAAGCTTATTCAACTGCTGGGCGGGACTATCTGGATTGAATGTAATGGTATGACAGGAAGTGGTATCTATTTTTCAATACCAATCAAAATGGTAGCAAACTCAGAAGTTTCAATAAATAAATATGTAAATACCATGATTGCTATCTGATAACAGATTTTGTCAATGTCTGGATGCATTGCAACATGAGATAAAATGGCCGTTTGCCAATAAACGGCCATTTTTATTGTTTCTTACCGATAATTTTGGCTTCAGTTCTCCTGTTCATTTTTCTGCCCTCTACAGTAATATTATCACCAATCGGTAAAGTATTCCCATATCCTTTATATTTAAGCCTGTCGGAAGATATACCTTTACTAATCAAATAATTAACTACAGAAAGTGCTCTTTTTTCTGACAGCCTCATGTTGTGTTCATCAGTACCGGTCGAATCGGTGTACCCTCCTATTTCAACGATTATACCTTTGTTATCAGAAAGCAGGCTGGTCAGGTTGTTTAATTCAGCGATTGATTCTTTCTTTAATTCCCACGAATCAATCTCATAGAATACATTCGTTAGCAACATCTTCTCTCCAACTTTAACCGGACTTAAATTGATCCTTTTAATAAATGGCTCCATTACCGTATGTTTCCCCTCAAACATAAAATTTTCTGAATAGAATAAGTACCCGGGCTTCGTAACATTCAATCCGTAATTGAATCCAGCAGGAAGGCAAACAAGGAAGCTTCCATCTGAATCAGTGGTACTTTTAACTGTTACCCTGTTTGTCGACAAATTGATTAATTCGTAATCTGCTTTCAGCAATCTGCCGGTCTCTTTGTCCGTTACCTTTCCTTTTAAATAGGCAACTGGATCAGGTCGTATAGATTCATACAGATTAAAATAGAAGATATCCTTACCATAATTTTTATCTCTTATCGAAGAGAAATATGCTTTCTGTCCTCCTGATTCTATAACAAGCCCCATATCGTCGCTGTAGGTATTTATCGGGTAACCAAGGTTTTGTGGATCAGTCCATGTACTGTCCTCTTTCATCCTGGTAAGGTAAATATCGAATCCTCCCATCCCAGTCCTGCCGTCTGATGAAAAATAGAGTGTTTTGCCGTCAAAATGGATGAAAGGGGACATTTCATCTCCCCCGGTATTAATTACACTTCCGAGATTAACAGGTTTTGACCATGATCCTTTCCTGGTGATGATTGAATAATATAAATCTTTGCCTCCAAATCCGCCAGGTCTGCTGCTTGAAAAGAACAGAAGAGTTCCATCAGCACTCACCGAGGGTGTTGATTCCCAAAAAGGAGTGTTGACTGGCGGCCCCAGATTGACAGGTTCAGACCAGCGTCCATCACTGAAAGAGGAGAAATAGAGGTCACAGCTTCCCAGTCCGCCTGACCTTTCGCAGGATGTAAAAAACATATACCTGCCGTTTGAGGAGAGAGTTTGAGCTCCTTCATTCTCCCTTGTGTTTAGTGGTTCACCTGCATTGATTGCCTCCTGCCATCCATTCTCCGAAAAGTAACTTAAATAAAAATCCTCCTGAGCCCTGCTGAACGAACCTGTATAATTGCTTATATATGCCTGACGTGTAAACATAAATGTTTGACCATCAGCAGTTATTGATGGCCAGTATTCATCATCTTTTGTATTAATGGAACTGCCAATATTTACAGGATTAAAGGGTACAGGATTTTTCATAGCCTCAAGGGCAAATTCACAGTTTTTCCGGTTTTTTTGAGTAATGAGCCGGTTCTTTTCTGAAATTTCACCCCGGATCCGGTATACATTGTAATGGAGAAGAGCTTTCTGATAGTCTCCTGATTTAAATTCAGCGTTGGCAAGGTTAAAAAAAACAGGGATATAGGCTAATGAATCAATCTTAACAGCATTACGGTAATAGCGAGCAGCCTCAGTGTATTTCCCCAGGTTGGTATATAGTTCTCCAAGCATCATATATGCTTCGTAGAAATATTTATCCATAGAAATAGCATTTTTAAAATATGTTTCTGCCGTATTATAGTCAAGATAATCAAATGCTTCTTTCCCGATATTATATTCTTTAACAGCACGATTTGATGATGTATGTAGACTCTGAGAAAAGCCATTCCTTGTTATTGAACAGGAAGAACAAATGAAAATTATCAGGATTAAGTATTTCATCAATTCTTTATGGTATATGCATATATTTATGGGCCTGAAGCGATATTCTCCAGACTTGATTTTTACTGACGTAACTGACAATTTCAGGAATAATTGAATCAAATCTGCTCCACTCCGGCTGCAGAAATAACCTGCATTTGTCTTTAACCCGGCCACGATATTTTTCTGCCCATTTTAGATCATTTTTTTCTTCGATTATCACCTTAAGTTCATCAGCGATACTGCAGATTTCATCAACCGGTGGCATATTCTTTTTCGGTGAAAGACAAATCCAATCCCATTTCCCGCTAAGAGGATAAGCCCCGGATGTTTCAATAAATGTACAAATTTTATTCTTTTTCAGCCCTTTACATAAGTAGTCGAGATTCCACATAAGTGGCTCTCCGCCTGTAACAACTACAGAATCCGTGCCGGAATGTATTGCATGCTCAATTATTTCATCAGTATCTACCAGCGGGTGAAAATCCGGATTCCATGAAAACCGGGTATCACACCAGCTGCATCCCACGTCGCAGCCTCCCAGCCTGATGAAATATGCCGCCCTTCCTGTATGAAAACCTTCTCCCTGGATAGAAAAAAACTCTTCAACAAGTGGCAATTTCACCCCTTCAGTTTTTATTATTGGTTTTTTACCCATTTTTTTGGAAACATCCTGATGTAAGATACTCTTTATTTAAGAACGACAATTCCTTTAAAGAAATTTTATTCCCGTATAGTCTTAATTAGCGATTTATTTCTGGGTTCCGAACAGAATCCTATAATCCCTTGGAACAGCAGTTTTTATCCATTCATCCGGTACTATTTTCCAGTTATTAAAAGGAACCGGACTGATAGTCTTCTTTGCTTCAATGTATTTGAGAATAAAGTACCTTAAATCTCTGTCAGTCGATGAAACCAGCCTGGACATGAGCTCGTCTTTATTGATACCGGCACCTCTGATAAGATGCCCCCCGCCTCCGTTTCCACGATATGAGCTGAGAGCTACTTTATATAATTTTAGTTTGTCAAATGGGCGGCCATCAGTCAGGGATTTGATAATTATCCGTTCACCTTCAGGTTTGCTGACGTCTACAAGATAATCAATACCAGTTGCCGAATCAAAATTATATGACTGATTTTTTGTCCATGCTTTGCCATTGGATATAACCGGCCTCCCGTCTTGCCCAAGTCTGAATTTTAAAAGGTAATCATCAGGACTTTTCATGGTATTCAGCCACTCCGAATAAGAATATTCAAGATATTTCCTTATCTCTTCACCGCTTAAGGTCATGGTATAAAGCATGTTCTCGTACCTGTATAACTTAAACATATCCGCGACAGTAACAGGTCCCTCTGCAATACTGACATCAAATGATAACGGAGCTGCAAATGAGATATCGGCTCCTGTTATCTCCAGTTGAATGGCATGGATCATATCAACAAAGGCTGAAGATCCAAAATATGCATCCTTGGATGAAATGGTAGATGTCGAATTGCCAATGACCTTGTTTACATAATCACGAATTGTTCTGTCCTGAGAATCAAATCTTTCAAGGAATTCAGAGTCAGGTTCATAATCCTTAACTTCAATAATTTTCCCGGTAATATTTTTTTGTTTCTTCCCTTTTATCTTTTTTGAGGAAAAGGTAATATCCGCCCGGGCAATATTTTCCGATCTGCTTCCACCGTTCAGGATCAGAACCGTATCACCTGCTGTATTGATGAACTTCTCGTTTGCCAGACTGTGATCATGTCCATTGAATATGATATCAAATCCCGGGACATTGAACGCAACAGCAGCAGAGCCATTTTCATTCAGAGGATTATTTTTAATATATTCTTCATTTTCCCTGTCCCAGCCGGAATGGAAAAGTCCTACAATAAGGTCAGGATTTTGCCTAAGCATTTCAGGCATCCAGAGGTTGGCTGTTTCAACCATATCTTTGAATTCAATTCCTGAATACAGTTCCGGAGGAAGCCAGTTCGGGATTGCAGGTGTAACCAGCCCAAATACTGCTATCCTGATATTTTTCTTTTCAAGAATGATATATGGCCTGAAATACGGTTTACCGCTTACAATATCCACTGCATTTGCTGCCAGTAGCGGAAACTTGTATTCCTTAACAAGCCTGTCATAGACTGAATGACCGGCTTCGATATCATGATTTCCGACAGTACCTGCGTCATAAGCAAGGTAGTTCATGACTTCAGACAACAAGTGTGGCGACGTAGTATCAATAAAATTGTAATAGTACACTTCAGGCTGTCCCTGCAGGTTATCTCCGTTATCAAGCAGAAGAATCGCATCTTTTTCCTTCTTTAGCTTTTTAACATAACCCGAAACATTTGCAAGAGAAGCATTTAGCTTTTCCTTTTCAATGAAATCATAAGGAAGGATGACTCCATGAATATCTGTGGTTTCGAGGATAGTGATACTCTCTTCTCCTTGTTTCCTGCAGGAAATAAGGAGGAAAGAAATGAGAATGGCCAGTCCATAAACCTTAAATAATTTGCGACTCATATTTTACTGTTAATTAATCATTTACCAGGTTATAACCATCTATTTTCCCTTTTTCAGTCTGGGATATCCCGTACTTCATCCAGTAAGGCATGGGAGTTCCTTTCAGATAATGGTCAAAAAATTGCATTTTTCTTATTGAAATATCTTTTCGGTTAGGCCTTTTTACCAGGTTATGAGCTTCTTCATTATAAGAAAGAAACCAGGCGGGTTTATTCAGTCTGCGCAGTGCTGTAAATAATTCTATCCCCTGGTACCATGGAACAGCCCCATCTGCATCATTATGCATTAATAGAAGCGGAGTATTGATTTTCGGCACGAAAAAGATAGGAGAATTCTCAATAAAATGTACGGGTTTTTCCCAAAGTGTACCGCCGATTCTGCTCTGAGTCTGCTCATACTGGAACATTCTGCTCATCCCGGATTCCCATCTTATACCACCGTATGCACTGATCATATTACTTACCGGTGCTCCGGCGTATGCACAGGCAAATAAATCAGTCTGGGTAACAAGCCAGGCAATCTGGTACCCTCCCCAGCTTTGTCCGTCAAGTCCAAGCTTTTCCCTGTCAATAAAATCAAACCTGTCAAGGAGGGCATATGTCCCGCTGACAACTGCATTATAACAGCTTTGTCCGGGATATCCTACTTTATAAGGAATGTCAGGAACAAATACGAGATAACCATTACTTGCTGCAAATGTTCTGTTGATGATTGAAGCGCTTGGAGCCGGTGGTATATAGCTGTATAATCCATCTGAACTACGTTCATAAAAATAAATAATCATAGGGTATTTGCGTGACGGATCAAAATTTTCCGGTTTATATAGTATCCCCTGCAAATTTGTGTTGTCGAATGACTTCCATTCAACAAGCTCAGCAGTAATCCAGTTATAGTTCTTCTGTTGCGGATTAGTGTTTGAAATCTTTCTGGCCTCTTTAAGTGTCATGTCACTGACAAATAATTCAGGGGATACATCCCAGGTCTCTTTCTGCCATAAAAGAATATCAGCATTTTTAGCTTTTGTGAGCCCTCTTGAAAATGCAGCCTTTTCAACTATAAGCTTTACAGGATCAATGGCTTTGCCCTGCCTGAGGGTATAATACCCGGATTCCTTATTGTCATAGTTAAAAGCAGAGAGATAAAGCAAGTCTTTTCTATTAATGAATTCAGCATCAGGATCCAGTTTTATACACCTGAGTCTCAGGTTATTATTTCTTCCGAAATTATTTGAAATATTCACAGGACTCTCTTTGCCTGTCAGATCGAGTGACCATATATCATAACGGTCATAAATAAGAACATGGCTGTTGTCATCAATCCAGCCGGCCATTCCATAAGGTTGAGGATCGTCAGGCAGGTCATTAAGTTCATCATAAAGAGGGAATTTAATGGAAGCCGTAAGGATCTTCTTTTCACCACCTTGTAAAGGCATCGAAATCCAGGCTTTCAGGTTATAATCGTAAATTAATAAGTAATTGCCGGCTGGCGACAGATAAACCTGCGAAGCACAGTTTTCAAGTACCATTTTTTTCGTACCGGTCTCAATGTTTACTATATATACATCATTATAATTATTGCCATCCCATGATAATGATTTCCTGTATTTAAGGTTGGACAATGCAAGCGAAACATCACTATTTCCCTTTTGAGTCAACCTGATAGCCGGAACTAAAGTATCTGAAAGTTGAAACATCACTCCCCTGTTGATATGGTAAACAGCCTGATATGTACGTTTAAGTTCCTGATCAAGCTGTTTTTTCTGCATAGGTTGAAGAATATCATCATTCCATGACCATATATCAAGCTTATATTTTTCATCTTCAAGAAGTGTATCTTCCGGTTCTTTTAAAGGTCTTCTTGTTGTTCCGAAAAATATTCTGGTGCCATTATCTGAAAAAGTTATATTGCCATTTTCACTGACCGACCACCTGAGAGGTAAGGCTGGATTTAATGTGTCAACAGCCTTAAAGGCATTTTCAGAAGCTTTTGAAATCCAGAGGTCATAAACTCTGGTTTTTATGGTGTCACTTGTGTATAGAAAAGATACAATATTACCCAGCTTGTCGGATGTTAATTTTTTAACAGTACCTTTCCCTTCAAAGACAGTTCGTGATATTTCTTTTTGAGAATCAAAAACATTGACCCTGAAATTATCAACTTTAGTTGTGTCGGGTATATCCTGGAGGAAACTGATAGTTTTTCCTTCCCTGGCCACAACATATTCGGTAACATCCGGGAATCTGTATTCTTTATGAATAACCGGATTGAAAATTACCAATTCGGTGCCCTTAGGTTCGGGTGGTTTTGCAGGTTTTAAATTCTGTTTAACCAGAGCTTTCAAACTATCCTGTTTTGTTGTTGTGTCTTTCTTTTCTTCAGTTTTCTTTTCCAGAAGATATGCCATCCAGTACGATTTTTCTTCAGGTACAGCAAATGATTTGACCCGTGGTACACCTATTAATTCATTTGAAGGCAGTAATCTTATTTCAAGATTATTTTTTGGCATTTTATCTTCCCTGAGTTTTTTCTTTTTTGCTGCCCGGGTTTCATCATATGAGGGTATAACCTGGTATGCAATATATTTGCTATCAGGCGAAAAAGCAGATCGTGTGCCTCGCATCACAGAATCTTTTATTCCGGTTGTTACATTGTAAATATAGAGCCATCCGTCACCCTGCTGTGGATTGATAATATATGACACCCATTTCCCGTCAGCTGAAATAGCCGGTGAATTTATACTTTTCCAGCCATCGTAAACTGAATGGTCAAGTGGAGGTTTTTGTGCTGATGAAATTACAGATGCACAAATCATTACCAAAAGAAAAAATTTTGTTTTATTCATTTTTTGTTTGATTAATTTCAGGCTATAAACATAGGAAAGAATATTCATTTTAAGCAATACCTGAATATGTTTTAGATCTAATCAGGATGTTTAATAATATATTTGTGTACTGATTTTTTTTGAAATGGTACTTACAGGTCTCGAGTTAATTAAAGATAACCTTCCACCGCAATTAAAAGGTAAAAGGATTGGAATTCTATGCCATGCCCCAAGCATAATAAAAGACTATTCACATATTACAGATATTTTTTTTAATAGAAAGGATTGCCGGTTATCTGCCATTTTTGGTCCGCAGCATGGTGTTTTCGGACAAACCCAGGATAATATGATTGAATGGAAAGGTCATCTGCATCCGGTATTTAAAATTCCTGTTTTCAGCCTCTATGGAGAAAACCGTAAACCAACGCCAGGGATGCTGCATGAAATTGATATATTGTTAATTGATTTGCAGGATGTTGGAGCAAGACTTTATACATACATCTGGACTGTTAAACTCTGTATAGAGGCTTGTTCGGAACTGGGAATTCCGATATGGATACTTGATCGGCCCAATCCTGTTGGGAAGCTGCCATGCGATGGCCCTGTACTGAAGGAAGAATATTTTACGTTTGTCGGCGGAGCATCTATCCCGCTATGCCACAGGATGACATTTGGAGAAATGGCTTTATGGATAAAAGAGAAGTATTATCCGGGAACTGATCTGAATATAGTGTGGATGAAAGGCTGGAACAGGAATTCCCTTTACACAGAAACCGGTCTTCCCTGGGTATTGCCTTCTCCAAATATACCAACCCCTGGTACAGCAATTGTTTATCCGGGAACAGTGCTTATGGAAGCTTTAAATCTTTCTGAAGGACGGGGAACAACAATACCATTTGAACTGTTCGGTGCCCCGTTTATTAATCCGGAAAAACTTAAGAAAAATCTCGATATACGAAAAATCCCGGGAGTTGTTTTCAGGATCCATAATTTCATACCTACATTTAATAAGTACTGCGGTCAACTGTGTCAGGGGCTTCAGATACATGTCACCGATCGTGATAATTTTTATCCTGTTGTTACCGCCCTGGAGATATTTGATGCAATAATTGAAACATCCCCACCAGGTGCCCTTAAATTCAATCTGCCTCCTTATGAATATGAAAATAAGCTCATGCCATTTGATATATTATCGGGTGATTCAGGCATGAGAACAGCTCTCTTAAACAGGACCCCAACTAAAAATGAAAAAGAGAGATGGAAAAGTGAAATTAATGATTTTAAAAAGGAATTCAGTCAGCTTGCGGTTTATCCGGAATAATTACCGGATGAGGTGAAGCATTGATTATCACTTACTGAAATAGCCAGAAAGCTTAGTGATCAGCTGATCAGACAGGATTGGTTTAACAACATAATCGTCAAATCCGGAGGCAAGAATCTTTTCCATATCATCTGATAATCCATAAGCAGTCTGGGCAATCAATATTGTGCTCTTCCCGATCTCCCTGATTTTTTTTGCTGCTGCATATCCATCCATAACAGGCAGTTGAATATCCATCAGAATTATATCAATATCAGGATTTTTATACACCATCTCAACGGCTTCTTTCCCGTCACCGGAATTAAGTAATATGGCTCCTGTCTTTTCGAGTATTTTATTTAAATATAATCTGCTCGATAGATCATCTTCCACTATAAGTATCTTTCTGTTTTTCAGAGCTTTGTTTTCCATTTCTGTATGCTATTCGAATAGTCCGTCGTCTCTTAAGAGAAGTAAAATCGCCGATTGCGGTACAACAATATATTTTTCTTTATTGAATTCTATTTCTATAGCACTGTTCTGCAGATACACGGCCTGGTCACCTTCTTTTGGCTGAAGTGGTACATATTTGGGTTCATCTGTTCTGTTTTTCCATGGTTCATCTGTATCATTTACAGACGGAATGGGATAACCAGGTCCTACTTTAAGAACATAGCCAATCTGGACTTTTTCATTTTCATTAACACCCGGTGGAAGATAAAGCCCGCTTTTTGTCTTTGACTGAGGAATCTTCGGCTTAATAAGTATTCGGTCACCAATTACGATAAGCTTTTGAAGATCTTTTTCATCCAGTAGTACGCTCATAATCTGATGCACTTATAAACAAAAATACCATTTTTTAGGATAAGAGTCGCCTGTACAATAAGAAATAATTAATATTGCACTACCAGGATTCGCTATACTGTTCAAAAACATTAATGACAAATTCTGACACATATAAGACCATCAAATCTTTATCCTGTGGTATTTATAAGGAAAAAGGAAGCAAATTCTTAGCAGAGGCATATCCTGTGTCAGATGAAACAGAAATCAAGTCAATTATTGATGCAGTCAGAAAAGAACATCATGCTGCACGACATCATTGTTATGCCTATATGCTTGGTACTGGGGAAATGCTATGGAGAGTCAGTGATGCAGGTGAACCATCGGGAACTGCAGGCAGACCAATCCTTGGACAAATAAAATCGTTCGGACTAACTAATGTACTGATTATTGTATCCAGATATTTCGGAGGAACTTTGCTTGGAGTCAGCGGACTGATAAATGCATATAAATCGGCCGCAGCATCCTCACTGAATAATGCTGAAATAATTGAACAAATCATACATGAAAGCTATGAAATTACCTACCCGTATTCAGCAATGAACGAGGTAATGAAAATACTTAAGAATGAAAATGTATTACAATCAGATCATTCTTTTGATATGACATGCCGGATAAGAATCAGTTTCAGGTTATCTGCCAGAGAAAGAATACTGAACCGTTTATCAGGAATTGAAGGTCTTAAATACAGGTTACTTTCAGTTAATTAACACCATAGCATGTATAAAAGTTTTTAATTAATTATCAACATATATTCATGTTGTGGCAATTCTTAAGTAATTTTGATAACAGTTCAATATATTCTTCACAATGTGCCAATCGAATGAAAAACAGAAGCTTAGTTTCTATTGATGATTTCTCCACCGAGGAGATGATTGAGATTCTTGACCTGACTGAAGAATTCGAAAAACAACCTGTCAGAAAATTACTGGAAGGTAAAGTTATAGCAACATTATTTTTTGAGCCGTCTACACGTACCCGGTTAAGTTTTGAAAGTGCGATAAACCGTCTTGGCGGAAAAATTGTTGGATTTTCAGATTCCTCCACTTCAAGTGTATCAAAAGGTGAAACACTTCATGATACAATAAAGATGGTGAGCAGTTACAGTGACCTGATTGTTATACGGCACCCAATGGAAGGAAGTGCACGATTTGCAAGCGAGATCGCTTCGGTTCCGGTAATTAATGCCGGTGACGGAGCCAATCAGCATCCTACGCAGACAATGCTTGATCTCTACTCAATACGGAAAACTCAGGGAACTCTTAAAGATCTTAATATTTTTATGGTAGGTGATCTGAAGTATGGAAGGACAGTTCATTCCCTGATGATGGCCATGTCGAGATGGAATGCAACATTCAACTTCATTGCACCTGAAGAACTCAAGATGCCGGACGAGTTTAAGCTTTACCTGGAAAATATGGGACTCAAATATTATGAGCATTCTGATTTCACCGATATTATTACCAAAGCAGATATTATTTACATGACCAGGGTTCAGAAAGAGCGGTTTTCCGATCCTATTGAATATGAGAAGGTGAAAAATGTGTATGTTCTGAGGAACTCGATGCTGAAAAACACAAAATCAAATATGCGTATTCTCCATCCCCTTCCAAGGGTAAATGAGATACACACAGACGTTGATAGCAATCCGAAAGCCTATTATTTTGAACAGGCTCTTAATGGTGTTTATACACGCCAGGCTATTCTCTGTTCACTTTTAGGAATTAAATAAGAAAGAACTGAATCATGAAGGAACCAAAACAAATGAGTGTCAGTGCAATTGAGAGCGGAACCGTAATTGATCATGTGCCTGCAAAGAATCTTTTTAAGGTTATCCAGATTCTTGGTCTTGACCGGATTGACAGCCAGATCACTTTCGGAACAAACCTCGAAAGCAAGAAGCTGGGACGGAAAGCTATAATCAAGATTTCAGGTAAATTTTTCGAAGATGCAGATATTAACAGGATCGCTCTTGTTGCACCTGATGCCAAACTCAATATCATACGCGGCTATGAAGTTGTGGAAAAGAAGGTTGTTGAAGTACCGGATACTATAATAGGGATAGCAAAATGCATGAATCCCAAGTGCATAACAAACTTTGAACAGGTAATTACCAGGTTCAGGGTAGTCTCGAAAAAAAATGTTGCACTCAAGTGCCACTACTGCGAAAAAATAACAACCCAGGAAAACCTGCAGATTATCTGACACTCGTCCTCGCATGGTGTGAGGATATCTCAAAAGTTGTATCAACCACCCCGTCCCGCTAAAGCAGGACACCCCTCCTTTGAAAAGGAGGGGAAATAACTGATTTATAATTATATAACTTTCTCCTCCTTTTCAGAGGAGGAGTACCCTGACCGAAGTGTCAGGGGGAGGTGGTGGTCTGTTGATATACCCTCACAATGCCAAAAAATATCAAACCAGTTATTTACCTGAGCCTGTCATACGACTTTACGAGATCTTCATCTTTTTTAATTCCCCTGTAAGCCAGAATTGCAAAAATGAGAATCAGCATTGGGATGAACATTTTTATTCCGGGGACAAGTTCAGCATGGTATCGCTGAATGACAGCAACTCCATAATATAAAGCCAAAGCAATAAGCACGATTACAAGAATGATTAATGTGAATGTTGCTTTAAGCTGGAGTTTTCTGGTTTTAAATAAAAATATTGCTATGATTGATAAAACAGGGATTAAAATAAACAATGCTGAAAGCGGAATCAATTTTTCAATAAGATCAAAGCCATTCTCTCCTGTTGTCTGGCAGATACCCCTGAAATTAATGTTAATCACATCCCCGGCATTGTTTTTAAAATTTAAAAAACTCCCTTTGAGGAATAAACCAGACAGTAAGGTTGTCAGTAATAAATAAACCGATTGTATACGTTGTATCATAATTTTCTTAATCTACATTCTGCAGTAAAATTAGTTCGTTTTCTTTAATTCATGTATGTTCCGCTATGAATAAGATATCGGGTATATAAAGACTATTTTATGATATTTTAACATATTTTTCAGAGCATGAAAGACTTTATGAGAATCAAATTATCTACTTTTGTCAATTCAAATTCTGACGCTCTCTAACAATGAACTATACCTATTAAAATTGGTTTTAAAAATATACTGCAAATAAATTATATACCGGTTTATGAAGAAAAGATTTAATGTGATAATAACAATTTTATTAATTGTGGTATTGGCAGGAATAATATTTTATCCTAAAATAAGACCGCTTTTTGCCTCAAAATCAAATTCTCCGGGGGGAACGGGTCCTGGTGCAGGTCCCGGTATGATGCAAAGCCGGCAATTGCTTAATGTAAGCGGATTCCTGATAAAACCTGTTCAGATGAGCGATCCCATTGTCAGCTCCGGCACATTGAGGCCTGATGAAGAAGTAGAAATGTCTTTCGAAACTTCCGGCAAAATTGTAGGAATAAATTTTACAGAGGGTACCCGTGTAAAAAAAGGTGACCTGCTTGCCAAGATCAATGACAAACCTTTGCAGGCACAATTACAGAAGCTTGAAGCACAGAGGAAGCTGGTTGAGGAAAAAGAGTTCCGCCAGCGGAGTCTTCTTGATAAAGATGCTATCAGCCAGGAAAGCTATGATCAGATCGTAACTGAGCTCCAGACCATACAGGCAGATATTAACCTGGTAAGAGCGCGAATATCAGAAACTGAGCTTCGTGCACCATTTGACGGAATTATCGGTTTGCGGTACCTGAGTGAAGGAAGCTATGCTACTCCTTCCACTAGAATTGCCAGATTAGTCAAGATCAGTCCGATAAAAATAGAATTTTCAATATCTGAGAAATATGCTGATGAAGTTAATATCGGATTCATCGTTTCTTTTAACGTTAATGACAAAATCTACAAGGCTTCAGTATATGCTGTTGATCCGAAAATTGACCTGGGTACAAGGACAATAGTTATCAGGGCATTATATCCTAATAAAAATGAAGAACTGAAACCGGGAACCTATACCTCTGTCACTCTTCTCTTATCCCAGATCACTGACGCTATTGCAATACCTTCTGAAGCTCTTGTTCCTGAGATGGAAGGTGAAATGGTATATGTTTACAGAAAAGGTAAAGCCATGTCAGTGAAAGTTGGCACCGGATTACGTACTGAATCCCTTATACAGATAGTTGACGGACTCAAATTTGGCGATACATTGCTTACAACCGGTATTCTGCAGCTCAGGCATAACATGCCTGTAGTGCTTGACACCCTGATAATGAACCAGTAATAATAGTCATTAATAAGAAATGAGCTTATCATCAACTAGTATAAACAGACCGGTTCTTGCATCAGTATTTGCAATTATAATTTTGTTGTTCGGGATTGTTGGTCTCACATTCCTTGGCGTAAGGGAATTCCCAAGTGTTGATCCGGCTATTATTTCAGTAAATACATCCTATCCGGGTGCAAATTCCGATGTAATAGAAACTCAGATCACTGAACCGCTTGAACAGTCTATTAACGGGATACCAGGTATTCGTTCTCTTTCAAGCGTAAGCCGCCAGGGCGGTAGCAATATTACGGTAGAATTTGAATTGTCAGTTGATCTTGAGACTGCAGCAAACGATGTCAGGGATAAGGTTTCACAAGCCATGAGGATGCTGCCCCGCGACTGTGATCCGCCTACGGTTGCCAAGGCAGATGCCGATGCCAGTCCGATTCTGTTCCTGACCGTTGAAAGCGGGAAAAGATCATTGCTTCAGCTTTCAGAAATAGCTGATCTGACATTAAAGCAGCAGCTTCAGACAGTTTCAGGGGTCAGTGCAGTCAGCATCTTCGGGGAGAAACGATACGCAATGCGTCTCTGGATTGATCCTGTAAAACTGGCTGGTTATGGACTGACTCCAATGGATGTCAGGAATGCCATTTCCCGTGAAAATGTTGAATTACCCTCCGGTTCCATTGAAGGTACCAATACCCAGCTGACCATCAGAACACTTGGGCTTATGACAACCCCAAAAGAGTTTAACGATCTTATTATTAAACAGTCAGGCGATCAGATTGTAAGATTTAAAGATATAGGAAGAGCTGAGCTTGGTCCTGAAGATATCAGGGGAATACTTAAAAGAGATGGTGTCCCAATGGTTCAGATTGCAATGATACCTCAACCCGGATCAAACCATATAGATATTGTTGATGAGGTTTACAGACGTCTAGATTATATAAGGAAAGACCTTCCGGATGATGTTAAGGTCAACGTCAATTATGATAATACCGAATATATAAGATCATCTATAAAGGAAGTTAAGAATACGATTTTTATTGCTTTTACTCTTGTAGTAATTATTATTTACTTCTTTCTCCGTAGCTGGAGAGCAACAATTGTACCTATACTGGTAATACCTATTTCTCTGGTGGGCTCGTTTTTTATAATGTACCTGGCAGGGTTCACCATAAATGTTCTTACCCTTCTGGCAATTGTGCTTGCAATTGGAATTGTTGTCGATGATGCCATTGTGGTAATGGAGAATATTTATGTAAAAGTCGAATCAGGAATGCAGCCTGTTGATGCAGGTTTAAAGGGTTCAAAAGAGATTTATTTTGCAATTATTTCCACTACAATTACTCTTATTTCTGTCTTTTTCCCGATTGTTTTTCTCCAGGGCATAACAGGCCGTCTTTTCAGGGAATTCAGTATTGCGATGGCAGGAGCTGTTGCAATCTCAGCATTCCTGGCTCTTTCACTGACACCGATGGTATCGACAAAGCTGTTAAGAAAAGAAGCCACTCACAGCTGGTTTTTCAGGAAAACCGAACATTTTTTCCAGAAGCTGAATACTGGATACAGAAATGCCCTGGATTCATTCCTCAGACATCGCAGGTTTGCACTATTAATTCTTGTGGCCGCCCTGGGATTAGTTCTTTTATTATGGAACACCATCCCGTCAGAAATGGCTCCTCTCGAAGACCGGTCTCAAATCACAATTAACACCTCTGCAACTGAGGGTGCGACATATGAGTATATGCTGGCTTATGCTGATGATCTCGCACAACTTGTAGAGGAAAAGGTACCAGAACGGATCAGTTACACAACAATGATCAGGGGAGGCAGTTTCGGGAATATCCGGATAATTCTCCGGAAACCTGATGAACGGAAACGGACACAGCAGGAGATAGCTGATCAGTTATCAGACGACCTGAGAAAGAAAACAAAGGCAAGAGCTTTTGTTGTTCAGCAATCGACTTTTGGTGGAAGACGTGCGGGCATGCCTGTACAATATGTTCTTCAGGCGACATCAATAGAAAAGCTCAGGGAAATTATTCCTGCTTTCATGAGTAAGGTTATGGAGAGTGATGTATTGCAAATGGCAGATGTGAATCTTAAATTCACCAAACCGGAACTGAGGATCCATATCAATCGCGAAAAAGCAATTACTCTGGGAGTTTCAACGCAGAATATCGGACAAACACTGCAGCTTGCTCTCAGCGGCCAGCGTTTCGGTTACTTTTTCATGAATGGCAAGCAATATCAGATTCTTGGGGAACTTGCCCGTGAGGACCGGAATAAACCTCTGGATCTTAAATCGTTATATGTAAGAAATGACCGTGGGGATATGATCCAGTTCGACAATCTGGTAACTCTTACAGAAGAGACTGCTCCTCCCCAGCTTTACCGTTATAACAGGTTTGTTGCAGCAACTGTATCAGCTGGTCTTGCCAAAGGGAAAACTATGAGCGAAGGACTTGCCGAGATGGACAGGATTGCAGATGAAGTGCTTGACGATTCATTCAGAACAGCTCTTTCCGGTGATTCAAAGGATTTCCGTGAAAGCTCGTCAAGCTTAATGTTCGCGTTTATGCTTGCCCTGATTTTAATTTTCCTGGTACTTGCTGCTCAGTTTGAAAGCTTCAAGGACCCCTTTGTAGTTATGATGACTGTTCCTCTTGCACTTACAGGAGCTCTTGTATTTATGTGGTATTTTAATATTACAATGAACATTTTCAGCCAGATCGGAATCATTATGCTTATCGGGCTTGTCTCAAAAAACGGAATTCTTATAGTAGAGTTTGCAAACCAGAGAAAAAAAGCAGGTATGTCCAAGATTGATGCAATCAAATATGCTGCTGCTGCACGTTTCCGGCCTATCCTGATGACAAGCCTTGCGACTATTCTGGGAATTTCACCTTTGGCTCTCGGGCTGGGAGAAGGTGCACAGAGCCGCGTTGCGATGGGTACTGTTGTTATCGGCGGAATGTTATTTGCCTCTTTACTCTCCCTGTTTATTGTGCCGGCAATCTATACCTTTATTTCAAGTGAAACAAAAATGAGCGAAAATGAAAATAAAATATCTGTCACTTAGCTTTTTATTTTTAACATTTCTCTCCTCCGGCAACAGTCAGGTTGTTTACGGACTCAAAGATTGCATCAACATTGGACTGGAAAACAACTTTTCTCTACTCGTAGCACGAAACAGCGAAACTATTGCTAAAAACAATTATACCCTGGGCAATGCCGGTTATTTACCATCACTGGACCTTAGCAGCCGTTACAGCGGGACTTTGAACAATACAACTCAGAATCTTTCTGATGGAAGTCAAACTGTCTCCACTGGTGTTTATAACACTTCAGCTAATGCCGGAATAACATTAGGTCTGACAATCTTTAACGGCTTCAATGTCCATACAACATATAAAAAACTGAATGAATTAAAACAGGTTGGAGAACTTAGCACACAGATGGCTATTGAGAACCTGCTATCTGATATAGTTTCAGGATATTACAATTATATCCTGCAGATTCAGCTGCTTAATAATATGAAATATGCCGTTGTGCTTTCAAAAGAAAGGCTCAGAATTGATGAAGACCGTTACCTTCTTGGCTCCAGCTCTAAGTTGCAGGTTTTGCAATCACGGGTTTACCTGAATGCAGACAGCTCAAGGCTATCACGCCAGTATGAAACTGTCAGGGCAGCTCAGATAAGGCTTAATGAGCTTATGGCTGTCGATAATCTTGCAACCCAGTTTATTTCAAAAGACTCGTCTATTGATGTAAATCCTGATCTCATTTATGAAAAACTCCTTGAAGAAACGCTGGTAAAGAATACATCACTTAATATCGCTTCGAAAAATAAAACTATTTCAGAATATGATTATAAAATAATTGTTTCCAGATCATATCCTTACCTTAATCTCACTTCCGGTTATGATTATAATTTCAATACGTATTCAAGCAGTACAACAAGAAATCAGCTTACCAACGGGATGAACTATGGATTGACTCTCGGGATGACTCTTTTTGATGGAAATAATCAAAGAAGAAGCATAAAAAATTCCTCAATTGAAATCAGGAACAAAGAATTAATATACCAGGAAATTGAACAGGGTATAAGGGCTGATATGATAACTATTTACAGTGCATATACTAATTGTCTGAGACTCATTACCCTTGAAGAACAGAATCTTCAGACTGCAACCGAAAACCTGGAAATTGCCATGGAAAGATACAGACTCGGGAATCTCTCGGGTATTGATCTCAGGGAAGTACAAAAAAGCCTCCTTGATGCAAATGAAAGCCTCTCATCTATACATTTCCAGGCTAAACTTGCCGAAATTTCTCTTATGCAAATTTCAGGCAGAATAATGGAATATTACTAGCATTTGTATTTCCAGCAGTTTCATAAATTTGCATTTTAAAATTTTATATGCAAAAGAATACCGAACTAATAACCAACAGGGACGGAAGTGTCTTTCACCTGAACCTTATTCCCGGTGATATTTCAGATAAAATAATTATTGTCGGGGATCCTGGTCGTGTCGAAATGATTTCCTCATTCTTGCATGACATAAGGGTCAGAAAAGAGAACAGGGAGTTCAGAACCGTAACAGGCACCTTTGAAAATAATGAGATCACAATAATCTCATCAGGCATTGGGACTGATAATATCGATATTCTCATTAATGAACTGGATGCACTTGTAAACATTGATCTCCAGACAGGAATTAATAAAGAGGATCCCGTCTCACTCACCTTCATCAGGCTTGGAACTTCAGGCGGTTTACGAAACGATGTTCCGGCAGGATCGGTTGTTCTCACTGAGACAGCGATCGGCTTTGATGGCCTTTTGCATTTTTATGAAGGTTATGAATGGCTTCTCGACACAAGTCTTTCCGATACCCTGGCGGAACACCTTGAATGGCCGGATACTCTCTCCTATCCATATGCAGTAAATGCCAGCAAAGAACTGACCGAACTATTCCGGTTCGAGAACTTCATAAAAGGAATAACTATTTCAGCACCCGGATTTTACGCTCCTCAGGGACGAAGTTTGAGGCTCGGTACTTTTGATAATGAAATTAATGGTAAACTTGCCGAATTCTCCTTCAGAGGCAGGAAGATCTGCAATTATGAAATGGAAAGTTCAGCTTTGTACGGGCTTTCCGGTCTGCTTGGGCATAAAGCGTTGACTTTATGTACAGTAATTGGCAACAGAGTAACCGGAGAATTTGTTCACGATTATAAACCTATGATCAAAGACCTGGCATTAAAAATATTGAAGATCATTTGACAGAAAATTTGCAATACGCTCCAATATTAATAAATTTGCTTTCAGAATAACAAAGTAACATTATTATGTCTAAAGATTCACCGGTTAAAGATGAAGAAATCGACCTTCTCGAGCTTTTCAGAAGAATGGGAAAAACACTTTCAAAATGGCTTCGTGCGTTAGGAAAAGGAGTGCTTGTATCCTTCTTTTTTCTTTTGAAAAACTTTTTTATCCTCGGATTCGGCTTACTTCTTGGAGTCGGCGTATCATATGTTTTAAAATGGACTTCCAAACCTTTCTATTCATCGGAAATTACTCTTCGGAGCAATATGGTCTCGAATTCTGAAATGATTTTATATATAAACAAACTGAATCTTTTACTGAAAGAAGAGAATTATCCTGTATTGGCAACTTCCCTTTCAATAAATCAGGAAAAGGCAGAAACCATAAGCGACATTGAGGCTTTCTGGATCATCGACATGAATAATGACAGTATACCTGATTTTGTCGACTATAGAAATAAACATAACGTTTATGATACTGTTGATGTACGGATGAATGATCGGTTTGCTATTAAAGTTGAAGTATCAGATCCTCAGGATTTAACCTTAATAAGAGATGGAATCCTGTCCTTTGTCAAAAATAATCCTGTTTTTCAGCAGAAAAACAATTTGCGGTTAGATCAAATTGATGAAATGGTTGTACGTCTTGATTATGATATTAAGCAACTTGACAGCTTGCAGCAAGTGAAATATTTTGAGGAAACCAGGAACAGGCGTCCGGAAGAAGGAGGCCAGATGATCTTTCTTCAGGAGCAAAAGACCCAACTTATATATGAAGATATATACAAACTTTACAATATTAAACAGGAATTGGAACAGGAAAGGAATCTTTATCCTGGTACTGTTACAATTATTAATGATTTTTATCTCCCGAATAAACGTTATAACGGAGGCTATTACTTTGGTAAGGTGATAATTCCGTTATTCTTTGGACTGACATTATTATGCCTGATTCTTATCAGGAACCGTAAAAAGCTTCAGGAAGTTTATAAGAAATATAAAATCTTTATTTGAAATACCGGGTAGAACCAGATCTGAGATCTGGCTCTACATTTGACATCGTCAGAAAACAATAAAACAGGATAAAGAACATTATCCCCCACTGCCTCACAAGAATTGATTCAAAAAACATGCTGAAAATAACGACTATCAGGAATGAATAAATAAGTTCAGATCCCCATGACTCTTTTCGTTTCATAAAAAGTATTCCCAGCATCCAAAATAGAATCAGGGTTCCGGAAACTCCAAAGGTAAGCTGTGTTTCAAGAAACTGGTTATGAGCATTTAGCTTTAATTCGGCTTCTGTTTTATACCCCTGCCTGGCATATTCTGCCGCAAGTATATTTCTGGCATTCAGTCCAACGCCAAAAACAGGCTTCTCTTTTATCAGGTTCATTGCAGAAAACCAGGATTTTGTTCTCGGATCAAGTCCTTTTATTCCGGTTTTTTCAATTGCAGACCTCTCAATTGTTTCTACCATCATGCGATTCATCCTTCTGTTAAGGCTGGTAATTTTATATACACCAAAGAGGATTAAAGGAATTATCAGCAACAGCAGTATTCTTCTCCTGGTCATGTTCAAATAGCTATAAATGAAATAAATCAGAATAAAGGACAGAATTAAAATTCCAGCCCGGGACGATAGGAAAAAAACAATAATTGAAAGGCACAGTATAAGAAGCAACCTTATTGTTTTAGAAATATTCAAATATGATCCAGAAAAGGCAAGCAGGCAAATAACCCATAATACTTTAATAGTCAAGTATGTCGGATGTTCAAATATTGAAAGTTGGTCCCAGTTGTACCTTGAAAGATTCTGATCTGTCAATGGTTCAAAATTAATAACACCATCTGTAAATGATATGCTTTCCCAGGTAGATCGCAGGAACAGGAAAAGACAAATCAGAATGATACCATAAATGAATGACTTCAGAAGGATACTCAGGTTCTTGCTGAAGTAATCCGAGATAAAAACCGGAAATCCTAATATAGGAATAAGAAAAAACATCAGTTTTTCCTCAAGGTAAATCCATTTTGGATCAAACATAAAATATATTATATGCAGGAGAAAATAGCATACAGGTGCAAGTACTATCAGCCATTTTTGCCCGAATAATTCTTTAAGCTTCACGAAGTCACTAATCCACATGAGGAATCCGAAAAAAAGAAAAGCACCAAGAGCATACAGCGACCAGCTTCTTGGGAATGGCATCAGAAATAAGGTAAGGCATAGTGTAAAGAAGCCAGATGCTATCCAGCTATCTTTCCTTATTAAGAATTTAGTGATATTTCCCATCGGCACAAAATGAAATCACAGCATCACCCGGTACTAATAATTGATTTTTTCTCCCTTAGCCTCATAATCATTCGTGGCAGGAATGATAATGTGACAGCTAACAGTGTAAGAATGATTATCAAAATAACATTTCCAACCTTCTGAATCACAGCAGCCAGTAAAACAAATAGAAGATTGCATGATAATATTATAATTGTTGACTTGAGATGTGAATTACCAAGAGCAAGAAGGCTGTGGTGCAGATGATTTCTGTCAGCTTTAAATGGAGAACTGCCATTAAATATCCGTAAAATAAAAACTCTGGCCGTATCAAAAAGAGGGCTTATCAGAAGTCCAAAGGCAAGAGCCGGAGCAGAATGAAACTGATATTTCACAGGTGCAGTCTGCTGAAATTCGAGAAATTTAATAGTAAAAACGGCAACTATCAGACCAGTAATCATAGATCCGGTATCTCCCAGAAAGATTTTATTTTCCCGGCCAAAAACATTGAACCTGAAGAATGCAATTAATGAACCTGTAAGCGAAAAACACAGGACGGCGTATGTAGTGTGCTTTGTCAGAATAAACCAGATTCCGAAAGCCAGTGATGTAATAATTCCTGCACCCGAAGCAAGACCATCCACGCCATCAATAAGATTAAACCCATTAATAAGAACCACAACCAGAAAAATTGTAAATAATACACTTAAAATATAAGAAATTTCTTCTACCCCAAACGTATGATAAAAGCTCGTTATTCTGATATTACCAAAGATAACTATGATCGATGCTGCAATTATCTGTCCAAGAAGTTTTTTCTTTGGATCGATAACAAGTATATCATCCTTCAATCCGGTAAAAAACAATACTATAATAGCTCCCAGGATGAATTTTATGTCGTCCGACTCCGGCTTCATTGAAAAGATAATTGCTGCAATTACGAATCCTGCAAAAACAGCCAGCCCTCCCAGGTTTGGCGTTTCATCAATATGTGATGTCCTTTCATTCGGAATGCCATACAGTTTCTTGAATTTCGAAATTTTCACAATTGTTGGAATTGAGATCCAGGTTATGATAAAAGCAATTATGCATCCTGCTGCTATAAAAACCCAGTAAGGCAGATTTAAGCCGATTGGACTGAAGTCTGGATTCACAATAAAAGGAATTTTAGAAAACAGAATCTTACTATTCTGTTTTTGTTACTTGTGAAGATAATAAAAAAAAATGCATGTAAAAACATGCATCCCTGACATCATCGAATTATTAGTATCAGAATTATTGCTGATTGTTGCTGAAAGCCTCCTTCAGAAGCTTTACGTACTTACTGAATACAATTTCCCAATTGTACAGATTCCTTATTCTTTCCAAACCCGATTCTTTCAGCTTTCTTGTCTGAACCGGGCTCATCAATTCGACTTCATTGATTCTTTCTGTACATTCATTTGAACTGTAGAAATAAAGCTGATTATCGGCAGTCACTTCACGGTTGAAAACATTATCGTGACAGATCGTTATATTTCCGCATCCCATAGCTTCAAGCAGCGACGGATTTGTTCCGCCTACTGAATGACCATGTATATAAGCTTTGCATCCAAATCTTATGGTTGATAGTTCCGATTTATCATAAATACCTCCCAAAAATCTTATCCTGTTGCTTTGATAATCTTTTATCAATTGTGCAACATACTTATTACCAGATAAATTACCAATAACAACAAGTTTTTTATCAGTTTCAGATGCAAGGAATCCGTCAATAATCATCCTGATATTATTTTCAGGTTCAAGACGACATACAACCAGATAGTACAGGCCATATCGGATATCATATTTATTAAGGATATGTTCATCATACGAACTGATAATCGGAGCTCCATATTCAATTGTTCTGATCCTGGACTTTGCAAACCTGTACGTCGCTGACAGATGTTTCTTTATGGCTTCAGAATCTGCGATAATAAAATCTGAAAGCTTAACTGCCAGTCTTTCAGAAAATTTAAGAAAGAATTTATGAGTTCCAGGCCATTTGGACCTTTTTGATTCAATGCCATCTGTGTTTGTAATTAATATTTTCTTATAAAATAAATTTAGAAAATAGTAAATTGCCCCCCCTACTCCGGCAATAATTATAACATCTGATTGTTTCATTGCCAGCCTTAAACCTTCAAAGTAATACCTGAATGGATTCTGAGATTTTTTTACAGATGAATAAAAAAGCTTTACCCCTTTAAGATTATCTGATTGATATGAATCAGAATCACACTGAACTAATACCTCATAATTATTTTTTTTAAATAAGATTGAGATTTCTTCTGCAAATGTTTCAAATCCGCCATATTTTCCCGGGATACCATGTGTTCCGATAATTGCAACTTTCATCTCAGCCCTGACTGATTAAATAATACCGTTTTCTGCCAACACTTTTTTGAATCCTTTTCCCACGTTTGACCAATTATAATTGAGTTTAATATATTCAATTTCACGGTCATAATTCTGGTTGCTGTGCAGGTATTTTATAATTTTTTCTTTAAGTTCACCAATAGATAAAGGGTCAAACAGCCTGTCATGCATAAATTTAAAATCGCCCATTGCGGTAGATTTTGAACAGATCGTCGGTGCATGGGAAGCAACAGCTTCCAGAGGTGGGATACCAAAACCTTCCGCAATTGAAGGGTAAACAAACAGTCTGCAGTTTCTGTAAAAAGATTTAAGCTCATTTCCGTATGAGCCGTTTATCAACCTGACCGATGCTTTTATGTCATCAGACAGGCTTTGCCAATAGTTTTCATATTCCGGTGTGGTAATAGATTTTTCACCAATAAATACCAGCTGAAAGCCTTTCTTCCAAAGTTCCAGTTCCACAAATGCCCTGAGCAACATGAGGTGATTTTTCCTTGGCTCAATTCTGCTTACATATAATATATAATTATCAATATTGTATTTAACCTTTACATCCGGAAGTTGTCCTACAGGTTCAAAGAATTCTTCCCCGACAGCATCAGGCAAAACAACAATATCATCTTTACTGATCCTGAAATGTTCTGCTATCCTTGCCTTTGAATAATCGGATACCGTTAGCAGAATATCAGCCCTTCGTGCCGATCTTCTAAAAAGTATTCTGTTCTTTATCCTGTACAGAACAGGAAAAAGTTCCGGATAATCAAGAAACAGTACATCATGTATTGTTACAATCTCTTTCGAGAGTTTTATGAGAGGTGCAATATATTGATAGTGAGATATATCAATTTTATTTCTAAGGATCACCAGTGGGATATTCAAAGCAAGACGGAGAAATTTATTTGTGGTCATGTATTTAATATACCTGACATTGGAGTGTTCCCCGAATTCTTTTTTGATATTTTCAATGTTATATGCTCCAAAAATAAACTCAAATGCAGTATTTTGTTTAATCATTTCAGAATACAGACCGAGCAGATATGTCCGGCTCCCCTGAAAAGGATCATCAAATACATGAGCATCAATAAATAACCTTGTCTTTTTCATTGTTCAGCAATACTTCCTTTATGAAGAAAGATACCTGAAAAATATCCAAGCAGAAGACACGAGGAATCCAGAGCAGATTTATTATAAAGGCCGGTCATAACAAAAGTTGATAAAAAGGTCGTTACAATGATTGCTTTGAATAATTTTTCGGACTCTGTTCCGGAATTATCATGATCAGCCAATTTGAAAATAAAGTAAAAGAAAACTAAATATAGCAGAAGTCCGGCAAATCCTGTTTTCAGAAGGATTTCAACAAATCCGTTATGAAATTTAGGAATATTTTCAAGGTTTTCACCAACGTAACCTCTCTTCCCTATATATACCGTCTTTCCGAATCCAAAACCAAAAACCCGTTCAGCCAGATTGGCCTTTTTTATCTCCATCCAGGTAAGGTGTGCCTCATAACCACGCCAGTTTCTGTTAATTACAGCATCAGACGGATATTGAGTCAGGTATCTGTTTTCCCTGAGTGAGTTTAAATACTTATCTGTAAATGAATGTAATAATGAATTATTCTTACTGATCCTGTTTAGAACCACTAGTGACAGGATGATCGCCAGAACCAGTATCAAAATTTTAATACCTGATTTCATGATTGTACGCACTCTCAGTGAAAAAAAGTTCTTCATTGCCAGTAAGGAAACGATGAAAGAGATTATTAAAGTCCGTGAAAAGGATAATAATAAAGAAGTTGCCAGAATGGCAATTATCAGCCATCTCGGAAGGTATATAACCTCTTTTACATCAGATTGTTTATAGAGTAAAAGGATATAGGCCAGGGAAAATGCTTCCGTGAGGCTTACAAAACTGGTTCTGATCCTTATGGTATCCAAAATTAAATCTTCGGCAGGTGCCGTTATAAAAAATATTAAAACTCTTATCAAATGCTGTAAAGCAACTACCAGAGATAAATAAATCATTATCCTGATTATTATTTCCTTTTTTAGCTGCATCCTGAAAATATATAATCCGGCCAGGAGATAAACTACAGGTTTTATATAATACCATACATCCTTAGCTATAAGGTAACCAAAATCTTTTGAACCAGGCTTTATATGAAATAATGAAACAATAAGACCGATAAATAAAATCATCAACAAGGGAGAGACAAGGCTGATTTCTCTATAATTTATTTTAATTGACTTATTTAATATCAGTAAAAGGATCAGGAAACCTCCAACAAGAGAAATGCCAGAACTGATAAGTATTTCTGAGAGAAATACAGTGATTATCAGTACGATAATAACCAGTCTGTCAATGGATCTGCTTTTAATCATTTATGATCCTTTTGCTGAAATTTTTTAACAACTGAAATACAACACTGTTCTGCCACAAGGATAATATACAGGAATTTCATGGTTATCAGAAAAATTTTTCCTGCACCGAAATAAGTTTTCCAATAATATAATTTACTATTGAGAAGCATTCTGTATTTTTTCGCCGGCGAGAAAATAGCGTTGATTGTATGTGCCTGCAAATGACTATATTTCAAATCCTGTATCAGGTAGTTATTTAAACTATTATTTCTGACCTTTAAACCAAGGATTGTCTCCTCATAATACAGAAAAGTATTTTCATCAAAATAATTTATTTTCCTGAAAATATCAACAGCACCCAGAAAAAATGATCCTCCGACACAGTCGACTTTAAGACTGATATCATTGCCTGTTTCGATTTTATAATAATATCTTGCCAGATACGTGCTACCTAAAATTCTCAGTAAGAAGGTTGAAGATAAAATATCTTTCAGTTTGCTGGGTAGTTTCCACGCCGAAAATTCAGATCTGGCATGATCATTAACAACCATCACAGGAGAGACAAATGCTACTTTTTCAAACTTGTTATATTTCTGAATCATCTTAATTAACAGGTATTTATCGTCAAGGAAGATATCGCCGTTAGAAATCAGGATGAAGTCACATTCTTTATTTTCGAGAAACCTGATTCCAATATTATTCCCCGCTGCATAACCTCCGTTTTCTGAGCTCTTTAAAACATTAATGCCTGTTCTTCCCCGGAATGATTCCTCTAATAATCTGAAGCTGTCATTTGGTGAAGCATTATCAACAATGACTATCTCCGGATCGATATCTTCCTGAAGCAAAATGGAATTATTTATATAGTTAATTGTATCAGAATAATTCAGATAATTAACTATTACTACTCCTAGCCTTGGTCGTGTTCTGTTCAAGCTTTATTTTATTTATCTTCAAGTCTGACAACTATCTCTTTTACACGGCTTTCCCATGTATTGGCTTTGACAAACGCATTACATTCTTCTGCGGTCTTTTTCACTTTCAGATTTCCTTTCGCAAGTTGACCGACCAGTTCAAAATATTCAGCCGGGTTACTATATCGATAGACAAAATCTTTAAATTTATCTGTTTCACCATATTTCAGGATAATTGCAGGCTTACAAATTGAAATATATTCGTACACCTTAACAGGATCTACAGACCGAATAAGTTCACAATTTAAAAAGGGCATAACCAGAGCGTCCGAATAACTCAATAATCCATTGATCTCTTCATGCTTGACCAGTCCTAAATAGATTATTCTGTCATTTAATGGGATATTCACTTCTCTAGGACCAGCCAGCAAATAAACGATATTTCCAAATCTACTTAAACTCTCTTTTATAATACCAAAATCTAACCAGGCTGAAATTGTGCCAGTATAAACAAGTTTAATATAACCTTTATAGTCATGGATGCCGGGAAATGAATACCATTCATCATCTGTCTGGCATAGGAACTCTTTTGATACTGCATTATTGATTATTAAACAATTTTTCTGCGATCCATATCTTGCAAGAACCTTGTTTTTGAGATATTCAGCGGAAAAAATCAGAACATCTGCATTATTTACGAGTACTTTCTCACTATCAAAAATTTCGTGGGCTTCCTTCTTATTTCTTTTTGTATTTGGAAACTCAAGGTGATCGTCCATACAATCATAAATAATCCGGGTATTTACAGGTAAAATGGCCTTTATCTGTTTGTAAATATTGGGATGTGTAATCCATATTATATCATAGAGGGGAATTATTGATCTGAGCTGAAGCATAAGCAACATTCTATTTATAAACCTGATCAAACTGAACCTGTCCAGGGGGAGTTTATAAACCTGATGCAATTCAAGATTCGGATTTGTATCTTCCTGATATTTAACGATATTACCGGTTTTATAGATTTTCGGAAAGATGTAAGTTATTTTATAGAATTCTGACAACCCCTCTGCAATGAACTGAGGTCGTTGTTTAGCCCACCACCAGTTTGTTGCAGTAAGATATAGGATTTTTTGCATTGATACTTATGTTATTTGAAAAGATATCTGAGATGGAAACTTTATGATCTAATTGAATATGAACATTATCTGTTTTCTTACTTTTACTTTTTTCTTACCCAAAAGCGGCCTGAAAAAATTCATAAAATATGTAGTGAAATACAGGTCAAAACCATACTGAGACCAGCCTTTGGTCTTAAATACCTTTAATATTCTGTGACCTATTGCCGGGAATGAGCTTTCATCATACCTGTTTATATGTTCGCCTGATTCGGCCAGCTCCTCCATATAGGGGACAATTATAAAAAGCACTTTGCATTTTTGCTTAAGGTATTCTGCAATTTTAAGGTCATCCGGAAGGTGTTCAAAAACATTTGAAGCTATTATCACATCTACTTCAGGAACAGAGGTATGATCTCCGCAAATAAAATCTGCAATGCTGTTGTATTTTTGTTCACAAAGTCGTATCGCTTCAGTGGAAAAATCAATTCCCAGGAGTTTTGCATTTGGAAAGTGTGTGGCATATACAGGCATAGAATCACCCAATCCGCACCCGAAATCTAAAATTGTGCCACTAAAATCTGACGGCAAACCAAAGTATTGTATTTGAGATTCTGCAAAATTTCTTGTTTGTGATCTTCCCCCTTTTCTCTCCCACTCTCCTGAGGTAAACCTTTCATTCCAATATTCAGCTGAATTATAAATCATAGGTTTTAGAGTCATGAAAAAGCTATTATTTTCTGAACCTTCGGTTAACAAAATAGTATGAGGTTAAGGTCACTACCAATGTATGAACAAAGTATGAAAATAACATAGCCAGAGCCAGACCTTTTGCACCTGCTCCACTGCTTATAAAATGAAAAGCCAGATACAGAAACACTGTTGCCCACAGGAGATTTATTACAAAACCAATCCACATTTTTCCAATTCCTGCAATTACCTGGCCTATCACAGTATTCAGTGATATCAGCACTGCAGTAAAGGAAAGTATTATAAGGACTATATAACCTTCTCTGAAACTATTACCATATGACTGCATTATATACTTTGACAATAATGCAAAAATTGTTGCCAGAATCAGGCAGATTGACAGATTGAGGATGATATTATATTTTATAAACTTTGTAAATTTTTCAATATTATTTTTGCTGTGGGAAAATAATGGAAGTGAAATCTGGGAAATGGCCATCGGAATAAAAAGGACGATATTCTGCCATTGGCTGGCGGCGTTAAAAACAGCCATCTCATTAAAACCATCAACCTTGGTTACCAGTATGGTATTGGCATACCAGAGAGCCATACTGACAATTATTCCGCCGAATAATGCAGGAATACTGAATTCCCATAAATATGAAATATCCTTTAACGATTTACCGATTCTGATTCTGATATTAAATCTGTCGGCTGTTTTTCGCAGAAAAAAATAATTCAGTATCCACTGAAAAAAATATGTAAGTCCAAAACCTGAAATTGCTCCATAGAGACCGAAGTTTAATGTCAGCAGAATTTGTACAGGCAGAGAGAATAATCCTACTGATATATTTATTTTTGCTATATCCTTAAAATTTTCAAAGCCTGCCATCGCACCGGTCTGGGCACCATTGATAGCAGAAAAAAACAACATAAGTGAACCAAGACGCATTTCATCAGCCAGATCCGGAGCGCCAATAAACCTTTCTGTAATTACCGGGGACAGAATGATAAAGAATACTGTAAAACAAAATCCTATTAATGCAGCAAACATATTCGATGATGCAATGAAATTACCTGCATTTTCAGGATTAACATCCCTCATCTCAGCAACATATTTGGTTGAAGTTATTCCGAGACCAAATCCTGCGAATGCAGCAAACATATTAATAGTTGACTGAATAATCCCAAGTTCACCATATTGAGATCTTCCCAGGATTCTTGCCACTGCGATAGAAGAAACCAGAAAGAATCCCTTGAAAATCAATGATCCAGCAAGTGCCCAGAATGAGCCACGGATCACTCTCCCCGTCAATTTATCTCTGGTAATCTCAGAAACATAATCTCTGATACCCGGAGGAACCCACCATAAAAGGGATGTTAATGAAATCCTCTTCATCTTCAAACTTTTACCTGAAAGTAATTTTTAATAAAATTTAATATTCTCAGGCTTGCTTTTCCGTCGCCATAAGGATTTGCTTTTACAGCCCTTTTGCGGTAAGCAGAATAATTACAAAGAAGCTCTGTAACTTCGTCAACAATTAATTTTTCATCAACGCCGACCATTTTAACTATTCCGGAAGCTAATCCTTCAGGTCGTTCAGTTAGTTCCCTCATCAACAGGACAGGCTTGCCCAGGCTTGGTGCTTCCTCCTGAATGCCACCTGAATCAGTCAAAATTATGAAGGCTCTTTTCATCAGAGTAATAAATGATAAATAATCCAGTGGTTTTATGAGATGGATATTCTTTTTTCTATTAATATTTAAATACTTTTTAGCCTGCTTCTGAATATTTGGATTAAGATGAACAGGATAAACAAAATTCACTTCAGGAAACTTATCTGCGAGTCTGTTAATAGCTCTGCAGATAGATTTAAAGCCATCGCCAAAATTTTCCCGCCTGTGACCCGTGATCAGAATAATTTTATCCTTTTTCTTAATTTCTTTTTCCGGGAATCCGGTTATCTCAGGATTACGGATCTTAATTATCTTTTGTGCAAAATTTAATGCATCAATGATTGTATTGCCCGTAAAAACTATTTTATCTGAAGGGATACCTTCATTTAAAAGATTGTTTCTTGAATTTTCAGTCGGAACAAAATGAAATGTAGAAATTCGGCTTACAATCTGACGGTTCATCTCTTCAGGCCAGGGTGAATAAATATTATGTGTCCGCAATCCGGCCTCTATATGACCGACTGGTATCTTCATATAAAATGCTGCCAGGGCGGAGGCCATGGTGGTATTTGTATCTCCATGGACAAGAACAATGTCAGGTCTGAATTCAGACAGTACATTTTTCATTTTAAGGAGCACAGAAGCCGAAATATCGAAAAGATCCTGGTCCTGTTTCATTATTTGAAGGTCCCAGTCAGGCTTTATTTCAAAAATTTCCAGAACCTGATCAAGCATTTCACGATGTTGAGCTGTGACACATACGCGCGATATAAAAAACCGGCTATCCTGTTTGAAAAGTCTTATCACCGGAGCCATTTTAATTGCTTCCGGACGTGTACCGAATACAAACAGAATTTTCTTCTTCATTTTTAATGCTTCGCCACGTCAGTTACACGTAAAATAATTGCATACAACTGACAGATTGTTGATTAAATTGAAATTTATATAAATGTTACAAATTTCTCCAGAACCATTTAATTGCCTCTTCAAGTCCTTCAGCGACATTATGTGACGGTGCATAGCCAAGCAACCGGTTGGCTTTTTCAATTGATGCATGCGAGTGCGGTATGTCTCCTGCTCTTTCAGGTCCGTGCACAGGTTTGATATCTGCAATTGAACTGTCATACTTCACAGCAATATTCTTAATAAGATTAAAAAGCTGGTTTAGAGTAGTCCTCTCTCCATGTGCAACATTATAAATCTGATTTATGGCATCTTTATTATTGACAACAGCCGCAAGGTGATTTGCCTGTAACACATTGTCTATGTATGTAAAGTCGCGGGAAAATGAACCATCTCCATTGATCATGGGCGCTTTATGGAGCATAAGCATTTTCACAAACTTCGGTATTACTGCTGCATAAGCTCCTTCCGGATTCTGACGTCTTCCAAAAACATTAAAGTATCGTAAGCCAATAACATCAATACCATAATTAACAGAAAAATTTGCTGCAAATAATTCATTCACGTATTTGGTAATTCCGTATGGAGATAATGGTTTGCCAATTTTATCCTCAATTTTGGGAAGATCAGGATGATCCCCATATGTTGAAGAACTTGCTGCATAAATAAATCTTTTAACTTTCGCCTCCTTGGCAGCAAAAAGTATTTTTACAAATCCACCAATATTGACATCTGTTGATGAAACCGGATCTTTTATCGACCTTGGAACTGAACCCAAAGCTGCCTGGTGGAATACGACATCAATATTTTGTACAGCTTTTTCGCAATCGCTGCAGTTACGTATATCACCTTCAATAAGAGTAAATCTTTTATTATTAACAAATCCTTGTATATTTTCTCGCATGCCGGTAGAAAAGTTATCAAGACAAATAACTTCGTTCCCGGTAGCGAGTAACGATTCAACAAGATTTGATCCTATAAAACCTGCACCTCCGGTAATTAACACCCTGGAATTACGTAATAAATGCTCCATACGTTAATGTAAAAATGAATATAATATTAAAGTACAAAGGACACTCCTTAACTTAAATTACCCTTTATCAAACATAAGAAGAATTTCTCCAAGAATAAATTCCGCTGTTTTGCCATCGCCATAAAATCCAGGATATGTAAGATCAGTACCCGGCTGAAGGAATTTTTCAAATTCATTCCGGATTTTTTCCGGATCGGCATCAACAAGCTTTGCAGTACCATTTTTCACAAGCTCTATCCATTCAGTTTCTTTTCTAAGTACAATACAGGGTTTTTTAAAGAAATGAGATTCTTTCTGAACTCCACCGGAATCTGTAATTATCAACATGCACGTTTTTTCAAGAAATGTCATTTCAAGATATGAAACCGGAGGAACTATCCTGACATATTTGCAGTTCAGTAGTTCATTATAAAGTCTTTCAAGCCTGGCTTTCAGTGATATAGTTGTCCGTGGATGTAATGGCATTACAAATGTTATTTCTTTTTCTTCCGCAAGTGTTTTAAGTGTTGAAAGGATTGCTTCAAGCCTCAGAATATCATCTGTATTAATTTCCCTGTGTATTGTAACAAGAATAAAACCATCTCTTTGCACTGATAGCTTTTCAAGAAATGAAGTTTTCTTCTTTTCTGCAAGATCAGCAAAGAAGAGGGTATTATCATACATTATATCACCTGTAAAATAGATTTTAGGATTATCAATAGTATAAGGGGGGCTGTTTTCGGGTTTAAAACCCTCACTCATCAGATTCTTAAAAGCGGCATTTGTGGGTGCGAATAGAAGTGTTGAAGAATGGTCGCTGACAATCCTGTTAATTTCCTCGGGCATGGTTTTATTGAAAGAACGGAGTCCTGCTTCAATATGAATCACAGGAAAATGTAGTTTTGAAGCTGCCAATGCGCCAGCAAGTGTTGAATTTGTATCCCCGTATAACAATACACAATTGGGATTTTCGATCAACAGAACCTCCTCTATACCAGTGATCATCATAGATGTCTGCCTTCCATGTGTGGCTGAGCCTACACCAAGATTATAATCCGGCTTTTGTATTTCGAGTTCATTAAAAAATATTTCAGAGAGCTCTTTATCATAATGCTGACCTGTATGAACAAGAATTTCGGTAAAACTACCTGGAAAATGATCTCGGATAGCTCTGCTTATTGCAGAAGATTTTATTATCTGAGGTCTTGCGCCTACAATATTGATTAGTTTGATAGGTGGCATTAAGTTGATTTATTCAGGTGCCCAAAGTTAACAAAATATCCGGAGCGGGAAATATTATAAACGGCTATTAAAAATGCAGGGACATTGCATGCAACGTCCCTGCCAATGTAATATGATCAGTTCAGTTTATTTCGCATAATTGACCGCACGTGTCTCTCTGATAACAGTGATTTTTATCTGTCCGGGATAGGTCATTTCATTCTGTATTTTTCTTGCTATCTCAAACGAGAGTCCTTCGGCTTCTTTGTCCGATACTTTCTCAGCTCCAACAATAACACGAAGCTCTCGTCCTGCCTGTATAGCATATGTTTTCATTACACCCGGGTATTGCAGGGCAAGTGATTCCAGTTCCTTTAATCGTTTGATATAAGATTCCACCACCTCACGGCGTGCTCCCGGTCTTGCACCGGAAATTGCATCACATACCTGAACAATAGGTGCAATCAGTGTTGTCATTTCAGTTTCATCATGATGTGCTCCGATTGCATTGCAAATTTCCGGTTTTTCCTTGAATTTCTCAGCTACTTTCATGCCAAGAATTGCATGCGGAAGTTCCGGTTCGTCATCAGGCACTTTTCCGATGTCATGAAGAAGGCCGGCTCTTTTTGCAAGTTTGGGATTAAGTCCGAGTTCTGCCGCCATTATAGAGCACAAATTTGCCACTTCTCGTGAATGCATAAGCAGATTCTGTCCATAGGATGACCTGTATTTCATCTTGCCTATGAGGCGTATCAATTCAGGATGCAATCCATGTATCCCAAGGTCAATAGTTGTTCTTTTTCCGACCTCAAGTATCTCCTCTTCCACCTGTTTTCTTGTTTTATCCACCATTTCCTCGATTCTTGCCGGGTGAATCCTGCCATCAGTTACAAGTTGATGAAGAGCAAGACGTGCTACTTCCCTCCTGACCGGATCGAATGCCGAAAGCACTATTGCTTCAGGTGTATCATCAACAATGATCTCGACACCGGTAGCTGCTTCCAGTGCACGTATATTACGTCCTTCCCTGCCAATAATACGGCCTTTCATTTCATCTGACTCAATGTGAAAAACTGTTACTGCGTTTTCAATTGCGCTTTCTGAAGCCACTCTCTGAATTGTTTGAATAACAATCCTTTTAGCTTCTTTGTTTGCAGTCATTTTTGCTTCGTCAAGAATCTCATTGATATAAGACATTGCACCGGTTTTTGCTTCCTCTTTCAATGATTCGATAAGGTGGTTTTTTGCCTCTTCAATTGAGAGTCCTGATATAGCTTCAAGTTGTTCTACCTGTTGTCTGTGAAGTTTTGAAAGCTCTTCAGTTTTTTTCTCTACCAGATCCAGTTGTGATGTAAGGTTTTCCCGAATGGTATCAGCTTCGTTTTTCTTGCGCTGTGTTTCTTCAAGCTTCTGGGAAAGAGTTAATTCCTTTTGCTTTATTCTGTTTTCGGATTGTGCAATCCTGCTGTTTTTTTCATTTATTACCTTTTCATGCTCAGTTTTAAGTTGAAGGAATCTCTCCTTTGCCTGAAGGATTTTTTCCTTCCTTATAACCTCTGCTTCTGTTTCTGCTTCACTGATTATTTTACGGCTTTTGTTTCCAAGTGCCAGCTGCCAGATATAATATGAGGCACCGAAGCTGAGTACAAGAGCTGTAACACAAATGACTATTGTCAGCCCGCTAACAAGTGTTCCTGTTATTATTAATAATGTCATCATTAGTTGTATTAATATATAAATAAAAAACCCGCAAAGTTCCTTCAGCTTTTATAAAACCCCATATCTACATGGTTGGAGCTACTAATTCAGTTCGAACGTCCACTGTTCCCGAAGGAAGCCCGACGAATCGGGATGAGGCCTGTTCTAGCTGAACTAAGGGTTGCTCCAAAGTTTTAACTGTTGAGTTTCAAAAATGAATGAAGAAACAATGCGGGCAATTTGTTAAGCTATTTTAAAGAACGCTGTTACTCTTTTATTTCAAGAACTGAGTCAATTTTCTGTATCAGTTCTTTAAGGGTATCCGGGATGTAATCATTATCAAGTTTTTCTTCTTCTTCTGTGAGCTTAATCACATATTGCAGTGCAGCCATAGCCAAAAAATCCTGTACATCCTTGTCTGTATACCGCTGTTTATATTGCAGTACTTTTTCATTAATCATTCTGGCTGCTTTCCTGATCTTCTCCTCATTTTCCCGTTCAACCTTCAATGGATAATATCTGTCCGCTATATTAACCCTGATAGAAAGCTTATCATCCATTATTATATTTTATCTGTTTAAAAGAGCAACACATCTGTCAATTTCCCGCACCAGTTCTGTAACCTTCTTTCTTGCCTCTGTGGCATTTTCTCCATCACCCAACAGTGCTCCTGATAATTTAATCCTTTCGTATTTTATTTCCAGTTCTTTTAATTTAGTCTCACGGTCCTGAAGCTTATTTTTCAATATTTCATTCCCGTTTTTAAGATCTGTAAATTCGGTCTTCAGGTTACCATACTTATTTAACAATTCATCAAGCTTTCTGTTCAGAATTTTTAATTCTTCATAACCCTGACCTGACATAACAAAATCTTTAGTACAAAGTTAATATTGTTAATGATATTTTCAAAAATTTGGCTGAAATAGTTTGTGCGATTGAACCAGAAGTATAGCTTTGCACCTCTATAAACTAAAATTTTTATAATAATGCCATTCATTCGATTTATAATAATCAGTATATTATTTTTAGTTACATCAAATAAGCTTCCTGATGATAATGCAATTTTTATCTCTCCGGTTAAAATTCCTCTTTCACTTTCAGCGAACTTTGGTGAACTCAGAATCGATCACTTTCATTCAGGGCTTGATATCAAAACCCAGGGCGTTACAGGAAAAGAAGTCATTGCCGCGGCCACCGGTTATGTATACAGGATCAGTGTATCACCCGGAGGATTTGGTAAAGCTTTGTATTTAAGACATCCCTCAGGATATTCCACAGTTTATGCTCATCTCGACAGGTTCATCCCGGAGGTTGAAGAATATGTTGTTGCACAGCAGTATGAAAGAAAAAGCTATCTGGTAACCCTGTTTCCACCCAGGGACAGATTTCCTGTTGAGCAGGGGGATCTTATTGCATATTCAGGAAATTCCGGCGGTTCATCCGGACCGCATCTTCATTATGAGATCAGAAAATCAGAAAGTGAAATACCTGTAAATCCCCTGTTATTCGAATTCGGAACAGGTGATAATATTGAACCCATTATCGAAAAACTTTTTATTTATCCAATCAACAAACACACTTTAATTAATAACCAGAATAAAATAAAAATGATAAGTGTTTCGGGGGGGCATGGTAATTATTATGTCCCTGCTGAAAACGAGATCAAAGTCAGCGGACCTGCAGGATTCGGGATTAAATCATACGACCTGCTGAACGACAGTTACAATAAATGTGCGGTATATTCAATAGAACTAAGGATCGACAGCACCACGGTATTCAAATATGTGATGGATAACTTTTCGTTCAATGAATCAAGGTATATTAATAGTCATATTGATTATGCGACCTATATGAAGGAGAATATCTATGTTGAAAGGACATTTATTCTACCTAATGACAAGCTTAGTATTTATAAGGATATGAAAAACAAAGGCATATTCAATTTCAATGACAATAGAATCCATCATGCCGAAATTATAGTAACTGATATACATAACAATAAATCCTCACTTTCATTTAAGGTAAATGCTCAATCACCTTCTGTACAACCTCCTGCTCTCATGCCGGTTGATAATATAAAAATTATGCCATATAATAAAATCAACAGGTTTCTTTCTGACAATATTTATATAGCAATTCCTGCCGGAGCACTATATGACACATTATTTTTCGAATACAACCAAAAACCCGGTACCAGTGAAATGTTTTCAGAGATACATTATGTACACAATAAATTCACTCCTGTGCACAAGGCATTTAATCTGTCAATAAAACCCTCAGCTATTCCTGCCGGAAAAGAATCAAAGCTTCTTATTATTCAATCTGACAATAATTTGAAAAAGAGTGCATTGGACAGTAAATTTGCAGATGGTTATGTCAGCTGTGAAGCTCTTTCATTCGGGATTTTTTATATAGGAATTGATACGGTTGCGCCCGTAATATCCTCCAACGGTCTTATACCAGGTGCTGATCTTACAGGGAAGGAAGAATTAAGAATCAAAATTAAGGATGAACTCGCCGGAATTAAAACCTATGAACCATCAATAGACGGCAAATGGGCACTTTTTGAATATGATCAGAAAAATGATGTTCTTATCTACAATTTTGCCCTGCAACGAATAACGCAGGGGACGAAACATGTTCTGACCCTGAAGGTAACGGACAACAAGGATAATCAGAGCTATTATAGTTGTGATTTTACCTGGTAATGAGACTATTGATAGATTCTGGCAGGATAAGTCCCGTTCCTGATCATTTTCTTAATATTTTCAACAACAAAAGGTTTGTCTTCACGGTATGTTACACCGAACCATCTTTCATTGCTCATCAGAATCTTTATTGTGATTTCACCGCTCTTTACAAAATTATCGATCGATGTCGGAATATCGAGTTCCGATTTAAGGTCCATGCCATATTTATTAATAAAGTTCCTGAATTCTTTCCGCAGAAAACTATAGCATGATGGTTTGAATCCCCAGAGGTTCATTGATACAACCTCATTCCCCGTAAAATGCTGTTCTTTTCCATCACTACCGGGTGCCCTGGCACCATTATAGGTCTTTTCAATCTGACGTACCTCAACTATGTTTTGCAGTAATCCGTTTGATTCCACACTGCAAACACCTCTGTTAACATGACCATGATCTGATAATGTGTTCCCGAGTTTGTACCCGACAATGGTATAACAGTTCGGATCTTTATCTTTGACGAGAAAATCATGGAGGATCTTAAAGGATTCTACTCCATAGTAATCATCAGCATTGATTACTCCAAATGGTTCCCTGATTTTCTTTTCAGTTACAAGGATTGCATGGCTTGTACCCCACGGCTTTTGTCTGTCCGCTGAGACTTTTACTCCTTCGGGAAGGTTGGTTATTTCCTGGAAAACATAATCAACTTCAATTCTATTCTTAAGTCTTTCGACAAATCTTTCTTTTACCTGATCTTCAATATCGCGTCGTATTACAAAGACAATTTTATTAAATCCGGCTCTGATAGCATCGTAAATTGAATAGTCAATTATAGTTTCGCCCGAAGGGCCTACTTCATCAAGTTGTTTATTCCCACCATAACGGCTTCCCATTCCGGCAGCCAGAACTAATAGTGTAGGTCTCATATTGTTAAAGTTTTGTTCTGCACAATGATAAGGAAAAAAATGTTACTTTTATTAAAATCTCTAAATTTTTGCCGATGAATTTTAAGCTTGAAATATGCGTCGACAGCGTTGAATCAGCAGTAAATGCTCAAATTGCAGGAGCTGACCGTGTCGAATTGTGTGACAATTTGATGGAAGGCGGGACTACTCCATCATTCGGAACAATTGTTTCAGCAAGAGATAATCTGACAATCGGTCTGCATGTTATAATAAGACCCAGGGGCGGAGACTTTTTGTACACCAGCGCCGAATATGATATTATGAAACGTGATATAGAAAAGTGTGGTGAGTGTGGCGTAGATGGTGTCGTTATCGGAATATTAAAGTCTGAAGGAGCAATTGATGCTGAACGTACGGCAAAACTGATCGGGCTTGCACATCCTATGTCCATTACATTTCACCGGGCATATGATATGTGCTCAGATCCCATCCGGGGTCTTGAAGACATAATTTCAGCAGGTGCATCAAGACTTCTGACATCAGGGCAAAAGGATATAGTTCCTGACGGGGCTGAGCTTATCAGCAAACTTGTAAGACAATCAGGCAACAGAATAATTATTATGCCGGGCAGCGGCCTTGATGAGTCAAATATAGCATCAATGGTAAAAGTAACCGGTGCATCCGAGTTTCACCTTACAGGACGAAAAATCGTTAACAGTAAAATGATATTCAGAAGAGAGGGCATTGCGATGGGCGGTGTACCTGATATCCCGGAATTCTCCAGAAAAGTCGCCGATTCTCAAAGAATTAAAAAAATCATCAATATTCTTAAAATGATCTGATATACATTTTGAAATTTTATCCGACTTGTTACCTTTGCATTTCTTTGTTACTATAAGCTAATAAAAACTATAAAACATTAGATTTTATGAAAAAAATTATTGCGACAACTCTGATAGTCCTGTTGGGTAATATCCTCCAGCAACAAGCTGCAAATGCCTGCACAAATTTTCTGGTAACTAAAGGTGCATCCACCAGAGGTTCAACAATGATAACATATTCGGCTGATTCCCATGTACTTTACGGCGAGCTTTACTACTGGCCGGCAAGAGACTATCCCCAGGGCAGTATGCTGGATGTCTATGAATGGGATACATTTAAGTATAAGGGTAAGATCAGACAGGTAGCACATACCTATTCTGTAGTTGGAAATATGAACGAACATCAGCTTGCTATAGGAGAAACAACATATACAGGCATTGAAAGCCTGATAGACACGGCTGCGGTCATAGATTATGGAAGTCTTATTTATATTACCCTTCAGAGAGCAAAGAGTGCCAGAGAAGCTATTAAAGTTATGTCGGAGCTTGTTTCTGAATATGGATATGCCAGTTCGGGTGAATCCTTCTCAATATCGGATCCTGACGAAGTCTGGATTTTCGAAATAATTGGTAAGGGACCGGGTAATAAAGGGGCTGCATGGGTTGCACGGCTGATCCCTGACGGATATGTTTCTGCTCATGCTAACCAGGCCAGGATCCAGACTTTTCCTCTTGCTACCGGGAAGGAAAACAGTATTGCTATAACCTCAAAAGACCTCAGACGTATTTTTGATCCGATAGTTGAATGTGTTTATGCTTATGATGTAGTTGATGCAGCCAGGGCAAATAAATTATACACTGGAACAGACCAGGAATTCAGTTTTTCAGATACCTATAATCCGATAAGTTTTTCAGGAGCAAGGTTTTGTGAAATTCGTGTATGGTCATTTTTCAGGTCAGTAAACGATGAAATGGATCTATATTTCAATTATGTTTCAGGTCATGATCTTACAAAACGCATGCCTCTGTGGGTAAAAGCAAACCGTAAGATTTCCAACTATGATATGATGAATTTCATGCGTGACCATCTCGAAGGTACAGCTTTCGACATGAGAACAGATATCGGGGCAGGACCATTCGGATCTCCCTATCGCTGGCGTCCGCTTGAATGGAAAGTTTCGGGTGATGCAAATGCCCCGGAATATATCAACGAAAGAGCTACAGCAACCCAGCAAACCGGTTTTGTATTTGTTGCCGAAAGCCGTAACTGGCTTCCTGACCCGATTGGTGGAATTTTCTGGTTCGGTGTTGATGATGCTGCTACAACAGTATTTAATCCGATATATTGCGGCATTTTGGATGTTCCGGAATGTTTTAAAGTCGGAAATGGTGACATGGCTACCTACTCCCCAACCTCAGCCTTTTGGCTATTTAATATGGTTGCCAACTTCTGCTATTCACGTTACGATTTAATGAGTGCCGATGCATTGAAAATCCAGAAACAGCTGGAATCAAAGTTTCTTGCCGAAACTGGTGAAGTAGATGAAACTGCTAAGAAATTATATGCAAATGATGCATGGAAAGCCAGGGAATACTTAACGGATTATTCCGTCAAAAGCGCTCAAAATACTTTTAATCAGTGGAAAAAACTGAGCGAATATCTTATTGTTAAATACATTGACGGCAACATAAAAAGAGAAAAAAACGGAAATTTCGAGAGAAGTTCCGTAGGTTACCCAATGATGCCTCTTCAGCCGGGGTATTCAGATTCTTGGAAAAAATCGGTAATTCAGGATACCGGGAACAAATTACTTTTTCCTACAGTCAGCGGACATTAAAACTTCCGGTTTACGGTTATTTGGATTTACTTTAAAATGCATACCGTAAATCAATTGATTTAAAAATATTAAGTCCGGTTATTGCTGGTTCAAAAATATAATTATACATTTGCGTCCGATTTTCAGAGATCAATAAAGAATACAAAATATTTCGCAAAATGAAGTTAATGGACGTTGTTGATAAAGAACTTGCGGTAAAAAATGAATATCCGAAATTCGCTGCCGGAGATACTATTACGGTTCACTATAAGATCATTGAAGGTAATAAGGAAAGAATACAGCAATTCCGTGGTGTTGTGTTACAGAGAGTCGGAACAAAACATACCGAGACCTTTACTGTAAGGAAAATATCGGGGAATATCGGTGTTGAGAGGATTTTTCCCATTGCCTCACCATTTATTAATAAAATAGAGGTTAACAAGCACGGAAAAGTACGCAGGGCAAGGATCTTCTACATCCGTGATCTGACAGGCAAGAAAGCCCGTATCCGCGAGAAGAAATTCTAAAATAAGCAAGTATTATAATCAGAGGCTATTCAATCAGAATGGCCTTTTTTGTCTTGCAAGTCTTATTATTAACAAACAATTGTACTTATTTTGGACCTGAATGACTAAATTTTCTTCAACAGTTCTTCCTTTTTTGCTTTTGCTTCTTCGACAAGCTTATTGGCTTGAGCATCTGCTTCCTGAATAAGTTTATTGGCTTTCTGATCTGCCTCTTTTCTTATCGTTTCAGCTCCCTTTTGTGTGGCAGCCTTTGCTATTGCTCCTTTAGATGCTGCAGCATCTATCAGCTTCTGAGCCTGCACCTCAGCTTCCTGCCTGATCTTTTCAGCAGCTTTTGCAGCTTCATTCCGCAGTTGCTGACCTTTGATTTCTGCTTCCCGGATAAGCTTATCACCCTGTGCTTCTGCCTCCTGCCTTAATTTTTCCTTACCTGCATCTACAGTATTATCAACTGCCTGTTTAACAGTCTCTTTAGATGCTTCTTTCAGGCTTCCTTTGCTTTCTCCTGAAGTGCTTCCAAAAACTGGTGTAACAACCGGTTTCCCGAATACGCCCGTAATTTTGACGTTAATTTTCATAACATCAGCAGGTTTGATTGCAATCCCAAATGCCGATGCCTGGGCTGAAAGGTTATCAATCAGTGTATTGATAGAGCTTCCAAGCTCTGATCTTGGTATTTCGGTCTTGATAAAATAGTTCAGTGTCTGGTCAAGACCCTGATCTCCACTTATATTCATCTTTATATTTCCGACCTTAGCATCGAATGGATTGACATAGATCCGGCCGTTTTTAAGATTAAAGCTTGCATTCAGGTCCTTAAAAGTGTTACTGTAGTTATCGCCAAGTTTCAGGATCTGTTTCATTTTGTCATAAGCTACTGATTCAAGGAGAGTAATTTCATCTGATTGAACCTTTCCACCACCTCTTATAGACTGAATAACAGGCATCATGTCGCTGCGAAGCAGGCTTTCATATGCAAGCTGAATATTAATCTTGCCATCTATGCCTTTCGCGGCAGGCGCCAGCTTCTGAACTACGTTAAAAGTATTGAATGCATCTTTTACTCCGATACTCTGAATGCTGAAGTCTGTTTTCACAACCGGCCGGAGCGAATCACGGGTATCATAATCTGCATTCATCGCTACCAGACCACCAAGAATATTTAATCCTGTTTCCCTGATACTCAGAATCCCGTTCCTCACAATTAAATGACCTTTGACATTCTGTGCCTTGATTTTACCATAAACAAATTCATTAATCAGCGCATCAAAATCAAAATCAATGTTTTCAGGAACCTTTATAACAGAAAGAGAAGTCGTATCCTCGACAGTAGTTGTATCAGATGCTATACCAGACAATATTTCAGAAACGTCAACAAGCTTTGAACGAAGCGACATAGTACCTCTGATTGTTTCATTCTTAAAAACATAAGGAATATAATTACTGAGACGGCCGTTTATCGCAAAATCACTTTTCTTACCTACAACAAGGTTTGCGTTGGTAATTGCAGCATAGGCTGGATTAAACTCGAATTCCGCATCATTTATTTTTACTTCAGGATAACCAGCCATAGCAACAAGCATATTCTGAATGTTGATATTGCCCGAGGCCTGAAACCTGTCGTACTGTTCTTTTTCAATCATTGAAAGTTTCCCTGCCATTGCAACAGACATGTCTATTATACCCGATAAACTAATACTGTCAAGTGGTACAGCTTTGGAAAGTGCAGTAAGATCAATTTTACCGACCATTGATCCTTTAAAATCAGGATCGCTCACAGGCGTTTTAAGTGCAAATGTCATATCAAAAGGGTTCCCTGCAAGTTCCATATGAAAAGCATCAATATTGACAGTAGTTCCATCAAGGTCTTTTCCATTCACAAACACATTTGATTTGATAGTGATGTTCCTTATCTGTTCAGGCATGTCGGGATAACTTATTAAGCCATTATCAACTTTCATATCCAGGGTGACATCAGGTAATGTACTGTCGGCATCGCTGTAAACACCTTTTGCAGAACCGGACAATGTAAACTCGCCGCTTGTTTTAAGATCTTTAAAATCTGTCATGTATACAGCCGGAACCAGAGAGAGCAGGGTTTTAAAGGAAGTCCGGTCAGATCTGAATGTAAGATCTGTTTCAATATCATCGCCAGGCATTGCAACCATACCGGAAAAATTCAATTTAAGGTCATTTATAGTTAAATAATTTTCCCTGAGAAAGAACTTCAGGCTGTCAAAGTTCGCCAGGAGGTCGATTTTTGAATCAGCGACAGCCTTGTTCAGGTATTTCATCCCCTCCAGTATAAATGTCACCTCACCGGCATTAAGAGATATCTTAAGGTTAGTTTCGCTGAGAGTCATATCACCTTTCAGATCGAAATTAAGGTCGCTCAGATAAGCTTCCACATCAGAGCTTTTATCAATATATGCTAATGAGCTGTTAAGCACAACTACTTTTTTGAGGAGTATCTTCATAGCTGATGTTGTGGTCTCCTCTTCGACAGGAACTTCTGTGGTATCTTTCATTATATCCCAGTTGGCAGAGCCATCTTCAAGATAGATTGCATTTACAACAGCTTCGTCAATAATAACTGACTTTACCTCATACCCCGATTTTTTAAGCAGGCTGGTAAGGTTAAAAATCAGATTTAACGATTTAAAACCGGCAAGGGTATCATTCTCAAATTTATCGATACCAACTACTGAAACATTATTAAGTGAAAATGAGAGGTTTGGAAAATTCCTGAAAAAACCTAGCTTATAATTATCGAACTTAACCCGGGCGTTAACCGATTCGTTAATCACCTGTTCAACTTTAGTTTTGATCTTATCTTTAAAAAGTACCGGAACTGTAAAAATCAGTATCAAAATCATAAGAATTAATCCGAGTAATACTTTCACGATTATTGAAACGGTCTTTTTCATAATACAGTTATTAATGTCTGAATATCAATTATTTACCAATTCATATTTTCACAAATTCAAGCAAATAAAAGTAATTAATATTCCTCAAAATAAAAATATGTACTATATTTGCGTCCGCATAAAGTAATAAGGTCCCGTAGCTTAACTGAATAGAGCATCTGACTACGGATCAGAAGGTTGGGGGTTTGAATCCCTTCGGGATCACCCAGAGAATGAGCCACTTACAAAGATAAACTGAGTTAGTGGCTTTATTATTTGCATACAATTTGCATACATCTCTAATCCTTACCATACTATGAAAACGCGCTGAGGTAAAATAAATTTTGTTTGAATATTTAATTGAACGAAATTCGTATTTGAAAGTTGACTTCATTATTCCTTACGGATACAATATAAATACCTGACTTTAATAGTCTACCATTTTAAATGAAATTATTGTTAAATAAAAACTTAGAAAAATGGAAAATCTTTTTAGTTCATGTTGGTTTATATGCGTTTTTTGGGGGATAGCTTTAGTAGCTTCCTGGTTATGCTCTTATTTCGCTTTTGATATGCATCACTGCACAAAACCAAAGGGAGTTTCTCTAATTCACCAATATATTTTCAATTTTTTAGGAGCACTATTAGGTTGGATTCTGCTATGGATAGTCCTGTCCAGCTTAGTTGGTGCTATTCAGAATTATTCGTCAACAAACTTCAATATAAATGATATAATTCTAATCCTTTTTGCATTTTTAGGAATTACAGGGTATTTACCGGCAAAACTTATGAAAATGAGTTTACATTTATAAGATATTTTTCAACTAAATAGAAACAACTATAGCCAGCTCTGGAATTATAGCGATTACGTTATAATACTCTTGCACGAGGTCACCGGAGCTGGTTTTTTTTAATAAGAAAGCGGCATTTCCTTCCACTATCTTTCGACAGATAGTATACAGCGAGACTTAATTATTCCACAGGAGATGCCGCTTCTTTTGAATTATTTAGGAAGCAAAAACTGTGACAAACTTATTTACTTTAGCACCATGTTAGCGGTTGCCATTTATTTTAAGGACTAAATTCATTTCAAAAATTCTTCAGTTACCATATCAAAATGCTGTCTGTCTATTGATACATAAGGTCTTGTTGATTGTATATTTTCGGAAACAAACATATGGTAAATCGTTTCAAACATTTTAAAAACACTATCTTTTGAAATTAAATTTAGTTTTATAGTCACATCTGCCTTATTATTGGGGATTCCATAATGCTCAAAAATAATCCCAAAATTGAACGGAGAATGTTTACCATAAAGCAATGATCTCTTATCAGACTCAAAACTTACACGGATTTTTATATCTATAACCTTAGTTAATTTATCATGGATTGCTTTAATAATTATCAAAAGATAGAATAAGCAGGAGAATGGCCGGGATAAAAACAATAACCAAAAATCATTGTTGCTATATTCTGAAAACTCATAATGAATTAATCCTTGCTGAATTTTAAGTTGTTCATGTATTAAATGATTATAGGCAAAATATTGGTGAAGAGGTATCTCATATAGAATAGTTGGATGATGACTTATTTTATATTTTGTCATAAGGATAGAAGGAAGAAGTTGTTTACCTTCTTTATCAACAGGAGTATAAGCTGTAATTGCTGCATATAAGTCTGGGATTGAAAGATCATTCAATGATTGTAATTCTATATCTATTATCCACTTAGCATAAGTTGTCATTCTACTTTTCTCTAAATTTAATTTATCATCAATTAATATTGCATTCGAGGCAAGATTAGTATTTATAACGAATGTTGGTTTTTTACCTAGAGGATGTCGTTTAATCTCGGGTTCATCATAGATGATTTTTATTAATTCTGAGAAGTCTTTTTCAAAGGTTGAATCATTTCTCATATCATGAGAAATTAATGTGCTTAAGAATTTTGGTGCACTTTCATTATAATTACCTTGTCTTATAATTGGAATGAACTTCTCATTGTCTTGTTTTAGGTACAATTCCTGAGTTATCATGGAATATTCATAACCAACTCCGCCAGTTCTATTATCTGCTTTGTCTTTATAGTTGGGAGTCATTATAAGCAGTACTTTGTTAGAATTATTTACAGATTTCTCCATAAATTGAGTCATCGGCTTTCCTGCTTTAAGATCAAACCTGTCAAGAAGAACATATACCCCGTTATCTGTTAATTTATTTGCTAAATTGAGGACCCAACTCTTATGTTCTTCATTGTCCCATGAATAAGAGATAAAAACAGTCGTAATTTTTTCCATAATGTATTAGTTTAAAATTAAGTTGTTTCAAGGCACGGAAAGTTACCGCTAACTCATTTTTATAGTTAGCAGCAAGTCAGGATTTTGTCATAACAGGCAGCTTTTTGCAATTAACTATAACTCGTTTATATGTGTAACAAAAGTACTTTTTGCCTTTTCATCTCTGTAATCAAAGATACTAATTTCCCAAGAACAGGGTTTTAAATGCAAACCTCGTGCTGATTATTGAATCCAAATTTATGAAGCTCTGGGGCCAAAAACAAATATTTTTGTATCTGGGAGAATTAAGGTTTAATTTTGATAGAAACTGGAGTTAAGTCAAAAAAACAATAATGATTTAAAACCATTTGCTTATGTCAAAAGTTACATATCTCATCGGAGCTGGAGCAAGTGCAGAGGATCTTCCCCTTGTAAGAACATTAAAAGATGAAAAGGGGAATAGTATTAAAGAAGGACTTCCTGATGCATTCCGGAGAATTGGACAACAAATAGTTAAAGAATATGCAAACCTCTCAGTAAATAGAAACCTTGCAGGAGATATAGAAAAAGATTTTCAATGGTTAGCTGAGCGGAGCGAATTTTTTGATACAGTTGACACATTCGCAAAATATTGCTATCTAATAGATAAAAAGGATCTTGCCAAAGTTAAAAAATTACTTTCGCTTTATTTCTCTATTGAACAGGGATGGAATCAGAAAATTGATAAAAGATATTTAGTCTTTTTAACCACAATTCTTGAAGATGGGGTCAAATTCCCAAATCAAATTAAAATTTTAAACTGGAATTATGATTTTCAATTCCAAATTGCATGTAAAATATTTCCATCATATCCACTTATTTTAAGGTTCTATCCAAATATCAATATGGATTATCCTGAGGCTGGTCAACAGATAAACAATTATTCACTCGTACATCTAAATGGGATTGCCGGATATTCAAGAAATCAAGAAGGATCTATCTTTGATAATTTCTCACTTAAAGAAAAAAGTTTTGATGAGCTGTTTAAGCATTATTATGACCGTACTGGAAAGTTAACAAATCTATTGACTTTCGCCTGGGAAACGGATAAAGATCATATTTTTCAAAGAAGTATTGAGATAGCAAGGGATATTATAAAAAATTCCAGAACATTGGTCGTGATTGGATATTCCTTCCCATTTTTCAATCGGGAATTGGATAAAGGAATTATTCAAACACTTACAGAAACCAAAATATTAAAAAAGATTTACTATCAAGACAAATACAGATCGGGTGATTTTTTACGATCTCAATTTAGTTTATCTAAAGATATTGATATAATTAATATTAAGGAAGTAGATCAATTATATGTTCCTTTCGAGTTATAATTTGAGGGGTAGTATATCCCTCACACAGTTTTTGCATACTAATCTATTCAATATAATAAATACCTTCATTAATGTAACAATTTGACAGCTAAACAATAAGCCTGGGGGTAAGGTAAAATCTTTTACCGGAGTCCCAGAAACCACGTCGGTATCGTATTTACATACACGTTTTACAGTAGTAAACGAATTATGCTTCCTGATCCTTAATCCAGGCTAAATCCATTGCAGCTTCCCAGGTATCCGGTTTACTCTTAAGCTTTTTAATGATAGAAGTGCCGCCACGTGCCCAGTCGCCCTGATGTCTGCTTTTATAAGACAATGCCTGGTCTAAAACAGCTCTTTCGGTTATGTCAATGTATGGAATACCGCATATATAGTGCAGATTCAGCTTGCTTTCGCCGATTAACTGATACACCTTTGGCTTACTCACTTCGAACTTGCGGGAAAATTCTGCAACACTGAGGAGTTCAGGATGATAAACTGCTGCTTTTACTGTTAGTTTTGTTGTCATCTTACTTAAATTTTATCCATTTTCCATTCCTTAAGGTATAACCATCTTTATACATCTGATGGGTGTGGTATATTTCCTTTTGATGGGGGGTCATGTTATCGGTAACTGACTTCTTCTTTTCAAATTCCTGAAGACTTCTCAAAGCAACCGTTGTGTCGGGATATGCTTCCCGGTACACCATTGAAACGTCATACAAAGCTGCAAATTTAGAAATTGTCCTTACTGCATATCCGGAACTCCGCTCCCATGACTCCCCACCCTTTGAAACATTGAAAGCAAATGAACTGGTACGAATATCACCACGCTTTATACCTTCGATAACTTCATCACCAAGTGCTGTTTTCGGTGCTGTGAAAGAATATTTTACGCCTCGGGGATCCGTTTCGAGTTTAAGAGAACCTTTGCCCCTGGTGCTGCGTGCAAGTATCCCCCTGTTAATGTCATGATTCAGGAGTGCCAAAACATCACTCTGAGGGATAACCCCCTCAACCGCTGAAGGGAGAATTATTTCAATAAAGCCCCCCAGGTCTTTTGACCTTTTGTTAAAGACAATTCCGTATCCTGTTACATCTCTGCTTTCAGGAACCGCCCTCAGTTCTGAAAGGGGCGTTTCTAAATTTCGAATTTCTCTTTCCATAATAATTATTTTTTAATTAACTGTAATCTTATTTGTTCCAAGGTGTATAAATCAGTTATCAGACCCCGAATAGTCTTATCGTTGAATGATTTCTTTGCCGGCTGGTCTTTTATAAGCTCCTTCAGTTTTATGTTAATCTCATTAAGTTCAGATTTGATGAAGGTAAAATTTTCAATCTTCACTTTTTCAACTTCCTGTCTTGCCTGATCTTCTTTGATCTTCCGGTCTTTAGCAACTTCCGCTTCTGAGTCTGCGAGCTGCATTTGGCCTTTTATCTTATCGAATTTTGCTTTTACCTCTGCTTCGGGTGCGCCATAGCGGGATGGGAGACCCTGAGTTGTTTCATAATTAATCATCATACTTTGCAGAATTTCAACTCCGTTGGCATCCAACATAATCCGATAAATCCCATATTCACTGAAACCGCCTGATATATATGCTTTTTGCACCTTTACCAGGCATACAAAACCGTAACTTTCCAAAACCGTTGCGCGGTGTGGTAACTGCCCCTGCCCGATTTCAGAAGTAACTGAAAAAATTCTGTTTTTGTAAATGTTTTCTTTGTCTTTCATGACTTTCTTAGTTTTATAAAAAATTTTGTAATACCATCAAAGATTTGTCTGCCCAAGGTGTTGATTTTGGCGGCAGAAATTAACCGAGCCAATCCCGCAGCTTGCGTTCCCCGGACTTTCGTTGTGTCTGAAATTACCTTACTCAGTGTTAAATGCTTCTGAAAACTACCTGCATCTTTTAATGATTCTGTTATAATTCCCATCGTTTCAATTTTTAAATTATTACTTTAAATTTCATATTTTCATTTAAAAAACTCCAGGCGGCTGAAAAACCTCTCAGGAAAAAAGACCGCCCGGAGCTGACAGTATTCACCATCGAAAACTGTTTATTTTTTTGACCAAAATTAAATTTTTCATTTCATTGATTAATTGAGACTTACAAGGTTTGTAGCATCATATTGCTTTATAGATTTATTCATACTCTTCTTCCCTCTTTTCTCTATTCTTAATCCTTCAATTTCTATTTTGGGTTGAAATCCTACAAAAGAAGTTAGTTCTTCAATCATGATATTTCGGACGGCCTCGACATCATTTGTGAGAATCCCTGTCATGACTGAATCATGAATAGTAATTGCTATCACTTTAGGCAGTTCTTTATATATCCTCTTCAGGATCACATGGAGCATCAGGTAAGATTCAATCCTTTGCAGGAGAATAGAGAATCTTTTGAAGTTTGCGAATTTATCCCCTCTTTCATGTCCCCTTACTTTTGAGAATATCCGGTGAACAGTCGGGAAATTCCTGATAAATATCTGCCTGCACCTGCGGTTAATTTCTTCCTTTGGCATACGATTAGAAGCAAATAGGATCCTCAGTACATGCCGTTTTGTTTCATACCTAGAAAGGTTAAATTCAGTCATTAAATACTCATAAAGTTGGCCTGAAATGACAAAAGAAATATAATTTTTAACGTCTTGATTTGGTGATACTTTCAGGTTTTGTAGCAACATAGCAAATGCAGTGTTTTCAGTTAGCCATGAAATCTTACTTGGATTAGTCAAAATTATGGTGCTGAGGTACGGTTGGGAGTTCTTTATATCGGCGTTAACAAGCCTTTCACCATTGACCCTGAGGTAAGGTCTGAGATTCTTATCCAGGTTAGTAACATTGCTATGAAATCTTTTTGAGGTATTGTCTATTTTATAAAAAATATCTCCATTTAAGATCCTTGTCACTGATGCTTCTGCACAATTAAATTTATGGGTATCAGTAATATAATTACGTTCAATAAACTGTAATGCTTCCGGTTCAATGGTTAATTGTCTGAGGTATCTGGTTTGCGAGGAATGTCCCCAGATTTCTTTTGAAGCCTCTTTCCGTAGCTCTTCCCATACTGTCTCAATCCTTAGGATCAGTTTTGCATTATCAAGAGGAAATGCAATGTACCTGCTTTTATATTCGGGGGCAAAGTCATACTGATAACAGGCTTCCCCGGGTATGTACTGTCCGAATCGGTGAATGACTTCCAAATCAATCAGCCCCGTTAGATACATATCTCCCTGGGGTACTAACCTTTTGATATGTGTCATTGATAATGGAGCTGGCCCGTCATCTTCATCTTTCCGCACATGGCAGGCGACTATTGAAATAATCTCCCTAAGGTTATCTTCTGAGAATCCTTTAATTGTAGGTTTTATCAGTTCTGAAATGGTTGGCAATTCACTATAAACCTTTTCAGGTATTAACTGAATGGACTTTCTCATTACACCCTCTTTTTAGCTGTTTCAGACAGTCTGTCTGTCATTATCTCATCAGGGGAAGGAATTATTACAGTCCGGGCCTGTACCCATTCATTTAAGGCTTTTCGGGAGAATACAAGACGTTTACCATACTTCTCTCGTGGTATAGCACCATCCATGCACAACTTATAAATAAGGCTTTTTGAAAGTCCTGTTATCTCACAGGCTTCCGGTAGGGTACACCTATCTGGTAATTTCGGAAGGTCGGGGATTGCTTTTATTTCTGCAACTGCTTCCCGAAGGCAGTTTTTAATTGCTGCCTCAAGTTCTTCATAATTGAGTTGAATTATTTGTGTCATACTTTAGTGCTTTAATAAGAGCTAAGAAAAGCATGACATCTGCGATGTAGGTGCAATAAAATAAAGAAAATGTAAAAATTATTTTATTGAATTACAGGCAAATAAGAAATTTTGCTGCAATGTGGCTGCAATGTGGATTTTAAAATCAGTCAGGTTTTAATATTTTTCTCAAATTTTTCGTTTCGTTATGTATAGAAACACCCTTTTTAATATATCTTGATACATCAGAAGTAAATGACTTTAGTCCCCATTTCCATCTTATATATTCATCAATTTTATTAACCTTCATATCAGGGTGTGCTTCATGTAGCATTGTAAGAAGTAAGTGCTTATTATTTCCATCCTTAAACTTATCAATTTTGATAGGCTTAAGTATCTTTCCGTTATCCATCCATCTCTCTCTCCATGAGGGCAAAGTCTCTCCGGGAAATTCTGATCCGTATTTTTCAAAGAGTCCAATTATGGCAGATTCTTTTTTTAATACATACTTATCAGATATATCCCCATCAAATAAATATCGTATCGGGATTTTGTTCTTGAGTAATTCATTCAGCTGATTATACAGTTTAATTTTTAATGACTCCCGTTTAAATCTCGCTTCGTTTTCTTTTGATGCTGGTCCTACAGAATCATTTTCCCGAAGGATTTTACTAGTCTCTTTGTCAAGTCCAGCTGCTACCGATTCTGATATTCTAAACTTTCCCATTGTATTATTTATTATTTGTAAGTATTGAAGCAACTTTTGCCCTTTCTACATTGTCGAATGATGATAAATAGGCTTCTGTTGTTTTCAAATCTGAATGCCCAAGGCTCTCTGAAATGAAAGCTAAATCAACATGATGATGTTTTAAGATTGATGCGTAGCTATGCCTTGCGTTATAAGTCGAAATACTTCCATAACCAAGAGTTTCACCTATTGTCTTCATTCGCCTATTGATTCTCCTGGTAACATCCTGAACCCTTACTCTGATTTGAACGGGTGTCATGCTATTAGTAAGAAAGGGAAATATATAGTTATCGGGATTCCGGTCATGGTTGCCCCATTTCTTAATGATGGTCTTCATTTCTGGCAGAATAGTTGCCCTGATTTCTTTTTGATTGGGATTTGTCCTGACTGTCTTACCCCTTAGAAATAATATTTCTCCATTTTCTATATTTGAATATTTCAGTCTAAGCATATCATTAATATTAATCCCATTGGTCAGAAAACTGAAGTACCAGAGGCTTCGATATTTCCTTGCCTCCTCCGTTGGAAGGTCAAGTTTTAGAATCTCATTGATTTGAGATAAGGTTAAAGCCATCTTTCTTCCAGATCCCTTCTTGATCTCATATTTACCCCTCCCGAATGGATATTGAGCTGGAGTTATAAAAGTCTTGTTCTCGTTTATGATAGCCCTGATGGCCCTCATATAGATACCTACCGTTGCCATGCTCCTGCCCTCCTCTATCATATGTCTTTCATACTTTCGTAACCACTCCGGGGAAATGTCAGCGAATTTCAGGTTGAGACTGGTAAACTTCTGTATACTGTTTATTGCACACCGATAGGCTGATGCAGTTCCCGGCCTTCCCTCCTCTTCCAGTCTGTCAATCTTGCTGTAAAATTCAGATAGAACAGAATTTTGTTTTCCCTGTTTCAGTCTATTATTCAATCCCTGGAATGAGAAGCCCTCTTCCCGTGTCATCTCCTTAATATGGGCCTTCACCTTATCGAAGCCTATCTGGATCAATTCTCTCAGATCGACAAGTTCTTTATTCTTTGTTGTTCCGATAATTTGCCATTGATTTTCTGTAAGGTCTATTCCCGAAGGATAATAAACCTGTTTACGGTTATAAGTTACCCTGTATTTAACCGGGAAGGTAAGATCCTCTTTGGTCCGCCTGGTATCAAATATTACAGACACTGTTATTCCTGCAAGTGAAAATCTATCCATCATTGTACATACAATTTGCATACAAATATAGTATATAAATGAATATAAATGAAAAGTAATGTTAAATAGATTTCAACAATACTTTATGAATATCAGTAATTTACAATAAGTATTGAATGAATATGAAAAATGATGAAAATGGCAGTTTTCAAACTACGGATCAGAAGGTTGGGGGTTTGAATCCCTTCGGGATCGCTAATGCAAAACGCAATTAACTTAAATATCAAGTAGTTGCGTTTTTTTATGAGCATAATCTTTGGCTGGCTTTGGATTACGGGTTGGATCTCTAACCTGCCAGTTTGTGCGATTAAGAAGCAAGAAGAGAAATGGTATCGTAAATAATTTATGTATGCCAAACAATCCCGCCCCCTAATTATAACAAGTACCCATCCATTTGATGAGATTATCGATAAATGGCTGAGGCATAACTTCAAGGCCATTCATGTCGCCAATAAAAAATATATGGCTTTTCGGATAATTCAATATTCCCATTACTGGTGGTGCAGAAGGTTCGTTATCATCTTTGACTCCATTGAAATTAAGATCAGCATAATCATCTTCACGTAACCATCCCAATACCTCAATATCCGGATTTTGATTTGAACTGGTTAAGACAGAACCCGCTATATAATCAATGGAAGAAATGTTTTTAGTAATCATATGCGATTTAAATGAAGTGACGATACCATTGGCTATACCCTCAAATTTTAATCCCAGGTGATCGCCCAACTCGTCCACCGGGTCATTCTTTTTATGATCGGTAAAAAATACCATGTTCATTCCCCGATCAACTAACTTGGTATATATCTTCAGTTCTTTAGCCGCGTACGCTTGAAAACCGTTAGCCCTGATTACAATGGAGTAGCCAAAAAACATCTCTTCCGTCAGTTCAGCTCCCCGTCCCAATTCATCCACCTCAAAACCTTTCTCACGAAGAAGATTAGCGAAGGACTGTCCCTGGTGCCATTTGTCGGGATTAAATCCGGTGGCCGGAGATTGAGGATACCACCATACACCTCCGTCATGTGAAGCATCGATGAGAATTTTGCAACACAATGGAACAGCTGATGCCCGCCAATTGGTTGAGCGATTATTGTTATCCTTTAATTCATAGGTAACAGGCTGTGAAAAGTCAACGGTTGAACTGCCTGATACCTGCAGGATTCCATTTAAATAAACGGTGCAGCTATCGGGAACCTCAAATTCAGGAACCAACTGGGTAACATCCACATCATGGTCAACCTCAAACCGCACCTGTTGCTGTAAAGTGTTAATAGCGGCGGGTAGTGTCTGCCGCTTTGTGCGACCCTATGGTTGACAACTCGTTTATATGTGTAACAAAAGTACTCATTTACAGACCAAAACAGATGGCTAAATGTACTTTTAACTTTTCATTTCTGTCATCAAAGTTACTACAATAAAAAAACCCAGTCAATTTTATTTCAACCACCTCTATTCTTGTTTGTTCTGTAGAAATTCATCTAATCTTCATTTTAGTTCTTGTACATTTCTAATTGAAAGTCATTAATTTTTTTTGTAATACTGATAAGTTCATTAACTCACAATTGAGGTAAATTTAATTTGTTTATTTTGATAATAAATTGTAAATTAGATACATGGAAGGATCTCTTTACAATACTGACAACTTGCTTTTAGAGAATGCCACTAAAACCAGAATTAAGACTGTTCAGGTACCTTCTCTGACATTATCTCCATCGGTGGAGACTGCCACTACCGACAAGGTGAGCGTGTTCCGTAATGTGATTTCTTTAATAAATCCCGAGTACCTGGTACTTGCTGATGTTGTGGCAAGGATCTGTGATGGTCACTCAAAAGAATTAGTAACACGCATCCGGCAAGGTGAAAAACATCTTAAACTACGATTACCTGCAATCTGCTTTTCAGGAGAATTTATCAGAAGATGTAATGCTGGTCTTGTTGCTTATAGTAAATTATTAGTCCTTGATTACGATGATGTTCCGGACGTTCAGCAATTCAAGGACCATATTTATAAAAATCCATTCGTTAGGGTAGCATTTATTTCTCCAAGTGGGAAGGGAATCAAAATCATCATTCGAATATCAGGCGATTTAAGTCATCATGCTGAGGTATGTAAAAGATTAGGACAATATTTCCCCTCCGAATGTTTAGACTTACAAAACGATATCAGCCGGATATGTTTTGAAAGCTGGGATCCCGAAGTTTATTTCAATAGTAATTCAAGGATATTCAAATAAAAAATCAAGGACATATCACCAAGACAAACCCGGGCAGGAACTAGGAATGACATCTTAGAAATGTCATTTCATCCGTTTTCTATTCAAAAATAAATGTACCAAAATTATTGTATTCATGGAAGGATCTGGTAGTTTTTTGCCAGGTAAAATGTGTTGCGCCATTGTCGTAATCAATTCGATACATATTTGCCCTCCATTTTGTTCCTGAAACAGGTGGAACCTGGTTCAAAGGAGCCAGCAATTTAAATGGTATAAAAAATTCAGCAATCCATCCATTTACAGAAGCTCCGCTTTCCTTCTTCCCTCCCACTGCGGATGTGGCATGCTGTATTTTCCTTTCACCTTCATAATGCCAGGGCAGCCAGCCTAAAAATTTCCCCTTGTAGTTAGGTACCATAATAGGCAGTTCATAATTCAAAGGTGAAATTTCATACTCAAAATAAACAGGGAAACTCTCATCAGTCCATAGGAAAACTTCAACAACATCTTCATTCCATAGATCCATATTATCGGCTTTCATTGTTGAAGTCAGCTTTTTATCCTCACATTCGAAAAGAAAATAGATTCCTGTCCCGGAATAAAGAACCTTGACTTTAGTCTGATATGGTTTAGTATTCTGCTCCCTCTGAGACAAATATAACCATTCGGCACTCTTCCAGTTATCAGAGCTTCCATCACCGCTTATTTTAAAATCCTGACATTTTTTGACAGTTGTAGAACCCGGTTCAGTACCGATCGTCTGCGCACTTATATCCATATTGTAAGCGGCGATCGTGAGGAATAAAAGAAAGAATGGATAAGAATATTTACAATATCTCATAATATTTAAATAGTTAGTGAAATTCGTCATATTAAAATGTAATAATTGCACAGAATAACGGTCTTTTAAAACTCATTTTTTTTACCTTAATATTCTAAACTGTCATTACTGCTTTATTATCAAAAATACAATATATCACACATAAAGTCAATAATATATCATTGTATCTAATTGTGAAATATGAAAAGTTCTTAGATATTTTGGACCAAAGCTGGTTTGTTGCCATAATTTAAATGATAACTTTGGTCTGATACCAAGCATCCCAAAGTAAACATATTAAATTGGTCCATTATGGTGAAAAATATATCTGGGAAATTTAATGATTCACGCGAAGAAATTGAAAAAATCCTGCAAAATGAGACGATGGGATTTCTTGGGCTTTGTACAAACGGTACTCCTTATGTTATCCCTCTTACTTATTGCTATCACAATGGACGGATAATATTTCATTGTGCAATACGAGGAATAAAATTAGATTATATCAGGGCTAATCCACAGGTTTGTTTCACAGTGGGCAAGCAATCGGGGAAAGCGATGAATCATCCTCACGGAGGTTCATGCAAAGCAGATCATGACAGTGCTGTTTGCTATGGTATTGCGCGGATAATTGAGGATACTAATGAACGGTGTAAAATACTGAATATTTTTAACCATTTTCTTCAGCCAGATGCCAAAGAGATTCTCCCAAAAGATGTTTCAAGATGCTATGCGGTCGAAATTAAAGTTACCAGAATGACGGGCAGGCAGCAAAGGAAAGGAACTAAATATACATACTGGGAATATAATTTCAACTAGTTAAAATGTATATCTTTGGCGGGATTTTTTTGAAAAGACCGCATTTAGCTGCAAGGAAAATGGAGAGTAATAATTTCTGGCAAAGATTAAAAGAACATCACCGCGATAATTTAAAGAGGGATGTATATGGCTATATGTTGTGGACAGCTTTTAAAATAGTTGTCATTTATGCGCTGATCCTGACACCTTTCATTTTAGCCGGTAAGTATCTTATTGATTTCAAAGCTATTTTTAAGTATATTACTGATAATCTTTCGGATGCGCTTGTTTTAGTTATCTTTATGCTTTCCGAATCATTCCTTGGCATGATCCCTCCTGATCTTTTCATTATCTGGTCAGGAAAATTTAATTCTCCCTTTTTATTTCTGACTTTATTTGGTATCCTCTCCTATCTTGGCGGAGCACTTTCATATCTTATCGGATACGGGTTAACAAAAACAAAAAGAATAAAAGCCTATTCCGAGCGTGTACTAAACAAGTATATCTCTATGGTAAGGAAATGGGGAGGTGCATTTATCATTATTTCTGCCCTTTTTCCATTATCTCCGTTCTCAATGGTTGTTATCGCTGTAAGCTTATTTAAATACCCGTTCAGGCTGTACCTTCTTTTTGGACTTTCACGTATTGTCAGATTCGTTGCTCAGGGAATTCTCTATTTAAACATGCTGAATATGGATACTTTGACTGCTTTTCTGCAGTAATAGAAGTAACATTATAATTCATTCCTGAAATATATTAAAGCTTGAATTTCAGATTCTTAAATAAGAAGTTTAAGATTGTTAATTCAGGAATTGGTTTTATGTTTTGGTAGAAATGATACTATCAGTGCGCCGGTAAGAGCTATAAAGATTAAAACAGTAAATCCAGGTGCATATTTTCCCGCAGAATCTCTCAAAGTGGCTGCCAGCATTGGCACTGAAGCTTCAGCAATACCATCAGCCACCAGAATAATACCCATAACTCTGCCAAGTGTTTTTATGCCGAAAAGGTCACCGGCCATTAATGGGATAATCATATAATCACCGCCAAGGCCAATGCCGAAAATTACGGCAAAAATATACAAACGTCCCGGAAAATCCGGTAAGAGCAATAACGGTATCGAGCCACCTACAATCAGGTAAATTAAAATCATAACATACTTACGGGGTATCAGGTCGGCAAGCCAGCCCATCAATACTCTTCCTGCCAGGCTCATAAGTAACACCAGCGAAATTAAATGTGCAGCCTCCGTCTGTGTAAAATTCAAATCCCTGAGATATAGTTTAAGATTCTGATTGATGCCTCCAACTGCTCCGATTGAGCACATGCTTCCGAAAGCCAGCAGGTAAAAATATGGATTTTTCAGTATGCTTTTAAAGGGGACAGCAGGTTCTGGCTTCAAGGTGACTTCTGCATCCGATGGCGAATCTTTAATAAAAAATGCAAGAGGGACAGCTATCAGAACAATCATAACTCCAAGGCAGATAAGAGCCAGCCGCCATCCAATATTATTTATCAGCCCGGCAGCAATAAGAGGAACCATGAATCCTCCTGTTCCGATACCCAGGTATGCAATACCCATTGCTTTTCCACGGTTTTTTGTAAACCATCGTGATATCAGAACCTGACAAGGCAGTGGTCCTCCGAAAACATAACCAAGGGCGACGAAAATATAACTGATATAAAATATTCCAAGGGAGTTCATCCGGCTTAATCCAAAAAGGGCTGCAAATGTAATTAATGCTCCGGCAATCAGCATTCTCCTGGGACCATATCGGTCTATTATCCAGCCTGCTATGAATCCGAATAACGGTGCAACCAGTATCTTTCCGAGTGCGTTTCCCGAGGTAACCACCTTAGCCGACCATCCGAATTCCTCTTTATAAAAATCATAAAAGAAAGGTAATCCGTAAAGTGCGAAACCTACAATCGCGAGAAGAGAGCAAAATGCAGTAATTACTACATAAGGCTGGGAACTTAATTTACGTAAAGGGAGATTCATATGGATTAAGACTGGATTTATGCTTTAAAAAAATACTCTTCAATATTGATTATTCTGATACGAGATATTATAGCTTTCCGGAACCTGGTTATTTAGGTCTGGAGAATTTCGGATCAGTCCATATTATATCCGATTTGTTATTGGATAACCATATTACCAGGTCGCTGAAATGGCTTATAAGTGCTGCCATATTTTCAAAATCAAAAAGTTCTGCTTCATCATTGACACTGTGCAAATAGTCAGCCAGGGCTGATGTTGCAAAAGTACCACTTGGAATACCCTGCGTGATACCATCAGCAAAAGAAAGCCTTGAAAAAGAAATATTATCTGATGCATTAAAAAGCATGTTTGCTATCGATATTGTGTCAATAAGCTGAAAATCAGTCTTCATGTTGTATTCTCCGATCATGTCATCCAGATTCGAATTTAAGCATCCGGTCATATAGTATTTATTCCTGCCCAGGTATTCAGAGTGACCGATCATTTCAAAGTTTATGTCAGCATAGATATTTTTAAGGGGAACCGGCGGATTGGAAACAAAAAATCGTGAACCTCTCATCCCCCGCTCTTCTCCGCTGAAGGCTGCAAGCAAAATTGTTCTTCCGGGTTTCATCTTCAACAGCCAGAGAGTCTTAGCGATTCCTATGAGAGCGCAGGTACCGGCAGCATTATCATCGGCCCCATTGCAGATAGAATCGGTCGGTGATCCTCTTCTTATTCCAATATGATCAAAATGAGCGCTAAGAACTATATATTGATCTTTCAATAAAGGATCATTACCTTCAATAATACCTATTACATTTCTCTCCTCAATTGTCTGCTGACGGGAAGAAAAGGAATAATCCTGAATGAAATCGCTATCCGGGCTGACTGGTTTAACGCCATTTTCCCTGAATTTTTCAGCAATCCAGTATGCAGAAGTTTTCATCTCAGGTGAACCATTAGCACGGCCTCTCATTTCATCAGAAGCAATATATGTAATCCATTCTTTTAATTCGGATGCCTTTACGATAGTTTTCTTTTCCTGATAATCCGATGAATCGTTAAATAATGACGATGTCAGACCAACAAAGCAAATAAAGAATAAGAATTTCATTACTTTAAATATTAAGAAAATATTTTAACTCCATTAATAACAATAATCAGTTTTCCATTATATCGGTTTTCCTGCAAGCCGCAAAAGGCTGTAGAATGCTGCACCGATAAATGCAGCTTTCGGACCCAGTTTCGCTCTTTCAATTTTCACTTTAGCTCTGCAGTTCTCAAGCGAATTTGCAAATGCGCTCCTTTTAATCATTTTTATATATGATTCCCGTGCGTCAGACATCCCTCCGCCAAGGACAATAATTTCCGGAGCAAAAATCGAAATCAGGTTTGCCAGGCCGATGCCGACCAAATATGCATTTTCCTTTACTATTCTCACTGCAACAGGATCCTTTTTATAGCTGAGTTCAAAGATTTCCTTACATGTGGGTATATTTTTATTTCTGCGGGAAATATATCCGGTTTCTTCACAATATCTGCGTACCAGGGCGGAAGCAGAAGCGAAATGTTCAAAAGATCCTCTTATTCCCTTATCGCTGATACCATCAGCAAAATTTATTATCATCTGTCCAACCTCTCCTCCGGCATTATTAAGTCCACGGTAAAGTTTTCCGTTAATTATGATTCCTCCTCCTATTCCTGTCCGGAGTGCTACGAAAATGACATTGTTATAATTCCTTGCAGCACCAAATCTTTGTTCTGCGACAGTCATCAGATTAGCGTCATTTCCAACAAAAACAGGCAGACCGGTTTCTTTCTTTACTACTTTCGCCAGCGGTACATTTTTCCAGTCTTTTATACCCTGATCAGGGCCAAGGACCACTCCGGTCTGATGGTCTATAAACCCTTTTGCGGCAATTCCGATACATATTGGATTTATTCCATTGGAGGAAACAGTCTTCCTTATATCATGGATACCACCAAAAAGACATGAAAGTAAATATTCCTTCGTCTGTTTCTGATCCAGCGGACATACTTTCTCTGCTATTGCTTCACCACGTGCATTCACAACAGCTATTCTGAGTGAAAAACGGGCGATATCAACACCTATTGCAGCAGAAAACTTAAACATTCTCAGTAACTGATGATGTAATACAAAAATAAAATAACTTTACTTATAAGGATTGAGAAACATAACAAAAGATAAATAAGATAAAAGTTGTTTTTTAATACCTTTGAAACTTATATTAAATTATATTTATGATATTTGATTAATTATAAGATATTTATGGAAGATAAAATCAGGAAGATTTTTGAGAATGAGGCCGCTGCCATTAAAAGAATACCCGTTACAGGAAATTATATAAAGGCAGTCGATATTATTCATAATCATGTACATATAAAAAAAGGTAAGTTGATTACTGCCGGTATGGGAAAAGCAGGTCAGGTAGCTCATAATATAGCTACTACATTCAGCTCAACCGGTACACCTGCAATATTTTTACACCCCAGTGAAGCTCAGCATGGAGATCTTGGGATACTTCAGGAAAATGATGTTCTTCTTGCTGTTTCAAATTCCGGTAAAACCAGGGAGATTATTGAGCTTTGCGATCTGAAAGATAATCTGTTCCCCTCAATCCCGGTGATTGTCATCACCGGTCATGAAAATAGTCCTCTGGTGGAAAGGGCAGACTGTTATATTATAACCGGAGCTCCTTCAGAAGTATGTCCGCTGGGACTTACGCCAACAACTTCCACCACCGTGTTTACTGTAATAGGTGATGCACTTGTCATCCTTATGATGGAAAGAATAGGTTTCACGGCGGGCGATTATGCAAAAAGACATCACGGAGGATACCTTGGAGTAAAATCAAGAGAGAAATCAGAAAAAAGTTAGATCATTTCGTTATTAAGTTTTACCAGAGTATTTTCAAGAGTCTCCTGAAAAACATTGGCATTCTCAATTATTTCACGGATTTTTTTATCCTTTGATTCCATAATTCCTGATTTTATAATCCACCATAACAAAATTAATTTAATTCATGGTCGGTTCCATAACTTTTGAACTAATAAAACAAATTAATTTTTTCTTGGTTGCATTAGAGAAAAAGATTAGTTTTGAACCGTTCAGTATTAACTAATTAAGAACCTAACTTTAAGACAATGACCAACAGCAGCTCATCAAATGGTATCAGCAGGAAAGATTATATTTTTTCGATAACTATAATCGGCCTGTTCTTTTTCATTTTCGGATTTGTAACCTGGCTGAACGGGATACTGATTCCTTTCCTGAGGACAGCCTGTGAATTAAATGATTTTGAAGCCTATTTTGTAACTTTTGCGTTCTATATTTCATATTTTGTAATGGCTTTGCCAGCCTCAGCGGTTCTCAAAAAGACCGGATTTAAGAATGGAATGTCTATCGGATTATGGATAATGGCAGCAGGAGCCCTGATTTTTATCCCAGCTGCATTCACAAGAATATTCGGGCTTTTTCTTACAGGTTTGTTTGTTGAAGGAATCGGATTGACTCTTCTTCAGACTGCATCAAATCCTTATATTACTGTAATTGGTCCCCGAGAAAGCGCTGCAAAAAGGATAAGCATAATGGGTATCGCAAACAAATTTGCCGGTGCAATAGCACCGATCATCCTGGCAAGTATTATACTTAAAGATTCACATATTCTCGACGAGAGACTTGCAAATGCCAGTGATGCGATAACCCGTGCCGGGATACTCGACGAAATGGCTGAGAGGGTAATTATGCCGTACATAGTAATGGCTGCAATCCTTGTCCTCCTGGGTCTTTTATTGCGATTTGTGCATCTTCCCGAGGTAGATACCGATGCAGAAGATGAAGCAGTTGGAGAAGCCAATGTCAGAAAAACAAGCATCTGGAATTTTCCGCATTTATTCCTTGGTGTAGTTGCACTTTTCTTTTATGTTGGTGTGGAAGTTATTGCCGGCGATAGTATCATCAGGTATGGACAGTCACTTAAAATACCGATGGATTCAGCTAAGTACTATACTTCACTTACTATGCTCAGCATGATCCTTGGATATATGATGGGAATAATATTTATCCCAAAATATCTTAAACAAGTCAATGCCCTTAGAATCTGTACAATTCTGGGACTAATCTTTTCATTTGGAGCTATTCTTACTCCGGCACACATCGCATTCACGATGCCTTTTATTGATCTTGTTACATTCAAACCTCTGGAACTTATTTTACCTGTTACAGTTCTATGTGTTGCTTTGCTTGGTTTTGCTAATGCGCTTGTCTGGCCTGCAATGTGGCCACTGGCATTAAACAGCCTTGGAAAGTTTACGAAAACCGGATCAGCACTTCTTATAATGGCAATTGTGGGAGGAGCTCTTTTACCATTACTTTATGGTAAGCTTGCAATTATTTTTTCAACCCAGACAGCATACTGGATTTGTGTCCCATGCTACCTTGTTATTATGTATTATGCTTTTCTCGGACATAAGGTAGGTTTGAAAAATGAATCATAATCTGAAAGAGATATTTGATAGTTTTAAAGCGGAGGGAACGTTTTCAAAGGGTGAACCTTATGGAAGCGGCCATATACATGACACTTTCCGCGTTGTGACTGCTGAAGAAAGCACAGATGATTACATACTTCAGAGGCTCAACAACAGAGTTTTTAAGAATATTCCTGAACTTCAGGATAATATCGAAAGAGTTACAAGACATCTGAACCTGAAGCTTAAATCCATACCCGGTTCTGATATTAAAAGAGAATGCCTTACCCTTATTCCTGCAAAAAACGGGAAAAGCTGGATAACCGATGCGGAGGGTAACTTCTGGAGAATGTATATTTTTATCTCCAACCATCGCTCATATAATATTGTTGACAGTCCGGATAAAGCTTTTGAAGGCGGAAAGGCAATAGGCCGTTTTCAGGCTATGCTTGCTGATCTTCCGGGAGTCCCGCTTCATGAGACAATACCATTTTTTCATAATATTGAAAAGCGTCTTGAAACCTTTAATCGTACCTGCAAAGATGACCCGGTAAAGAGAGTGGGAAAAGTTGAGAATGAAATAAACTCGGTTCTGAAAAGAGCCGAGGAAATGAAAGTCATCCTGAGATTGGGCAGGGAGGGGAAAATTCCTTTAAGAATTACACATAATGATACCAAATTCAACAATATCCTTCTCGATGAAAATGATAAAGCCTTATGCGTAATTGATCTGGATACAGTAATGCCTGGTTATATTCATTATGATTTCGGAGATGCAATCAGGACTGCTGCAAATATTGCCGCAGAAGATGAAAAAGAACTGTCAAAAGTTAAGATGGATATCCGATTGTTTGAAGCATATGCCCGGGGATACCTTTCAGAAACCAGGGATACATTGAATGAGGTTGAAAAGGAATTTCTTGCCTTTGCTCCGCGCCTGATAACATACACAATAGCCGTGAGGTTTCTTACAGATTATATAGACAGGGATAATTATTTCAAGATCCATCATGAACATCATAATCTTCAGCGTGCCAGGGCGCAGCTTAAGCTTGTCGAGAGCATGGAGGAGCAGTATGGGGAGATGCAGGAGATAATAGGGCGGTTGATATAAGAATGGCTTAAAGGCACAAGGGCACAGGGGCATAAAGGCAGGAAAATCGCTATCGCTCCGTGAAATCCGTGGTGGAAAGATAATAGGAAACAGATAAAGAACTTTTATGGAGTGGACAAAAGAAGAAATCAAGTTCCTGAAAACACTCAGCAATCCTGATAAGATACAGGTATTTCTCGATACAATCAGCTATAATCCCAATTACGAATGCAGGTCACCACGGTGGGTGATGAAAAAGAGATCAGCTCACTGCTTCGAGGGGGCACTTTTTGCTGCAGCTGCCCTCGAATTTATTGGATACAGGCCTCTTATTGTCGATATGAGAGCGGTGAATGATGATGACCATGTTATTGCAGTTTTTAAGGAAAATGGACATTGGGGTGCCGTCGCCAAATCGAATTTCACCTCGTTACGTTTCAGGGAACCGGTCTACAGAACTCTCCGTGAACTTGTTATGTCCTACTTTGATTTCTTTTTCAATGTATATGGTGAAAAGACCCTGAGGTCATACTCTCTCCCGTTCGATCTTTCTAAATTCAAATCACGTCACTGGGCGACGACTGATGAAGATCTGGAATATATCGGTGACAAAATCGAATCGCTTCACCACTTTCCTGTGTTAAGTAATAAAATGATCCGGGAATTATATAAAGCCAGCAACTCAATGCTTAAGGCAGGGCTGCTGGGATCAAATGCCAAAGGGTTATTTAAACCGGTCAAAAAGTGAAATGGAGACAGGGTGAGGTAGTGAAAATGATTCGAAGAATACCTCTGCTTAACAAGCTGAAATACTTAAACTTAAATTTCTTATACAATACACGGTCGAAGTTTAATTTGGAATTACCCTGAGATTGACTATTTTTGAACCCGAAAAAATAGCAGGGAAAAGAAACAGATCAATATTTCATTCTGAGACTAATCCTGATATTTAATTAAATCTAATTGGGTATGGACTTATCGGGTAAAAGTTACAAAGCCTTCATTGAACGTCAGGAGGCGTTGAAAAAGCAATATAGTCCGAAACAGGCCGAGAAGCAGCATTCGAAAGGCAAACTTACTGCACATGAGCGAATAAGCCTTCTTTTCGACTCCGGAACTTTTGAAGAAATTTATACTTATGTCACTCCTGCGGATCAACCTGTTGAATTTGGAAAGGTTGAGAGGACATTCGGGGATGGAGTGATCGTGGGGCATGGAAAAGTTAATGGACGCCTTGTGTTCGCCTATGCTCAGGACTTTACCATTATGGGTGGATCTCTTGGTGTTGTCCATGCAAAAAAGATTGCCAAAATACAGGAAATGGCACTTAAAATGGGATCTCCGATTATAGGAATCATGGATTCGGGTGGTGCCCGGATACAGGAAGGTGTGGCAAGTTTGAGCGGATATGCTACTATTTTTCACAATATCATTCATTCTTCAGGTATTATTCCCCAGATATCTGTCATAATGGGCCCTGCTGCCGGAGGTGCAGTCTACTCCCCTGCTCTTACAGATTTTGTATTCATGGTAAACCATACAAGCTACATGTTTGTAACAGGTCCAAACGTTGTTAAGGAGGTTCTGAATGAAGATGTCACATTCGAACAGCTGGGTGGTGCAGAGATTCATGCTAGCAAAAGTGGTGTTGCACATATGATTTATGATGACGAGGAGAATACAATTCTGGCACTGAAGAAATTTCTTTCATACCTTCCGTCAAATAATGTGGAAAATCCGCCTGTGATGGCCGATGACGGTTCGTGCAGCGATATTAATGAAAAACTGAGAGATATTGTTCCTGACGATCCAAACAAAGCTTACGATGTAAAAGATGTCATTAACAATATTGTAGACCGGAATAGCTTTTTCGAGACTGCGGAATTATTCGCCCAAAGCCTGGTAACAGGATTTGCCAAATTAAAAGGTAAAACAATCGGAATTGTGGCAAATCAGCCAAAAGTCCTTGCAGGAGTCCTTGATATTGACTCATCAACAAAAGGTGCGCGATTTATCAGATTCTGTGATGCTTTCAATATTCCGATCCTGACACTTGAAGATGTTCCGGGCTTCCTTCCTGGTGTCGATCAGGAACATTCAGGCATTATAAGGCATGGTGCAAAAATGCTTTTTGCTTACGCCGAAGCTACTGTACCAAAGATTACAGTGATTCTGAGAAAAGCTTATGGCGGGGCTTTTATTGTGATGAACAGTAAAAACCTCGGTGGTGATTTCAGCTTTGCATGGCCTTCTGCAGAAATTGCTGTGATGGGACCAGACGGAGCAGTCGCAATATTATATCGCAAAGAACTTGCCGTATCAAAAAATCCGGCAGAGCTCAAAAAACAGCTTGTTAAAAAATACCGGGATAAAATCGCTAATCCCTTCATTGCTGATGAAAGCGGCTATATTGACGAAGTTATAGATCCGGCAGTAACCAGAAAAAAAATCGTTTCTGCTTTTAATGCCCTGAGTAACAAATGGGTTAAGGTGCCTTCAAGGAAACATGGAAATATGCCGCTTTAAAGGTTCAGGGTTCAGGGTGCAGGGTACAAGGAACAAAAAGCTATATAAAGTGTTTATTGATAAATTGTAAAGACGGACTGCGGGCCGTCTCAATGTGAAGGAATTACATAATATGAAAATAAAGAAGATACTCATAGCAAACAGAGGTGAAATTGCAATCAGGATAATGAAAACTGCACGACTGATGAAAATCTCAACTGTTGCCATAAAAACTGCCCTTGAACCAAATGCAATGTATCTTTCCTTTGCTGATGAGATATTTGATAATAGTGAAGATGTTTCAGAAATACCTGTGTTTCTCGATATAGAGAAACTGATCGCTATAGCACTCAATACCGGAGCTGATGCTGTTCATCCGGGTTATGGGTTTCTTGCAGAAAACGCCTACTTTGCGGATAAATGCATTGATAATAAAATTATTTTTATCGGGCCTTCGCCGGATGCTATTTACAAAATGGGGAACAAGACCATTGCACGGAAACTGGCAATGAAAAACGGCATCCCTATGGCAATGGGAAGCGAAGGAAACATTTCAAATGAAGAGGAGGCTGTTGCAATAGCTTCAAAAATAGGTTATCCGGTAATTGTAAAAGCTGCATCAGGCGGTGGTGGTCGTGGAATGAGGATAATCCGGAAAGCTGAAGAGATGGAAAGAATGTTCATCATAGCCAGCAAAGAAGCTGAAAAAGCATTTAACGATCCCTCAGTGTTTATTGAAAAATATATTGAAAATCCAAAACATATTGAATTTCAAATACTAGGAGACACACATGGAAATGTTATCCATCTTGGTGAGAGGGAGTGTTCGATACAAAGAAAGCATCAAAAGCTCCTCGAAGAAGCTCCTTCCTGTGCGCTGGATGAAAAGCTAAGGGAGGTGATGGGTAAAATGGCTGTTCAGATTGCAAAAGAAGTTAATTATCATTCAGCAGGGACTGTTGAGTTCCTTCTCGATTCGGATAAGAATTTCTATTTCATGGAAATGAATACGAGAATACAGGTTGAACATCCTGTTACAGAGATCATCACAGGTATCGACCTCATTGAACAGCAGATACTTATTGCCAACGGGGAGAAGCTTAAATACCGGCAGGAAGACATAAAGCTTAAAGGCTGGGCTATTGAATGCAGGATAAATGCCGAAGATGTTCAGTCAGGATTTGCCCCTGCTCCAGGGAAAATTGAAAACCTGAGCATGCCTTCAGATCCATATGTAAGGATTGATACCGGCATCCAGTCAGGCTCCGTTATAGTCGCAAACTTCGACTCAATGATCGCCAAGCTTATTGTTAAAGGCAAGGATCGCAGGGATGCAATCAAAAACTGTAAAATGGCGCTTGACAAAGTATGGATCAGGGGAACAAAAACTACCCTTCCTTTTTTCAGGCTGCTTGTCCGCAATGATAAATTCCAGAACGGGACTTTTACAACAGCATTTATTGAAAACGACCTGGATAAGTACTATTTCAATAGTGAATATGAAGAGATACTTGCAGCATGGCTGGCAACAAAACTGTTTGTTGAGGAGAATCTGAAAGAAGACAGTATTAATGTTGATTTCGAAAACGGGAAAGAGATGAGCCCGTGGTTGATGAATAAAAGAGTTAACCAGTTTTAATTAAGATAATCAGTAATGTTGAACGATAAGCTCGGGATAAAAAAGTTATATGCCCTTTCATCAGAAAAAAGGAAATTCAGTTTTTCCCTTCCGCTAAAACATAAGATAAAAATCGGAAAAAGGAATTACGAAATAAAACTTAAAACTGATGAAAAATACGGAACTTATATCCTCTGGAAAAACCGTAAGTACCCGGTTGAGGTTGTCAGGTCACGGCAGAATAAATACGAAATACTATTTAACGATATAAGTTACACTTTTTCAGTGGAAACGCCCTTTTCCCTTCAGAGGATGAAGGTGCTGAGTTCGTCAAAAGGTAAAACCGAGCAGGAGTTTGTAAAAGCTCCTATGCCCGGTAAAATCATTGACGTCCTTGTCAGAGAAGGATCAAATGTCCTGCGCGGTGAGCCGGTTGTCATACTTGAGGCTATGAAGATGCAGAACGAAATCCAGTCACCTGTAAACGGGAAAGTTGTAAAAGTCGCCGCCAAAGCCAATAACAACGTAATGAAGGACGATCTCCTGGTGGAGATAAAGGTTGATTAGCATGGACACAAGGCGCACGACTCAAGGCGCAAGGATAAATAATCTGAGCGTCGTGCGTCGTGAGCCATGAATCCTGAGCTTTATTTAACCGGCACCTGTTTCAGGGTTTCGCAAAGAAAATCATAAAACTTTTTAACCGAAGGAATATTTACTTTTTCATCAGGAGAATGAGGGAATTTAATTGTAGGACCAAATGAGATCATATCCAGTTTCGGGTATACACCTCCTATGATTGCACATTCGAGCCCGGCATGTATAGCTTTAATCTCCGGGATTTTACCATACATTTTTTTATAAACGCCGCTCATTACCTTAAGAATAAGAGATTGAATATTTGGCTTCCATCCCGGATAACTGCCTGACAATGTTACTTCAGCATCAATGAGGTGAAATACTGCTGCGATTTTCCATGCAGTAGCTTCTTTCGATGAATCAACAGAGCTGCGCGTAAGGTTATGACACTCAAACTTGCCTCCGATGCATTTTACAATTGCAAGGTTATTTGAAGTTTCTACCAGTCCTTTCATTGCCTGACTCATACGTTGCACTCCATTAGGGCATGCAAAAAGAGCACGTATGATCCTGTACTGGTCTCCCTGGTTCATTACCTTGAGAGGAATTCCGGTTTTTTTACACGTAAATGAGAGATCCTGCTCTGTCTCAGAAAATTCCGTCCTGTACATTTTCTCGTATCCCTTAACAAATTTCTCGAATTCTTTTACTTTAATGTCAGGTACAAGTGCAACAGCATATGATTCTCGGGGAATGGCATTGCGGAGATCACCGCCTGCCGCTTCAGCAAGCCTGATACCAAAATCAGATTCTGCCTGCATCAGGAACCTGAACATGATTTTGTTAGAGTTGGCTCTTCCCAGGGCAATGTCAACACCTGAATGTCCCCCCTTCAGACCTTTTGCCACTATCCGGAAGGCAGCCATTCCCTTGGGTGATTTTTCCTCTCTATAGTTCTTGTTTATTACTACATTAATGCCTCCGGCGCAGCCGACATACAGCTCACCTTCATCCTCTGAGTCAAGATTCATCAATATATCACCCTTTAATAAGCCTGATTTGAGTCCGAAAACGCCTGTCATTCCGGTCTCTTCATCAATAGTAAAAAGAGCTTCGACCGGCCCATGAACGATATCTTTGGATGCCAGAACTGTAAGGGTAGTAGCAACGCCAATACCATTATCTGACCCCAGGGTTGTTCCATCTGCTTTAACCCACTCCCCGTCAACAATTGTTCTGATGGGGTCTTTCTCGAAATCGTGTTTTTTATCACTGTTTTTCTGTGGCACCATATCGAGATGTGTCTGGAATATCACGCCTTTGCGCTTCTCCATACCTTTAGTTGCCGGTTTCCTGATTATAACATTACCGGGTTTATCAACAATTGTTTCAAGCTTGTGGTCTTTGCCGAATTTTACAACATAATCAACAAGTTTCTTTTCCTTTTTTGAAGGATGCGGTATCTGTGTTATTTCATGGAAGAAGTTCCAGAGTTGTTTTGGTTCAAGTTTGCGTATATCGCTCATATATAACTGGTTTTAGTTTAACATTGATAATCCTATAAAAATAATACAATTTTGAAATAAAAATAGTGATTAATAATATAAAATCCTTAATAAGAAGTATTTGTGTCTATCTGTTTTTATTTGTTGAAAATGTGGCAATAACTTAACAACATGAGGGTTTTGAAATCTGTTTTGGTTTATTTATTTTTGGTCACTATTTTTTTTTGAATAAATACTAAATAAATGAAAGTCTTCTCATTTCCTCTACCATTAAACCATAAAAATACTAATTAGATCAGATAATGACATTCCTTTATATAATTATAGCTTTAGTTCTGATATTTGATTTCATAAACGGATTTCACGATTCTGCAAATTCGATAGCAACTGTAGTATCAACAAAAGTACTCTCGCCACTGGCTGCAGTTGCAATGGCAGCATTTTTTAATTTTATTGCTTTTATGTTTTTCCCTATGAAAGTTGCTCATACAATGGGAAGTGGTGTAGTAGAACCTGATATAATTAATCTTAATGTGATCGGAGCTGCACTGATTGCTGCAATAGTATGGAATCTGATAACATGGTGGTGGGGATTGCCCTCAAGTTCATCACATACTCTCGTGGGCGGACTTATCGGAGCTGCTGTTGCCAGTTCAGGTTTTAGTTCAGTTATTTCTTCAGGTGTAATATTAATTGTGATGTTTATATTTATTGCACCGTTAATGGGGATGGTCTTTTCATTTTTTCTTTCTTCACTAATTATGTGGATTTTCCGAAGGGTACCACCATTTTCTGTTGATAAGTGGTTCCGAAGATTTCAGATTGTTTCTGCTTCGGCTTTTAGTCTTGGGCATGGTGGAAATGATGCACAGAAATCTATGGGAATCATCTGGCTGGCAATGATATTATCTGGTCTTATAACAAAGGAAACAGATATACCTTTATGGGTTAAATTATCATGCCAGGCAGCCATTGCGCTTGGGACTATGTTCGGTGGCTGGAGAATTGTCAAAACAATGGGACAAAAAATTACTAAGCTTAAACCTTTTGAAGGTTTTTGTGCTGAAACTGCTGGTTCTCTGACTTTGTTTGCAGCAACATACTGGGGTATACCTGTGAGTACAACACATACAATCACAGGAGCTATAATCGGAGTCGGAGCCCGTAAAGGCGCTTCTGCAGTGAAATGGGGAGTTACAACAAAAATTTTCTGGGCATGGATACTAACAATTCCTATTTCCGGATTTATCGGAGGGATTATGTACTATTTCTTTAACTGGGCATTTTAATGTCTCACTCTTAAAAAAAAAGAAAATGAACTTAGATAAAATTCTTAAGTTTTTTGTTCCGAAAGATCATTCGTTCTATCCTCTTTTTGAGGAGGATGCAAAAAACATGGTAAAGGCCACTGAGCTTCTGAAACAGATGCTCTCATTCACCGAAACAGAAGATCATGAAAGGATCCATAAAGAGATCAAGGATGTCGAGCATATTGGAGATGAGATTACGGATAAAATGTACGTGCAGTTAAACAAGTCGTTTATTACCCCCTTCGACAGAGAGGATATTCACGAACTTGCATCCCATATCGATGACGTTGTGGATTCAATTAACGGAGTCAGCAGAAGAATATGTCTTTATAAGCCCAAGAAGCTGTTGCCTGTTTATAAAGAAATGGCAAATATGATCAATGAAGCAGGAAAGGAAATTGAATTGTGTGTCCACTGCCTTTATGATGCAGCAGCAAACAAGGATGAGATTACCAAAGCCTGCAATAACGTAACAGCCATTGAACATAAGGTTGACGAGTATTACTATGTGGCAGTATCTGAACTTTTTGACAAAGAAAAAGATGCAGCTGAGTTGCTGAAAAACAACAAGATTCTCGAAATCCTTGAAAGGTGTGTGGATGAGGAGGAGGATGTTACGGATACGATAAAATCGATACTGATAAAAATGGCGTAAATGCTGGTGTGCGGCATAAGGTTGATCTCTTCAAACCGCGTACCGCATACCGCATACCCCAAACCGTTTTTACTTGCTCTTTATCATCGTAAGCACCATCTTGAATTTTTCCACTGCCTTTACAGCATGAGGGATATCAGCTGGCATTATAATTGTCTGGCCGGATTCGAGAAAATAAGACTTCCCTCCTATTATAATCTCAGCTTTACCATCAACTACCTGTATCATAGCGTCAAATGGAGCAGTATGTTCACTCAATGCTTCACCTTTGACAAATGAAAAGAGAGAAATATTACCTGTTTCTTTTTTCAGGACTGTTTTACTCAGAATCCCTCCGCTGGCATATTCAACAGAGTCATTGAAACTGAAAACCTTTGCTTTTTCAAATTCGTTTGATTGCATAAAATGTATTGTTAATTAAATAACAATTAAACAAAAACTTTGCAGGGATGTTTTTAACGGTTATTTAATCAGGGTTTCTGACCTGACGGAAGCTCCAGACCGTAACCTTGTTTTTTGTCGGCTTGTTTTAATTTATATGCAAGAAAAATGGAAATTACACCACAGAATACAAGAATAAAGATAGGAACAGTATAATTATAATTCATTTCACCCGCTCTGATAGCTTCGAGATCAGGCTTGTTGGCCAGATCGAGCACAGCGCCAATACCCCAGAAGAATAGCCCGAGCCCCCAGTTCTGAACTGTAAACATAGAAGCATAAGCTGTTCCCAGACGGTTTTCAGGAACAATTTTAGCAACAGATGGCCACATCGATGCAGGAACCAGTGAAAATGCAATACCAAGACTAAAAAGTCCCAGATATGCAAGAATTTTCACACTGAAAAGCGATAATGCTAAATGAGCAAAAATCAGAAGAAGAGAACCTAAAATCATTAAAGAAGCTCCGTGTCCTTTTTTATCGACATAATTGCCAAATATCGGGGTAAACAGAATGGTTCCAAGCGGGATAAGAGATGCAGTCTTTGGTCCGTTTGAGAACCACAGCCTGAAAGTATCTCTTAAAAGGAAGATGAATATTGCAAAGGCTGCAAATATTAATATCATCGAAATATTTTTATTAGCCCTGGATTTGATTTTTGAAGGTACCAGAGAGAAGGCTAAGCCGAAAATAAATAATGCAATAAATACGCTGGAGTTACCAATTGCCTTGCTCCCAAAAAGAATGATATTACTGTTTGGATTATCAGCCGGGAGAACGTAGCTGAAGCCAAACTTATTGACAAGCATATCAGGTGCGTATTGAATAAACGGGAATACGGCTGCATAAAATGAAACGCAGAGCAGAGCAATGTAAATAAAAGAAGGATTGGTGGCTAATTTAACCAGGTCTGAAAACTTGAATTCTTCTTCTTCAGCACTTTCTGAAACAAGACCAGCTCTTTGTTTGTCAAGCTTCTTATCGAAAAAAGTATAGATCAGGAACAGAATTAATGCAAGGCCTATCAGAGTAGCAGCAAAAGTTACAGCTGGTGAGACATGTCCGTTAGCTATATCGGGTGAAACTGCAATACCTAAAGCAGAACCGAGTCGTCCGAAACCGATATTTATCGCCATCGCAAGTGCCATTTCATATCCTTTAAACCATTTGACAATTGTTCTGGTCGCTACGACACATGTGATTTCAAGGCCAGAGCCGAACATTATCCTTCCAATTATCATCATGGTAAGCATTGTTCCGTGATCCTCGCCAAAGATGCCTGCCGATGCCATTGCAGTTATACCTCCACCAACAGCAGCGAGCCCTCCAAAAACAAGTCCCGCTAATCTTATACCCCACTTATCAAGAATTATTCCTCCAACTATTATCATACCAAACATATTGGCAATAGTTGTTAACCCAATCAGTCTTCCAAACTCTTCACTTGTAAAACCTAATTCCGACTCCATTAAACCTTTCAGACCTGAAAAGAAATCCTGAAACCAGTAGGTTGAGAACATCAGGGCACTTAGCAAAACCAGAATAAACCATCTGAGGGCAGTCGTATCACGCAGAGTCTTTACATTAGCTTCCATAGCAGTTATTTTAATTTTTGTGCAGGTAAATGTAAAAAATAAATCGGATGAATTCCTTCTGTTATATCATAATTAATGAACTAAACTCTGGCCTGGTTGTTGCTGTTTAATAAAAGATATAATTAATGACAATTATTTGATGGATTTTATATTAATTTGCAAAAAAAATATATATCGAAATATATAAATATATATGAAAAGAACTCTGATTTTATTATTGGCTGCTTTTACTATCATTCCGGCATTTGCTCAAAGTCCGGTACTTTCTAAAAGCTCTGGTGTGAAATGGTATACAATCCAGGAAGCCGAAAAACTATTAAAACAGTCTCCCCGGCCTTTATTTATTGACACATATACCGACTGGTGCGGATGGTGCAAGAAAATGGATAAGGAAACATTTACAAATACGGTAATTGCTGATATTCTAAATAACAAATTTTATCCTGTAAAATTCGATGCGGAAGGAAAAGAGAGCATCACTTTTTTGGGCCAGACATTCATCAACGATGGTAAATACGGGAAGGCCCATCAACTTGCTGTAGCTCTCCTTCAGGGACAATTATCCTATCCTACCGTAGTTTTTCTTACCCAGGGTAACGAAAAATTGGAAGTATCTCCTGTACCCGGTTTCCGTGAAGCGCGGGATATGGAAGTCCTTCTCAGCTTCTTTTCCGATAAAGCTTATAAAACCCAGAAATGGGAGGATTTTCAGAAGAGTTTTGTCGGTAAGGTGAAGTAGGTACTCGGTACTCGGTGCTCGTTCTTCCTTCTTTATAATAGTCTAAGACTACCAATCAACCTGCAACCTGCAACCTGCAACCTGTTCCAGAGAATGTAATTAGTATCTCAATTATCCAAATCCTACCTGCCAAGAATATAATTCGCCGGCAGCTGCAACACTTCTCCAAACTGATAGACCAGTTTTCTTGACCGGTACAGAGTTTCTGTCCCCATCGTTATTTTAATGTTAACTACATCGGGGATTCTGTAAAATAGTTTATCATATATTCCGGTGGAGGATTCCGGTTGTTGCCTGGAAAGTATTGTCAGGTCTTTTGTTTTCTGCTCAGGTATAAACTCAGCAATAACCGACATCCCGTTCTTTTCTGAAACTCCGACAGGGCCAGTAACCTCTGAAAATCTGAATAGCGTCATTGGTTCATTTGAAATTTCTTTATCAGGAATTATCTGAAATGTAAATGTCCTTGGTTCAATAAAAGTTTTACCGACAAATAATTCAGTAAATTCTTTTTCGAGCCGGTTCATTTCGTTTATTGAAGATACATCCTGTGGAAAGACATTTGCTTCACCAGTAAGAATCAGTATTTTACCATCTCGAAGCTCCATCAGCCTGCGGGCCGCTTTTTCAGCAAGCTGGTCAATCGTCAGTTTTTTCTTCTTTTCAACAAGATAAGGTATCCTTATAAATGATGAATCGACCCTGACGCGTTTGTATGCGGTATCACTCTGAACCTGGTAATACTCATCCGATCCAAGATCAAATGATGTGAACTGATTAATGCTTATTTCCTTACCTGCGGTCCGCCCTTCTTCCGTGTAGGTTGATTCCGGATTAAGGTCAAGAATTAGTCCCTCTTTTTTAAGTGCCAAAGCATTTGTCTGAAAAAGAGTACTGCTCTCAATAACATAAAATTCTGACGGATCGATCTCCTCATGGGAATTTACATTGATACTTTTTATTGACCATGACTCACCTTCACTCTTAATAACGTCTGTCAGTCCGACAAGATCACTTGCAAATCTCGAATATGGTCCTGGAATTTCAATAATTCTCTCCATTTCCACAACAATGGTAAAAACAGTCATTGGCAGTCCATAGACAAGGGTACCGTTTCTTAATATCACTGAATCTGACAATGGAGTAACTGTATTTCCGGGTGTCGTATGTTTCTTTAATGTCTGACATGAACCGGTAAGTAATATGATTATCAAAAATATCAGCAGTCTGGTTATTGTTTTCATATTTAGAAAATATTTTGTTTTTAATATTACTGTCATTTCGGGATTTTATTTATGATATTAAATTAATGTAAATTATTAAGGCGTTCGTATCCTGTTAAAAGCAGCTCCTGTTTCATAAATTATGTCAGATGCAATAATTGATTCAAAACTTGATTTTTCAGCAGCTATATCACCTGCCAGACCATGAAGATATACACCGACAACTGCTGCATGTTCCGGAGTATATCCCTGTGCAAGAAATGACAAAATCATCCCTGTTAACACATCGCCGCTGCCGGCTGTTGCCATTCCCGGGTTACCTGTACTGTTGAACCAGACTTTGCCGTCAGGAGAAGTAATTGAAGTGAAAGCCCCTTTCAGGATAACAAAGCAATTAAAATCCTTTGAAAACTCCATTTGCTTTTTCATCCTGGAAAAGCCATCACCGGTTTTTCCTGCCAGTCTTTCAAATTCTTTAGGATGTGGTGTAAGTACAGATCCTGCAGGTAAATCTGAAATCCAGTCCTTATTTGCAGATATAATATTCAGGGCATCAGCATCAATAACCACAGGTTTTTTACAATTCTTAAGAAGATTGTGAAGTGTTCCGTGTGATTCCTTTACAGTCCCCATTCCCGGGCCTATGCCAACTGAGCTGAACAGTTCTGTACTTCCGATATCTGTAATATACTTTTCAGCATTATCGTGGATAATCATTGCCTCAGGAACAGCTGTCTGCATTATTATATTTCCACAGGATGGTATGTGGCAGGAAATCAGTCCAATCCCGGTACGCAGGGCTGCTTTTGCTCCCAATACCACAGCACCAATTTTCCCATATGACCCTCCGATCAATAGTCCATGTCCGAAATTACCTTTGTGGTCAAATTTATTTCTGGACTTAAGAAGCGGTGCTATCAGATTCTTTTCAAGGAAAACAAATGGTGTATTCGTATTATTTATTGCGCTGGTATTCAGCCCTATTGGTAAAATAATCCATTTCCCAGTGTGATTTCCGTTTTCGGAGAACATAAATGAAAGTTTGGGAAACTGAAAACTCAGCGTAAAATCAGCATTAATAATTTTCTCCGGATCATTGCTGCTGTTATCTTCTCCGAATAATCCTGACGGAATGTCAATTGAAATTACAGCAGAATTGCATTTATTAATTTGTGCAATCACTTCTGCAGCCAATCCATCAGCCGGCCGTGATAATCCAGAACCAAAGATCGCATCAATAATAACATCGTCCGGGTAAATAACAGGAAAATCATCAATCTTATTCAGAATTTCAAAGGGAACTGATGTCTCTTTTTCCAGTCTTTTACGATTCACTTCCCAATCAGTAGATGTAGTTTCAGAAAAATGAACATAGTGAACCTGAGGCTTGTATCTGTTTTCTTCAAGCAATCTGGCAAGAGCGAGTCCGTCTCCGCCGTTATTTCCGGGACCTGCAAAAATGAAAATACGCTTTGACCTTTCAAACTTATCCATATACCATATAAGAATTTGTCCTGCAGCTCTTTCCATCAGATCGACAGAAGCTATCGGTTCATTCTTTATAGTATATTCATCAATTTTCTTTATCTGCTCACAGCTGAATATTTTCATTCTGGTTTTTCATTATAATACAAATTTAAACTCTTCGGTCATTAATAAAAAAAGATTAATATATTTGTTATTAAACAATATATTAAATTGTTTTTCAAGTTTATACAAACTTTATTATTATCTTTATATACAGTTTTAATAGAGTTTATTTAAAATTTGCCATAATAGTAACTACAAAGATTAATTTTTTAAACCGAATTGGTGACAATTTTCAAGTATTTCATATCACCCCTCTCCCACCATCCAATGTATGTAGCCATTTATTGCCATGGTTTAAAATATGGTGATAATTGAACTTTATAATTATATGTATTACAATAATTTAACAAGAATTTAAAAAATCAGAATTTTTTAAGTCTTGGACTTGTAAATTGAATTTTTGTTTTCCAGAAATTTTATTCAGATAAGAAATAATCTGGCGATTAAATTCGAAAATTTTAACATGAAGATTATCATACATATAGAGCACCCACGGCTGTATAAGACTGGTATCCAAACCGTAGTACTTACCGGGGGTTACGGTGAAAGTTCCTGATAATGTGTACATTACAATAATAACGTATTAAATATATTTTCTATGAAACATTCAACCATTGCCCATCTGACGAGTTCTTAAAAGGAGTCAGTAATATCTTCCATCCCTTGGGAGATGGTTCTTTCTACATAAATCATAATTGTTTCCATGTAAATAATCACATCGTTATACCAAATCAGATTTATTTGTTAATCAACTACTTTGAAGATTCAATTTCCAACATCACCCCGTTCAGACTTGAAGATATTTTAATCATTGACGATTTTATTATGATTGTTGGTTTAGACATGCTGACAATAGAAGAACTTGGGAGAAATGAATATCTGGTTAATAATGCTGGCTGTTCTTTTAAACTTATGGATTTTGATTTCTTGAAGAACATCCTGAATAAAATGGATGGAAAGATGATAGGATTAAAGATGGATTGAGATATATGATAAAAGACAGGAAATAACTGCACGCAACCGATATCTCTCCAATCAAAAGTCTTATAAGAATTTATAATTTTTTATAATTTTTTTCTCAAAAAAGACTTTTGCCAAAATAAATTTTTCTATATAAAATTTATGAACCAACTAAAATTTTATAATACTGATTTCTGCCCGGATTTCAGAAAAAGAAGTATTTATAAGTAAAGATAGCAACGCTATAAGCGAAGATAGCAGCGTAATGCCACGTAGCCGTAGAGAACCGGTTATCTCCGGTACTATAAATGGGTGGATACTGGCATGGCTGCTGGACAATATTAATATGGTATAAATATGGAAAAAGAAACAAACAATAGCACTTATCAATATCCTTCAACTTTTGATGAACTTATTGATGACATGCAAAACCATGCAGACAGGTATAAACACCTTCAAATCATACTTAATCGTAAAATAGAACATAGTCTGGGGTTAGGGCAGAAATACTTTGTCGTTAATAATATTGGTTTTGGTGTTTACCAATTAAATGATGTTGATTACAGCAATGGCAAAATATATATGACATTAACCAACACATCCACTGGTAATACGGCTGAAATCAGTCTTGATGTTAATAATGAACATCCTGAACACTTTCTTATCTGCTGGAACGATATAAAACAAATGGCTTATGCTGAAAGTACCATTGATTATACCAATGATGAACTTCTGGAACAGGAAAATAAATAACCATCCATGATGTGCAATAAAACATATACTAACAGATCTGGCAGAAAAATCCTTAAATACTACCCACCAGATTCAATTATGTTGGATTTAGATTTCATTTTAACTGGTAATAAGATATTAATAATTGGTTATCCATATTTGAAGATTGAAAACTGGTTAACGGATAAACCAACAGCGGTAAGGTTATTGGATGTCTGGGATGAAGATAATGTCCTGTATTTAAAAATTCAGGATTTAAAGACGTCCAAAATTGACACTATTTCACATAATCTGAGGGTGAGTTCATGTGAAGTTGAGCAGAGGTCGGCATTTCTTTCCTAAATAGGAATCACCCTACTTTAACAATTCGAATATTTGCAGATTTCCGTCATTTACTGCAGCCACCAGATATTGTTTTCCCGATACCTTAATTGGGAGAATCCTTCTTGCATCTCCGGTTATCTTAAGGCCACTCTTAGTTGGCATTAGTGCATTATATCTGTAATCTGTATCACCCAACAGACACCACCCATAACTGGCATCATAGCGACCCATCGAGGGCCTTACGGAATAATCGTTCCCAGCCAGGACGAGGTCCATCTTCCCATCAATATCGAGATCACGAACAAGAATATCGCGAACCGGGGAAAACTGAGCCATCATGGGAAGTTTATTTATTTCAAAAGTTCCATCTCCATTATTGAGAAAAAGACAACTTTCAAACAAAACAGCACTTTTTAAAATGGAATGGTTCAATGTTTTCTTACCAAAAATATCTTTTACTGTTTTCCCTCCAAAATCAGAATAACTTGTGAACTTTTTTCCCAAAAAAGGCATTTGACTTATCATCTCATCAAGGGAGGCCACGGGGTAACTGATGCCATCCTGATAAGAACAGATTACCTGATCAAGTGATCCATTATTATCAAAATCATTCAAGTACATTTCGACGGGTTCCTTTACTGAAGCCTTTAGTATGGAATTCAGTCCCAAATTACCCCCTATTAAATCCAGATCACTATCTCCGTCAACGTCAGCGGCACGTATACAATTCCACCATCCTGATGTTTCCTCCATACCGGATTTACGGGTTACATCAGTAAAAAATCCTTTATCATTCATCAAAATACAAACCTTCATCCATTCACCAACCATGATCAGATCCTTATCGCCATCCTGGTCAAAATCCATCCAGCATGCATCAGTCACCATCCCGATCTTTTTCAACCGTTTCATTCTATAATCTGTCACATCCTTAAAATGGCCTTGTCCATCGTTTTCAAGTAATAACTGATTGGGCGATAATCCATATATCCCGGGTATAGATCTTGAACCTACAAACAAATCCATATCACCATCACCGTCAAAGTCGCATGGCCGTACGCAGGAGCCGTTATTAGCCGTAAAAGGCAATGATCCTTTTTCACACTCATTAAAACCACCTTTCCCATCGTTTATAAGCAACCTGTCCTCCAGTAAAGGATTCCCAACGATTACTGCATTACCTCCCCGTACTATATAGAGATCAAGATCACCGTCTCCATCTGCGTCAAAAGCTGCTGCATCCACATCTTCGTTGTTAATGTCCTTTATTAATAAAGGTGTATCCAATGGTTTGAAAGTACCGTCATTTTGTTGAATGAATATCCCGGATGCCTGCCCTTTCGCCCCGCCCACAAACAAATCTTCCATTTCGTCTCCATTTAAATCATCAACGACCAGAGCCGGTCCCTCCGCTAAAAGACTATGCGGAACCAGGTGCTCCCGTTTAAAATCAACGAAAAGGTCCTCTTTGTGCTTGTACTCTATTCCCGGCAGCAGGGTTTGGGAAAACAACTTCAGATTCTTATTGTCCTGACCATCTCCTCTCACAGGTTGCACTGCATTTTTCATTTCCAATGTAATAACCTTATCAACAGGAACATCCTTTATCGTTTGTTCTGACAGGTCCGGCCAGCGTACAAGAATAGAGTCGACTACCTTTGCCGTTCCCAGCCCAAAATGTAAAACATCCGAAGATGCAGACATAAAACCTCTTGTGGGAAATTGCTCGGAAATCTGTTTCTGACCTTTACAATATAAAGTTACACGGGCTCCAATGCCATGGGTGTTTAACCCTTTACCTTTTAATCCTACCGATAAAAAATGATTATTGTGCTGGCTTGAAGCGTTATTCATGTAAATATAAGCTTGCTCATTGATATTGTTAACAATCAGATCCAGATCACCATCGTTATCCAGATCGGCGTAACTGGAACCATTGGAATAGGACCGTGTATTAAATCCCCATTCTTTTGCCATATTCGAAAATGTGAGATCACCGTTGTTTTTATAGATGTAATTGAAGTATGGATAAAGTGGCATTTTGTCGTACAATACCTTATCCGGAGTATCTTTATTTTCCTCTGAAGAAAAAAAGTTATTTGCCGTTAAAAATTTGATATAGTCCAGGTCATTGGCTCTTCGATAAATCCCGTTCGTAATAAAAAGATCTTTCCATCCGTCATTATCCACATCACAAAACAAAGGAGACCAACTCCAGTCAGTGGCATATACGCCTGCCAACCGCCCGATTTCACTAAACATTCCACCACCCAGATTGAGTTGCAGCGTATTGCGTACAAATTGGTAACCATAACCAAGTCTCAGCTTTAACACAAATAGATCATAATCATCTTCCCCTCCCGATTGTTTCCTGATTTTTTCCTCTTCCGGGAGCATATCCAGAACCATCACATCCAACAGGCCGTCATTGTTGATATCACCTACATCATTACCCATTGAGGATCTGCTTGTGTGCTCCATGAATTCTGTTAGTCGCTCAGAAAAAGTACCATTGCCGTTATTAATAAATAAATAATCATTTTCGTGAAAATCATTCGAGATATAAATATCCGGGAAACCATCGTTGTTAATGTCACTGATATTTACTCCTAAACCATAACCAATCTGACTGCTGTAAATGCCTGCCTGGCGGGTAATATCCCGAAAAACTCGCTTGCCGTCAGCCTCATCATTTCCGAATAGCCTGTCACCACCAAGGGAGTCCTGATCATAGCGGAGGGATGCATCACCATAACTACGGGCAGTATGGAATGAATGGTTAAGAAGATACATATCCAGATCCCCATCCATGTCGTAATCAAAAAAAGCTGCCTGTGTTGAAAAACCCTGAAAATCAAGTCCGTAATCATGTGCTTCTTCTTTGAATGTAAGATCTCCCTGATTAATGAATAACTGGTTTTTCCCATGAACCACCTTGTAATTTCCGACCTGACAAACGTAAATATCCAAAAAACCATCCCCATTCACATCTGCCATCGTAACACCGGTCTTCCAATCACCTTTTCCGCCCACTCCGGCCTCTTCGGTGATATCCTCAAATTTAAGATTCCCTTTGTTCAGGTATAATTTATTGGGATTCTGATTTGATGTGAAATATAAGTCTGGCAGGCCATCATTATTGATGTCTCCGGCAGCAACCCCGGCACCGTTATTGAAGTATAGATATTGTATGATATTGAATTGCTCGTTTTCTGTTAACTGGTTGACAAAATCAACATTAGTTAAGGCAGGGGATAACAACAAAAACAACTCATTTTTTTCTTTTTCCCTGGGTTTACAGGAAAAAATCAGTAAAAGTATAATCAAAAAAGGAGCTGATCTTTTCATTCTTAGAGCTTTATTAGCGTAATATATCAAAACATGTAACGAATCGTTGATAAGGACGATCGATATTATTAATACATAATAATTATTTTCAAAAATAATCTTTTTAATTGATAACAGGGATTTGACGATTTTCTCTTATCGCCTCTGATTTTATTAAGACCGCATTCATCGGTGAAAATTAACCTTGTTGTCAACAGCATGGCAGAAAAATGAGTCAAATTGATTTTTTTTAATCTTTTTTTAATATCTTGTGAACGGATTATGGAGATCCAAAGTTTTATAGTTGATATTCTTTAAAACCTAACCTGCCTATGAAAAACTCCAGCTCCTCGGGACTTGGAATGCTCCTGTCCTTATCTGTTATTGCTATCTTGCCGGATAGCCCTAAAGTATTTTTAATAACCTAAAAACTTACCTTAATGACAAAAAAACTTTCACATTTTGTTTCAGTACTATTGCATTTTAAAAAAATCAGGATAGTAATGGGACTCACAACTGTTTTGTTATTGTCAGGATCTGTCCAAATCTTTGCTGCATTCACACAGCAGGATGATAAAGTTGCATCCATGGATAATGAAAAAAACAGGGAATTGCTTGCATCTGTGACATTTCAATCCGGTTCCTCTGACCGGCTTATTGATTTGTCAAAAGGAAAAACCACTACAGATGATCAGCAAAAAGCTGTAACGGGTCGTATTACAGACTCTAACGGTCAGGCTTTGCCAGGGGTAAATGTTCTTGAAAAAGGAACATTAAATGGGGCAAATTCAGACGTTGACGGAAGATTTTCCCTTAATGTTGCTTCCGCTAACTCTGTTCTTGTGTTTTCTTTCGTGGGGTACACCTCGCAGGAGGTCATTGTAGGATCACAGACTTCGATTAACGTTACCCTTGCTGAAAGCCTCACAGGGCTGGATGAAATAGTGGTTGTTGGTTATGGAACCCAGCAAAGGAGGGCAATATCCAGCTCAGTTACCAATGTTACAGAAAAAAACTTTAATGCCGGTATTACAAGAACCGCTGCTGATTTTATTCAGGGTAAAGTTGCCGGATTGACCATCACAACTTCAACCGGTGATGTTACCGCTGAACAATCCATGAGGTTAAGGGGTACTTCGTCATTAACGGGAAGCAGTGAACCATTTGTCGTAATAGATGGAGTTCCGGGATTGGCTCTGGGCTCAGTTGCTCCCCAGGATATAGAATCAATCAGCGTATTGAAGGATGCTTCAGCTGCAGCTATCTATGGTTCACGGTCAGCAAGCGGTGTAATTCTGATCACCACTAAGAAGGGAACCCAGGATAGAACCACGGTAGATTATAATGTATATGGTGCTGTTGATATTGTAAGTAATACCCCTGATGTGCTGACAGCCGATGAATACAGGCAATGGGCTGAGGATAACGATGTTGATATCACTGTTTTTGATAAGGGAGCCAACACGAACTGGTTTGATGAGATCATGAGGACCGGTGTCAGCCAGAACCATGATCTGTCAGTTTCAGGAGCCGGGAAAAGCAATAGCTACAGGGTCTCTGTTTCTTATCTTGATCAGGAAGGTGTCATGAAGGACAACTATCAGAAAAGAATTAATACCAGGTTCTCGGTCAATCAAAAGGCTCTTAAAGATCATCTGGACCTGACATTATCTGGTGGCTTAAACCAGAGGGATTATCAGTCTACCTATACATATAATTTTGTCCTGGCTTATAATGTGGTGCCTACCATTCCGGTAAAAAATCCTGACGGAACATGGTGGGATTCTGATGAATATGACCAGGGAAATCCGGTCAGGAATATAGAATACAACAAGTTTCCCCGAAAAACAGCCCTGTTATTTGTAAATGGAAAAGCAACACTGAAAATTACAAACGGTTTGTCAGCAGGAATAAATTTTTACAAAGAACGCAACTCGTACGATGCCGGTGATTACCAGGATTCACGGACACGTGCCGGAAGAGCATCTAATGGAACAGCATCGCGCTCGGCTTCTTCAAGTGATAAAAATCTGCTGGAAACAACAATAAATTATGCCAGGAAGTTTGGAAGACATGATGTAAACCTGCTGGGGGGTTATTCCTATGAAGATTATCATTACCAGTCAGCTTTTGCACAAAACCGGTATTTCGTGACAAACCTTTTTGGTTTTAACAATCTGGGTGCCGGAGAACAGCTGTTAACCGGTGATGTATCCTCAAATGCAAACATGAATAAATTAATCTCATTTTTTGGAAGAATAAATTATTCATTTGCCGGTCGTTACATTGTATCTGCCGCTCTGCGCCGTGATGGCTCATCTAAATTTGGTCCTAACAATAAGTGGGGTACATTCCCATCAGTGTCTGCTGCCTGGAGATTGATCGATGAACCATTTATGCAAAATCTCAGGGGTGTATTTGATGAATTAAAATTGCGCGCTGGTTATGGTGTCTCCGGTAATCAAAGTGGACTGAATCCTTACCAGTCTTTGTCACTGTATGGTTCCTCGGGATTATATTATGATAGCGGAGCATGGCACACTGCTTACGGGGTAAGCCAGAATCCAAATCCGGATCTGAAATGGGAGTCGACATCAATGTTCAATGTGGGAATTGACTTCAGTCTTTTCGATGCCAGAATTAATGGAACAGTTGAATATTACAGTAAAAATACAAAAGACCTCCTGTATAATTATTCAGTACCCGTGCCACCTTATATGTATAATACCATTGCCGCAAATGTCGGATCCATGGAAAACAAAGGGCTTGAACTTACCCTGACGGGCGATGTCATCAGGAAAACCAATCTGAGGTGGACTGTATCTGTAAACGCTGCCCATAATGAGAATAAAATAACTTCGCTTTCAAATGAGGAGTTTACTACTTCATTTATCAAAACAGGAGATGCATGGGTGAGAGGAGGTTCGGCCAATACGACTCATATAATTCAGGAAGGATATCAGGTAGGTCAATTTTATGGGCCAGAATGTCTTGGAATCGATGCAGATGGAAAGTATATCATAAACGACATGATAGACGGGATAGCTGGTTTTACTATTGCTGACTACACGTACATCGGAAAAGCTCAACCCAAATTGACCTATGGCATAAGTAATAATATTTCATATAAGAATTTAGAGTTATCCTTTTTTATCCGGGGATTATTTGGCAATGATGTCCTGAATTTTTCAAAAATGTCATATGCTAATTTACAGTGGTTGCCCGGGGCAAATTGTTTAAAGGAAGCATTAACCATGGGATTAAAACAGAGTCCGTTTTATAACAGCTTTTACATTGAAAAAGGATCTTTCGCACGATTGGATAACATGACACTTGGTTACTCATTATTACCAAAGGACATGCTTGGAGTCAGCAGGATAAGGTTTTATGCAACGACTCATAATCTGATCACCATTACCAAATATAAGGGAGTTGACCCTGAAGTATCCATGTCCGGACTTGATCCCGGCGTGGAGGGAAGGATGTATTATCCGAAATCAAGGACCTATATATTGGGCCTAAATGTAACTTTTTAACTTTAAAACTGATTTATTATGAAAAAGTTAACACTATACTTAGCATTGGTAATACTTTTGGGATTATTGACTGTTAGATGTACAAATCTGGATGAAGAAGTATATTCTCAATTACCAATGGATTCATATGGGACAACGGAAGCAGAGATAAATTCATTAATTGCTCCGATTTACACACGTCTGAGGGATTTTAATGCAATACATGGTATAAATAATGTCTCAGATGAGGCAGTAACTCCCACCCGAAGAGGTGGAGACTGGTGGGATGGTGGTGTATTTAAAGAAATGACGATGGGGACCTGGAGACCACTGAGTGGTAACGCCATCAACGGTGTGTATAATACCAGTTATTCACGTATAACAAATTTCAATCAGATTATTTATCTGATTGAAAATAGTCCGGCTATACCTGATAAAGTGCCATATTTATGCCAGGTCAGAGCTGCCAGGGCGCACAGGTATATGCAGCTGGTTGACTGTTATGGGAACGTGCCAATTGTAACTGATTTCACTGATTTATCGAAGCCATCTACAAAAACAAGGGCAGAGGTTTATACATTTATTATGTCTGAACTCAATGCTATAAAAGATCTTATAAGGTCAGATGTAAGTGCGTCAAGTTATGGGAAGTATACAAAAGGAGCTGTTTACACAATGCTCGCTAAAATGTATCTGAACGCCATGGTATGGAATCCTGCCGGTGGTCAAAAATGGCAGGAGTGTATTGACGCCTGTAATGTTATTATGTCGCTTCCCTATTCTCTGGAAGTTGATTGGAAAGGTCAGTTTAGTGCCAATAATGAAAATTCCAAAGAAGCGATTTTAGTAGCTGTAAACAGTATATCATCTTCATTAGGAGTGCGTGGATATACACTTCATTATCTGGATCCGAAAGCGTTGGGACTTCCCGGAGGTGCAAATAATGGAATCGCCGCTATGGCGGATTTTGTCAGATCATTTGATCCGGATGATAAACGGTATCTTGGGAGTTTTCTGATCGGCCCGATGATAGATCCTTCTACCGGACAAACCATTATTACGGCTCATGGGCGGCCGCTTATCCATACTATTGATATCACCATGAAATACGCTATCGATGCTGATGGATGGGGACAAACAGAACAGGAAGACGGGGCAAGATGCAATAAGTGGGAGTATAAGAAAGGTGCTACCGCAATGGAAAATGATTTTGCAATTTACAGGCTTGCTGACGTCTACCTGATGAAAGCCGAAGCTCTTGTAAGGCTCGATATAGATAATACCGAAGCTACCCGTCTGGTAAATGAACTCAGGAAAAGAGTTTTTACCGATCCTGCAAAACTTAAAACCAGTGTAACACTCGATGATATCCGTCTGGAACGCAGGTGGGAGTTGGCCTGGGAAGGATTTGGCAGGCAAGATCTGATTCGTTTTGGTAAATTCCTGGATCCAATCCCCGGCTGGAGGCCTAATGCGCTTCCTTCGTTTCGTTTATTGTTTCCTATTCCACAAGCTGCGAAAGATGCAAATCCGCTTTTAACGCAGAATCCTGGCTATTAAAAAAAGTTAAAACTGTCTCCGGATAGTAGCTTTATTTATAATGTAATTAATTTTGAGAGGGTGTTTTGAGGACACCCTCTTAATTATTTAAAGAGAACCTGTTTATCAGAAGATGTTTATCGTAAATCGAATTTATAAATGAAAACCAATTTAACTCAAATGAAAAAATCAATGATTTTTAGCTTAATGCTGTTACCTGGTCTTTTATGCCTTGGACAGCAACCGCAACAGCAGCAACAACCTCCGGCAAGCAGGCAGCAAACAGCTACAGGAGAACAGCGTCAGCGTCCTCTTGAGGATTCCACTATAAGAATGACTCACTTTCAGACAGAAATATGGGATCCGGAAGTGCAGATGGTGCAACCAGCTGCCAAAGTTGGCGATCCCCCTGCCGATGCAATCATCTTATTTGACGGAACAGACATTAATAAGGAATGGGAAGAAGCCTCCCGTGGTGGTGTAAAGCCTGCGACCTGGATCATAAAAGATGGTGCAATGGAGTCGGTTAAGGGTTCCGGCTCGTTAAAAACAAAGCGTGTTTTTAATGATTTCCAGTTGCATGTAGAATGGAAGACACCTTCTGTAATAACAGGTGAAAGCCAGGGCAGAGGTAACAGCGGCGTTTATTTACAGGATCTGTACGAGGTGCAGATACTGGACAGCTGGCATAATCGCACATATCGTAATGGCCAGGCAGGAGCTTTTTACAAGCAATATGCTCCACTGGTAAATGCCAGCAGAAAACCCGGAGAATGGCAGACCTACGATATCGTATTTACTGCTCCCCGGTTTGGCAAAGACAGTACAACTTATTTCACTCCACCAAGGGCAACGGTATTTCACAATGGCATATTAATTCAGAACAATGTAGCTTTACGTGGTCCGACTACGTTTGTTGGAATCCCGGAATTTCTTATCAAGAAACATGGTGCAGGCAGTATACAGTTGCAGCAGCATGGAAATCCGGTTGCATTCAGGAATATTTGGATCAGAGAATTATAATATTGAGGAATTCCGGGGCTACGTAGGTAAGCTATATCTTTTATGAACTTAATCCGAATTAAGTTTTTTGACGTTACTTGATGAAGGTAATGACTATGACTCCATTGGCTCCTCTTGCGCCATAAATTGAAGCAGCAGAGCCTTTTAGTAAAGATATTGAGCGAACCTGAGAAGGAACAATATCATTTATCTGGTCAACAATCGTTCCGTCCACAACAAAAAGAGGTTCAGTGCTTGAAGTAAGTGATCCTGAACCCTGTTGCAATTGAATTGAGGTTCCAATTACCTTTACTCCGGGAACCTCACTTTTAATCATTTCATAAATATTTAGATATGACTTTGCTCTAGTCGTGTTTACTTCAGCTTTACTGCCAGAATTTGAGGACTGATCTTTTCTGTTTGTGCCGTAGCCAATATCAACTGTTTCACTCTTTTTCTGTACCTGTTCGCTGGTATTAGTACTTGCTTTGTCGAGAATAAAATTAACTACGGTATTCCCATTTATTTCAATCACTTTCATATCATTATTATAAAGCGATAAAATTGTTAATGTTTTTGCGGTTGGAGGTACTTTAATATTATATACCCCCTTCGAATTGGTTACCACATCAGTTTTTACCTCATCAACCAAAATGATAGCACCCTCAACTGGTCTCCTATTTGCATCGACAACCACCCCCGTAATTTTTATTTTCTTATTGGATTTCTGTGCATAAGATACCTGAATCGAAAATAAAGAAAGAAACAAAACAAAAAGAATATTACATTTCATATGCTTATTATTAAATTGTTTCACAAGTTATGAATTTTATACTTAAAAATTTAAATATTGTTTAGATATCATGGGTAAAGCTAAATTTGAAAAAGATGGGGTGCTCTTTGGAGGTTTCCCCCATATGTTGGTATTTGGTTTTCGTCAAACTATGCTTTATGTAACCTGAAGGCTCAACGGTTCTTTAGTGAACGCTGCATCAAGGAAAGCAAACAGGTTTTAGGGCTGAACCAGTTTCAAACCCGTAAATGGTTAGCCTAACAACATCAGGTGACGCTGAACATAATAACTATGTGCTTTATGCTGAAAGGGAATTTGTGCTGTTTTGCTGAAATACCTTTGCTTTCAGCTTGTTATGGAGAAATAGCTCCCATTCCAAAATTTGTGCATGATTTCATTGAGAAGTACCAGGATAGAATTGTATATGGTACAGATATGACTTTCAATGCAAGTATATTTAGAATAATTTTCAGGATTTTAGAAACAAACGATGAACATTTTTATGAAACATATATGTTTGATTTTCATTGGCCTTTATATGGCCTTGCTCTCAGCCCCCTAAAGGTGGCTAAAATACAATTTGTTAATAACCAGATATTTGTTAATAAATTTATGTAATAAGTTTGTTTATATGCCTCATTATTAATATATTAGAGGTATGAAAAAACAATATCTAAAACCAGTTTTTAAGAACTACAATCAAAAGCAGTTAATGTTACTGCCACCATCCCTTGATGAATTGATTGAGCCAGGCTACCCAGTTCGTATAGTTGATGAAGTGATCGATAATGTATATGATAATTCTCTGCTAAGGCAGTACAAAGGCGGTTGGACATTGAGCTATCATCCGCGGATGCTTCTCAAAGTGATAGTATATAGTTATTTATGTAATATATACAGTAGTCGAAAAATGGAGTCAGCTCTTAAGGAGAACATCCATTTTATGTAGTTGAGCGGGATGAATCGACCTGATCACAATACACTAAACAGGTTTAGAAGCGAAAGGCTTAAAGATATACTCAAAGAGATCTTTGCTCAGGTTGTTAAGACTTTGTGTAACCAGATTAAAATTGAAAACTGGTATAATCCTGATGGTTATATTTGTTATTCTTTACTTTCTGTTGTGGTTTATTTTGTCACGGCTAACCGACTCACCCGTTCCCGAATGGGATTCATTTATAACATCCTTGTCAATTATTGCAACATGTATGCTTGCCAGGAAGATCTATGAGCACTGGTTCCTTTGGATAATTGTCTGTCCTTTAAGTTCGTAAAGCTTTTTATGATCCCATCCGGTAATATCAATAAATGGGATCCCTTCTGAAATCTCTATCACATTTGGCAATGTATAAGGACTGAATGTTTCAAAACCAAGGCTTTCACCTGTTGCATAAGTCCGCATGAATCCCCTGCTCAATCCTCCTGAGTAAGTAAGCGAATGTTTGATTGAATCGACACCCCATCCCTCATGGTAAAGCATAAGATTATTTAAAACGCTCCGGATAGTAAGTTCAGGATTCTCTTCTATCGGATAGTCCTTCAGGTTTTCGTTGCCGCCATCACCATCCATAAGATATTTCCAGTCAGGAAAGCGTGACCTGATACCCTGTAAAAGTGCTAAATTCATTGTGGCGGACTGTATGTCGAGAGGTTTGTAATCTTCAACAACTCTGACAGTTTTCTTCCAGTCAAGAGCAGAATAATCTGATTCAATAATTTCCAGGAAGAATCCAAGATCAAGAGTATCCAGGAACTTCTTCGCCTGCGCCAGATCGTCACCTCCTCCGTCAATGCTTAGAGTAAATGCCTTAAGTCGTGATGGGCTCTCGCCAAGCTCCATGAGTGCGTGGTAAACAAGCATGAAAAGAGCTCCGCTGTCAATTCCGGCAGAAAAAGTGATTCCGATGGGTCCGGTTTTGGCACGGAACTGAAGCCATTTTTTTATCTCTTCATATAATGTTCGGATATAAAGTTCCCCTATTTTTGAAGTATCTGATGAAGAATATTTATTCCTTTCAGGTTTAAAAAAACGTTCATATACAGGATTTGGATCGGGACAGCCAAGAAGTTCTATTTTTGTTATGTAGTGAGCCGGAGCCATCCTGGTATATGAAGGATGGAACTGATGATCGAGGCCTTCCTTTTTAAGATAATTAAAAATAGTATCAATTCTTTCAGCAATCACCAGTTCGGGTCCGTCAGGTCTTTTTGCAATAAAATACCGTATGGGACGACCTATCGATCGCGCCATCCTTATGGTTTTACCCGCGACTGAAATCAGCGAAAACTGACCGTCAATCTTACGGACTTTTTCAACATCTCCTGACCTGACGAGGCCCACCGCTTCTTCATGGGTCATATTATAAATCACATTCTTCTCTGGACTTGTTAGATCCACCACTTTGTTCACGTATTGATGATTCATTTTTATTTGGTTTCAATTATTCCTTTTCCCTGCATAATGGTAATATACCTGTCCGCAGCAATATTTTTGTATACCTCTTTATTGCCGTCGGACCAGACTATTTCAAGTATATCAATTACTTTTTCATTTCCCAGCCCGATATGCAGGCGGGGATCATTATTTGAAAGGTAACTTGTTGTCCATTGATTCACAAGAACCTGTTTCTTTCCACCGGCTGTAACAGTCACTTTTACCCCTATTGCTGAAGCGGGACCGTTTTTCCCTTTTAATGTCAGTCCCAGCCAGTGATTGGAGTTTCCGCCGTCATTTCTGAGCAATGCAGCGGTGGCTTTCAAGTTGACATGAGATACAATAATATCCATGTCTCCGTCATTGTCAAAATCCCAAACAGCCAGTCCCCGGCCGGAACGTTTGGTGGAGAAATAAGTGCCATGTTCTTTTCCGACATCTTTAAAATGTCCTTTGCCGTCATTTTCAAGCAGTAATGGATACTGTAGGATAAGTTCCTCGGCTGTCCCGTTGGCGGAAACTATATCGAGATCACCATCATTGTCAAAATCAAAAAATGCAGCAGCCCATGCGCCCTTCCCCGCGAGGGGGCCCTGAATGCCGCTTCTTTCGGTAATATCTTCAAAGAAACCATTGCCCTTGTTTCGATAAAGCGCTCCATAATCGAGATCGACGACCAGAATGTCAATTAGGCCGTCAGCATCAACATCTCCAATTGACCCATGCATGGAGCCGGTCCCTTTGCCCTGGCTGTTTGCAGCTACGCCGATCTCCACTCCGACCTCCTTATAAACACCGTTGTCATTTCTGAACATGAAATTAAGCTGATGATCGTTAGCCTGGAAAATATCTAGGTCGCCATCATCATCATAGTCAAATACAGTCAGCCCCATGCATTTTGAATCAGGAAAGGACAAGTTGTTTTTTTGGGTGACATCAACAAATTTTCCATCTGATCTTTGTTCGTACAGCATTGAAGCCTGTCCTTTATACTCAGACGGGTGAGGCATTATATTGGGGGTGGCCGGTGTAAAGTAGCCGGGATCGAAAGCCAGGAAATTTCCGACCATAGCATCGAGCCTTCCGTCATGGTTGTAGTCCCAGAACGAAACGCCGATGCTCCACTTTGTAAAACCATTAAGTTTTTCTGGTCCTCTTAGTCCTGCTGAATTAGTAATATCCGTAAATGTTCCGTTGCCATTATTCCGGTAAAACACATTCGGACCATAATTCAATAAATAAAGATCCTGATCCCCATCATTGTCATAATCTATAGCTCCGGCAGCCATGCTCCAGTGAGTGTCATCCACGCCGGCCTTCCCGGAAACCTCCGTAAATGTACCGTTGCCATTGTTTTTATAAAGTCTGTCAGGAGTATTTTTAAATACCTTTCCTTCAGGATCTGATACACCTTCAATATATGTTCCGTTCATCATGAACAGGTCCATTAAATTGTCGTTATTGTAATCAAATACAGTGACTCCCGATCCGCTGCTCTCAAGAATATTTTTATAAGAATAATCACCGAAGGTATATTTGAAATCAATGCCGGCCTTGGTTGTGACGTCAGTAAATGTTATGGATTTTTTCTGTGCAAAAGAATTATAAGAAATGGTAAGGATTAAACAGATAAAAACAAATCTGGCAAATTCATAAAATTTCTTACTTCCTTTCTTATTTCCCCCAGGGGGGAAAGGATTAGATTCCGTCCCCCTTGGGGGAAGGTTAGGGAGGGGGTTGTTCTGATCAATCTGAAGCATCATTTAACCACCAAATTTGAGTTTCCCCTAACAGCATTAATATACTCATCCGCCGTTACGACTCTTGTATTATACTCCCTGTTATATTTCTGCAATTCAGGATTATCCGGGTAGATATCGTTTTCTGACGGAGGATAACTTTTCATTCCTTTAAAGGGGAGTGGCAATACAGTATTTCCAAGAGCAGTATTCAGATCACCGTCTTTTACCCATCCAACGTTGCGGATAAGGAAATCTCTTTCCCATCCTTTGGCTAATGGCGGCAGTGTTGCAGCATTAAACTCGACTGTAGTTTCATCGCCTGCATTGGTAATAATATACTTATTGTCTGACTGAGACAGAAGAGGAAGAACATCACCAAAACGGGTATAATTGCCTGCAATATCTCTCCATTTCTGTCCTTTTTCAACAACAGAATAATCAAACCAGTGAGGACCATAACGGCCTCCTTTTCTATAAGTTTTCGAGAAACCCCTGTAGTGAAGGTCAGCACTTACAGGATCAAGAACAGTTTTTACAACCGGAGCGTCTGGCAGGTTTTCAGAGAAAAATATCTGATCCCAGTAAATTTCCATATTGGTTCTGATCCTTATGCGATGAACTTTTGTAAGAAATTTGCCGGAAAGGTCAGCTATTACGGTTTTATCCTTACCCATTGGAAATCCCAGATTATCAATCACTGTTTCCCAATCGCCGTTCTTATTTATTACCTGGATTAACGGAGGAGTCACTTTGATCTTATCCGATTGAGAGATAGCTACATTAATGCTTGCGTCTGTCGGAAATATCCATCCATTCATGAAAAGGAACAAACCACGCGCCGGATTAAAGTCTCCGGGATCAATTATCAGATCTTTCATTTCAGTGATTCCCTGGTATTTTCCTGATTTAAAGCCTGAAAGGTAGTTGTCATCCTTTTCAGAAATAAATGAAAGCACATCGTTCCCGTATGAATCTTTGGCTGAAACTGGTATGTGTTTCTCTTTAACCTTCAGGATCTTTAATCCCGGGAAAGGAGGAGGACCAAACTGTTCAGGAACAAAAATGTCAAGTGAATCGGGATGATCCACCGCAATCAGCTCTAATTTGTCAATATAAATCGTCTCCCAGAGTTCAGATGTGACCTGAAGAGAATAGCTTCCTTTATTTGGTTTCAGTACATCACCAGGAATTTTTAAATAATCATCCGAGGCATCAGCAAAAGCGTATGAAGTGGTACCTCCCATTATACCGGTAGGCATTCCAAGCGCACTTCTCCATAATATATCCTTTACAAACACATATTTATCGCCGTTCCAGGTATACAGAAAAGGACATGAACCTTTAAGAGTTTGTTCCTCGATAAGTGCCTGGTCGGATCCCGGGAAAAATTTATTCTGCGGCACACCATTCGTCCATATTATTCTAATTACATCGGCTTTTGCATGACTGCCGATACCGAAATGAATATCTGAATCAGTCACCACCATTGTCTGGTAAAGATCCCCTGCACGAACTTCAACTTTTGCCCCTATTCCGAAATGATTATTTTTAGCACTGCCCGCCCTCAACCCCACGAGCTTCATTGTGATAAAATGGTTGTTATTTCCGCCATCGTTCCGGAGAAGAAAGATTCCACCGTTCAGACCTGCAATTATGACATCAAGATCGCCATCATTATTATAGTCAAAAACTGTTATTTGTCTTCCGGATTTCACTTCAGCCGGCAACAGACCAGAAACATTAGTGAAGTTTCCTGCCCCGTCGTTGTAGTAAAAAAATACTCCCTTCCCGTCCTTTTCTTTTGATTCTCCTGCAACCAGCAAATCGAGAAAGCCGTCATTATTAAAATCCAGAAATGAGGCATCATAAATGTTTACATTTTCAAGCGACCGGAATATCTCCCTGTTTTTCTTTTCCTGTTCGAAAGTACCATTGCGGAGATTTTTTAACAATGAATGATTACCCCCGTTAACTAACGCGATAAAAAGGTCGAGGTAACCGTCGTTATTGTAGTCTCCTGCCGCAATTGCACCTGCTCCCTGCTGATCTGTCAGACCACTCTCTGCTGATATATTCTTAAATACTCCCTGGCGTTGATTTGAATATAAAGCAGTACCGGAATTTTTATTCACAACAATAAAATCAATGACCACATCATCATTAAAATCACCGAATACCGCATCTGAGCTTATTACATCACCATTCTGGGGACCAAGTTTCACTGACTGATCCTCAAATGTGCCATCAGCATTATTACGCAGTAACAGGTTTGAATTTGATAAAATCTCAAACAGATCAAGATCTCCATCATGGTCCATGTCAAAGAATAAAGCCATTTTCCCTCCGGCCTTACTGCCGGCTTTTGATTTATCAGTGACATTTTCAAATGTCCCTTTTCCCGTATTTCTGTATAATATGTCTCCGCCTTCCTTCATAATAAAAAGGTCGGGGAAGCCGTCGTTATCAAAATCAGAAAAGGTAGCAGATGATTCTTTACCGGAATGTTTTAAACCTGCTTCTTTAGTAACATCTGCATATTTCCCCATTTCATTATTGAACAAATAATGTTTATAGGATAATGATCCGGGATCATAACTGCTGACGTAAAGATCAATGTCTTCGTCACCATCATAATCACAGGCTGCTACGTTTGTGGAATACCTGAATTCCAGACCTGCGTTATAATCAAAATGAGGAATTATATCCAGACCGGCTGCGGAAGTTGCATTAGTATATCTAATAACATCCAGCAACGATACATTTTCTACTTTTCGTGATAACGACTGCCTGTCAAAAGTAATAACCGGAAAGCCTATCAGAGATCCCCCGGGGCCCTTCAGATCAATAATACCGGCCTGATAAGGGGAAGTAACCTTAAGATAATTGTGGAAAATAGTAAACTGGATAATTGCATTTTCCTTGTCTTTGCATCTCAGTAATGCAAGTGTCTTGTCGTAGTATTCAACTGCTTCTTTCGGGAATTCCGGGAACTGCTTATTGATTATTTCCATCTGTTCCAGTGCTTTATCGAATTCTCCGTCACGTATTAAAATATCTGTAAGGTTAAGCCTCGGAACCAGATTTCCGGGTGCTTTTTCAACCAGACTGATGATGTAATTCTCACGCTGTTTCTGTGAATCTATGTCCGGCAAAGTGGAGTATAATTCAGAAATTTCATACAGTATCTTTATGTGATCCGGTGCAAAAGTAAGTGCATCCTTAAGCTCATCAATTGCACGGTCCTGCTCATTATTCATCTTATACACAGTTGCCAGTATGAGTCTGATATCGGGGTCTTTGGGGTCAGTCTTAATTGCTTTCATAAGCTGTTTCTCAGCCTCGGGATACCTGTTCATTCTTAAATAGGTCAGCCCGAGATTCGCATACCCAAGCTTCTCTTTGGGTGCAAGATCAATAAACTTCAGGAATTCCTTTTCAGCTTCCTCAAGCTTAAACTCTTCAAGATAGGCTAGTCCCAGGGTTTTTGTTGTTATAAGATCTGTCGATTTTTGACTGGCTTTTTCCTCAATGTTCCTGCATCCTGTTAATATTGAAATGAGGAAAGTGATCAGCAATAGAAGATCTAATTTTTTCATACCATCAAAATTAGCAAATAAAAAGCATATCACTCTGAACTTACCGGCACTCCGTCCTTTATTCTCATCATTTTGAAATTCCCTGACCGGTTTCCTTTGTCATCAAATTGAATCGATCCGGTAGCGCCTTTATAACGGATGTTTTCTAGTGACTTCTGGATCTTTTCACGATCGGAACTTCCTGCATCTCTGATAGCTTCAATAAGCACACTCATACCGTCATAAGAGTATGAAGCAACCATACCGGGCATTCTATAATATGTGTTTTGAAATTTCTGCCTGAAGGCCAGGTTTTCAGGCCCCGACCAGTCTCCTGAAGGAATTGAAATAATATTGTCATAAACCTGCAATTCCTGAGGGGATAATTCATTCTCATTCAGGAGCATTAATGATCCGAACAACGGCTGGTTCATTTTTTTTTGCCTTATTTGCTGAACTATTTTTATGGAAACTGAAGGCTGGCAGAATAATACAATACAGTTTGCATCTGCCTTGATTATTTCGTCAGGCAAAGCATCCGGCTTCAGGCTGTAATTATCATAAGAGAATTTGACCGGATCAGGTTTCCCGGATTTCTTTACCGACTTCAGAAAGTTATCCAGGGCTATTTTTGAATCATAATCATCACCTGATACAACAGCTACTTTGCTTAATTTTCTTTTCTTATATATTTCTTCGATCAATGAAGCAGCCTGCTGATTATCATTTGGCACACAATTAAAGAACCAGGGGACAAAAGCCTGTGACAGTGTCGGATCGCTTGTCCATGCAGACATGAAAACAACTATCGATCTTGTGGCAGCCTGTTCTACAAGGTGAGCATTCCGACCATCATGCGATCCCAAAAGAGCCCAGACCTTTTCCTCAAAGATCAGGTTTACTGCTTCTTTGGAGCCTGTTCCCCACGGGCCCTCCATCGAGCGTACAACAAGCTCAAAATGACGGCCATTCAGACCGCCCTTTTCGTTTGCTTCCCGGACAGCCAGTTCAGCACCCTGCATAGCTGCAATGGATTTACTGTCAGGGACCAATATTCCAATTTTTATGTTAGCAGCATTATTGTCAGGAATTTGACAAACAAGTATGTCAGGGCAAGCAAATGCTGTTATTACCACGGTCAGGCAGACCTGAAAAACTAATTTCGGTAATCTTATTGTTTGATCCGGGTTAACCTTCATAAAAGTGAAGGTTATGGCAGTGAAATTTCCCTGCCGACCTCCCTGAGCATTTTTATTCCTTCCTCGCCAAGCCCTTGGAAGATAGTATCCGGATCATCGTAACTGCTTAATTCCATCTTTTTTCCCTTTCTTCTAATATGAGTCTCCCGATTTAGGTCTTTTATATATCTGTTCACTTTTCTCCAAAGGAGGAGCAGGTGAAAATTTAAATTTGCCATTGGTGACTTCAGTTATGAAAATGGGCCTGATATTATTCCAGGTTGCATCGAAAATTACTTTTCCGGTAACTCCCTGATATCCCTGGAATGTCTTCATATCAGTAAGTACATCACGGATCAGCACACGGTTTAATCCCACCTTCTCAATTGCTTCAATCAGCATATTAGTCCCATCATAAGCATGAGCAGCGAACACATCCGGCTCCTGTCCAAACCTTTTTAAATAATTTACCTTGAATGCTTTTAATTTCGGATCATTTGCATCAGGATTATACTGACATGTAGTTACTACGCCTTCAGCTAATGGGCCTGCTATTTCAAGGAATTCCGGATTAACCATTCTGTCGGAACCATACACAGGCTGTTTCATGCCAAGGTCGCGTATCTGCTTAAGGATCAAAGCCGATTCTTTAGCATTTCCCCAAAGCACTATAGCATCGGGCAAAGTTTTCTTTATGCGTTCCAACTGTTCTTTAAAATCAGTTTCACCATCACTGAACCGCTCTTCAATTATAATCGGGTATCCGACACGTGTAGCTGAACGGTTGAAATGCAGAATTCCCACACGTCCGTACCTGTTATTGGCTCTAATCACTGCAACACGTGAATGCTTATCCTGCTTAAATACACGATCTACAAGGACATAGCCGCTTTGCCTGTCATCAGGTATGACACGGATTCCCCAGGGAATATTAGTTTCAGTAAAAGTGGGATCGGGATCACCAGTGTTGATATTAAGTATCTCAAGTTTTAAAGTCGCCCTGAGTGCAATATGCGAGTTATTATCGTCAATTGTACCCAGGAAAGCCCACACTTTTTCATCATCCATTTTCACCACTTCATTGGCTGCTGCTCCCCAAAGCCCTACATCATTATGTATCATCAATTTATAAGGAATGCCCTTATAGCCTCCTTTTTTGTTGGCCTCCTCAATGGCCAGCATGGTCCCCTGCAGCATCTGTTTACCTAATGGCAGAATAACTGAACCTTCCAAAGGCCCGAGAAATCCAATTCTTATCTCCTTTAAGTCTGCGGGAGGGAGTTTCTCGCGTCCGGAGCCATAAAACTGTATTGGTTCCAGGAAATGATACTTATAGGCTTTCATATATTTATCATACGCAACCAGCTCATCGGGTATATTCCCGTAGTTTTTTGTTTTTTCCTGTCCGTTAAGCAGTGAGAATGGTAAAACGGAAATCAGAATAAGTATCAATAAAAGCAAAACTCGTGGTTTCACATTACTTGTATTATTTTATTTTACCAACTGCATATGCTTCAATCTCTACGAGCAGGGTTTCCCAGCAAAGCCGTACCTGGATTCCGGTACTTGCAGGCAAGGGATCAATATTCATCCATCTGAAGAATGAAGTCCGGATCTTGTTGAATTCATCATAATCACGTTCTATATCCCTCAGGTAATTGGTGGTTCTGACCACATCATGCCATGTCATTCCTTCGGCCGCCAGTAAAGTTGTAATATTCCTGTAAGTTCTCCAGGTCTGGGCTTTAAAATCACCGATATGTTCTGCTTTACCTTCTTCATTAACACTGGCTGTCCCGGAAACAAGCAAGATTTTATAACCTCCAAACTCAAGGCGCAAAGCCCTGGAGAAAGATGAAGGCTTTTTATAATCATAGGCTTCATTCAATACTCTGGGAGCATGAACTATATGCTTTTCAACAGGCGGGCGATCTTTATGAATGGCAGGATATAAGTACTCACATATCCGGTTACCCTCAGTAAGCATACCTAGCTTAATCATTTCTTCACGTTCTCCATCAGTAAGTTTTGCCGGATCAATTAATAATTGTTTATTCTCCATTTTAAATAGTTGTGGTTAATACATCGCGCTTATTTAGAATCATTCCTAAATTATTTGAGAAGTTCTCCGCGGCTGACACCTTTTGAGGTGGCAACCCATAATATGTCATCCTTTGCATCAACACCAATAATAAAATTGTGTGAGATTGAAGGTGACAATGGTATTTCTTTCTTTTCATTTCCAGTGGTTATGATGGCTTTACCATTTTCACTGTTGTCGTCTTTTTTATATGTGACCCATGTAGTGCCATCTGTGCTGCTTAATCCGTTATCGCTGCAGACAAATACCACCCTGCCTTCAGCCCTGAGGAAATTGATAAAATTGCTTGCAAGGCCGCTATCAGTATTAAAATAGCCTTTCCAGTTTTTTCCATCATAACGGCTCATCCCAAAATATGTTGAGACCCATAAAATACTGTCGTTATAAGAAGTAGCTGTTGTAATATCATGTACAACACCATCATCAGGCTGAAGGTCAATTTCCATAAAGCCGTCGGGATCGGTATAATCCCTGAAGCGTTTTGTTTTGTTATCATACTCGATCACTCCTCCGCCCCAGGCAGCGATATATACTTTACTGCCGCCTGCAGATACGCCGTAGGTCCAGGGTTCATGCATAGGAGCATTTTGCTCAGTGAAGATATCCCATAGCCCGGTCTGTGTATCATAATGTCCGGCACCTCCTCCGGTAGCAACCCATATGTCTTTCCCGTCGCAATAAACGCAATAGACAAGATCGTTGGGCAAACCGCTGTTGAACTGATTGAAAGTTGTGAATTTCCCAGATGACCACCTGGTAAGCCCACCCAGTGTTCCAATCCAGACATCGCCTGTCAGTTCACTGACATCGACAGAAACAACTCCGTTATGAGCCAGACCATCTTTTGTAGTGTATGTATGCCATTTCTCATTTTCATAAACAGCAAGGCCGTCATGTGTTCCCACCAGCACCCTGTCTCCATCTATCCTGACAGTGTATGCTTTGTCTGAAGGCAATCCGTCCTTTGTTGTGAAATTGCGCCAGTGCCCATATACAGGCATCGCTTTTGCTTCCTTTATTACACCTGAGCTGTTCGGAAGATCTACATCAGAACTGTTCTGATAATCGCTGGCGGCAGGAAGATTGTCTCTCTTCGTATTCTTTTCAGAGTGACCTGGTTTTTTTGACAGTATCAGTCCCGCCAAAGCAATACCCGCCAGGATTATGACCATGATAATGTATCTTAGTGAATTCTTTTTCATAGGTTTTCTAATAATTACATTGATTATTTATGTCCAAATGAAGCATGCAGTATTTCAGTACTTTTTTGTTCATATTCCGGATCTCTCAGAGCTTTCAGATATTCAATAAGCTCATTAAGTTGTATTTTGGTAAGATCGTTCACTGAACCATGTTGTTCAGTCTTACCGTATAAAGTCCAGATTTCTTCAAGAGAAGCTGCTCGTCCGTCGTGAAGGTAAGGTGGTGAGGCAAAAATATTATTAAGATGAGGTGTGTCAAACAAAATGGAATCGTCTGATGCAGCAAGCGTGCCGACATCCGCCATTTTTTTGTTTGTATAATAAGGTGCCGGGTGGCATGTGACACATCGATTCACTATCGGAATTTCATATCCCTTAAAATTATGTGTACGCTCAAAAATAGCCTTACCGTGTTTCTGTGATTCCGTTAGCTCCCCATTTGGATTATACTGGAGATTAGGCGGATTAGGTATTCCTGTCATTATATATGCTGCCAGGGCATCAAGGTCTCTATAGCTGAAAGCTTCCGTTCGTGTTAAAACGGTTGAAAATCTCATCCCGTCCTGTTTGTAGACTGTCTGGTTCTTCCCGTTCCATTTGTAGGGTGGCGTATCCCCGATATTTCTCAGCGACTGGGTGTTCGTAATATTGCGGCCCATATCCTTTGACGCCATATTATATACAAGTCCATCTTCATGAGCGTCAGGATGACATGTATAACAGGAATACTGGTTCTGGAAAGTATGTCCGGCATTATTGAGCAGACGACGTCCATGCCGCGCAACAGTTATCCTTCCAGATCCTCCAAGGTCAATTGTTCCCGTTGTTTCCAGGCTTTCAGTGCTGATAACTGCAATCCTGTCCTCAAGATGTTCGGCAACATAAAGTTTCTTACCGTCAGGCGAAAGTGCCAGGCCCTTTGGATTTGCACCTGTTCGTATCCGCTTAAGAACAAAGCGGCTGCTTATTCCAAGGTGATTTGCATATGTTTTCAGGGTTTCATTTGTTGATTCAGCTATAAGTTTCCTTATAGCATCAATATCAATTACAGTAATGCAATCAACTCCTGCATTTGATACAAAGGCTCGTTTACCATCGGGAGTAATTGCTATATCGAAAGGATCGGCATAATAAGCATTTGGTTCATCGAGCAGCAACTGTATCGTTCTTCCCGAGGGTTTCTGTTCAACTATCCCAATGCCGTTAGTCATCATCCAGCCTCTTTCAATCTGTATTGTAGGGACATTGTTTTTAGGCCTTACAAGCGGCATTATTGCCAGATCACCTGATGGTGTGAATGAAATGTTTTCCATTATATAGGCCGACTTGACATCCCTGCGCTCAACAACCCTCTGTTTATTGTCATTTATGATCGTAAGCTCGCATCTGATTGTATCCCCGAAAGGTTTCGATAATGTGCGGCGACTTGTAACAAACACTAAACTTCCATCAGCATTAATCTGTACACCTGCAGGACTATTTCCTGCGTTTAATCTTTTTCGCTCTGCGCCGGTAGAAATGTCAATTACTGACAGGTCGGAGGAGAAGGAATTTGCAACGTAAAGATATTTTCCGTCAGCACTTAAGGCAACTCCGGCAGGACCTCCTCCTGTTTTAAGAGTATCAGTGACCGTAAAACTGGTAAGATCCACCACCGACACATTATCGGACCATTGATTGCTGACATATGCCGTATTACCGTCCTTACTCAGAATAATGCTATGCGGGCGGTTACCTACTTCAACCTTATGTGTCACCTTTTGTTTTTTAGTGTCGACAACCAGCAAGGTATTCCCTTCTTCTGCTACTACATATAAATATCTCCCGTCATTCGAAACAGCGAGATTAAAAGGTGAATAGTAATGTGCATTAACAAGTTTTGAAATAACTCCGGATTTTTGCAAATACAGGTGGCACGATGCACAATTCAACGGATGGTCCTCAGTAGCAGTCATCAAATTTACGTGTTTCCTGGCCCAGGTATGATAAGGAGAATAAAAGATGGCGCCAAGAATACAAATGACTCCAACAGGCAATAAAATTTTTAAATATTTTCTCATATCTATTCCAATTCTACTATCTTCTCTTTAACCTCCGTAACATGAACAGGTATTATTACCGGTGGCTTCCTTATTGCCAACGATACTTTGTTTTCAGGTACCATTTCCGGATCTTCGTGGCACCCTATACATCCGCGACGTTCGTTTGGGCGTAACCATAACCATGAGCAGGGACCGTTAACAATATTGTTCTTCTCATCCAGGGTTCTTATCCTGAATGGAGTGTCGGCCATAGCTTTCAACTGAAACGATCCGTCTTTTTCAACTTCAACCACTCCGTATGTTGTATCAACTCCAAGCACTTCTATCTTAATAGCTTTACGGATATCAGAAGAATTGTCAGGCAGCATCGGGTTCAGAAAATTTATATCCTGGCAAAGCAACAATCCGGTTTTTACCTGAAGATCCACTTCGCTTGGCAGCTTTTTGGGTCTTTCATTTTCTTCGACAAGGACAGCACCCAGTATGTTGTATTCGGGATCGGTCAAAACTTCCTGCCCAACTGACTTTTTCACAGGATCGAACTCATAAAGTGCATAACGTTCAGAACCTGACATGCAGCAGGAAACTAAATAATTGTCAGGTCCGAGAGGCAGAACAGAGCAAAAATTTCCGGCAATCCCTGATGTCAGGTCAATCCGGGTATGCAATGGTCTGTTATAACTTACAGAAACCAATCTGCCTGCCGCCGGGGTTCCTTTATCAGCTTCTATAAATACTATTTTACCGTCAGATGTCTCATGTGCACTGCTGGTTAAGACGCTGCCTCCGGCACCCTTGTAAAACATATCGGCTTTGGTACCATCGGGCCGCATGACCATTAACATCGGATCTTCCTTATCGGGCAGCAACTGGCGGCTGACTGTCAGCAAACGGCCATCTTTTAATACAGTAGTTGCAAAGCATGCATTGGGACTGAAGGTGATTTGTCTCAGACCGGAACCATCCAGATTGCATGTGTAAAGGCAATGAGCCGACTTAACGGTGTCATTTATAGTTAGTTTAGTGAATGCCAACCGTCCGCCCGGCAAATAAACCGGATCGGTGCAGTTATCATTAAATGAGGTAATTTTCCTGCATTTTCTGTTATACAGGTTCATTTCCCAGATCTGCCATGATTCATCCTGCTTTTGCTGTGCAGTGAAAAGCATAAACCTGCCATCATAAGATATTTTTGGGGAAGATGCTGAAAAGAAGTTTTCAGTAAGGACTTTTAGTGAAGAAGGTTTACCCGGCATGAATGCACTGATCCTTGCACCGGCTAAATAACGCCATGATTCACCGCTAATGTAATCCGGAGTCTGAATATTCTGAGGAGCCTCAGTTACTAAAAGCATGCCATTCTTTACTGACTTACTGTTGCATGATGCCATTAATATGCAAGACAGGCTTATTAAAACTATGTTGGGCAGAATTATTGTCCGTTTAATTTTCATGAACCAATAGTTTTAAGGCTCTTTTACTTCAAGGATCTGGTTGGTTTTGATATTTTCAAGTGTCTGAACTTTTCCAGAAGGCCATGTTATTTCAATCCTGTCAACTATTTCGTTCTTAGCCAGTCCAAAATGCATCCTGGGATCATTCTGGGAAAGGTAACCAGTCGTGCTTTTTTTCTGGGCTGTCTGAGTTTTGCCTCCGGCATAAAGTTTCACCCTCGCGCCAATCCCGTCCCTGTTACTGGATGTTCCTGTCAACTTAAGAGTCAGCCAATTATTCTGATTTCCTTTATTGTTTCTCAGGAAAACGCATCTGTCATTCAGGTTCACGATGAAAATGTCAAGATCACCGTCATTGTCATAATCCCCCAGGCATGCTCCGCGTCCAACAAATTCCTGGCTGAAATATTTGCCAAGTTCAAGCGATACATCCCTGAATTTTCCACCTTCTTCATTTTGAAACATTTGATCTTCCTGTCCAAATAAATGTTTGAGTGCCCCGTTGGTTTTAAAGATGTCAACGTCGCCATCATTATCATAATCAATAAAAGATGATGACCATCCTACAAACTGAGCTGCAGCCATGGAGATATTGGAAGAAACTCCCTTATCAGAAAAAATACCATTACCCAAATTCTCATAGAGTGAGCAATAACTATCATCCGATACAAACAGGTCAAGAAGACCATCATCGTTGAAATCAGCAAAATCGACCGACATGCTGACTGTTGCTTCTCCTGCCTGGCTGAATGCAGTTCCTGACATGATTCCCCTGTCAACAAATTTCTTACCTCCTTCATTATGCCAGAGATAATTCAATGTGTGGTCATTGGCAACATAAATATCCACATAACCATCATCATCATAATCAGCCGCACCTACACCCATTGCTCTTCCGTCAATATCGGTTATGCCCATTTTCTCTGTTACGTCTTCAAAGGTTCCGTCTCCGTTATTATGGTATAGTACATCTTTCTGGCTGTTGTAGGCCAGGGGACCCGGGAATCCGTCAGGAGCATAATAATACTTGTAGTTCGGATCAAACTCCAGATAGTTGCCTACATAGAGATCCAAAAAACTGTCATTGTCATAATCGAACCATACGGCTCCAACACTGCATTCCTTACCTCCTGCTACATTTGCACGTTTGGTAACATCAGAGAATGTTCCGTTGCCATTATTTTTAAGAAGAACATTCGGGCCATAATTGCTAATATATATGTCGGGATGCCCGTCATTATTGAAATCGCCGACTGTAACACCCATGCTGAACCATGGACCACCAACTCCTGCTTTTTTTGTGACATCCTCATAAGTCCCGTTTCCCTTATTCCGGTATAGATGGTTTCCGGGTAATTGAGCCGGTTTCTCACTCTTGCTTACACCTTCGAGCCAGGTACCGCTGCAGGCATATATATCAATATATCCATCCTGGTCAAAATCAAGGAAAGCAGCGCCTCCTCCGTCTGACTGAATAATGTTGGTCAGTTCATCATCGCCAATGGAGTGTACAAAATCCAATCCGATCTCCTGACCTATCTCCTGGAAAAAATCATCATTTGGAGAAAGTACTGATGTTGCAGACTGTATAGCAGATTCAGAGGCATGCTTATTTCTCTGCCTGCATCCTGAGAAGATCAATAAGATCATCAGGACTATTAAATAACACCGATTGTTTTGCATAACAGGTTATAAAAATTTAAAAGGCTTAAATATATCAATTTCGTCTTAACAAACGATTTACAGTCCCCTGCCCGTTTTTGCCCCTAAATTCCAGTATGATATTAGATCCCCTTTAGTGGGAAGGGGGCATACCAAATCAACTAACCTGTTAACCTTAGAAACTAACCTGGTTAATTTTAAGTAATGCCTGTTAAACAGGAATTAAAACAGGATTAAAAAGAGATTAATTTATGAGATTGCGGGGAGCAGCAGGATAATTTTCGTTCCTTTTCCGACCTTAGAAGATATGTTTATTGTGCCGTTATGGTTCTTAATTATCTGATTTACAAGTGAAAGGCCAATTCCACTTCCTGGAATTGAGATGGCATTGGCACCCCTGTAAAATGGTTCAAAGATCTTTTTGATATCTTCCTCTGAAATGCCAATACCTTTGTCTTCAAATACCACTTTTGTACCTTTTTCAAAATATCCGCACCTTATATCAACTGCTCTGTCAGGTGAATATTTACAGGCGTTTTCTATAAGGTTTGAGATTGCAACCTTCAAAAGGTATTCATCTCCATTTACAGTCATCTGATCTGAATCGGTCAGCGAATTATCCAATGATATGTTAATATGGTATGAGGGATTGAGCCTTTCCATTTCTTCCTGAACCTGCCAGAGAACCTCATCAATCCTTGTTTTTTGGTCTGGCTTCGCCGGACTCTCAGAGCTGGTACGGGCAATCAGCAGTAACCTGTTTGAGAGATCAATCAGAGATTTGATGTCATCAAGTACGGATTCAAGTGCTGACTTATATTCAGAAGTGGAACGATCTTTCATCATCAGGACTTCGATCTGGCCGTTTATTGAAGTAAGAGGCGTCCTAAGCTCATGGGAAGCATTTGCAATAAAATCCTTCTGCATGGCAAATGATGTTTCCAGCCTTTCAAGCATTCTGTTAAATGTTTTAGCGAGCCGGCCTATTTCATCAATGCCATTACCCTCAGGAACCCTTAAATTAAGACTGGTTATTGAAATTTCTTCTACCTTCTTTACCACATTTGAAATTGGGTTAAGAGCTCTTCCCGAATAAAACCATCCTGCAATAGAAAACAAAATGAGACTAACAAGGCATACTATTATCATAATAGTCCTTAACTTTTTCAGGTGCAAAAGTCCATCTTTATCGATGGCTGCACCAATTACTACAAACCGGTACAATCCTGTGGTATATGATGTTCCCAGTACTTCATACGTATCCTGTTTGCTAAATGCCTCTTTATTTAATCTTGCCTGGCCGACAATAGTATTCATTTCTTTTAATTCCCAGGATCTATCTGATATATACAAGGTATCATTGTTATAATTGAGAATTATGATTTTTTCATCCGGTAGTCTGACAGGATATTCAGTTCCGGTTCGCAGAATGCGATTTGTATTAAATTCATAACTGTCGAGAACCAATTTAGTTGTGCTTATAGCTCTGGATCTAAGGAGGTTATAAAAATCATCACGGCGGAAATCAGCTGTAAAAAAATAAATTGCAGTTGAGGCAACTATCATAATTATTCCCCCAAGCAGAAGAAACTGCAAAGTTAATCTGGTTCTTATCTGCATACTACTAATCTCCGAAAGTATATCCAAATCCAACCCTTGTGTGGATAAGCTTTTTATCAAATCCTTTGTCAATTTTCTTTCGCAGGAAATTAACATAAACATCGACGACATTAGTACTGAAATCAAAGCTGATATCCCACACTTTTTCAGCTATATCGTTTCTTGATAATACGCGTCCAGCATTCCTCATAAAGTATTCAAGTAAAGAAAATTCTTTGGCTGTCAGCTCAATATGTGTACTCCCCCTGCGGGCGGTTTTCTTATAAAGATCAAGTTCCAGATCAGCGATTATAAGCTTGTTTATCGTTTCATGCGACTGATCAGCCGTTTTTATAAGAACCTTTACCCTGGCCAGCAGTTCCCTGAATTCAAATGGTTTAACCAGGTAATCATTTGCACCTGCTTCAAATCCGGCAAGTTTATCATCAGTGGTACCCAATGCTGTCAGCATTAAAACTGGCAGGTACGGGTATAAAATTTTAAGTTTCTTACATAAAGAAAGACCGCCGATTCCCGGGATGATAATATCAAGAATGATAATGTCGTAATTGTATTGCTTGCAAAGTTTTTCTGCGGTCAGCCCATCGTATGCAATTTCTGCATCGTAATTATTTTCTTCAAGCCCTTTCTTAATAAATGAAGCTACCTTGGGCTCATCTTCAACTATCAGGATTTTCATGAATAAAAGTTCTTAATTTAATCTTGGATCCGTAGGTTGTCTAAAAAGATTTGTTTAAGATTTACTTCCTGGTGAAACTTTGTTATCCTGAGTACTCTGGATCGTGATCCTTGGTGCCTGCATGCAAAAAGCGGGGAACCAATTGGTTAAATTTTGGTAAAAACGATACTAAAGTTAGCATACAGATTCACAAAAGACTTTTTAAACAACCCCAGCCCTTTTACAGGAAATGGGATCATTTGTTCTATTTTGACAATATATAATATTTTCATCTCAAATTGTAGTCGTATACATAAAATAATAGTATCGTCGGTAACTTTTAAAAGAAAATCAATTTCCTTTTGATGATAACTCTAAATTCTTTGCAGCAGCAGGTGATCGTATCCCATCACGGATTGCCCCCTTAATGTATAAATTGGAACTACCGCATTATCGTTTTTATTTTCATCGATCTGTCCAATTATAATTTTCGACTGGTTTATTTTACAGCCTGCCACATCATTTATAATAGTTATCAAACCATCTTCATCAATAAATATTCTGGCATCCTTTAACTTATCCTTAAAGTAGTTTTCAACGTAATTTATTACCTCTTCCCTGGTTTTTTTCCGGCCGGATTTATTGTTTGACTGGTTAAATTATTCTGTGCGCAGGAGGTCAGGAAACATGCAAGAATTAAAAGCAAATAGTATGGTTTCATTTGTAGGTTATATTGGAGGATTCAAAATTATATTAAAAAAGCGATTTGATAAAATACATACAACAGGCCTTCTGTTAAAAGTAATTTTAGGAGGATCCCTTTGATTTAAAAGAAAATTCTACCTTTTTTGCACAAGCGATAAAAAGAGCTGTAAACATTCAAGAATGGAACCAGGAAAGAAAGTATTCGGGATGCTTTTATTTTTGTTCGAAATATTTTTTTGCATCAGCTGCAATAAAGAAATAGACAGGAACATACAAAAGACAGATCGCAAGCCGAATATAGAACCCGATTATTCTGATGTGACAATACCTCCGAATATTGCCCCGATGAATTTTAAAATCAGGGAAAATGGAAAATATTTCAGAGTTATAGTTGTCTCAGGCTCAAATGGCTACCAGCTGAATATTAAATCATCAGACGGAGTAATCCGTTTTCCTGAAAAATCCTGGAAGAAACTGATCGGGAACAGTAAGGATAATAAAATCACAATACAGATATATTCTTCAGATGATAAAAAGATACTTAAACAATTTGATCCTTTTTATTTCCATGTAGCCAATGAGCCAATTGATCATTACCTGGCCTACAGATTAATATATCCAGGATACTACAACTGGTCGCACATTAGAATCATGTAGAGATCAATTGAAAACTTCAGTGAAGAACCAGTGATCGACAATCAAATTCTTGATATGAATTGTATCAACTGCCACTCCTTTAACCAGTACAATCCTGATAAATTCATGGTTCACATCAGGGGTTCACATGGAGGAACCTATTTGGTTGATAATAATAAGATTACCAGGCGGGATCCTAAAATTGAATCTATGCCTGGCGGAGCAACATATCCAGCCTGGCATCCAAGCGGAAAATTTATAGCTTTCTCATCCAACCAGGTAAGGCAGGGTTTTTATGCCAGGCCGGCAAAGATCATTGAAGTTTTTGACCTGGTTTCCAAACTGATTTTATTTGATCTTGAAAAGAATGATATAGTTCTCGTTAAGGACCGCGATACAACAAGATATCTTCAGACATTTCCTTCCTGGTCGCCTGATGGAAAGTACCTCTACTTCTGCAGAGCCTTACAGGGGAACAGCGTGTCAAACATGAGCCTCGAAGAAATTGAGGCGACAAAATATGATATTGCACGAATACCATTTAATCCGGAATCCGCAACATTTGGCGAAACAGAAATAGTGTTTAACGCCTCCGGGAATGGCAAAAGCGCATCTTTTCCCAGGATTTCACCAGACGGCAAATACATGGTTTTTACCCTTCATGATTTCGGCACTTTCCCGATCTGGCACCGGGAAGCCGATCTGTATTTACTGGACCTTCAAAGCGGCAAGTGTAAGAAAATGGATCTAAACAGCAGTGAAACGGAAAGTTATCACTCTTGGTCGTCCAATGGGAAATGGCTTGTATTCAGCAGCAAGAGAATGGATGGAAGAAGCACCAGACCCTTCTTTGCATATTTTGATTCAATACATAAATCAACTCGATTCGCAATAAATTAAAAAGATAATGAGATACGCCTCAGGTGAACCAATTAAATATTATAAGTAAAGGATATAATATTGTACTACATTTTGTACTACTAATAAAAAAGACCTTGTAAATATTTGATTTACAAGGTCTATTTTTCATTATCGTCGGGGTGGTAGGATTCGAACCCTTCCAGGTGGTGGCCGTTCCTCCAAAGGTTCATTCGACAAAATTGGAGACGGTGGTTACTAGTGGTGTTCTTCTGTGGATAAGAGCCAAAATACCACAGCATGGTTCAAGCTGATGTTTTACAAATGGGGAGATTTTACCAGTATGAGTATTGGAAATCCGAAGTTTGGTCACTCTGTTCGTTATTTGAAGAATATTAATTGACATATAACTTTAACTTATTGCAGCCCTCGGATCAGCTCCGGGGGCTTTCTTATAATGCAAATTATTTTCGCTCCCAATTTTGATAAGGCATGGTCATCCATCAAATCGGAAAAGATTTTGGCGGATGGATCTATTTTTTGCTCAGTATATCAGGTTTTTATAACTTTATCACAATGAATAACTAAATATAATGCTGATCGTAAAACTTAATTTATTAAAACACTAACAGATGAGAAAAGTGGCAAATGAAATTAAAATAAATCGAGTAAATAGAAATAGGGCAGTCCTTGTTGCATTTGCGTCTCTATGCATAAATGTAACTTCTTCAGGGCAGAATATAAACGATCGGAAGCTAATAAACTATCGTCCCGTATCAATTTACAATGTTCCCGTGACAAATGTCACCAGGGCAAAATACCCGGCAATCGATATGCATGCACATGTTTATGGCCAGACTGATCAGGATATTGCCCGATGGATTAAAGTCATGGATGTCTGTGGTATAGAAAAGGCAATCGCCTTTACTGGTGCTACAGGTGCCAGGTTCGATACTCTTGTGAAAATGTACTCCAAATACGGAAACCGGTTTGAATTATGGTGTGGATTTGATTTTAGCGGATATGACAAACCCGGTTATGGACCTGAAGCTGTTAAGGAATTGGAAAGGTGCTTTAATAAAGGGGCAAAAGGTGTTGGGGAAGTAATGTTCAAGGGCAAAGGAATTACTCCTTCATCAAAAGTAAAAACCAACCGGGGGATCCGGAAATACATTAAAACAAAATCGATTTTCCAGCATGATCAGGCAGCTCTGAAAGTTGTATTTCTGGCGATTGGGAATATTGAAAAAAAATGGACCATGCCAATCCAGAATTGGGGTTTGATCTTACATCAATTTTTGATTAAATTTGAGGATAGATGCAGAATTTGAATTTAGGCGTTTACACAAAGTATTCTAAAGACTCAAATTGTTCTTGCATCCGTAATTTTATTTCTTCTTCAATAATTTCTCTTTTAAATCTTCTTCATTCATAAATTCAGCATAATGTCGGGTTATAACTTGAAAGTCCGACCAACCACCCATTGTCCTTGCCACATCAATGCCATACTTTGAAATATTTCGTTCTGCTGCATATCTCCTGAAAGCATGTGAACTTATAATATCACATTTCTTCAGGTCTTCATAACCACTTTTAAATGAATTTACTTTATATATTTTTATTGTTTGCTCACCAAATTGCTCTTTAGCAATCTTCTTAACTAATTTATCAAAGATAAAATAGTTGGGAATGTTCCAGAATTTGTTTTCGAGAAGCCTATCCCCTATTATTTTTCGTGCTTGTTCATCTGCAATAATTACAATGCGTTCCCTTGCTTTTTTTTCTTCTATAAAACGGATTGCTGTGTAATCACTAAATTCTTTTATGTTTTCTGGTTCTATCTTCAGAATTTCTGAAATTCTTAATCCAATGGTTTTATTGATTCTTATAATATCAAGCACATCTGCTTCTAATTGTGTTTTTGGTTGATATTTTAATAGTTGTTCAACATCTTCTTCTGTTACATGCCATTTATTACTGTACTTCGGTTGCTTTAACTTAACATCTACCCTATCAAGTTCATATTTATCTGCAATAAAATTCAAGAACATCTTAACAACATAAACATTATTAAAAACTGTCAACGGTGTTACTATCTTATTCTTTTCCCCCTTTTGCGCTGCTTCTATCCTTCTACTTTCATGCGAACTTTTAAACCAGAATTCAAAATCTTTAAGTGTTTTCTTATTTGCTATTTTTTTTATAGTAGAATCACTTATGTTACTTTCAAAGAACTTTTTAAAGGTATTCATTATATAACCATAGTTCTTTTTTGTGCTTTTTTTTACATTCAGGTTGTGCATGAACTGATTAATCAGATATTCAATCTGTAGTTGTTTCTCGGTAACATTGAAATATTCATCAATCTGTTCTGGCAGAGGGTATGAATTATCACGGACATTAAGAACTTCAATTACATCTTGATATTTTCTTCTTATCTGAAACGCTACCTTTTGTATATTACCGCCCAATGTACCTTCATTAAGTGCCCTTATCTGGTCAGCAGTTAACACTATTTCACAGGGTATATTTTTGGTCATTGGTTTTTTATTTACAGTGACATAATACCTTAAATAAAGTTTTTTATCTTTACCCAGACTGATGAACTTTAAGGTGTACGACTTGATTCTCACAGCAGCAAATTTATATACAGTTTCTATAGAATTTAATGAAAATATACAATCTATATACGGTATAATAAATGAATAAAAAAAAATAAAAGATTGAATTATAATAACATAATAAAGATAAAAAAATTATACAAATAACAAATTAAGATTAATATATTTGTTTCAGTTCAGGATTAGATTATTTCCATTCAGGTGGGAATGGAAAAAATGAAATAATTATTAACCAATTAATATAACGGATTATGCTCAAAAATCATCCCAGGGGACTGCTGGTCGCCTTTTTCTCCAATATGGGAGAACGGTTTGGTTTCTATACCATGATGGCCATACTTGTATTATTCCTTCAGGCCAAATTTGGTCTCCCTGCCGACAAAGCAGGAGGAATCTACAGCTGGTTTTATTTCAGCATTTATGCCCTCGCCCTGCTAGGTGGTATTCTTGCCGACTCAACAAAAAAATATAAGCTGGTCATCCTTGTCGGTATTATGATAATGTTTTTCGGCTACGTTATAATGGCTATCCCCGGTATGACACTTACTGTCACTATATTAGGCCTGATAACAATTGCCTTTGGTAATGGGCTCTTCAAGGGTAACCTTCAGGCTGTTGTCGGGCAGATGTATGACGATCCGCAGTATTCAAAGCTCAGGGATACCGCTTTCATGATCTTTTATATGGGAATAAATGTTGGTGCCTTTTTTGCGCCATTTGCAGCCAATGGAATACGCAACTGGTGGCTTAAGGTCAATGGATTTGCACATGATGCGAGCATTCCTTCACTTTGCCATCAATTCAATAACGGAACACTGAGTGACACAACAGTTTTTCAGCAACTGGCAGATAAAGTCAATCTGGACGGACCTGTGACTAACCTGTCATCATTTGCAAATAATTATCTCGAAGTTTTTTCAAAAGGATATAACTATGCTTTCGGTATAGCTGCAGGAGCAATGGTTATTTCACTTTTGGTCTATATCATATTTAATAAGTTCCTCCCGAATAAAGAAAAGAAAGTTGCAACTGTTGCAGCTGAAAGAGTCGATTTTAAGCCGCTTCCTTTTATTGTTGCTATTGCAGTAATTGGTATAACTGCTTTCGGATTACATTTCATCAAACAGTTAGGTAACAATCCCGGGGAACGCTGGATCACAGGATTTGCATTTGGCTTGTTTGCCGGATTTGTAACATGGATAACACTCAGCTCGCGCAAGGAAGAAAGAGCAAGGATCACAGCACTGGTGCTTGTTTTCTTTGTAGCTATCTTCTTCTGGATGTCATTTCATCAGAACGGGCTCACACTTACCTTATTTGCCAGAGATTACACTGTCAAACAGGTTGGACCTTTTACCGGCTTATTTTTTACATTGCCATCAATGCTTGCTGTTATTGGTGCTATTGCAGGTCTTGTTTTGTTATTGTACAAAAACCTGCAAACCAAAATTAAAATCGCTGGAGGAATTTTGTTTGTAGTTGCTTTACTGTTTGCTCTTTTCTTCACGAATGGATTTGATCCAACCGGATTATTCAGCAAATTTCTTAATGCATTCGGACCACAAAACGCAATAGCCCCTGAAGTATTTCAGACTTTCAATCCGCTTTTCATTGTTGCTCTGACATTCCCGGTCATGGCTGCATTTGCATGGATGAATAAGAAAGGAATTGAACCTTCAACTCCGAAGAAAATCGGAATAGGATTGATTATCGCTGCTATAGGATTTGTAATTGTACTTGTAGCTTCAATTGGAGCTCCATCACCCGCTTCACTTCATGGAGCGCCTGTTGCAGATACTGACAGGGTGTCACCCTACTGGCTTATCAGCAGTTATCTGGTACTTACTGTCGCAGAATTATTTCTCAGCCCGATGGGGATCTCATTCGTTTCAAAGGTTGCACCTTCAAGGTTTCAGGGATTGATGCAGGGTGGATGGCTTCTTGCAACAGCGGCCGGTAATAAATTGCTATTTGTCGGAACGTTGTTATGGGTTAAAATCCAGCTGAGTTTACTCTGGCTGGTATTTATCGTGTGCTTACTATTGTCGGCAATATTTATTTTCTCAATACTTAAACGACTTCAGAAGGCAGCAGCAAGCTGAACCGTATCAAACAGATATCCATTTCAGTAGAGCCAGGTCTCAGACCTGGCTCTATATTAAATAAAAACAATCTGTAGGTAATTAAGGGATATTTCCGATGTTTTTATAATATTTTATTCATTTTTATTAATGATTTTAAATAAATTATACAATTACCTGATTTTTATTATTTTTGCATCTTAAAATTGGCGTCCTGAGGATGCTTTTTTTATAAAAATATTATTTGGAAATGAAAGTTCTGAAATTCGGCGGTTCATCAGTGGGTTCTCCTGAACGGATCAGGAAAGTAAAACATATTATTGAATCGAAGTCTTCTCCTTGTATCGTAATTATTTCAGCTTTTGAAGGCATTACAGATCAGTTGTATCAGTTAGGTGAATTTGCAGCTTCACGAAATGATGAGTATTCGGATCTTTTAGAAAAGATCATAATCAGACATAAAGAATTTATTGAGAGCTTAATTAAAAATAAAACTGAACAACATCAGGTATTAAAAGAGGCTGAAATTCTGTTCAATGAGCTTCGGGAGACAATTAACGGGATATATCTACTCCGTGAGTTGAGCGGGCACTCGCTTGACCAGGTACTTAGTTACGGAGAGAGGTTATCATCATTAATAATATGCAATTTACTTGACGGAAGTATTTACCTTGACTCCAGGGAATTTATTAAAACTGATGATAAATTCGGAAATGCGAATGTTGACTTTGCCCTGACAAACTCCCTGATCAGGGAAAAAATAAAGCATATTACAAAGAATGTAATTGTTCCCGGATTCATAGCAAGCAATGCCCGGGGTGATACTACGACACTGGGAAGAGGGGGATCGGATTATACCGCTGCAATAATCGCTGCGGCACTTGACGCAGAGATCCTTGAAATCTGGACTGATGTAGATGGTTTTATGACTGCTGATCCGAAAAAAGTTGAAAAAGCCTATTCGATTGAAAGCCTGACATACGCTGAAGCTATGGAGTTATCGCATTTTGGCGCTAAAGTCATCTATACCCCTACCCTTCGCCCGGTATATAAGAAAAACATTCCAATAAGTGTACGAAATACACTTAATCCGGAACTTAAAGGAACTATAATCAGTAATAAGTTTTCTGATGAAAGCCCCAGCCCTATAAAAGGTATTTCTTCAATTGATCATATCGACCTGATAACTTTGCAGGGACCAGTAATGGTTGGAGTTACAGGAACTTCAATGCGATTATTCGGGGCATTGGCAAAACAGGATATTAATATAATCCTTATTACGCAGGCTTCATCAGAATATTCAATAACTTTTGCAGTCAAGCCATCAGATTCAGCTGCAGCAAACGAAGCAATCAATAATGAATTCGAACGCGAAATAATTCAAAACAATGAGCTTAAGATCCTGATTGAAAAAAACCTGTCCATAATAGCTATCGTAGGTGAAAAAATGAAAAACACACCTGGCATTTCTGCAACACTTTTCAGGTCACTTGGAAGAAACGGTATAAATGTTATAGCAACTGCACAGGGCTCATCAGAGTTGAATATTTCTGTCGTTATAAAGAATGAAAGTCTAAAAAAAGCATTGAATGTCATACACGATGGTTTTTTCCTTTCCCGTTATAAAGAAATGTATTTGTTTATTGCAGGAACCGGTCTTGTGGGATCCAGCCTGTTGAAACAATTTCAAAAACAGCATGAAATGCTTCTCAGGGAACATAGTCTTAAGGTTAATCTGATGGCGGTAGCTAATTCCAGAAAAATGCTTATTGATAAAAAAGGAATTGCTATTGAAAACTACAATGAAGATCTCAAAAACCTTGGTGAAAAAACAGACATTTCGCTATTCATTCAGCAGATGATCAGAATGAATCTCAGAAATTCCGTCTTCATTGACTGTACTGCTGATGCAGATGTTGCCACTAAATACAGAGAAATTCTTTCAAACTATGTTTCAATTGTTACGGCAAATAAAATTGCCTGTTCTTCAGAATACAGTTATTATCAACAACTTAAATTAATTGCAAATCAACGGGGAGTGCGTTTTATGTATGAAACGACCGTTGGTGCGGGTCTTCCAATCATCAAGACTATAAATGATCTTGTTGTAAGTGGTGATAAAATTTATAAAATTGAAGCGGTATTATCAGGTACTCTGAATTTCATATTCAATGAATTAAGCCCTGAGGTGCCATTTAGTACTGCCATCCGCAAGGCCAGAGAGAAAGGATATTCGGAACCTGATCCGCGAATGGATCTGAGCGGTACGGATGTCGTAAGAAAAATACTGATACTATCCCGGGAAGCCGGATATCCTATTGAGGAAAAAGATGTTGAAGTGAAGAAGTTTCTCCCTGATGAGTGTTTTGAAGGAGATATAAATGACTTTTTTAATAAAGTAAAAGATTTTGATGCTGAATTCGAGAAGAAAAGAAAGGAGCTTGTGAAACTGAACAGAAAATGGAGATTTTTTGCCACACTCGATAATGGCAAGGCAAAAGTTGAGCTTATCAGCGTTGACGCAGATCATCCATCGTACAACCTTGTCGGAAGCAATAATATTGTACTCCTGACTACTGAACGTTATCACGAATTGCCGATGGTGATAAAAGGATATGGTGCAGGAGCAGATGTGACCGCAGCCGGTGTTTTTGCTGACCTGATGAGGGTTGTGAATGTTTAGCGTTTAGCGTTTAGCGTTTAGCGGTGAGGGGTGAGCGATGAGAGTAAAAAGTAAAAAGTAAAAAGTTGCGGAATAAATCGGTGACATATTATTCCACGAACCTTAGATCTCCGAAGGTATCATTCAGAGAAGCTCTTCTGAAAGGTCTTGCGCCTGACGGAGGATTGTATATGCCTGGAAATATACCAGAAATACCTGCTGATGAGCTTGAGGCACTTTCCGGCAAGAATTATCCGGAAGTCGCGACTGATATTCTTGGCAGATTCCTTTTTGATGAAATTGACAGAGATGAACTGTATAATATTTGTGTTAATGCATACAGATTTGAAATCCCGATCGAAAAAGTGCATGACAGGAATTACTTGATGCGCCTCGACCATGGACCAACAGCTTCATTTAAGGACTTTGCCGCGCTTCTTATGGGCAGACTTATGCAATACTATCTGAAAATTGATGATCAACACATTACCATATTGACTGCAACATCAGGAGATACAGGAAGTGCAGTCGCCAATGCTTTTTATGATCTTGAAAACATCAGAGTTATTATCCTGTTTCCGTTTAAGGAGGTTACAGAATTGCAAAGGAAACAGATGACCACACTTAAAAAAAATATTCAGGTTTTTGCAATCGACGGAAAGTTTGATGATTGCCAGAAGCTGGTAAAGGAAGCATTTATGGATACGTCATTATCCCATATCAGGCTTTCATCAGCCAACTCAATAAATATTGGCAGGCTTCTCCCCCAGTCAGTCTATTATTTTTATGCATGGTCGCACCTTTCAGGAAAGATTGATGATCAGGTTGTTTTCAGCGTACCATCTGGAAATTTAGGTAACCTGTCAGGTGGTTTGATAGCCCGTGAGATGGGACTACCGGTAAAATGTTTTGTCATATCAACAAATGAGAATGACGAAGTCCCTGTTTTTCTGAAGACAGGAAATTATGCGAAAATTTCACCATCAAAAAATTGTATATCCAGCGCAATGAATGTCGGACATCCAAGTAATCTGGCAAGAATCATTGCTTTATACGGAGGAAAAATGAATGAATCGGGGGAAATTATACAAGTACCTGATCTGCAAAAAATGCGTAAAGATCTTTTTGCAGTAAGCATCTCTGATGTTAAAACCAAAGAAACTATTGCGAATTGTTACAGGCAATTCGGACTTCTTCTTGAACCTCATGGAGCCGTTGCCTGGCAGGGATTAAAGGAGTATTTAAAACAAAATCCGGATCCTGATGCTGAAAATCAACTCTGCATTTCACTTGAAACAGCTCACCCTGCAAAATTCAGTAATGAGATCTTCCGGATTCTGAATTTTATTCCGTCAACTCCCGATTCGATTGGCAGCAAGTCGGATCAGGAAGAAGAATATGTATCTTTAAATAATAATTATAACCTGTTCAGAAACTATATTCTCAAAAATTCTTAAAACAGCTTTAGGTATGTATATTATTTGTTGTGATCTTGAAGGAGTGCTTGTCCCGGAAGTGTGGATAAATGTCGCAAGGTGGACCGAAATAGATGAACTTAAACTTACCACCCGTGATATTAATGATTATAATGCACTTATGAAGCGAAGACTTGAGATACTCCGACAGCATAGTATAACAATAAACGATATTCAGAAGGTAATTTATCTGCTGGAATTAATGCCAGGTGCTCTCGATTTTATAAACTGGCTCCATGGTCGAGTGCAAATGGTTGTAGTTTCCGATACCTTCAGAGAATTTGCCGATCCTCTTCTTGAGAAGATGGGTTGGCCGGTACTGTTTTGTCATCACCTGACTATAGGTAAGGATGGAATGATAACAGACTATAATCTGCGGCAGCCAGATGCAAAAATGAAAGTTGTGGAAGCACTGCAAAATCTTAATTATAAAGTAATAGCTATTGGTGACTCATATAATGATATACAGATGCTTAGAAAAGCAGAACTAGGCATTTTATTTCAGCCTCCTCAAAATGTTATTGATGATAATAAGGATCTGATTGTCGTAAATTCTTATCTCGGTTTGAAAAAAATTGTTTCTGACAAGCTGGAAGAGAGTTGACCTGAATATTCACAATCTGACAGAATCCCTGATAAAGAAATTTAGATTTAAAACCCGACAGAACAAAGGTATTGGCTGATACTTATCAGTATACTGGCTTTGAATCCATTTATTTTCTATATTTACTCTGGCTGATCATTAAAACATTTTTCCTATGAAATTTCCGCCATCATCAAGGAACTGGATTACAATAATCGGTTCATTAATTGCTGTGCTTAATTTTCTGTTGATAATTGTACTTTTTATTATCTCGACTATTTTTAATAAAAGCAACACAAATCTGGGTTTATTCATCTATATCATTCTTCCGGGTTTTCTATTGCTTGGATTAATAATGATCCTTTTAGGTATGGTTATAAGCAGGAGAAAATTAAGAAAAGCTTCAGAGGAAGAAAAAAGACAGTTGCCGGTCATTAATCTTAATAATCCCAGGCATAGAAAAGCATTTATAATATTCACAATCGCGACAATTATTTTTCTTTTCCTTTCCACATACGGAAGTTTTGAGGCATATCATATCACTGAATCGGTCGAATTCTGCGGAACTCTCTGTCACAAAGTGATGGAGCCGGAATATACGGCTTACCAGAATTCCCCTCATGCCAATGTAACATGTGTTGAGTGCCATGTGGGTTCCGGTGCATCATGGTATGTTAAGTCCAAAATTTCCGGGTTGTACCAGGTCTATGCAACTCTTACAAAAACATATCCCTCTCCAATTGAAACTCCTCTCCACGACCTCCGTCCGGCAAGGGAAACATGTGAAAGGTGCCACTGGCCTCAAAAGTTTTATGCAAGAACACTGCAGTCAAACAGGTATTATCTGGCTGATTCCCTTAATTCCGAATGGGATGTAATGCTTCAGATGAAAATTGGTCCTGAGCATAGTTCACTTGGCTTTAACGAGGGAATACACTGGCACATAAATCCCTCGGTAAATATTGAATATATTTCCGAAAATGACAAACGCGAAATTATAACATATGTCAGGTATATAAATAAAGAAACCGGTGAGGTTACTGTTTTCAGAAATCCTGACTATCCTGTATCCGACAGTCTGATTGGTGCTGCTAATTCACGAACAATGGATTGTATTGATTGCCATAACCGGCCTTCGCATAATTACAATTCACCATCGGTTTATTTCAATAAAGCAATGCTGACAGGAGCAATCTCAAAGGATATTCCGTTTATGAAAAAAGTCGCAATGGGATTACTGAGAAACACATTCCCCGATAAGGATACCGCGCTGACACAGATAAGGGAAGACATTATAAGTTATTATAAATCAGATGTCGGTGATTATTATACAAAGAATAGTGACCAGATTGACAAATCAGTTATCGCAATTCAAAATGCATTCAGCCAGAATACCTTCCCACGCATGAAAGTGACTTACGATGTCTATCCCGACCATATCGGGCACCTTGAATCTGAAGGCTGTTTCAGATGCCATAATGATGCTTTCATATCAGAAAGCGGGCAAAAAATAACGCGGGATTGTAATCTTTGCCATACAATTGTCGGTCAGGGCAAACCGGGAATGATGCAGTTTACAAACATCAGGGATACATTTGAATTCCGGCATCCTGTAGATATTGGAACAATCTGGAAAGAATCAAACTGTTCTGAATGCCATAAATATCTGTATTAATAAGGCAAAAGGCGAAAGGTTTCAGGCACAAAGGTCAGATCTGTACAGAGTTTACCGCAGATTGTAAAATGAATTGTATAATTTAATTTTTTCCTATAATCGTTTGTTAAATCAATTAATGAAAAAAGGTTTATTCATTCTATCAGTATTTGTCCTGGCTGTTACAATAAATGGACAGGATATTAATGAAGATGCTTTGCTGAATGCGATGCATTCAATCTCAAGTCATGATTTACTGGAGTATGTTAAGATACAATGCGATGACAAATATCAGGGCAGGCTGACAGGGACAAAGGGATACCAGGATTGCGCAGAATGGCTTGCAGGTGAATTTGCAGAATGGGGATTGGCTCCTGCAGGGGAAAACGGAAGCTGGTATCAATGGTTTAAAGTCCCATATACCCTTGTTCATCCGGATTGTGCTCTGTCACTTCATGTACCTTTGAAAAACGGAGGTACTATTCTTAAACAATATAAGTATATCACTGAGTATATGCCAGGATCAACTTCTGGAAACGGTGAAGTTACCGGTGAAGTAGTTTATGCCGGGTATGGTATAACAGCTCCCGATCTGGATTATGATGATTATGCCGGTATAGATGTAAAAGGCAAAATAATTCTCATCGAAAGGGAAGCTCCGGTCACACCTGGTGCAGGTGCTGAAAAATTTAATCCGTGGTATCAGTATTCTTTCCACCAGGCAAAGCTTGAAAATGCAGTCCGTCATGGTGCATCAGGAATGGTCTATAATTATGGTCCTATCTCAAATCCCAATAATGCATATAATGAAAAATTTATCTATGTCCATATAGGTGATTCAGTTGTCCGGGATATTTTTTCCGGTACAGGAATCAATCACCTGGAAACTGTCAGGAAAATCAATGAAACCCTGAAGCCCCAATCTTTTAATACCAAAAAGGTTGTTACAATTAAAATGAGTACCGAACACTTTCCTGATGGAATAGGCTGTAATATTATCGGGCTGATAAAAGGATCAGATCCTGAATTAAGCAAGGAGGTTATTATCGTTGGAGGTCATCTCGACCATCTCGGTAAGTGCTATGATATAATGCCTGGAGCAAATGATAATGCTTCAGCCGTTGCAGTTTTAATGGGAGTCGCAAAAGCCCTGGCTCAGAATAAAATACCGTTGAAAAGGTCCGTATTGTTTATTGCATTCGGTTCCGAGGAACAGGCAATTATGGGATCAAAAGCATATATCGATCACCCGGCATTGCCGCTGGGAAAAAGCATTCTGCTTAATATGGATGGCGTCGGAATCGGACACTCCATAGGGGCAAATGCAGGAATGAATTTTCCTATACTATGGTACTACATCGAGGATGCAAACAATAAATATATCCACAGGCAACTTACAACAAATTATTTTGCAAATCTTGGAAGATCCCGGCTTGATGCTGCAAGATTTCTTCGTGCTGGCGTTCCTTCTCTTAGTTTTTACACATATGGTTCAATCAATTACTACCATATACCGCTTGATAATATTGAAATTATCAAGCCTGAAATAATGGAGGATCTTTGCCAGTTATTATTTGTGGCTGTTGTCAGGATGGCTAACAGTGAAAACTCGTTGAGATAATTAATTTTGATAAGATAACTTAAATCGGCATTATGCATTCCATCTTCTTTAAAAACAAATTAGCACAGGCATTTACGAGGGCTGGTCATTTTTTCGGACTGGACCAGAAGAAAAAGATTAAATCCGCTGATGTTACGGAAAGGAGACCTGCAGAGGTAAGTCCCCCGGCTATAAATCGCAGGAGAGAGTTACTTAAGGGGCTTGCAGGAGCACCTTTTCTTGCAGGCTTTGCCGGAGCATTTCTAAAGGATCTGTCAGAACCGCGAACTGATGCTGTTTCAGGTGCACCTAAAGTCAGAGTTGATTATAATTATCTCCCAAACCTTAAAGGTGAGTTGCCCAAAGGTAAGCTTGGTAACCTGGAAATCACCAGATTGATAATGGGATGTAACCTCATTAGCGGTTATGCACATGCCCGTGATCTTGTTTATGCCAATTCGTTATTTAAAGCTTACCATACCGACGAGAAAACTCTCGAAACGTTTCGTCTCGCCGAGATGTCCGGGATAAATACGACCTTCATCACGAATCTCAATTTTCCTGTCTTCAATAAATATCTGAATCTGTATGGCGGGAAGATGCAGACAATCTGCCAGACCTATTTGAGAGCCAACGATTTTTTGGGTGATATTGACAAAGCTATCGGCAACGGGGCCAAAACACTTTATATACAGGGCGGGGAAGCTGACCGTTATGTCAGGGAAGGCAATGTAAAAATGCTGGGAACCGCCATTGAATATATAAAAAAGAAAGGTTATATGGCAGGAATAGGTGCTCATGCCCTTGAAGTGATAAAAACCTGTGAGGTGGAGGCACTTCCTGTTGATTTCTACGTTAAAACGTTCCATCATGATAATTACTGGTCAGCACATCCTGAATCTGAAAGAGTTGAATTCAGCGTCGATGCAAAAAGATATGCTGATCATAATAAGATACACGATAATATGTTTGATCTGTTTCCTGAAAAAACTTCAGAATTCATGAAAGAAGTGAAGAAACCATGGATAGCTTTTAAGGTTCTTGCGGGAGGTGCAATAATGCCAAAAGAGGGCTTCCGGTTTGCATTTGAAAACGGAGCTGATTTTATCTGTGTAGGAATGTTTGACTTTCAGGTAGTTGATGACGTAAATACTGCCACTATAATACTCTCAGATCTGAAAGACAGGACAAGAACCTGGTATTCCTGATTTTATTTCAGGATCTCAGATGTGTATTTATCAGCAATTTCTGCCTGGTCTTTGGCAAGGCCTGAAATTAAAACCATCCTGTCTTCTTTCCAGGAGAGAAAGACCGTGCCATTATATCCGTCGTTCAAAACAAATTTTCCTGTATCCGATTCAGTACCATCTATTCCGGCCGATTTAAGATAAGTTTCTGCTGTTTTGTAGGTTGCCTGTGGAGAACTGAATTTCATAAGGAATATTGAGAAGTTATCAGTACCAACTTCATAAACTGCCTTGAATGCTTTATTCAGGAACTGATGTCCAAGCACACTTTCATTAATATAAGTCTCTTCATTTAATTTTTTACCATCGTCAGGAAATTGTGAAAGTAACACTGGCATTTCAGTCTCTCCCACAAGCATATCTGCAACCCTTATTGCTAACGATTCAGCGGCATGAAGCGTTTTTGCTTTGCGGGAATAGGTTCTGATTTTTACATAAAAGTTGCCTTTGAAAAAGTTAATTGCTCCACCGGCATCATATCCCTGGGCGCCAAGATTCAGAAATCTGTAAGAAGGAGACCGCTCAGATGCATATATTCCAAATGCCATGGTGTGATCACTATGCCGGTATATTTCAAGCTTTATAACATCTTTGCCTTTTTTATACTCAGCCACATGCAGATCGACAAATCCCAGTGCCAGGTAAGCATCAGCTGCACCGTTAATAAAATCCCAGAGATTTTCAGGAACATAAACAGGATATTTTGTTATTTTCTTAAAGCCATTCAGATCAGGTATTACAATATCCTGTGCAGATGAAATACCAGAAAAAATAACAAATATTATTCCGGCAAAAATTTTATTCTTCATTTCATAAAAGTGAAGTGGTAAAACAATCAGGTAAGAAAATCAGTCGGTACCTTTACAAGTCTTGAGACATCCGTAATCCTCTCTTTTATCTGGAAATTCCTGGAGCATTGGACTTTACAAACCTCACAATTGCTGCATGGATTGTCGGAGGTTCCAAGTTCTCCAAGAAGAGTCTGTGCCATTGACGGACTGGAATATCCGTAAGTATACATATATGCACGCATCAGATCAGGTATCGGGAGGTTGAAAGGACAGGACGAAATACATTGCTTACAACCTGAACAGTACAGGCCTGGTTCAGCCCCTGTGGCAATAAGATCTTTGCTTTCCTGTTCGGTAAGGAAAATATCCTCCAGTATTTTTGCATTGAGGTCCAGCTGATCAAAGCTTGTCATGCCCGGTATTGTTGTGTGGATATCAGGATTTGACAATACCCATTTTAATGCTGCGGTTGTATTCATTGGTTTTGTTCTTTCCCTGTCAAGAAAGCCACCTCCGGCAAGAGTCTTCATGGCAACAATTCCAATACCTGCCGAGGCTGCCTTTTTTATTGCACTGTTTATTTCTGGCAGATATGCCAGCTTATAATTGTATTGTGTGAGAATAACATCCCACGTATCACTTTCAGCAGCGGCATTAATAACGACCGGTTCATTCCTGTGGGTGGAAAATCCCATAAATTTAATCTTCCCGTCTTTCTTCAGCTGTTTTAAAGTATTAATAATTGGCTTATATTCAAGAAGTTCAGGATTACTTACATCGTGAACATAAAGAATATCAACATAATCCATTTTAAGCCTTGTAAGACTTATATTGAATGTTTCAAGGAATCTCTCCGGGGTTGACTGATCACTCGGTTTTCCTTCCCTGTCGGTACCTGGTTTCACTTTAGTAGCTAACACGAATGCATTTCTGGGGTAATCCTTAAAAAGGTTTCCCAGCATTGTTTCGCTATTTCCACCCAGATATCCGTTGGCAGTATCAAATAGTCTTATTCCTTTATCATGTGCCGCCTTGCACAGGTTTGGATTATCTGAACGCATAACACCAAAGCTTACAACTGGCACTTTGATACCTGTTTTGCCAAGAGTCCTGTAAATAATATTTTTTTCCTGGAATGATGATGCAGCCGAAACGATTGCAGGAGAAAGTGCCATCATACCTGCTCCTGTTACTCCTGTCTTGAGGAATCCTCTTCTGGTTATTCTTTTCATATTGTGAATATTTTATTTAAGATTTCTGATTCTTACTTCAATTTCCGTGCCTTTTAAAAGTTTAATAATTTCATCTGTATTTGTTTCACCATAGTGATATGGATACAATATTCCAGGTTTAAATGATCTGGCTGCTTCAGCAACCATTTCAGGCGTCATGGTGTATGGCAGATTCATTGGAAGAAAAGCAACATCAATATTTTTCAGAGCTTTCATCTCAGGTGTATTTTCTGTATCACCTGCGAGATAAAATCTCTTATCTCCTATTGTAAGAACATATCCGTTTCCAATTCCTTTAGGATGAAATGGCTGATTTAGTGCCCGCATATGTAAAATATTATATGCAGGAACAGCTTCAACAATGATATCATCAATCACATTTTTATCACCGGCTTTCATGGATTTAGCCCACTTCACCTGAGCAGCGGCTTTTCCGTTACAAATCAACACTGTTTCCTGCTTACGCAGATCGGCAATAAGGGCAGTATCAAGGTGATCATAGTGTTCATGAGTAACAAGTATCAGATCGGCCTTTGGAAGTTTATCATAACTTCCGGAACTACGAACAGGATCGATATGAATGATAAAGTTGTTAACTTTAAACATAAGTGATCCGTGTCCTACAAAATGTATTTCCACAACACCTGCTGACGTGTTAATCCTGTCAAAAAGAGGAGCATCCTGAGAAAAAGCCGGAATAGTCATTGCTGTAAAGATTATGGTTGAAAAGGTTCTATTTATCCGTATCATATTTTTTCTTATAATATTCTGAATATTAATTTTATTAAAAACGCAGTTCTCTATTCTGGTCTGATTCCCATCACCAGAATATCATCTATCTGCGGTAACTTACCCATCCATTCCTTCAGGTTTTTTTCGAGTATATCCTTTTGTTTATTCATAGGATAATCCTGGATATCAAGTATCAGACGCTTAAAATTCTTCTTCAAGAATTTTCTGCCTTTCGGACCTCCGAACTGATCAACATACCCATCAGAAAACATGTAATAGGATATTCCCTTTTCAAGGGTCCAGTCATAATAAACGAAACCTTCATTCATTTTTGAAGATATTCCTATTGGCATTTTGCTTGCGTAAATCGTATCAAGAAGGTATTTGCCGTTTGACATAAATCCTTCAGACAATTCGAAAGTATCCTCTTTGAAATTTCTTGCTTCTTCTCCTGTCAGCTTTCTCACCCTGTAACAAGGATTATAGGCACCTGAGAACTCAATACGACGTTTGTCGGAATCAATTACAAGCAGTGCTATATCCATTCCGTCTTTTGCTTCATCATCATCGCCTATCTGCTTTAATGATTCAGTTACATGAATCCTTAACTCATTAAGGATTGCATCTGCCCTTGGAGCATCATCCTTATCAATTATTTCATCAAGAAATGACATTCCCAGAAGGCTCATAAAGGCGCCGGGAACACCATGTCCGGTGCAATCGGCTGCAACTATATAAAGTCTTTCACCCTTTTTGGTCATCCAGTAAAAGTCACCACTTACTATATCCCTGGGCTTGAATAAAACAAAATAATTCTTAATGTGTTCAGAAAGAATTGTATCGGAAGGAAGAAGGGCCATCTGAATACGACTTGCATACTGAATGCTGGATTCGAGTTCTTCTTTTTGCTTTACCACTACAGCTGTCCGGTCTGCTACAATTCCCTCCAGGCGGATATTTTCATTTTTCAGTCTCCATGTATATGCGACTATAATTGCATAAACTATAAGAAATGCTATCAGGACAAATCCGATTAATGCAAAAATTGTTGCATACCATGGTTTGAGGATGATAAACTCATATTTCAGTTCATCACCTGTCAGTCCTGTCAATGTTTTAGTTCTGACTCTGAAAGTATAATGTCCATATGGCAAATTTGTGTATTCTGCTTTTGAATACAGAGCTTCAGCATCATAACCGAAGGAAATACCCTCCCATTTTGACCAGTTCTCATCAAAACCTTCCAGCATGTAGCTATAGTCTGTTTGCAACTCTCCGGTAAAGTAAGGAGTGGTCCACTCAAAAGAAATTTCATTCACATCAAACCTGTACTCAGGAACCGTGACCGAAGGATTGAATAATACCGGGATTCTCCTGCTTTTATCAATATCTCTGTAGAATGAACCAGCCATCACCACTGAATCTGAACCTACGGTTATATTTACAAAATAAGTATTCACCCGCGATGAATCGGGAGTCAGATTTGCTTTATCCAAAACGGGGACCATTTTTGATTTGGTCAGGAAAATTTTACCATTGGAACTAAGGAAATCCAGAGATGGCACACTCGGCAACAAGTTGAGTATACCCTGATAGATTTGAATACCGGAATCAGTTTTCCGGGCCAGCACTTCGAAATTCTTTTTGTTATCTATCCCGCAGTACCAGATATCCCCATCGTCATCAAGAAAAAGATTCTGAGAAAACTTCCCACCAGAAAAACCTCCTGTCAGACTGTTATCACTGATGAACTTATCTGTTGGTTTGTCATATTTCAGAATTCCCAAAGATGTGGTAACATATAATTCACCTTTAATCGAATGCAGGGAATTAAGTTCTATATCCGGTACTCCATTTTGCGGACCAATTCTGGTCACCAGAGTATCATTACCATTAATTGATAAATTATTCAATGATGAAGGATCATCGGTTATAAACCATAATCCTCCTTCTTCTTTCTCGACAATTCCTGAAATTGCCCCCGAAATTCCTTTTATTCTGTTTACGTAATTCCAATGATCTCCTGCATTTCTAAGAATTACAATGCCACCTACTTCAAGGCCAAAGTAGACAATATCAGGTTTAACTGAGGATTGAATAATTTCTCTCGTAATTAATTGTTTAAATCGGCTTTTAGCAATATCGGTACAATTATCCTCAACCTTTCTGATAACATCATTTTTAAGGATCTGCAAAACGCCGTTTAATGACCCGGCAAGCAAAAACTCATCGGAAGCTGTTTTTATGACTTTAATAGGGAAAAACTGGGAATCAGTTCCTGGAATTTTTTTGAATCTTATATTATTCTGGTTATCTGTATATGATTTAAGGATTCCTGCATCAGAAGCGAGATAAATATTATCCTGAAATTCACAAATACCGTTGACACCATAATCAATACCCTGTTTCTCTGAGAACTTTGTCAGCGGGAGATTAAAATATGCCTTGCTTAATACCCCGAAAGTAGAGATCCAAAGTTCAGATTTGCTTTTATAATCGCAATATAATGCCATAATTGCATCATCTTCAAGATCGCAATTTTCTTTCTTGATCTGCTGCACCAGTTCACCTGATCTGTCAAAAATCAAAATCCCTTCCTCATTGGTGGTTCCAATGGCGAATAGATTCTCATTTAATAGGGTCGCAGCATATATATTTACAATCTTAAGTTTGTTATTCAGTCGTTCATTAATGAAGTCACTGCGCACATTCCCTGTGGTATAATCATACAAGAACAATCCGTCGAAAAAAGTGCCGATAAGTATCCTTTTTTCATCGTAGGGCAATAATACGGAACAAATTTTCTTTTTAAAGAAATCTCCACCGGGTAAAGGTGTGATCAATGTGTCTTTTAGTTCAAAAATACCTTGTGTATTATCAGCAATGATAAGTTTATCATTAATTTCAACAAGCCGGTATGCATCGGTAAGATTAAAACTTGAGAGATCTATTTTTGAGAGAGAGTCGTTATTTATATCATATAAATAGATGAATTTCGTACTTAAGAAAAAGACTTTATTATCCTTGACAACAATTGAAAAAACTAATCTGACTTCGGAAATTGAGTCAAGTCTTCCTGCGAGCGAAATATATTCAGGCGTTCCTTTTTTATCAGGCTGGATATAACCAAATTCAAAAGCAGCTCCCACATAGACAATTCCTCTGTCATCAGAAGCAAGGGAATAAATCCTTGGATTATTGTTTATCCGGATACTTGACCATTTTGTTCCATCATACCGGATAACTCCGCGATCCTGATTTCCAAAGTACAAATAACCAAACTTGTCTTCGGTGATACACCAATTCTGTTCCGAGCCCTGCGTTATCTGTGTGGAATAATTTTCTATAAATGGAACGCCAAATTTGTTTCCCTGGGATGATGAGTCAATTATTTGATTAATCAGGAAAAACAATATAAGCATTCTTTTCATAAGCGCTTTTGTTATTTTAGTCTAACAAAATCCACCATAAAAATACGAATCTTATTATGTTAATCAAATTTATTGTAGCCACATTCATTATCTATTGAAATTTTAATAACTTGCCTCAGGAATTTAGGGAACAGCGTTAATTTATTAACACTGATGTGTTTAGGGAAACATAAACAGGGTATTCTGATAGCTTGTTTTCTGCTTTTGTTAGCACCAGTCTACAGTCAGGCAGGAAAAAGTCACAAATATCGTATTGATGGAGATTTGAAGCAAAACAGTGTCATTGCAACGAATCATTCCCTCACAATAAACTATTCGATATCAGAGATTAACATCGAAAACCAGACTAATGAGAATGGTACTTATTATCGTGTCTCAATACCCGGTCATACTCCTACCTGTGAACCTGGCAGGCCAGAACTGCCTGTACTCAGCCGTCTGATAAGTGTCCCTGAAGGCTTCTCATACAGGATTAAAATCTCTGATGTCATATCCTCAAAAATTCGACCGGCAGGCGAAAAAATCGAAGGAATTCTGTTCCCTGCACAGGAAGGAGAAACAAAAGAACCTCAAAATAAAAAACCGCAGTTTGTTATAGATAAAGCCATTTATTCTGCCCGCAGACTTCTCAGGTCTGATACTGTAAAAATTGAGCCATTAGGAACTGTCAGGAAAAAGAATCTGGCCAGCCTGCTTATTACTCCTGCTCGATATAATCCTAAAACAAATAGTCTTGAGGTTATCACTTCTATGAAAATAGAGGTTATATTTTCCATGGGTTACGGTACTGGATCAAAGACACTGTTCCCTGAATCGAAATCATTCGGAGAATCTCTTTCCAAGGGATTGCTGAATTATAATCCGGATGATATGATCACAGGTTATTCAGAACAACCTGTGAAAATGGTGATAATAACTGACACTACGTTCAGAAAACATCTTGAGCCATTTTTAAGATGGAAAACTCAGAAAGGATATAAACTCAATGTGCTCTATAAAGGAGCAGGGCTTGCAGGTAACACCTATACAGAATTAAAAGATACTCTGACAAGCATTTACAATGCCTCCTCTGAAAGCAATCCTCCTCCGGAATACCTGTTAATTATAGGGGATGTAGATAAGGTACCGTACTATGGTAGCGGGAATGTTACTGATATGTATTATGGTGAATTTGACGGAAATGGTGATTATATACCTGAGATGTTTATTGGCAGGTTGCCAGTAGCTGACACAACTGAATTAAAATCTGTTGTTCAGAAAATCCTCCAGTACGAGAAATTTGAATTTGCCGATACAAATAAATTTTATTCAAACGGACTTATTACTGCAGGGTACGATCCCAACTATGGCAGTTATATGAACGGGCAGATTAAGTATGCCATATCGAATTACCTGACACCCGCCAATAAAATCAAAGAATATCATTTTAATTACCCGCAGACACAACCCGCGCATGAGGATTCTGTAAAAAAAATAGTAAATAAGGGTGTATCGTTTATCAATTATACGGGTCACGGATCGGCTGTGGGATGGCTTGGTCTCAATATTGACACTTCTGATGTCAGAAAACTGATCAATGTCAACAAGTATCCTTTTGTGATAAGCAATTCATGTCAGACTTCCAGTTTTAACTTACCTTCATTGGGAAACAAGATGGTTGTTTCAAATGATAAGGGGGCAATCGGATTTATTGGTTGCTCAAACGATTCGTACTGGAATGAGGATTTCTACTGGGCAGTAGGTGTCTGCACTCCGTCTGAAGATCCGACATATGAAACTACCGGACCAGGTTTTTATGATCGTCTGTTTCATACGCATGGTGAGCCGGCTTCGGACTGGTATTTTACAATGGGACAGATTAACTATGCAGGAAATCTTGCCGTAAGTGCGAGTACCAGCTCCAGAAAAAAATATTACTGGGAGACATATAATCTTGTCGGTGATCCAAGTGTCATCCCGATTATTGGCACTCCTGATTCATTTAGCATTGTTTTGCCTGATATCCTGCCAAACAACATTAAATCATATTCATTTACAACAACTCCTTTTTCATATGCTGCTATATCGCATTTCGATACGCTCTGGGATGCTTCATATGTAAGTCCTTCTGGTTCTGTAACCCTGAATATACCTGAAATAGAAAAGGATTCGTGCCTTATTGTAATAACAGGTCAGAATAAAGTACCGATCATCAAGACTATTTATTTTTCCGATATCAATGAAGAATTCATTAATCTGACAAGAACAGGTATAAATGATAGTTCTGAAAACAACAACGGACTTGCCGATTTCGGAGAAACGCTTTTTCTTAACCTTACAATCAGCAACCTCGGGTTGACTAATGCTAAACATGTGTATGCCAAAATATTATCAGCCTCGGAATGGGTAACAATAAATACTGATTCTGTGACGATTGGAACACTTTCTTCCGGAGCAGAAATTGTGCTGTATGATGATCTTTCAATTACCATCGCGCAAAATGTTCCTGATAAGGGGATAATTACTTTGGACCTTATATTAAAGGATGATGCTGGTGAGAAACTCTATAAAATTGATATTTGTGTTCATGCCCCGTTGCTGGAGATATTAAGTTACCAGATGGATGATTCAAAGACCGGTAATAGCAACTCAATTGCCGATGCAGGTGAAACTTTAACGCTAATATTCAGAATACAGAACCAGGGAAGCAGCAGCACTTCCGGGCAACTAAGCATATCCAGTCCGAACGAAGAAATTACTGTTCTTGAACCTACCAAGAATTCAGGTATTCTCGAGATTGGAGAAACAGTCGAGATTCCGGTACTTGTTAATTTATCTGAAACTGTCAGCTCCGGTACAACTATTTCTATTATGACATTTCTTGACTGCAATCCCTATTTTGTAAACAGAGAGTTCTCATTCAGGGTAGGGCGCATAAGAGAATCTTTTGAATCAGCCTCTTTCCAGATATTCTCCTGGATAAATATAAGTTCAAAGCCATGGATTATTACCGGAACAGGTCCTTATGACGGTACTTTTTCTGCCCGGTCAGGGATCATTTCTCATAACGAATCTTCTGCATTAAGAATAAGGACTGAATACCCTGCGGCTGATTCTTTAAGGTTTTTCTATAAAGTCTCATCTGAGAACAATTATGATTTCCTTATTTTTAAACTGAACGGCACTGAGGTACTCAGAAAATCCGGTGAGACCCTATGGGAAGAGAAAGTCATATTTGTTCCTGCCGGTTTTAATGATATGGAATGGATTTATAAAAAGGACCAGTCTGTTTCAAATGGGGCGGACTGTGCATTCCTGGATATGATCGACTTTGCAGGTTCCGGATCAGTCAGGTATATTCAACGGGACATTGAAGTCGCCAGAATTGTTTCACCTTCACAAAAGGACCAGCTTGGAAAGGAACCTGTAATTGTTAAGGTGTTTAACCAGGGACCAGATACTATTAATGGATTTTATCTTGCCTACACTATAAATAACAGTATTCCAGTTCGTCAATATTTTAGTAATTCGCTTGTCCCATTTGGTGATTCAGTTGATGTCACATTCAGTTCTGAAGCAGACCTGTCGCTATACGGTAACTATGATATTGTCACTTATAGCTATGACAATAACGATGACTACATCTTTAATGACACTTTGCAAATCAATATTAAAAATACTGATATTGAAGAACCGTTGCTGGTATTCCCTAATCCGTTTACTGATGTTCTGAATATTGTTATTATTTCAAAAATTCAGGGGACAGCATATATTTCATTAACAAATCCGGCGGGTAAAAAAATATCCAATTTTGAAACACCTATTATTGAGGGAATGAATGAAATTTTTATAAAGGATAACCGGCTTGTTCCTTCAGTTTATTATCTGAGAGTTGAATACCCGGGTAATTCAAGAACCATACCTGTAATAAAAACCAGGAAATGATATTGTTTTTTGTTAACTCCTGAACTAAGCGTTGTTCTGTAATTTTATTAAAAAATATGTTTGCCACTTTACCTTCCCGTGAAACAGCCCTGGAGCTGTTTAAAAAATATAATAAAACTGAAAGTCTTTTAAAGCATGCCCTTACTGTTGAGGGTGTTATGAGATATATGGCCAGAAAATCCGGTAACGACGAAGAAAAATGGGGTGTGATAGGTTTGATTCATGATCTTGATTATGAGATGTATCCTGAGCAACATTGCACCATGACAAAAAAGATCCTGGAAGAAAATAACTGGCCGGAAGAATATATCAGGGCAGTATTGAGCCACGGATGGGGTCTGGCTTCTGATGTGGAACCTGTTACATTACTTGAAAAAACCATTTATGCAATTGATGAGCTCACAGGTCTTGTGGTGACGAGTGCTCTGGTAAGACCTTCAAAAAGCGTTTTGGACATGGAAACCAGATCGGTAAGAAAAAAATGGAATGATAAAAGATTTGCAGCAGGTGTCGACCGGTCAGTTATCGAAAAAGGTGCTGCGATGCTTGGTGTGAGCCTTGATGATCTTATAACTGACTGTATAATGGGCATGCGGGAGGTTGCAGCGGAAATAGGATTAAAGGGAGGCTAAATCTAAGTATTATATAGAAATACTTTTTTAGACATAAAATTTAACCCCCCTTCAGGGGGGAAGGGGGGTTGAGTATTTTTACAGTTCCCTGATCTTTATATTCCTGTACCAAACTTCAAAACCGTGATCCTGAAGACCAATATGACCTTCTGTAGCTGTATTTACAAACCAGCTCCAGTCTTTGAATTTGGAGCTATCGCACATTTGCTTCCACTCTTCAGTACCAAGTGTGAATGTTACAACATTTACACTGTTTTGCTTGAAAACTACTTTTCCCTGATTGACCATTATTCCAACCTGGTTCCATTCTCCGATGGGCTTTGCATTCTGAGGCACTGCAGGAATCATGTCATACAATGAACCTGCCTGTCTGTTTCCATTTATTCCGAGCTTAGCATCCGGATGATTTATATTATCCAGAACCTGCATTTCCGGAGATGATTTATAAATTTCAACACCGGGAATTTCCTGTACTAAAATGAAAATACCGCTGTTCCCTCCCTGTGAAAGTTTCCATTCCAGCGAAAGTTCAAAATTTCCATACTTCTTTTCAGTGATCAGATCGGTATTTGTCATTTCTCCTTTACCAACACCAAGACAATGGAATGATCCATCAACAATCTCCCAGTTTGCAGAGGGAAACTCAGTTGAATTATATCCTCTCCATCCGGTGGTTGTCTTGCCGTCAAAAATCCTTACCCACCCTTCACGTGCTTCTTTTCCTTGCTTCTTTCTTTGCAGCCCTTTCAGCTTCCGTACCACAGGATATTATACCAATTACGATTAAAAATGATAAAAGAATGTTTAGCAGCTTCATAAAAATACTGTTTTATGTTAGACATTTAATATTTGATGTAACGACGCAATGTATTGCGCCGTTACATCATTATACTACCTATGCAGGCATATCTGGTAATGAGAAGCCCTGGCGATAAGTGTGTTTAATCATTTCTGAAGCGAACTCCTGGGCATTCAGAGTGAGGTTAGGCCTGTTGAATTTAGGATCACCATCAATAATTGTAAAATTATCTGATATGGTGAGTCTTACCTTATCTTCAGGACCAATATTTGTGAATTCCATTTTTTCACCATTCCATTCGAGTTCTTTATTAAGTCCCTGGAGTCTGACTGCAAGAACTCCCATCACTACCATTTCGTTGAATGGGCCAGCTTCTGAAAAGTCAGATTTTGACTTAACCCTGGTTTCTGGACTCTCTTTGCAAGCGCGTACCCAGTCCATTTCATGTCCGCCTCTCATGGCATTCTCAATTCTTCTTTCAGTTTTGGGAACCACAGGTTTACGGTCAGACAGTAGCCACGGATCTTTACCATAACATCCGCAAATAAGTTTATCTTTTGTGCCATGGAAAATGACAGCACCGCCACCGTCGTTCATATTTTTACCTGCCGGCCAACCGGTCGGTTTTGGAGGCTGAAGACCACCATCATACCAGATCACTTCAACCTGTGGAAGTTTCATCTTGTCTTTTTTCGATGTGACTCTTTCTGGATAAACAAGTGTAACCATCTGAGCATTTGGTGCACAATCGGTTAAAAGTAATGTTGAACTACCCTGTGCTTTAATAGGATATTGAAGTTTAAGACCCTTGAAAACAGGATGAAGAATATGGCAAGCCATGTCGCCAAGAGCGCCCGTTCCAAAGTCCCACCATCCTCTCCAGTTCCATGGAGTGTAAAGACTGTTATATGGACGCATTTTTGCCGGACCAATAAAGAGATCCCAGTTAAGTGTTTCGGGAACCCACTCGCCTTTTGGAACATTGAGTCCCTGTGGCCAGATTGGTCTGTCAGTAAAGGCTTCTACTTTTCTGACGTCACCAATTTCACCATTTTGCAGCCATTCAATAGTCTGATTCACTCCCTCGTCGGAGGAACCCTGGTTACCCATCTGGGTTGCAACCTTGTATTTTGCGGCAAGTTTGGTGAGCAACCTTGATTCATAAACTGAATGTGTTAAAGGTTTTTGCACATAGACATGTTTCCCCATTTTCATACCATTTGCAGCAACGACAGCATGAGAGTGATCAGCAGTAGCTACAATAACTGCATCTATTGATTTACCCATTTCATCGTACATCTTCCGCCAGTCCCAGTAAGGCTTTGCCTCCGGATTAGCTGCAAACACTTCTTTGGAATATCCCCAGTCAACATCGCAGAGAGCTACGATATTTTCTGTACCTTTTACTGCTCTCAGGTTTGAATTACCCATTCCCCCGATCCCTACAACAGCTATATTCAGCTTGTCGCTTGGTGCCCTGTGGCCAAGACCACTTATTACGGAGTTTGGAAGTATTGTCAAACCTGCAGCAATTGTGCCGGTAGTTCCGATAAATGACCGGCGCGTAATGTTTTTAGAATTTTCTTTCATTGTCAGGCTGATTTAAATTTTAATGATGCATAAAAATAGTAATTTCAATTTGATTCCAAATTACAACTGCTATTATTATTTAATTTTTTGATACTCAGAAAAAAAAAGATAAATTGGCAAAAAATGATGTGAAATGGAAAAGAATTATTTTTCTCTGGAAACGGTCGAAAATACCAGGCTGACGAGAATCTTCCAGTTAATTTTCGGGATAATCTGTGTGGGAATTGCTATCTTCTGGATGATCTTCAAAATCAGCCAGATGAAGGAAGAGAATACTTCATGGATAACAATAATCTTCCTTGCAGGTTTTGGAATCTATGAGATCTGGGCAGGATTGGGTAAGGCAGTTAAATTCATCGAGACGAGCCACGAAAAAATCCGCCTGAGGAAAAGTCCTGTTCTTCCTTCGGTTGAAATCAGACCAGGTGACATCGAGAAAATAGAATTATTCCCGCTTAATATAGTATTTCTGAAAAAGACAGATAAGAAAATCTCTCTCAGGCTGGGTGTAACTTATCCTGAGCTGATTGAAACTATTAAGGATGAAATAACTGAATTTGCTACGCTAAACAATATTCCAGTTGAAATAAAGAAAGAAGAATTATAATTAAGGTGCAGGGTACATGGTGCAGGGTGTAGGGTTGAAACAATGGGCAGTGATTTACAGCGTTAATATCTTTTTCCATATTTCACTGTTTACCGGAATGCCGATACGCAGGTTTTCTGTTCTGGTTTTTATGATATTTTCACCCGGATACCTGATTTCCGTCTTATTATCAACTGGTTCAGATTCTTTAAAGCTCCTGATAATCCGATGAATCGTTTTTTCGACTCCGGGATAATTATGCAATGATTTCAGGTTTATGGCTATGAACACCTGGGAAAGGCCATATTCAACTTTTCTCGCTGTTATTTCACCGGTTGAAAATCCACCCGATAAAACCGCTGCAAGAATATCCAGTATCAGCGACAATCCTGCACCTTTCCAGTAACCAACAGGAAGGGTTCTCCTGGTCTCAAGTATGCCATTAGGATCAGTAGTTAGCTTGCCTGTCTTATTGAAACCGCCCGGGAAGGGAAGTTTCTTCCCTTCCAGTTTATACAATTCCATTTTTCCATATGAGTATTGCGACATTGCAAAGTCAAGGACAATTGCTTTATTATCAAATGGCACAGCAAATACAAGCGGATTATTACCCAGACGCGGATCTTTTGCACCCCATGCCGGCATATTGGCTTCAGTATTTGTCCAACCGATAAAAACACATCCTTTACCTGCTGCCTGCCAGCCATATGTTCCTCCACGCATCCAGTGGTTTGTGTTAGCCAGGGCAACCAGACCTATCCCGTTTTCATGAGCCAGCTCCATTACTCTGTCCGTAGCAAAAGATGCATTCAAAGGTCCAGGACCGAGATTGCCATCCCACTGCTCAAGGGAACCTGTAGTATGAATCATAGTTGGCTCAGCATCAGGCTTAATGTATCCGTCTTTGATATTACTAACAAACCTGTGGAAACGATTAGCACCATGGGAATAAACACCTTCAAGACTGTTTCTGGTAAAAATGTCAGCACATTTATCTGCTTTCTCAGGAGTGAAACCATATTTTATCAGAATCCTTTTAAATTCTGATCTCATTTCAGAATGCTGTATTTTTATTTCCATGTATATTCCGCAAAATCCATAAACCAGTTCCAGTCTTTCAGAAGCAGATTATGTACTCCGTCCCTGACATGATAGGCAAGCCGGCCGCTGATAACCGGTTTATTAAGTGGAGGCATAGTCTCCGGCAGATTAGTCGTAGTCTTTAAAAGTCTGAACACCGGAACTGCATGATAAAGCGAAAGGTATGAGCCACGCGGATCAGCCCATAAATCCTCGTCTGCAGAAGTAACATATACGGCTCTTGGTGCATTCAGGGCTATGAGCATGTGCATGTCGACAGGCATTGCGTCTTCATTACTCCTATATTTTTTATAGTTTGAGCAGAACCAGTGAGGGAATGCTGTATTAATCCTTGCTACGGTTTCACCAAACCTCCGGAGAGCAAGAGCAGCCCCGCCACAACCCGATTCATTAGCTATTACCATTGAAAAACGTTTATCCTCCGCTCCTGCCCATAGTACGGTTTTTCCACCGCGTGAATGACCGACCACAGCGACCTTTTTCCTGTTTATATCCTTATCAGTCTCAAAATAATCCATGCAGCGGCTTGCCCCCCATGCCCATGCGGCAATTGTACCCCATGCATCAGGCTGACGCACACCTCTGTCAAGCAATCCATGAATTCCATCTTTAAAGTCATCAAAATTATCAGGATCTACATCAGCGTTGCTGAAGGCCGCTGCAGCATAGCCTCTATCAATGATTTCTTCTGCCGGCCATGATTCAACTTTTAATTGTCGTAAAGGGTCAATATTCTTAGAGCCAAGATTAATAAGCAGAAATGCAGGGACAGGCTTTTCAGCCTTATTAGGGACAAAAAGTGTCAGGTGTATCACAAGAGACTTTCCTTCCGAACTGATAGTTATATCAACCTGTTTCAGTGTTGCAGCTCCTCCCATCGCATTCTTATCCACATTAATCAGGCTGAAGGTTTTTGTATAAGGCGTTGCCGGGACTCTGCCATACACGTTCTCACGGAAGAGTTCCAGTATTTCTTCACGCCTGATATTCTTCCATATAGCCGGTGAAGTAACTTTTTTACCTTTTTCGGTTGTCAGTACATCCGGTAATGTAAAGGCAGGTACTTTATCTTCATAATAATTGAACTCAGACCTGCTTTTTGAAAGTCTTTCAACTGTTGCAGGCGAAGCTTGCCAGCTTTCCTGAGCTTGAGCAGCTGGATCTACATACAATAGTGAAAGCATAAGAATAATTGAAACACCACATAAATATTTTATTTTCATAATTCAATTTTTTTATCAAAAGTAAAGAAAAGCTGTAACATCGGTTTTCATAGAGATACCGTACAGCAATAATTTAACAATCTATCGTAAATTTAATGCCTATATTTGTATAATAAAAAGGGATTTTTTGATGGACCAGCTTGCTGTAAGGATAAAACTTGGAGATATTCAGGCTTTTGAACTGTTTTTCCGGAAATACTATGTCCCTTTGTGTGGCTTTACGAATAAATTTCTTAATGATCCCGAACAATCCAAAGAAATTGTCCAGGAGGTATTTATTAAGGTATGGGAAAACAGGAAGGATATTGATCCCGATTACCCGTTGAAAGCATTTCTTTTTAAAATTGCTCAGAATGCGAGTCTGAATAAACTTCAAAGAAAGAAAGTTGAATCAAAGTATATTGAGATATATAAGCTGGTCTATATTGACCACAAGGAATTCTCTGTACATGAGTCCTTGCTGGCCCGTGAACTTGAGGATAATATTGCGACTGCCATCGGGAAATTGCCTTGTGAGTGTAAAAGAGTTTTTGAATTAAGCAGGATTGAAGGTTTAAAATATTCTGAAATTGCCAATGTACTTAACATTTCCATAAAAACAGTTGAAACACAAATGTCAAAGGCTCTTCGTTCTCTGAGGCTTGAATTGAGTGAATATCTCACATTCATTTTGATTGTTGTGCTATTAAATCCTTTTTAGAATATCCTCCTATCAGGTAATTATCTCCTTCATCATTCAAAACGACAAATTTTTTTCAGTTTCCCTATAAGGGTAAAACGGTTTGATATTGTATTAGCTCCTGATCAGAATAACTTAAAAACATAAAAGTGGAATCTCAAAAACTTTTAGAAAGGTTTTTTGCCGGAGAGATTTCTGAAAAAGAAATCGAGATTCTGAAGTCATGGCTTGAAAAAGATCCTGAAAACCGTCACATCTTTGACAGGGAAAATGAATTATGGCAGGAGACCGCTCTTTATACTAGACTCGAATCATATAAAACTGATTCTGCATGGAGCAGCATTTCAGAAAAAATTGGAGCCGGGGGAAATAATAAAAAAGAAATTGCAATACAAAGTATACTAAGACACCGGATTCTGTTAGCTGCAGCCTCTGTTGCGCTGCTACTTGCATTAGGCAGCTTTAGTCTCTGGATCGGTAGCAGAATATCATTCAAGCACAGTGCTGCGCTGCCGGTAACTATTATGACAAATGATGGCAATAAAGCACATATCCTGCTTGCCGACTCAACTGAGGTATTCCTTAATTCAGACAGCAAACTGGAGTATAACGGGAACTATGGTATTAAAGACCGTGTGGTCAGACTTTCAGGAGAAGCTTTTTTCGATGTTTCATCTGATCCGGGAAAAACCTTCCAGGTACAAACCGATCAGATGAATATTACGGCAAAAGGAACAAAATTCAATGTATTATCATATGACAATGAAGACCGCATAGAGACTACCCTCGAAGAAGGCGAGGTTCAGATATCAATAAAAGGTATGGATGCAATAAACATTAAACCCGGGCAGCAGGTCGTTTTTTTTGCAAAGACCCGGGAGGTTGTTGTCCGTAACGTGGCCACTGATACTTATACCTCCTGGAAAGAAAACAAACTCAGGTTTAATGATACCCCTTTTGAGGAGGTGATGAGAAACCTGAGCAGAAGATACAACGTTAATATTGAAATAGCGGATAAGGAACTTTTAAGCCTCAGGTATACTGCGACTTTTATTGATGAATCAATTGATGATGTTATGAAGATGCTGAAAGCTGTAAGTCCGATAACATACAAGATATTTAATCGCACATCCGTCAGTGATAAAAATTATTTAAACCCAAAAATTATAATCAATTCCAGAAGACAAAGTGTAAAAACAAATAACCCCAAACTAATTTAAATTCTGCCTATGATACAATAAAAAGAGAGCCCTGATTAAAAAAGCAGGAAAGCCATGACCCGACTTCCCTGCCATTACAATTTAACATTTCAACCTGCTAAAAACAGGTTAAATGTGATTTAGTTCAAACGTCTAAATCAATCAAAATTATGAAAAAACTTAACTGTTCACAAGAAAATTTTTTGTATGGTGATGTCTTGAAAAAAATTCTCAGAATTATGAAACTGACAAACATTCTGCTTTTTGTGGCAATTTTCAATGTATTCGGGAGTAAATCATATTCTCAGTTTGCACGTCTAAATCTTGATCTGAAGGATGCTCCGATACAGTCGGTCCTAAGTGCTATTGAAAGCCAGAGCGAGTACTTTTTCCTTTACAGCTCCAAAATGATCGATGTAAATAAGAAAGTCGATATTCATTCCGACAATAGACTGATTTCACAGGTTCTGGATGAGCTGTTTGAAGGAACAGATATTAATTATTATGTGAAAGACAGGCAAATCCTGCTGGTTAACAATGAATCAGGTGCTGTTGAAATCTTTCAGCAGAAAAGAGTAACCGGCAATATTTTGGATGAAAACGGTGCTCCATTACCTGGCGTTCATGTTCAGGTTGAAGGTACTGTGGTAGCTGTTATCACTGATGTAAGCGGGAACTATACGATTGACGTGCCAAATGAAAATTCAATTCTCGTGTTTTCTTTTGTAGGGTACAATACCGAAAGAAAGCCAGTCACGGGAATTACTTCCATTAATTTGTCTATGGTACCGGCAGTTCTTGGCCTGGATGAAGTAGTAGTCGTCGGTTATGGAACCGTTAAAAAGACCGATCTTACAGGTTCTGTAGGTACTATTGCATCAGAAGCTCTTGTTGCAAAAGGAACAACTTCCACTATGGGAGCTTTGCAGGGTGCAATTCCAGGTGTTACTATCACTTCAAATTCTGTCAGACCAGGCGGCAGCTATTCCATCAAGATCCGTGGCCAGAATTCCATGCAGTCAGGAGATCCTCTTTATGTGGTTGACGGAGTTGTTACAAGCGACATTGATTTTCTGAATCCGGCTGATATTGAGCGTATTGATATATTGAAAGACGCATCATCAACAGCAATTTACGGATCGCGTGGTTCAAACGGAGTCATCCAGGTGCAGACCAAGAATGCCAGTTCGGTGAGGGTAGCAAAATTGTCGGTTACCTATGATGGTTATTACGGGATCCGTGCTTTAGCAAGGGTACCTGACTTTATGGATGGTCGCGAATGGATTGACTTCCGTACTTCTGCTTTCTATTCCTGGAATACAACAAATAAAAAGTATGAGTTGACAACAACCAATCAGAATGTGATACTGCTTGGCAGTGCTTTACTTAACCAACGTTTATATGAGGAAGATTATGAAGACTGGATTGGCCTTGCTACACAGAACGGCCGTCAGCAAAATCATTATTTAAATATTTCTGGTACCGGCAATAATATTGCATATAACATCGGCTTAGGTTATCAGAATGAAGAAGGTAATTTCATACATGAGACTCTCGACCGGTACAATGCTAAGTTTAGTGTCAATCACAAACCTTCCAGATACTTCATGTCAGGAGCCACATTTAATGTATCACAGACCACAATGGATGCAGGAAGCCAACTCGGTTACCGTGAAGTCATGAGGTTACCCGTTCTTTTACATGCTTATGACGATAGTGGAAACCTTATAAAACAACCTGGTATTGCAACTGCAATACAGGGAACTGGTAATTTCACCAGCACGGGAAATCCATTGCTTGAAATTGAAAGCGGGGATCAGGAAACACGCCGGTACGACATCGTTGCCAGCATATTTGCACAGGTTACCCCAATTGAAGGTCTTGATATTAAGTCCACACTTTCACCTCGTTTCAACCAAACCCGGATAGGAAGATACTATGGAGTGGTACCAAATAACCGGACAGTTGATTATGCTTATTCCTCCAACTCGGAGAGCCTGGATTATACGCTGGATAATCAAATCTCATATAATAAGGCATTTGGATCACACCACCTGAATGCAACTTTTATTAACAGTATTTACAGCACACGCTACGAAAATGTGACAGCTGCAGCAGAGAAGCTACCTTATAAATCATACTGGTACAATATTTATAGTGGATCTCTTAAGGCAAGTGATTGTAGCTCATCCTATTCAGAAACTAAAATGCTTTCATTTGCAGGTCGTGCCAATTATGATTTCAAAGGTAAATATCTGGCAACTGCAACTATCCGTTACGATGGCAGTTCCAAACTGGCTGTAAAGTGGGCAGCTTTCCCATCTTTCGCTTTAGCCTGGCGTGCTTCTGAAGAAGAGTTCCTGAAAAATAACTGGCTTTCGAACCTGAAAGCACGTTTCAGCTTTGGATATTCAGGAAACAACAATGGGGTAAGTGCCTTTATAACCCAGCTAAAACCAATAACCACCTCAAATGTATATTACGATTACGGAAGTAGTACTACAATGGTTTCCGGTTTTGTCCCCGGAGCACCTGTCAAACAGGATCTGACCTGGGAAAAAACCCGTGAAATAGATTTCGGCATCGATTTCGGGTTCTTAAAAGACCGCATCACAGGAACGGTTGATCTTTACGATAAACTCTCGGACGGACTGCTGATGTCACGTTCACTGACACTCGAAGGCGGTGTTACAAGCATGACTGATAACATTGGTTCGGTAAACAATAAAGGTGTTGAGTTTGCATTTAACTCCGTGAATGTAAGAACAAGAGACTTCTTCTGGTCAACCAGCCTGACCTTGGCATACAACAAGAATGCAATTATTTCACTCTATGGTAAAAAAGCTGATGTCATCGGGGAAGCCAGGTTTATAGGTGAACCAATTAATGTAATATACGACTATAAGATCCTGGGCGTCTGGACACAGGCTGAGTATGACGCTGGTCTGTCGGTTTACAAAGATGGTTCCGGAAATGTAGTTTATACTGCTAAACCGGGCGAAGCAAAGACTCTGGATGCATCAGGGAACGGAACTCTGGGAGCTGAAGACAAAACCATTTTAGGATCGCCAGATCCGGAATGGACTGGAAGCTTTTCATCAAATATAGAATTTAAAAACTTCGATTTATCTTTCAATATTTTCACCAACCAGGGTATATTTCTATATGATTATTTTTCAGATTCATACGGATACAATACCCAGCGCGGTATGGCAAAGGTAAAATTCGACTACTACATTCCGCCAAACGTTTCACTTATCGACTGGGAAAATTTCACAGTTGATGGATCCGGTAATGGCACTGCAACCTGGGGAACATCAGGTGCAGGAAATGAGGATGCTGCTTATCCTGTCTTCAAGAACATTAACGGCGCTTATTACGGGAATAACGGAAATTACCAGGATGCTTCTTTTGTAAAAGTCAAGAACATATCTTTCGGGTATACCTTTAAACAAGGCTTGATTAATAAGGTTGGATTAAGCAGCCTGCGGCTTTACTTAAATGTCCTGAATCCATTTGTTTTCACCAATTATGTAGGATGGGATCCGGAATACGCTTCTGTATCGCTGCAAAATGGTAACGGCCCAAGCAATATTACTTACCAGATTGGGGTTAATGCCAAGTTTTAATCTTTAAATTTTATGCATTATGAAAAAGATATTTAACTTTATTTTAATTGTCTTGATATCAGCCAGTTGCAGTGATTTCCTGGAAGAAAACAATAAGGGAGGTATTACCAATGAGGATTTCTACAGCACTGTCACCGGTTACGAAACATTAATGACAGCTTCATATGCTACATTAAGAACAACCTACGGGAGTACACCCTGGCTCTTACTGGCAGGAACAGATCTTTATCAGAAAACACGCCAGAACGATCATTTAAGTCTTTATGAGTATGCCAGTCTCTATCCCAGCGATGGATACGTAAAGGAATTTTATTCCAACTGCTATCAGGCTATCCAGATTATAAATACAGCTTTATATTATAATGATGCTCCTACGGCTTTGCCCGATGCAAAAAGAACACAGTATAAAGCAGAATTGCGTTTTCTGAGGGCTTTTTATCATTTTCTCCTTATTGAGCAGTTCGGAGGTGTGACCATTAACGATGAAATCACCCTGGAACCAAGGATGAATATGCCGCGAAATACGCTTACCGAATGTTATGATTTCATCATTTCGGAAATTGAAGATTGTGTTGGCGACCTTACTGCAAGCACACTGACAAGAGTAAATAAGGATGTTGCAAATCACTACCTTGCAAAGATATACCTTACGCGTGCATGGGACCTGGGAAATTCTGCCGATTTCACAGCTGCTAAAACCAACGCACAGAAAGTATTCGATGCCAGGGGGGCTATTAATTTAACTTACCTGGATCTATGGAATCCTACCAAGGAAAACAACACAGAAGTACTTTTTGCCATACAGTACGATGTCTCATCGATTGCCAGCACAAGTTCAGGAAACACTCAGCAGGCTCTGTTTGGTCAGTACATGGGTGGATCAGAAACGAACCAGAAGCTAATGCTTACTCAGCTGATCCCGGCCTGGAATCTGCATATATGGTTCCCTGAAAATGATGCGAGATATGATGTGACCTTCATGCTGACTGCTTATGAGAATTATTTTGATTACTACTCTGTAACCGATAAATCGACACTTAAGGTTCGTGCATATTGGCCGAGGGTATGGGGCCGCGATTATACACAGGCTGAGCTTGATGCATGGAAAGCTACTCACACAGTTCTTTCAACATTTAAATGCTACCCATTTAAAGAAGATGAAGAAACCTACAGAGCAGATTTCCAGAAAGACTTTTATACTCCTCCCATAAAGAAATTTGACAGCCCGGCTTCGCGTGCTTATGGTTCAGTCAATAATTCAGCCAGTGTGCGTGATCTAGTGTTAGCCCGCCTGGCCGAAACTTACTACCTCTATGCCGAAGCATGCATAGGTCTTGATGATTATGCTACTGCCCATACGTACGTTCAAATGGTCCTGGACCGGCCGGGCAATGCTTTGACAGGAACACTTACTGATTCACTAGCAACTGCAACCAGCAAGCAGGAAGCCCTGGAAACCTATCTTATCGAAAGTGGAAAAGAATTTGCAGGTGAATATAACGGCAGGTGGCCCGAACTCCGCAGAACAGGAATGCTTGAATATATGCTGGAGAAGTACAATTATGACGTTAATAAAATAGGTGCACTCGATTTCAATACCTATAAACTTCGTCCAATCCCTCTCGATGCAATCACTTTGAACGAAGGTATTGACGAGGAAGACCAGAATCCGGGTTATGCCAACAATTAGGTTAGAGCAGGTTTTGGGTTTAGGTTAGAGAAGGGGCGGGATTCCGCTCCTTCTTTTTTTTGAGTAAATATTGAGCTCTGTACAAACCAGTTCTGAGGTATTATATGTATTTTTACAATACACGATCTGAAGACTATGATCACTCTCTGCAGAAAAACCGGCGATAAAATAGAATGCCGTCTTTGTCCTCATTTTTGCAAGCTCGCTGCGAGCAAAACAGGTATTTGCGGCGCAAGAAAAAACATTGGTGAAATGATTGAACTACTTACATATGGGGTGATTTCGGGTTATGCACTTGATCCGATAGAGAAAAAACCTTTATATCATTTCTACCCCGGTACTAATATTCTTTCGATCGGTTCTTACGGATGCAATATGCGATGTGATTTTTGCCAGAATTACAGCATATCACAACGGACCCTGGCAGGCTTCACAACCAGAACTGAGCCGGAAAAGATAATCAGCAATGCCCTGTCTGCATTAAATAACATTGGAATTGCTTTCACATATAACGAACCTGTCATATGGTTTGAATTCATCCGCGATGTTGCGCACAAAGCAAAAAAGAATGGCTTGCGAACGGTTATGGTAAGTAATGGATATGTTAATAAGGAACCTCTTGATGAGATTATTTCATTTACCGATGCTTTTAATATCGATCTTAAAGCATTTAACAATGACTTTTACAGAAAACTTACTGGTGCTGATATTGAGCCGGTCAAGAATTCGCTGAAACAGATCGCAGGATCTGGCAAGCACCTGGAGATTACAACTCTTATTATCCCTGGTCAGAATGATGATGAGAAAGAGATGGCAATGGAGACTGAATGGATTGCCGGGGAACTTGGAAAGGATGTCCCGTTTCACCTGAGCAGGTACTTCCCTATGTTCAGAAGAGAAGATCCGGCTACTCCGCATGATACGCTGATGAGGCTTTTCGATGCGGCTTCAAAAAATCTTAATTATGTTTATGTCGGTAATATGTCTTCAGATTCCGGCCAGAATACCCACTGTCCAAAATGCGGAAAGGAAGTTACAAAAAGGTCGGGGTATAATATCCGTCTTTTAAATCTCGACAGGAAAGGAAAATGCTCAGGATGCGGAACACCTGTATACAAGCATTTTACTTCTTTTTCTTCTTCGATACAGAACTGAGACGTTCAAATAATTTGCTGACACCAGCATCCAGATCTTTATTAACCAGCTGATAATGTGATTTAACACCTCTTGGATCTTGTTCAGGATCAGGATTGTTCACACGATGGATAAGGTCATTTCTGAAATTAACTGCATCTGAAATAATGCCTGTTACTTCATCCGGATTGTTATCAGGGTAAAGCTCTGAATATGTAAAACAATCTGAAATAACTTCATATACCCTTGAATCAATTTCCTTTTTCAAACTTCTGATATTTGCCATAAATAAGATTTTTGAACTTGTTTAAAGATAGTAAAATAAGAACCGGTCTATTCTGATCTGAACCTTAATATACTTTCTTCAGCTTTAATAATATACAATTGCCTTAACTTCCCTATCAGTGGAAGCCTCACATGGAAGGTTTTATCGTCAATACAGCAAAAGGGAAGTACCATAGGTGATGTACCTGTCATGAAAACAGCATCGTAACTGGTGATCCTGTCAGCTTTAACACAGGCAAATTTCACCTCAATATCATTCTCCCTGCAGATATCAAGAACATATTTACGCGTAATACCGTTAAGAATCATGTCATCAGGCGCAGTTACCAGAGTATCGTTTTTAAAAAAGAATATATTCGACCTGCTTCCTTCAGTAATAAATCCATTATCGTTCACCAGAAGAGCTTCATAACCACCGTCAAGAATTAACTTATGATAGATTGATGACCTCAGCTTATGATTAATAACCTTCGATCCCGGATCTTTCCTTTCAGCATAAAAAAGAATTCCTTTCACACCTCTTTTATACTGATCCTCTGAAGGATAGATAGGCTCGATAAAGTATACAAGATAGTTTTCTGAGTTTTTATTATAGTTAAACACTATCTTTAGATTGATCTCTCTTTTTCTGTTAGATTTAATCAGATTAATAATATCTTTCTTCAAAACTGACGAGTCTGCAAGCATTTTTTTTCTCTGAAGCTTCACGCTGGAGGAAAGCCGTTCCATATGATCATGAAAAAAGACCGGGCTGCCCTTTAGCATTCTGATAACCTCGTATATGGAATCGCCGTCATAAACAAGTGAATTATCAAAGAGATCTTCCGATTGCAGCTCTCCGTTAAGTATGAATTTTGTCCCGTAACATTCATTCATGATAAACAGTTTTTCAGAACAAAAATACAAACATTTAGCCACTCTGCCCGCAATTCTGATTATATTAGCAGTCACATATTCAATGGAGATTTTAATTAATGTATGCAATAATCGACATTGAGACTACAGGCGGCAGTGCCAGGTTCGAAAAGATTACAGAAATCGCTATTTACCTTCACGACGGGGAAACAATAACAGGGGAATTTGTTTCCCTGGTCAATCCCGAAAGAAACATTCCGTATTTTATTACCAACCTGACAGGCATCACTAATGAAATGGTAGAGAATGCCCCTCGTTTTTTTGAGATAGCCAGAACCATTGTCGAACTTACTGAAGGAAGGACTTTTGTTGCCCATAATGCACGGTTCGATTATTCATTTATCCGGCAGGAGTTCAAATCACTGGGATTCAATTTTAAAAAGAGCATTCTTGATACCGTTTCACTCAGCAGAAAGCTTTTTCCGGGTCATCGCTCATACAGCCTCGGTAATATATGCAGGGAATTGAACATCACTATCACCGACAGACACAGGGCTGCAGGCGATGCAATGGCAACTGTTAGACTATTTGAAATACTCCTTGAAAAAGACAGTGAATTAAATGGATCCAGGTCAAACCTTATCAGAAACACGAGAATATCAAAACTAAATCCGAACCTTGATATCTCTAAGATAGATTCAATCCCTGATGAACCCGGCATATACTACTTCTATAATGAAAATGGCGAATTGATCTATATCGGAAAAAGCAGGAATCTCCAACAGAGAATCAGCACTCATCTTTCAAACAACACAACTAATCGTGCCATGGAGATGCGTGATCTGATTGCAGATATTAACTGGGAAATAACGGGGAGTGAACTTATTGCTCTTCTGAGAGAGTCATATGAGATAAAAGATAATAAACCATTCTATAACAGAGCACAGAGAAGAACAGGATTTCAGTGGGGTATATTCTCATTTTCAGATGATGCCGGGTACATCAATTTCAGGTATGGACAGATCAATACTGACGATTTCCCGCTTTCAGTCTTCACCTCGAAAGATAAGGCAAAATCAAAACTTGGATCACTTGTCGAAACATACGACCTCTGCCAGAAGCTTACAGGATTGTATGATACTGATGGTGTTTGTTTTCAATATCATGTAGGTATCTGCAAAGGTGCATGTTGCGGTAAAGAGGCTCCTGAAGAATATAATGAGCGTGCGAAGAGAGCAGCCGAAGAATTTGTGTTCAACAGAAGGAACTTTTTCATTATCGACAAAGGAAGGGATGATGAAGAGAGAAGCGCTGTCAAAGTGGTGAACGGGAAATTTGCAGGTTATGGATATTTCAACATTAATGATATGGGATTTGGATTATCAGCTGTTCATGATTGTATAAAACAATCGTCAGATAACCATGATATTCAGGTTATTCTTAAGCATTACCTCAAGGTCAACAGGGTTGAAAAAATCATCGAATTTTAAAAAGAAAACAGAAGATTTAGTATCTAAATGTTCATATTTACTTTAAAAATCATCAACTATCAATTCGTGTTGTAGGTCAAATAATCCTATTTTTGTCCAATAACCTAATAATCAAAAAACATGGCTGTCTTTACCCGAACAACAAAGAATCTGATACTTAAAATCGATGAATTCTTCGATAATATCGAGCTGGGTTTGCTGGTTTTCAGGGAAGGCATTAAATCCTATCTCGAAAATGATATGGAGTCTTTCTCAAGACATTTGCAAAAAGTGGATACCCTTGAAGGTAATGCTGACATGCTGCAAAGGTCAATCGAAAATGAGATGATCACTCATTCAATTTTGCCACAGCACAGGGAGGAAGTTGTTAAACTCATTGAAGAGCTTGATGAGATAATTGACTCAGTCAAGAGATCACTATATGAGATCAATATTGAAATGCCTCAAATTCCGTCATCACTGAATAAAGATTTTATCAGTCTCACCGAAACTTCAACAAATGCAGCTGAAGAGCTGATTCCTGCTGCCCGTGCATATTTTAAAGCGCCTTATACAGTCAGGGAGAAATTACTTAAGGTTTATTATTTTGAAAAAGAAACTGACAAACTCTCACTCAATACAAAGAAACGTATCTTCCAGAATATGAATGATATAGATCTGGCACATAAAGCACATCTCAGGTATATTATTCATCATATTGAGAATATTTCCGACAAGGCTCAGAAGGCAGCGGATTTGCTTTCGGCAATGGCGATAAAGATTGTAATGTAAAATGATACTCTTCTTCCTGACCAGCGGTTTATTCCTCGGATGGTCCCTCGGGGCAAATGATGCCTCAAATGTTTTTGGCTCTGCTGTAGGATCGAAAATGGTTTCATTCAGGAAAGCGGCTATAATTGCTTCAATAGCAGTTATTTTTGGTGCTGTTTTACAGGGAGCCGGGGCTTCAGACACACTGGGGAAACTTGGCGCAGTAAACGCTCTTGGAGGTTCCTTTACTCTTGCACTTGCAGCTGCCTTATGTGTTTATTTGATGACCAAATTCTCCCTTCCCGTTTCAACCACGCAGGCAATAGTCGGTGCCATAATCGGGTGGAACCTGTTTACCGGAAACAGAACTGATTCAGCAACTCTTTCCAAAATCGTTATAACCTGGATTTCGGGACCGGTTTTAGGCGCATTATTTGCTGTTCTTCTTTATATTCTTTTAAACAAGATAAAAAAGAATTTAAAAATCCATCTTATCAGTTTTGAATCATATATCAGAACCGGATTAATCGTGGTCGGAGCATTTGGGGCTTACAGCCTGGGTGCGAATAATATAGCAAATGTTATGGGTGTTTTTGTCCCGGTATTCAATCTTCAGGATCTTAATCTGGGTCTTTTCTCATTATCCTCCAGCCAGCAACTTTTTCTGCTGGGCAGTCTGGCTATTGCATTCGGTATCATGACATATTCAAAAAAAGTAATGGAGACTGTTGGAGCAAATATTGTAGAACTTACTGCAGAATCTGCACTGGTTGTAGTACTTGCCGGGTCACTCGTGCTTTTTATATTTTCATCAACAGGATTATCAGATTTTTTCGTTAAAACCGGACTGCCGGCCATTCCGATGGTTCCGATTTCAAGCTCTCAGGTAATAGTAGGTTGTGTAATTGGTATAGGCCTTTATAAAGGTGTCAGAAATATAAACTTTAAATTGCTCGGTGAGATTGCTCTTGGATGGGTGGCAACACCGGTTATGTCGGGTCTTATTGCATTCTTTTCACTGTTCTTCATGAAAAATATTTTCGGCATTGAGGTAGGACACAAAATAGCTGAAGGTCTCAAGCCTTCGGATTCTGTTCCGGTTATTCCTGACGAGAATATGTCGGGTATCATTAAATATCTTTTGCTCGGAATTGTGGTTGCAGGCTTGCTCACAATAGTCTATTACTACCTTCTTGAGAGGAAAAAAACCAGGGAGCTAAAGTTATCCGAGGAGAAATTCTGGAAGAATATGTTATAAACCGCAAGTACCTCCCGATATCCTGTTATTTGTCTGGAAAAGTACAAAACCTATTTGACTATTAAAATATCAGTAAATGGATAACAAATATTACCTGGGGATAGATGTTGGCGGGACCAAGTGTGCTGTGATAGCAGCAAGGGAGGATATGGAATTCCTTGACAAGATAGTTTTCCCTACTGAAGCACATAAAGGCCCCGGGCATGCGATCGACCTTTTGCTGAAAAACGCCAGTCTGATAACTGAAAAATTTGGTTTACAAGGACTTCAGTCAATTGGAATCAGTTGCGGCGGACCACTTGACAGCAAAAAAGGATTGGTACAATCCCCTCCAAACCTTCCAGGTTGGGATAATATCCCTATTGTTCAGCTATTTAACGATGTATTTCATGTTCCTGCATTTTTGCAGAATGATGCCAACGCCTGTGCTCTCGCAGAATGGAAATTCGGAGCCGGAAAGGGTGTGGATAATATGATCTTCCTGACCTTTGGTACAGGAATGGGAGCAGGAATCATTATTGACGGGCGATTATATTCAGGTACTAACGATCTTGCCGGTGAGGTTGGTCATATCCGGTTAGCGGATGAAGGACCGGAAGCATATGGTAAAAAAGGATCATTTGAAGGTTTTTGCAGTGGCACCGGAATTGCTCTTATTGCAAAAAATTTTATCTCTGAGAAGCTTTCAAGGGGAGAAGCCGTATCATTCTGCAGTAATATTAATGATGCAGGCAAAATAACCACAAAAGATTTAGCACAGGCAGCCGCCATTGGGGATAATACAGCACTTGAAATTTTCGAGATTTCAGGAAAATATCTTGGAAAAGGATTAGCCATACTGATTGATATTCTAAATCCACAGCTCATTGTCATTGGAAGCATTTATGCACGTTGCACGGAGTTTATAGCACCTGCCTGCATGAAAGTAATTGAACAGGAAGCCCTGGTACCATCAAGGTCGGTTTGCAGGATAGTGCCTGCAGCTCTGGGAGAACAGGTCGGTGATTACGCCAGCCTGAGTGTTGCCATGGTAACGAAAAATCAGTAATACCTGATTTTAAAACTCATATCTTTTTACATTACCTTTCATCAAAACAATATCAAACCATGAAGAATAAAACCATTTCAGGAAATCAGGGGACTCTTTCACGCAGGACCTTTATAAGACGGACTGCTGCAGGAAGTGTAATTGTTGCCTTCGGTCCCTTCAACGCCCTTATTCCGGATGAAAAACAACAGGCAGGGAAATGGTCTTCAGGCTCCAAAGACTTCAGGGTTCACATGATAGGGCATGCTCATATTGATCCTGTCTGGCTCTGGCCATGGCCGGAAGGAATCTCTGTGGTTTACAGTACATTCCGGTCAGCGTTGGACCGAATGAAAGAAACTCCCGACTTTACTTTCACTGCCAGCTCCGCACAATTTTATAAATGGATTGCTGAAAACGACCCTTCCATGCTTGAGGAGATCAGAAAACGAGTTGATGAAGGCCGATGGAATATAGTTGGAGGATGGTGGGTAGAACCTGATGTAAACATCCCATGTGGTGAATCATTGGTAAGACAGGGATTATACGGCCAGATTACTTTTCAACGCCTGCTGGGTCATCGTGCCACCGTAGCCACTAATCCGGATTCATTTGGTCATACAGGTACGTTACCACAAATAATTAAAGGTCAGGGCATGGACAATTATATTTTCATGCGACCGGGCATAAAGGAAAAAACTATTCCTTCGGATCTGTTCTGGTGGGAAGGTTCCGACGGAACACGCGTTCTTGCTTACAGGATACCAATAAGCTATAATGACTCTGGTACTGTAAGAAAACGCATCGAAGATGTCATTGCCCAGTTTAAGAATCAGCCCTTTAAGAATTTTATGGTTTATTATGGTGCAGGGGACCATGGAGGTGGTGCAACAAAGGAAAATATACGTTCAATCGAAGAACTTAAGGCTGAAAAAAGTGCTCCGGTAATATTTTACAGTACTACAGACCGCTACTTTAAAGAGATACGTGCAGAAAAAAATTTAAACCTTCCTGTTGTAAAAGATGACCTCCAGCATCATGCAGTCGGGTGTTATACTGCTGAATCAGAAATCAAGAAAGGAAACCGTCAGTCAGAGGCAGCTCTGGTGGTCGCAGAGAAAATAGCTTCGATAGGGTCGGCAGCCTGGGATTCAAATTACCCAAAGGATGAATTTACTGGTGCATGGGAAAGGATCCTGTTTCTTCAGTTTCATGATAGCCTTGCCGGAACTTCCGTACCTGAACACTCACAGCATGCCAGGGAAGGTTTCGGGTATGCCCTGGATATTGCGCATCAGGCAACTTATATGTCGCTTCAGAAACTCGAAAGCCAGGTACCTTCTGAAGATCCTGCTTCACAGTATCTTTTGATCTTCAATCCGCATGGATGGGAATTATCAGGAAATATTGAATACGACTTTAACTGGAATCTGCGCAATCCGTCACGGGTCGAAGATGAGAAAGGAAATCCACTGTATCATCAATGGATTCCCGGTTCGACAGAAACAGGCAGTCGTAACAGGCTCGCAGTAAACTTGAATCTGCCGGCATTTGGTTACCGCCAGATACGTCTTTTACAGGGTGAAACCATTCCCATTAAAGATTCTGTTAGTTCTGAAGAAAGAAAACTTGAAAATGAATTTCTGAAGATCACCTTTTCAGATACCGGAACTTTAAGTATTTATGATAAAGAAAACAGGAAAGAAATATTTTCAGGAGTAGAAGGAGGTTGCAAAGCTATTGTAATAAATGATCCCAGCGATACCTGGAGTCATGATATAAAAACCTTCTCCGATGAATCAGGTGCTTTTGGAAATGCAACCTTTAAAATACTGGAAAATGGCCCGTTACGTGCAGCACTTCGTGTAATAACAACTTATGGCAACTCTTCGCTTTCTATAGACTGGCATCTTTGTTCCGGCTCGCGTAAAATTGAGGCAAAGGTCAATCTGGACTGGCACGAACATCTCAAGATGCTTAAGTTCTCCTTCCCAACAGATGTAGAATCACCGGTCGCAACTTATGAAACACCATATGGCAATATCGAAAGGGTAACCAATGGTGATGAAGAACCAGGTCAAAGGTGGATTGATCTGAGCGGAAAACATAATGGCGGTATATATGGGCTTACTGTTATCAACGATGCCAAATACGGATATAATGTACCAGGAAATGACTTGCGGATATCAGTTGTAAGATCAGCAGTATATGCTCACCACCAGCCAAGGGTACTCAATCTGGAAGCTGAGCATATCTGGATGGACCAGGGAATACAAAGCTTTCGTATGCTGCTGGTTCCTCATTCAGGGACATGGAAAAAGAGTAACATTGCCAGAATAGCTGAAGAGTTCATTGCTCCCCCTTTAGTTATTTACCAGGGGATACACGATGGGGTAATGCCAAAAGCCGGTTCATTTATTTCTGTGGATGCTGATAACATTATTGTTTCATCAGTCAAGCTGGCTGAAAACGGGGATGATCTTATTTTGCGATGTATTGAAACCTCAGGATTGGAATCTGAAGCAACTCTTGACCTGAGATTTGGAGGGCAGAAATGGAAGGGCAACTTCCGTCCGTATGAAATAAAAACTCTCAGGATGAATAAAAACGCCGGTCAAATAAGGGAAGTAAACCTGCTGGAAGAATAAAATCAGATCTATATTGTTTTATTCTTTGGTTTTAGTTTAGGTTTTGGCAGCGCCTCTTCCAGAATCAGCAACATATCACTATCAAAAGGTGAAGAGATTGTCAGTACAGAACCATCATCAGTGGCAGATCCTTCAGAATATTCATTTGTCACAGGGTTAAACCATCTGACATTATAGGATATTCCTAAGGGTTTTTGTATTTTAACTGTAAGTTTTACAGGAAGATAGGCAAGGATGGTTTTGTTATCTGTTGTTTTGACAATGGAGACAAATTGATTAAATATTTCATTTCCAGGCTGTTTCAGGAGCAATTCCTGTGCAGGATACAGCTTCCACCACTCAAATTTCCTGATAAATTGTGCCAGGTATCCCATCTGAATCGATCCCGGGAAATTAATACTTACATTCCAAAGCGAAGTACCCGGGGCATCTGAATGATTGAGAATCTTTTCACCCTTGCGAAGCCATGGCCATATTCCATTAGCACCATATGTGATTCCAGCAACAGGTGTTGCAAAGAGACTCCAGTAACAGGCATTTCTGACATCTTTATCTTTAATTGTAAAATTGATTTCTTCATAGTTAGGTTCAAGGTTAATTAATGGACGGGGAGGAAGATGCGCCCACATCTGGCTCATCGGTCCCTTTGTTATCCAGTTAACCGTACCTTCCGAGTTGCTGTGACTGCTCTGATAGCCAATAATATTCAGCCAGGGTTCATCCTTATAGACCTCCCCTATCCATGAACGTCCGCATGGATGCTGAGCAACAATACCCTGGTGTTTTCCGTCAAATACAGCCCTGCCGATGGTTTTCCAGCGCTGCTCATAGGTGCCGGTGTAAATTCCATCCCCTCCAAGGATCCAGATAACATGGTTTCCACTATATCTCGCAACAATATATTTTGCCAGCAGGATAGCCTGATCATCGGGTAAATAATATCCGGGGCTTAATTCCCTTCCGCTTCCCGTCTGCAGCGTCCATAAAATAACAGGTGCAGCAACAAGACCATACTCATTTACCTTGTCAATTTTTTTGTCAATTAATCTGAAAAAGTCAGGATTGACCCTTATGCGACCGCTCCCTTCGAATGCTGTCAATCCCTCGCTGCTTTTATCGCACCCTCTCCATTGTGTAGTAACCAGTTGAATTGCACTATAACTATTCTTTACTCTCTGCTGAAGATATTGGTCCCATTCATCATCGGTAGATTTCAGTGCACCGTTCCATGCAGTGCATGCAAGATAGAAAAATGGAGTCCCGTCAGAATAAGTCAGGTAAAATGTACCCGGAGGATTTATTACCGGCCCATGTTTATAGATATCTTTCTGGTCAGGATTTGGCTTGCATAAAAAGGATCCCTTCTGACCATTAAGACCCTGATTTTTTGTATCCGAACATTTTGTCTCGAAGGTCCATAAACCTGTTTCATAAGGCATAAATCTGGCTTTCCATACTTCATTGCCATCCCAGAAAGCATTAATGGTTTTTGTCCGTCCTGCAGGTGAGGTAAAAGTTACCTCCATTGTTCTGACATCCTGAACAGAATTTTCATAAACAGCACTGCTGAAGAATTTGAGCTCATATTTCTTCCATTTTACGGCATCAGGCAACTGTCCCTGAAGTAAGGTACAACCAGCCAGAAAAACAATAGCAATTGTGAATTTTCTCATTATAAGGCACTATAATTCTTTCCGTAATGCATCATCTGGGAAACATAGTCATCGACATACTCAACTTTAATATCTGTTATTTCACCATTTGTATCATAAACAGGTTTAAGCACCGGATTAACAAAACCTGTATATGGTGCAAGGTTCAATTTTGCATAACGGTCGAGTAGTTCAGTATGTAAATTACTATCAACTTTTACACCATATGTTTCAATGATATTACTTGCGGCTTCCAGATCACCTTCCGATTTAACTCTTTGTATTTCCTTCAGCAATTCTCCAAAAAGAGATCTGACCTTGTCATAATCGTTGATCTTCACATAGGTCTTGCCATCACGCTGGAATAATTCAATTGCATTTTCAGCTTTCCCTTTTTCATAAACCCAGTGTGAAATAGCTGATCTGCTGCGCATATGAGCCTGCTCAATTTCCTTTCCTGGCTTTATCCTTACCAGCTGGGTCAACAATCCGTTACGTATATATGAATCATATTCTGCCCTGGCTGCATTTTCATCAGGAAGAAGTCCGAGTTCCATAATTTTACTGTCCAGCATAAAGTAAAGGGCAAACAGATCTGCGCGTGCCTCCTCGAGGGGTGAAGCATAGTTTTTCAATGCAGCGGGATCAGTCCCTTCAGCAAGCTTACCGCTCGCATGGCCAACACATTCATGAAGATCTGTATGCAAAGCGCCCGCGATATCCCCGTATTTTTTTACCCGTTCTATCTCTTCCGGGCTTGCAGCAAATTCATCCAGGAAACCGCTTCCCAGTGAAGCTATATCATAGGCACTGGTAATATTAGCCAGTGTAACTGACTTTGAACCAACTTCCTTTCGTATCCAGTCAGCATTCGGCAGATTTATTCCAAGTGGAGATGCCGGATAGCAATCTCCGCCAAGCATTGCAATATTTATAACTTTTGCAGCAACTCCTGTTACTTTTTCTTTCCTGTACTGTGGCTGAATTGGTGAATTATCCTCAAACCATTGTGCATTGGCGGTAATTATTTGAGTCCTTTTCGTCGCTTCAATATCAATATAGTCCACAATTGCTTCCCACGTGGCTTTCATCCCCAGAGGATCGCCATAGGTCTCGATAAATCCGTTGATATAATCTACTATTGGTTCAGTGTTTTTTGCCCATACCACATTATATTCATCCCATTTCTTCAGGTCACCTGTTTTGTAGTATTCAATTAAAAGAGCGATCTCCTTTTTCTGTGTCTCAGTATCTGCAAAAGGAATAGCTTTTTCGAGCCATATGATGATATTATCGATCTCTTTTCCGTATTTTCCGCCCGATTTATAGATCTCTTCTGTGATTTTACCGTTGATTTTCAGGACTTTCGAATTAATTCCGGTTGAAACAGGATGAGGATCGTCTGATGTCAGTTTTCCTGAATAATATTTTTCCACCTCTTTCTGGGTGACTCCTTCGTAAAAATTTGTAGCAGATTCGGCAACCATATCTGAACCTTCCTTTTGTTCTATCTTTCGCGGATAGAGGGTTTCGTCAAATATTATTGGAGAAATCAGGCTCAGTAGTTGTTCTGAATTTTGCCCCTGTTTAAGTGGCAGACTGGCCTGATCAGAACCTTTGACCAGTTCTGCAAAATAGGCTTCTGAAAATCCGGGTTTTAGCTTATCATTTGAATAATGATGGTGAATGCCATTGGCAAAAAATACTCTTTTAGCATAAACAAGAAAGGATTTGTACTCATTAGTCTCATTATCACCGCTATAAGTACTTATTATTGCTTCTATCGTTTTCCTTATCAGTAAGTTATACTTGAAATTTTGATCCCAAAGGATATCTCTTCCCCAGAGAGCAGCTTCGCTGAGATAGTATATGAATTTTTTTTGCTGAAGTGAAAGAGAATCAAAGCCGGGAAGCTTGTACTTCAGCACTCTCATGTCTTCAAACTGGTCGACAAAATATTTAAAATCGTCAGGTTCTGCAGCTGCAGGCTGTTGAACATTTCTGCATGAAGATAGGCTCAGGATTGTTACAGATGACATAAAAATAAGTTTGGTTAGTTTCTTCATAGTCATGAAAATTGATTTATTAATATGATGCTAAAGTATTAAAAAGGGATATAATCTTCAGTATTTTTTCTGAAATTAGTGACATTAAAAATCTGCGAAAATCAGCGGCATCAGCGGGAAACATAAAGAATTTTCCTGCAGATTGCGCAGATTAACACAGATAAACGGATCTTAAGAAAAAGAATTATGAAATCCATTCCGGAAAATATCAGAACTGAACTCAGAAACCTGGCTGATGAACAAACCAGGCTTCAGGGTGAAAGGTTTTTTAAAGAAAATATCAAACTGTATGGCATTAAATCTGCGGTTGTTACCCGGGTCAGCAGAGATTACTACAGAACAATTTCCGACAAGTCAAAATCGCATATCTTTTCAATGTGCGAGGATTTATGGAAATCGGGCTTCCTCGAGGAAGCAGGCATTGCATGTATATGGTCATATAACGTCAGGAAGCAATACACACCTGAAGATTTCAGCACTTTTGAAAGGTGGGTGAATGATTATGTAAGCAACTGGGCATCATGCGATACACTTTGTAACCATACCGTCGGTACTTTTATTGAAATGTACCCTTCATTTTTATCCGGTTTGAAAAAATGGGCAAAATCCGGTAACCGTTGGGTCCGGCGCGCTTCGGCTGTCTCACTGATCGTTCCTGCGCGGAAAGGTAAATTTCTTAAGGATATTTTCGAAATAGCTGATATTCTGCATTCTGATAAAGAAGATATGGTACAAAAAGGTTATGGCTGGATGCTCAAGGTAGCAAGCCAGGCTCATCTGGAAGAAGTGTTTGAATATGTTATCAGCAAGAAGGCAACAATGCCCAGAACCTCATTAAGATATGCTATCGAGAAAATGCCTCGGGAGCTAAAAGTAAAGGCAATGTCTAAATAGTCTGCTTTGTTTTTTTACCTTTGTATATTAATGAGATGTCTATGAAAGGATTGCTTGTCATTATTATTAGCATTTTGGTTCCTGCTTTTGCCTTTTCACAGGACAGGATTACAGGACACGATTTTACCACCAGGTCCGAAGTTATAGCCCGCAACGGTATGGCTGCAACAAGTCAGCCTCTGGCCACTCAGGCAGCACTCGATATCCTTAAAAAAGGAGGTAACGCGATCGATGCTGCAATTGCTGCAAATGCAGTTCTTGGTGTAGTTGAGCCAACCGGGAGTGGTATAGGAGGAGACCTCTTCGCACTAATATGGAGTGCCGATAAAGATAAGCTTTACGGCCTGAATGCAAGTGGCAGATCGCCGCGTTCACTAAAGCTTGAATACTTTAAAGAGCATGGATATGAGTTCATTCCTTCACGTGGCCCGCTTCCCGTTTCAGTTCCGGGATGCGTTGACGGCTGGTATGAAATGCATGACATGTTCGGGCGTCTCCCGATGAAAGATATTCTTGCTCCGGCAATTAGCTATGCAAGAGATGGATTCCCCGTAACTGAAGTAATAGCATTTTATCTCGACAGGGGAACAAAGGCTCTCAAGGAGTATCCTAATATTATAGAAGTTTACATGAAGGACGGCAAAGCTCCTGCAAAAGGTGAAATATTCAGGAATCCTATGCTCGCAAATACACTTGAAAAAATAGTAGCGGGAGGCCGGAATGAATTCTACAGGGGAACCATTGCACGAAGTATTGATGCTTTTATGAAAAAACAGGGAGGATTCCTTACCTATGATGACCTGGCCCGCCACAATTCTGAATGGGTAGAACCTGTCAGTACAACCTATCGTGGTTATGAGGTATGGGAACTCCCGCCAAACGGGCAGGGTATTGCCGCTCTGCAGATGCTGAATATCCTTGAAGGTTATGATATTGCTTCCATGGGATTCGGATCGGCAGATTACATACATATTTTCACTGAAGCAAAAAAACTGGCATTCGAAGACCGCGCAAAATATTATACAGATCCGCGTTTCAGTTCTGTTCCTGTGAGTCAGCTTATATCAAAGAAATATGCAGCAGAACGTCGTAAACTTATCGATACGGAAAAAGCAGCAAGGACATATGATGCCGGAATAATTGAAGCTGGTAATACCATTTATCTTACTGTTGCAGACAGGTATGGTAACATGGTTTCGCTTATCCAGAGTAACTACCGGGGTATGGGTTCCGGTATGTGTCCGACAGGTCTCGGTTTCATTCTGCAGGACAGGGGAGAAATGTTCAGTCTTGCACCGGGACATGCAAATGTATATGCTCCTGGTAAGAGACCATTTCATACAATCATCCCGGCTTTTATTACCAGAAACGGCAAGCCGTGGATAAGCTTTGGCGTCATGGGGGGTGATATGCAACCACAGGGACATGTGCAGATTGTGGTTAATCTGGTCGATTTTAAAATGAATTTGCAGGAAGCAGGTGACGCTCCAAGAATGCATCATATCGGGTCATCTGAACCAACAGGTGAGGCGATGACTGACGGTGGTACTCTTCTTCTTGAGAATGGTTTTCGTTGGGAGGTCATACAGAAGCTTATGATAATGGGACATAAAGTCCAGTGGGACCTTGGTGGATACGGCGGGTACCAGGCAATTATGTGGGATGAAAAGAATAAAGTATGGTTTGGTGCCTCGGAATCCCGTAAAGACGGACAGGCAGCGGGCTATTAATTAAGCTGCATTTCCGCGGCAACTTCCTTCACCTCAAGCACTTTTGTTGTTCCCCCAGTCTCCAGATTGATCCCGTGAGGCTTGTTGGTCTTCCATGAGCCTCCGGTAAAATCAGGAATATCAATCGATTGTGATCTGTTTACTACTGACCACTCGCTTAAAGGTCCAATGGAACTCCAGAGCGCTCCGTCATAAACATCCTGGTCTAACGGTAAACCGTTTCTCAGACAATCGATCATACGCCAGTCCATGATAAAGTCCATACCACCATGACCACCTACTTTTCTTGCCATGTCACCTACCCTTCTAACGATCTCAGGTGTAAATTTTTCAGAAATCGCTTTCATTTCATCGTCATTAGCCCAGCTCTCACCCAGTGCTATCATCTGATTGGGATATTTACGTGCCATACCCTGCGTTCCTTTTACAAGATGGATTCTTGAATAAGGCTGAGTGGATGACACATCATGCTGGATCATAATTGTCTTTCCAAGCGTGGTCTTTACCAGTGTGGTGTTCATATTGCCCCTGAACTCAGCAACTTTCCATTCTGCATAAAAAGGATCATTTAATGAAAGCTCCTTCTCCCTGGGACTCATGGTAAAATCGAATGTTGACATTGACGAGAGATAATCCATCTTATCGCCCCGGTTGATATTCATCACCTGGCAGATAGGGCCTAATCCGTGAGTCGGATAAAGGTTGCCATTCCTGGTTGCATTTTCTCTGAGTCTCCACATACCAGTATATGCTCCGTCAGCCTGCTTATCGTCCTGTGGTTTTCTGAAGTTCATTCCCAGAAGATTATGGATATAAGCACCTTCACCATGAATAATATCTCCAAACATACCCTGACGTGCCATATTAAGAGTCAGCAGCTCAAAGAAATCGTAGCAGCAGTTTTCAAGCATCATACAATGCTTTTTCGTCCTTTCTGATGTTTCAACAAGCTGCCATGCCTCATCAATAGTGCGGGCAATCGGAACTTCACATACTACGTGCTTTCCGTTTTCCATGGCATAGACTGCCATCTGGGTATGCCATACCCATGGAGTACAGATATATATAAGATCAAGGTCGGGTAATTCAGCCAGTTTTTTCCATACATTGTCATCTCCTGAGAATTCCTGAGTTGCTGGTCTTCCGATACTTGATAGATATTTTTGTGAACCGGCTACCGCGGCAGGCCTGAGGTCACCTAATGCTTTAATTTCAACGCCCTCAATATTGGATAATCGTTCAACAGCACCACTACCCCTGTCTCCCACTCCTATAAAGCCAACTCTTACGACAGGAAGTGCGGGAGCTGCATATCCCGACATGTTAAACTTCTGTGAATGAGATTTCTTTACAGATTCCAGTATTACCGCAAGGTTTGACTCAGCTTCTTTGGGTGTACAGCCCGACAGCAGGCTGCCGGTCATTGCTCCTGCCCCGGCAAATGTTGCAGTTTTAAAAAAATCACGGCGATTGCTTTTCATGATGAGGTATTTTTTAATTATTCTTATTTTCGGTCCGAAAAATAGCATTTTATTTGACAAAAAAAAACTCTGACAGAGATAACTTAATTCTACTTTGCCTGTTTCATGTAGAATGCTTTGAAACCACAATACTTTGTACATTTTCCGCAGGCAGTACATTTGTCTTCATCTATTTCAGGTGCGCTGAACGGACTTTTTTGTGAAATAGCACCGGCAGGACAAACATTTATAACCGGACAAAAATGATTTTGAGGACAACGATTTGCCTCTATTCCTATTGAATTCATAGAACTTCTTAATTAGTAATGATATAGCAATTATTGTTAATAACATTTTCAAGATAATCTGAGGTTACAACTCCTGTTCCCGACCACTTAGTCCTGCCGTCCTGGAACAGCATCAGGGTCGGAATGCTACGGATATTATACTTGTAAGCCAGTTCCATGTTTCTGTCAACATCAATCTTAAGTATTCTGAGCTTATCTTCCATTCTGCTGAAAAATCAACTAATACAGGTACCTTACCCCTGATCATTTCATTAAAATGCTCATTCATATTTTTTTTGCTTTTTGAATTTAAGAATTACCTCTTCCGTGAGTTCTCCAAGAATCCAGCCTAATCCTAAACCATATAGAGTACTGAGATACCAGACCGATTTAATAACACATGTTCCTGACAGGCAACCGACAAATTTCCAATACAGAAACCCTGCAAGTGCTCCTGCAGCAGAAAATATAATTACTAAAATGTGCTTTTTAATAAATTCTTTCATATCCCGATTTTGATGCAAAGATGATTGCATAGGGAAATCTGGTCAGTGACTTAAGTCACAGAACGAACTATTTTTTTACTAATGCAGTATAATCAATTGAATTTCTTTCTGTTATTACTAATGACTGTTTCTCAAGTTTCCGCAGAAGACGTGAAATAACTTCTCTGGAAGTATTTAACTGCAAAGCAATCTCCAGGTGTGTCCCATTGAAGATTGTTTTTCCTATTGACCGATATCTGTCCTCAAAAAACCGGATTAACCTGTCATCAAGTTTCATAAATGCGATTGAATCAATTGTATCTAGAAGTTCTTCAAAACGCTTTCTGTAGGAGTACATCATAAACTCTTTCCATGTTTTATACTCCGACATCCATTTTTCGGGTTTGTCAACAGGAATAGTCAGGACTAAAGAATCCTCCTCTGCAATCATTTTAATATTGCTTTTCTGAAGTCCCATACAACATGTGAGCGACATACTGCAAATCTCGCCCTGATTGAGGTAATAAAGTAGTAATTCATTCCCGTCATCAGACAAACGAACAACTCTAAGACAGCCTCCTATGACCATCGGGAAGGATTTAATATAATCTCCTTCGCCAAGAATGCTTTGATCTGACTTAAGATTAATAAGAGAGGAGACCTTAGAAATTTCTTCAATCAGCTCTTTCTCCAGGAAAGGAAACGTTTTTTTTATTAATTCAAGTTTATCCATTTATTTTATTGCATAAGAAAATCTGGTTTAATTATCTGTCTATAGAAATCTCTCACGCGTTCGGATTCATTCTTCCAGTTTAAATATTCAGATGCTTTTTGGGCATTCCGTTTAAGTTCATTCAGCGACTCCCTGTTACCCGAAAGATTTTTAAGCACACCGGCGATCTCATTCGCATTTATATCTGGAATAATCAGTCCACATCCATAATCAAGTATAATTTTACTTACCTCCGGAAGATTTCCTGCAATAACAGGGATACCAGCTGATATATAATCGAACAACTTATTTGGAAGACTGAAACGGTAGTTGAGATTTGTATCCTTATCGAGGCTCAACCCGGCATCGGCAGACCTTGTGTACCGCATAAGCACCTCCCAACGCAGTTTCGGAATGAATCTGACCCTGTCTGAAATATTGAATGACCTTACTTTTTCTCTTAATACCGGCAGAACATCCCCTGACCCGATGACAAACAACGAAACATTTTCTGTCATTCTGATAGCCTCAATCAACTCTTCTCCTCCCCTGTCAATATTAATACCAGTACCCTGTAAGATCAGCAGCAAATGTTCTCTGTCAACATTTAATTCTTCGCGGGAATAACTGTTAATACCGGTTGCCAATTTTGAACAGTTTCTGACAGTCACAGGTTTTATCCCATACTCATTTTCATATTGTATTGCAATTGAATCGCTTACAGTCATGACATATTTTAGGTGAGGAAATATCATCTTTTCAATTGTTTTCCAGACCCACTTTACAAATGGTCTGTTCTGAATTTCCGCGACACCTGTAAAATATTCATGCGAATCATAAACGAGCGGTATTCTTTTAAGTTTGGAAACAATGAAATTAGGAAGTAAGGTATCAAGATCATTGGCGACAAGAAGATCATTTTTATTTAGCAGAAGAAAAAAGAGAAGCCTGATATTAAAAAATTTGTAAAAAAGGAATCCTTTTTTGAAGATCATTCTGAATCTCCTGGTTTTAAATGGAACAGAATCAGAATTACAGCAATCGCCTGATCTTCTTCCGATTATTGTGATTTCGCAACCTGATTTGCTTACAGTTTCTGCAATTTTCAGCACTCTCTGGTCATGACAGATGCAATTAGTCACAGAGAATACTACGCGTGTTTTATGGTCCAAAGCTGGCATGGGATAAATGTAATAAAAACGGATGAATCTTTGACGAGAAGTTTGTCTTGCCGGTCTTGCCAGTTTTACATGACTTGCATGACCTGCAAGACAACAATCTACATCATTCCGGGCTTTAAGTTCTTTTCTGCAAATTCAACTATTTTAGCAATGCGCCTTGGCCGGGTTTCAGGTTTTTTAGCGCTGTTCAGCCATTCTATATATATCCTGCGGGCTGACTGAGAGAAGTTCATAAAATTTTCTGTCGCAGTTTTGTTCTTCCCGATTTCTTTCTTAAGATCCCCAGGTATTTCCGGGTCGCCATCACTCCTGTTATAATAAATAAGTGCAGGTTTTTCAAGTGCCTGTCTGTAAGCTTCCAGTCCGGATTGCTTCATACGTCCTTCCTTAATAAGCTTTTGTATTCTTTCAATATTGTATTTTGACCATCGGCTGCCTGGACGGCGGGGAGTGAATCTTTGAATAAAATAATCCTCATTTATTCTTTTGATCTTCCCGTCAATCCACCCGAAGCACAGTGCCTCTTCAACCGCATCAATATAAGGAATCCGGGGCTTGCCTGAAGGCTTTTTATAATATCTGAGCCAGATTTCTTCTGCTGTGGTGTGGTTTTTTTCAAGCCACTCCCGCCACTCATCCCGGGTTTTCAGGTATATTTCCATTATTTTACTCGGTTATCCTTTAATTATATACCTGATAAGTGTTCCGAATTTTGGTCTTTTTCCCTGAAGAATTATTGTTGAACGAAAAATGCGGGCTCCTGCCCAAACACAAAAAATGGTAAACAAAATTACACCAATAAGTCCAACTACAGGTTGCCACATTGGAATTGTTACTGATGTTGACTGTCGCAGAAGCATCAGCATCGGTGTCCAGAGTGGAAAAAGTGAAAATCCGGTAGCCATCTTTCCAAGGGGATTAAAGATTATCGGCATCATTAAAAACAATGGAATGATAATAGGAAGCATTACCGGAAACTGTATTGCCTGTGCATCCTTCGAATCATTGCAAGTAGCTCCAAGCGCAGCCATAACAGAACCCACCATAATTATATTCAGCACCATATAAATAAAAAACCATGGCAGTACATTAAATGGAACTATATCAGACATATCCATCCGGCCTAAAGTAAAAACTGCACCGGCGATATAAATCGCTGAAGTTGTGAGCGAAACACCAAGGCTTCCCATTATCTTGCCTGTCATAAACTCCCATGGGGTTACCGAACCGAGAAGAACCTCTGCAATTCTTTCGGTTTTTTCTTCCATTACTGCTGTCAATAGCGGAATTGCCGACATCATCAACATCATAAACATTAGCAGCAAAAGAATATATGGTACCAGTATAGTTTGCATCTCGCTGCTTTTCCTGGCATCAACCACCTGACCTGTTTTTGTATCGATATTGACCAAACCCATCGCATCAGCGTTTACCCAGTAAAAGAGATCCCTCACCTTTTCCTGATCAACACCAAGTTCCAGGAGCCTGATCTCCCGTATCTTATTATTAATAATGTTATTAAACCAGGTTCTGGTATTATCAAATGCAGCATTTTCCGAATAATAGAAAACTCCTGATTGCTCTTCACCCGTCCGCGGATGAACAACATCCGCACCAATCTGGATAAATGCATGGATTTCTTTTTTCCTTACCCTGTCGCTGAGAGTTAACTTCTGCTGGTTTATATCTATACTATCCGGATTAATAAACTCAAAATAAATTGCAGGCAAAACCTTTTCACCTTTCTCATTAAATATTTCATTAGTATTCCTGAATATCGCTGTACTTTCAAGGTAATCAGCGAAAAGGCCGGACTTATCCAGGACAGCAATCCGTGTATCATTTACATCCACTTTATCCTTAAGAAGGGTAAATACCAGCATGCCGCCTCCCATGAACAGAGGCAGAAGGAGAATAGTAATCAGAAATCCTTTGGTCCTGACTGCCGCGCGATATTCGCGTTTTGCTATAATCAGAGCTTTATTCATGATGTTCATCTTTTTCAGGTCTGGCTATCCGGATAAAAATATCATTAAGGGAAGGAGAGGCAATTTCAAATTTCATCACCTTCGTCTTTCGCATAATGGCTGACAGGATATCCTGGTTGTCAACTTCCTTGTTGACCTTTATCTCCTGTCCTTGTCCAAAATCATTGATCTTTTCAATTCCAGGGATTCCATCAAGAATATTTACTCCACCTTCCGACTGAATGCGTATTGTATCCAGACCATATTTTTTTTGAATCGAATCGAGTGTTCCATCCAGGACTTTTTTCCCTTTGTAGATCATAAAAATAAAGTCGCACATTTTTTCTGCAACTGACATATCATGAGTACTGAAAAGAATAGTTGATCCGTCCCTCCTGAGTTCGAGTATTACCTCTTTGATTATCTCTGCATTAACAGGATCAAGACCACTGAATGGTTCATCGAGGATAATTATTTCAGGTCTGTTGATAATTGAGATAATGAACTGTACTTTCTGACTCATTCCCTTACTGAGAGTATCGACTTTCTTACCTGCCCATTTTATCAAATCGAATTTCTCAAGCCAGAAATCAGCTTCTTTGGATGGTTTCTTTACATGCTTTAGTTCACCATAAAAACTGATAAGCTCTCTTACTTTCATTTTCCTGTACAGTCCTCTCTCCTCAGGTAAATATCCGACACGGTCAAAATAACTACCTGAATGCTTGTTACCAAAGAGCCAAATATCTCCGCTATCAGGATATAAAATATTCATTATCATCCTGATAGTTGTTGTCTTTCCCGAACCATTGGGTCCGATGAAACCATAGATACTTCCCTGAGGGACCTGAAGGGAAAGATGATCTACCGCAATATGATTTCCATAACTTTTTGTGATATGGTCCAGTTCGATAATTTCCATTTATTTTTAGATCTATTTCTATTCTTTATTTTCTGAACTCATCCCCCCGTCCCCCTTCTCTTAAGAATAAGAGAAGGGGGTGCAAAACATTAAAATACTATTAGTTCTCCCCTTCCCTTATTCTTAAGGGAAGGGTTAATCTATCTTAAATCGTTAAAAACAACCAGCAATTTAAAATTAATTAGGCACTCTCAATAACATCCAATTCATTAAGAACATTTACAATTTCAACAATTTCCCGGATATTTGCAAAAACTATCACTAAACAAATGATATAAATCAAATGTATTCCTGTCATTTTTTATTTTTACATTAAATTGTGATTTTATGATCCTTAGAAATATTTCCCTGAAGCCATACAATACTTTCGGATTGGATTATAAGGCAAATTGTCTTGCAGAACTGAGTTCAGAAGAAGAGGCTGTTGATTTTCTCAGAGACAAAAAACTGTGCCGCGAACCATTGCTGATCATAGGCGAAGGAAGCAATATTTTATTTACCGGTGATTATAAGGGAACTATTATTTATGCAAAGATTGAAGGAATCAAAGTTGACGAGCAGAATGATCAACACATTATAGTTTCAGCGGGATCAGGTGTTAAATGGAACCATTTTGTTGAGTGGTGCGTAAATAATGGTTATGGAGGGGTAGAAAATCTTTCACTTATTCCGGGTTTAGTTGGAGCCACTCCTGTACAGAATATCGGAGCTTATGGTATGGAGGTTAAAGACACAATCGAGAAAGTAAGGACCATAAACATTTCAAACGGATCAGTCAGGGAATTCAGTAATGAGGAGTGCCGGTTCGGGTACAGGGATAGCATCTTTAAAAAAGATCTTAAAAGCAAATATCTGGTTATAAAAGTTTTCTTTAAACTTAATACCATTCCTTCATTTAAAATTGAATATGGTTCTCTAAAGAAAGAAGTTGAAAAACTTGGAGAAATCAATCTCAGGAATGTGAGACAGGCAGTTATTAACATCCGGAGATGTAAATTACCGGATACGGAAGTATTTGGTAATGCCGGTAGTTTTTTTAAGAATCCTGTTGTTAATAAAACTGAAGCTGAAAATCTATTTCTAAAGTACCCTTATATACCTCATTATTTTAGTTTTCCCGGTGGTATTAAGCTTGCTGCAGGATGGCTGATTGAACAATGCGGATGGAAGGAGAAAAGGATCGGTGGTGCCGGTGTTTATGATAAACAGGCACTGGTCCTGATCAACCACGGAAATGCAACCGGGAAAGATATCTATGACCTTTCGGAAGCTATAAAACAGTCAGTTCTTAGAAAATTCGGATTAGAACTTGAACGAGAGGTTGAAATTATTGGTCCTATCTGAATATTCTTCTTTTATTAAGTTCCTTTTGATATAAAGCAGCATACCTGTTGTGTTCTGAAAGCGTTCTTGAGAAGTTATGGTATCCTGAAAAGTCAGCCTTTGCGGCAAAATAGAGGTAATCATGTTTTTCCGCATTCAGGACGGCATCAAGACCCTCGATGGAAGGACAGCCTATAGGCCCGGGCGGGAAGCCCTTATGTTTGTAAGTATTATAGGGAGAATCTATTACCAGATGCTTCTTTAACACCCTGGTAATCGTAAAATCATTTAAGGCAAATTTTATTGTCGGGCATGCCTGCAGGGGTATTCCTCTTTTAAGCCTGTTGAGATATACACCTGCAATACGTGGCTTCTCAACAGGTTTTGCCACCTCGTCATCAATTATTGAAGCAAGGATGGCAACTTCAACCTGCGTAAGGTTAAGAGCTTTGGCTTTTGCCAGCCGTTCATCATTCCAGAATTTCCTGTATTCTTTAAGCATCCTTGAATATAAGCCTTTAGCAGTTGTATTCCAGAAAAGCTGATAAGTATTCGGGATGAATACGGATATTACATTTTCCTTTGTAAAACCATCTTTTAAATAATTTTCCGGCTCAGAAAAAAAGTCAATTATCTGAGTGGAGTCAGCCCTTATCAGCTTTCCGACTTTCGTGGCAAGGTCATTAAGTGTACGGAAATTATTGATTGTTATATTCACAGGAGTTTGTCTGCCTGAGCGGAGAAGATCGATCAGACCAACATAGCTCATATCTTTTTCAACTATATATCGCCCCGGTTTTACAAGCGCAGGGTAGTTCTTCTTTTCGGCTACCCAATGAAGCGCCTTCATATTCTTTATCTGTAAGTGGGCTTTTACAGAATCCATTGCCTGGTCATATGATGATCCGTCAGGTATGTAAATTATTATTCGTCTTCCCTCAGTGCTGACATTCAATCCAAATAATACCCTGCACACTAAAAAGATACAGATGATTATCATTATTCCGAATGGTGCAAACAGTAATATCAGCTTTTTGCTTCTCATTGCTTTTCAATCGTTCTGCAAATTTATTTATATTGTTTACATAGACAAATCTAATTGTCTCCCCCTCTCCCTATCTCCCATTCTCCCATTCTCCCATTCTCCCATTCACCAATTCTTTTCCCACTCCCAGAATATCTTATATTTTACGATTTATTTATACTTTTACAATTCAACTTAAATTGTTATAAACTATAAACTTATGAATATGTCAGTCTCAATGTTTCTTATTCTTTGCTTAATCGGAGTGGTCACGGGAATCATGGCAGGTATGCTTGGTATCGGTGGCGCCATAATAATGATTCCGGCACTTGTTTATATTTTGGGATTCAGTCAGTATATGGCGCAGGGTACAAGCCTTGCTGTAATGCTCCCCCCGATAGGAATTATAGCAGCGTATAACTACTGGAAAGCGGGGCAGGTGAATCTCAAATTTGCATTAATCCTTGCAGTCGCATTTATTATCGGTTCATATTTCGGTTCAAAGTTCGCCCTTAATATCCCCCAGTCAGTTTTAAAAAAGATATTCGGGATACTCCTGCTGTTAACTGCTGCAAAGATGCTCCTGTCAAAATAAAAAAGAGGTCACCTCTTTTATAAGATGGCACCTCTTATTTATTCTAAAAATAATTTCTAAAAAATATATCCGATACTCAGCAGGAAAGCATTGGGTCTGTCATCGAGAGCAACAGAAGTACCAACAAGGTTCTCGATCTGGTTCTGATATTTCTTAAGGCTGCCTTCATATCGCAAGTCAATTGTAAGTTTCTTAAGAAGATCCAGACCAATACCTGCCTGATAACCAAAAGTCATCCTGGAATACATAGTTTTAAAATCAGGATCTTTGATCAGGTCAGCAGGTGAGTTTATAAGCAGCGATGCAGACGGACCTGCATTTAATCTGAGAGGACCGAATTTAACTCCAACCATAACCGGAATATCAAGTTTATTGAATTTCTGTTTTACGATTGAATCAGTTACACTCGCAAGATTAGTTACGGTGTACTCATTTGATCTGTTTGAGAAAAGCAATTCAGGCTGAATATATAGTTTGGAAATATTCAATCTGACGAAAACACCTCCATGAAACCCGTAATTAGCACCTTTCAGTTTTTCAACAGTATAGGAAGTCCCACCAGAAGCAATTGTCTTGACGTCTTCCATCGTGATTGAAGTGGTGCTTAGTCCGGCTTTAAGCCCAAAATTAATCTGGGAAAAAGCTGGTATGGCTATAAATGCTGCTAAAACAATTACAAATAGTTTTTTCATCATTTTTCAGTTTTAAGTTTTACTAAATCAATAAGTTAAATAATTCGAACAATAGACAAGATTGTATATATAACGGAAATATGCCCCGAAAGGTTGCATTCATTATCTTTTTTTTTATTTCCCCATGAAGTTATAAACGTAAATAGAACCAGCTTATTTTAACTCCAGTTGCGCAAATATTACCTTTTTCATCTGGTCAAATTCCTCCGGATCAAAGAGACGGGTCAGAAAAATAATCTTGCCATTCCTGTCAATAACCACATTCCTTGTCACCCCGGCATCCTTAAGTGCAAAAAGACCGAAAATGTTTGCTCCGGGGTCAAGAGCGAGGGGGTAGGTAATAACCATTTCTTTCTGAAACTTTAATACTGTTTCAACCGGTTCATCACGGTCGATGCCAATGACAACCAGATATGATCCTTTCTTTTCCTGCCATATTTCTTTTTCAATGAAAGGCATCTCGGTGCGACAAACACTGCACCAGCTTGCAGTAAACTGAAGCATAACAACTTTCCCTCTCAGATCAGATAACCTGTAAGATGTGTCTCCGGCCTCGTTTATAACAAAATCAGGCGCCGGATCTCCTGTTTTTACAACATAACCATCTTCATATACTCTCTTTTGCTGAGCACAGGAGCACACGATGGTCAAAATAACTGATGAAATAATAATAATTAAATTTCTCATTCCTTATATAATTATTCCTTAAAACCAGCCGCAAAAATAAAATAAAATCAATCCTTTCGGCAATATTTAATATAACAATGATTGTCCAGATATGTTACCTTACTATATTTGATAATTGTTAAATTAAGTTAAGTGACCTGAGTGTCTATCGCACTGTAACAATTATTTAATTAATATTGATCAACAGAATTCCCATAATGAAAATGAAAGTTAAGTTACCATCATTCGGTTATCTGTTTTTAACCTGTTCCCTGGTTCTTTCAGGACAGAATAAGGATGACAGTTTTACCAAAGGTCTGAACAGCATCAATCAGTTTGTGCTTAAAGCACAACTCAGTTTCCTTGCGTCAGACTGGACTGAAGGGAGGCAGACAGGGGAAAAAGGAGAATATCTTTCGGCAGACTACATTGCCAGCCTGCTTCAGCTTTGCGGGGTTAAACCTGGTGGGGATTATTACAGGCCGAGTGGTCTTCCCAAATCCACGGGAGGAAGTGAAAGAACTTATTTTCAAAATTTCACACTCCTCAAAACCATGCCCGGGGAGGAGCATATCCTTAAGATTAAATCTGTTGAAGGGACCACTGAAAGAACCACAAGTTTTACGTATAATGTCGATTACATTCAAAGACTATTCAATCAGGGTGTTGAAATTGAGGCTCCGGTCGTTTTTGCCGGTTATGGATTTAAGAATGATAAACTTAATTACAATGATTTTAATAACATAGATCTTAAAGGCAAGTTTGTTCTGAAAATTGCAGGCATCCCCGGATTTGCAAAGGATAAGCTGTCGCCTTCAGAATTATCAGCTTCAACAAGGGAGATGGAAAGTATCGTCAGGAACATGGGAGCAGTGGGTATAATTGAATTCAATCCTAACTCAACAACTGTCGGGAGCCCGCAAAGACAGGATTTTATGAATTTGTCTCCCTCTGAAGTTAATCCACGCTCAGAAAGACCTAATGCAGACTTCTCATTACCCGGCAAAATAAATCCTGACAACCTCATAAGGATAACAGCATCTGTTAAAACAGCAAATGAAATACTTAAAGGTACTGGTATTGTTATCGATGATTACATAAAAACAACAGGCTCCGGTTTACCTGGTATTCTTCCATCTTTGACAGGAAAGACGATATATCTTAAATCTTCTGTAATTACCACATCTGTTATGGTAAGAAACGTAATCGGGATAATTGAAGGTAATAATCCTGACCAGGTCATAGTACTGGGAGCGCATTATGATCATATGGGGATTGGAAACGGATTTATATGGAACGGCGCTGATGATAACGCTTCCGGTACTGTCGGAGTTATGACTGTTGCCAGAGCAATAATGGCGACAGGTAAAAAACCGGAAAAAACCATAATAATAGCATTATGGACTGCAGAAGAGGAGGGTCTTTTAGGATCTCACTATTATGTCGGGAACCTGACCTATCCTTTAAAAAACCTCAGGTTGTATGTAAATCATGACATGATATCGAGATATATTTCGGATGATAAACATGACGGTGTGGTGATGACTTATACCAAATCCTATCCTCAGTTTAAAAACATAACAGAGGATAATCTTAAAAAATATGGTATTAACCTGGTAGTTGATTATCAGGCCTCAGAGAAACCGGCTGGACCCAGTGATGAAAGATCGTTTGTTGAAGCCGGTGTCCCTGTAATGAGATTCAAACCCGGACATCGTGAAGAATATCATACGCCGGCAGACGAAATATATACTGTTGACTGGGATATTATGGAAAAAATTGTAAAGATAAGTTTCTCAAACATCTGGACTCTGGCAAACTCCAAAGACTGGTAGATTTAGTAATTAATTCTGATAATGCGATTAAAACTACCGAAAGAAAACATGAGTTACTATTTCCCCTTCCTTAAAACCAAATAAGACAGTACGATTATTTACTGATATTCAAGATATTTACTATTTTGTTTTAATTCAAGGAAATCATTGCCTATTTCCCTGTATCCGTATTCAAAACAATAATGGAATTTCTGACCCTGGGATGACTCAATGATATGGGTGAAGAAGCTGAAATTATAACCCAGTGCAAAGAGGGCATCTTTATGGACTTTTACTTTTCCCTCACCATATAAATCAGCAAGTATTCTTCTGTTCTTTCTAAGCAGTCCATGAACATTTCTAACGAAGTTATTTGTATCACGGTTTAGCCGGTTATTATAATTATTCCTGCACTGATCAGAACAGAATTTCTTATCGGTACGGCCACGAATGGTTTCGCCGCAATCGAGACATTTCTTTTCCACAGCACTAATGTTTTGATAAAGATACAAAAATTTACTTATTCTAAATATATATTTAATTAATTGTATATGTGTTTGTTAAATATATTATAAATCTTTTATATTTTACCTATTTGCATACGATTTGCATACAACTCTATTAGATACGATACTATGAAGTGGATTTTAAACAGCAAACCCAGGAGTGCTATCAGGGGAATTGTATCGCTGTATTTGAGAAACAAAAGACTAATGTACTTAAGCAGTATTATTTTATTAAAAATATTATTCTGATTTTATGTGTTCTACCTGTTTCATACATTTGAACATCATATTTTGTTGCAAACCAAGTCATATAAGAATACTCATTTACTACAGGTTCAAAAGGTAATGTCTTCATTATGATATTCTTAATTTTGGTCACATCTTCCATGTTCCAATCAGTTTTCAAGTCAATGGATAATATCTTTTGATTTTTATCAGGGTCTTCATTTAAATAAGGAACGAAATTTCTATCTACAAAGTCCGTTAAAATATATCCCTGTTTTGTTAAATTATTGAGAATATTTTCATATGGTCTGTTTAGACCTTTATACCAATCAACTTCAATATGAAGTTTTACGTTTTCATATTCTTTCGTGAGGCTATCATGCAGATATTGAAGTCTATCCTTAAATTTAATATCCTCCTTTGTATAATCCTCCATTTTTATCGCTAAACTTCTTGAAGCAGAGTCTACTAAATGTAATTGCCACTCAAGTTTGCCTTTTTTCCAAACATAATAATCGTCATGCGAACACGTAGTAATTACTGTCATACTAATTAATAAAATTACTGAAGGAAATAAGTGTTTCATGATTTCAAATTTTCTATATTGAGTTAATCAAAGTTACTAATCCAATTGGAAAAGCCAGTGGCTCTGACCACCTTTCGCCGAAGTAAATTGACCATCCTTTGCCGGAATTAAGTGCTTATTGTTAAATTATTTATGATAATTGAACTTGAACCGGCCAGATATGATCAAGGCGCCCGGCTTTTGCAGTTTATTGGCCTTTAGACCTGATTATTACTTCGTTGCACCATGACGTTCCAGTAAAATCGCGATGTCTTGATTTTTCATCTGTGTTGCCACGGAAAGCGGAGTTTCACCTTTCGTGTCCTTAGTATTAACTGCAGCCCCTTTAGAAAGCAGGGTTTCAACCACGTCTATTTTCCCGGCAGCAACTGCCCACAATAAAGGAGTAGTCCTATTCCTTTCGTCTTTAGCCTCTAGATTAGCCCCTTTTGATATCAGAAACTCAACAACTTTGTTTTGCCCCATGAACGAAGCAATGTGAAGAGGGGTGCAACCGTTAATTTCCTTTGCTTCGATATTCGCTCCTTTAGAAAGGAGCAGCTGAACGACATCCAGTTGTCCATAATATGCTGCACAGTGGAGAGGCGTGGAACGGCCGGATTCGTCACTGGCACTCGGACGATTGATGTCGGCTCCGCTTGCGAGTAATAACTCTACGACATCAGTATGACCCTCAATAGCTGCGACGTGAAGGGCCATGTAACCTGCCGCATTCGTGACTGACAGGAGTTTGGAGTCGCTATGAATCAGTTCACCAACTGTAGCTGTGTCACCCGCTTCTGCCGCGTCAAAAATATTGGAGAATCTTGCCTTGAGAATTGGCACTATTTTTCCTTCAGGTGCGGGCAAAGCAATTTGAAATCCTTTCAGACGAACACCTTCAACAAGGAACTCGACCGTTGCACCGGAAATGAGTGGCATAAATTCACATCCACCAACATCGAAAATAATTCCTCGTTTGTTGAAAATCCATTTTACGCCGATGACGTCCGTCAACGCCTCAAAATAAAATCCGCCTGAAGATTTCTGTGTTTTTCTCTTTTGTTTTCTCTCCTCCGATTCCATGCATAAGGGTATAAATGCCATCCCGTCAGATGTAGTGAAGACGCCATTTTCTATTTCTTTAATCATTATGTTCAGGGGATAACCGATCTTCATATCTTTTCGGTAATCCCATCCGGATGTAACCAGGAAGGTCTCTTTGTCAATCACAGAGCATTTCACCGACAAAAAATCAAGAATTTTCGAGACAGCCTTGTCTTTGAGTCTGCCATCAGAGTGCATTATGAGGAACATTTTATAAGCACCAAGATTGTTTTTCTCGCTAGCCTCCTGCCAATGCAGCAACTCGATGTTGTCCTTAGCGTCGTCAATGTACTTTCCCTCGCCGTGAATCTGGACATATCGATTATACCCTTCTACCGTATTGGTTAACTTAGCGTCCATCCAGGCGTATTCATCGTACCGTGCGATTGCCTCTATGGAATGTCTCCCTTGTGGCCATGCTTTTATGTATGATTCATAGCTAGCTGTCTCATTCTTGTGAGATGTCCATCGCCAATGGATTTCATCTCGTGTTGTTGGAATTACTACAAGAGCCAGACCTATGACTAAAAGCACTGCAACGGTAATAATAATAGTTTTCTTCATATCTATTTCCTCCTGGAAAATTATTACATAGACTACTATACTGTAGCCTAACACTCACTGTTTTTTTTTGTAACAGTCTAATTAATAAACAATAACTAAAATACTACATAATGGAATTGTTTTCATAATCCGTTAAGTTAAGTTTTTTAGCTTAACTTACTGTCCGGGTAAATGTAGCAGTTCCACTTTGTATGGGGAATCTGTTTTTACATAGCCAGCTGGTACTTCGAAAGTAGATGCGGAAATCGGCTCAGTCTTAACCTCGGTGGCTTCATTCATTGTGTCAATATGAAGTTTTGTTGCTTTTAATTCTTTATGTGACATTGGTATTCCATACATTGCTCCATGAGCGTTTTCGAAAACGTTAAGGACGCCGTCAATAATATCCATTGCCCCAACACGCATTGTCAAGAGGTTTGTAGCAAGGAGCATCACATTTCTCTTCTGCAGTTCAGCATATAATGTCGAATTTAGGTTTCCCATTGGCCCCATCAATGCAAATAATTTTTCCATAACAATGTAATAGGAAGCCGGAGGCTGAAGTTTCGACGTCGCCCAAAACTCGTATTCTACCTCTCCAATCCAAATCAGATATGAGTTGCAGTCATAGCCGGCAATATTTCTGCTTGTTTTCCCATTCTTGATTTTCAGATTAGAAAATATCCGAGTCACAATCTTCCTAAGCAACCTATTTTTGGGCATAAACTTTTCAAATGCGGCGGCGATCTCTGAAATAGAGGTCTCGGAATATTCTTTCTTAGCATGATCAATTATTATCACCTTCTCAGTGGCAGTTTCAATAATGCAATCCGTTGTTTCTTGCGCATTTCTGATTGCGCCTTCAGTTATATAGAGTATCTCCTTCGATGCAGTCTTATCTTTTCCCATTTTCATTGTGGAGACAATAGTCAAATCTGTCTGGGCCGATGCGCTTTCAGTAACTGCAACGCATACCACCACAAAACATAATACTCGGAACATGATTGCTCTCATTCTGATTAGTCCATTCTTGTTATCGTTTCCAATTACTATTTTCTAAAGTACTAATTTATGCCTTATTTAATCCAAAGTCAATTTTATTTGCTCTAATGTAATAGCAGTATACCTTGTGGAATATTTACGTCTTGCTGATACAAAAGAAGTCAGCCACAGAAATTAGCCATCATCTGCAATTATGACGGTATTTGTGAAAGTTAATGAGCAAAAAGAATTAGAAATTGACACTTAATCCAATTCCATTCGATGTAAATCCGAATTTCAATTCTGATTTATGCAATTTTGAACTTGTTTTTAATCCATTATTATATAAATCAACTGCAGTTTTAGCATCTTTAAAAGATGCACTCATTAAAGAAGCAATCGTTATCCCACCAATTGCGCCTATGCCAACAATTACGCCAATGTATGTAACAAATTCCTTATCAGAAGGATCATCTTTTGGCACCCCCAAAATCGTATAACCTAATAAACCTGTGGAAAATACTAAGTCCATTATTTTGCTAGTAACAATTTTAGATTGTGCATCACTCATCATTTTATAGGCTTGCTCATAAGGTCTCATTAAACTAAAAACTTCAGAATTTTCTAATATATCATTTTTTGTGTAGATCATATAATGTCGATCATATAATTGACTCGCAAGTGACCTATGTGCAGCTACCCTAAGGTCATAATCTATTACTTTCTCTTTTACCATGCGAGAAATTTCATGACGCCTTACTTTTTTAATCATTAAAGAATCTTGACTCCAAGACAAGGGCGAAAATATCATTAAGGTAAAATATATCAATACAACTGTTTTCATCTTTGATTTTTTAAAACCATTTTATCAAAGTTACACCTTGTTTAAGCCAAAGTCAACTTTTTTAGACTTTGTACACAGTGTTATGGAGATAGAGTGGAGATAAGGGCATATATATAAAGTGATACCAAACTATCACTTTGACTTTATATACCGATATTATACTCCTATTCCAGGCATACGTTAGGTAAAATATGGCTATACTTATCCCTCGCATGAGAAAAGATCACTTGCTTTTTATTTCAGCAGGAAAATAAGAATGCTTATTTCTGGCCGTTGGTATCAATTGTTTGGTTTTACTCTTTGAATAGGTAGCCCTGATATCAATACAATGACTCCTTTTGTGGATGTTTGTTTGTTAGTAAATATTGGGGAAAGGCAATTAACTATACCGACCATGTCAGGGGTTGTTTTTATTATCACATTGAAATTTTGAATGTTATAGGTATCACAACAATTGAGCACACTCTTTGGCTGGCTTTGGATTGCGGATTGGATCTGTGGCCTGCCAGTTTGTGCAATTAAGAAGTAAGAAGCAAAATAGTATCGTAAATAATTTACCTATGCTAAACAATCCTGTAGCCTATAACGAACAAGTACCAATCCATTTGATGAGATTATCGATAAATGGCTGAGGCATAACTTCAAGGCCATTCATGTCGCCAATAAAAAATATACGGCTGTTCGGATAATTCAATATTCCCATTACAGGTGGTGCAGAAGGTTCGTTATCATCTTTGACTCCATCGAAATTCAGATCAGCGTAATCATCTTCACGTAACCATCCCAATACCTCAATGTCCGGATTTTGATTTGAACTGGTTAAGACGGAACCCGCTATATAATCAATGGATGAAATGTTTTTAGTAATCACATGCGGTTTAAATGTAGTGACAATACCATTGGCTATCCCCTCAAATTTTAATCCCAGGTGATCGCCCAACTCGTCATCCGTGTCATTCTTTTTATGATCGGTAAAAAATACCATGTTCATTCCCCGCTCAACTAACTTGGTATAGACCTTCAGTTCTTTAGCCGTGTACGCTTGAAAACCATTAGCCCTGATTACAATGTAGTAGCCAAAAAACATCTCTTCCGTCAGTTCAGCTCCCCGTCCCAATTCATCCACCTCAAAACCTTTCTCACGAAGAAGATTAGCGAAGGGCTGTCCCTGGTGCCATTTGTCGGGATTAAATCCGGTGGCCGGAGATTGAGGATACCACCATACACCTCCGTCATGTGAAGCATCGATGAGAATTTTGCAACACAATGGAACAGCTGATGCCTGCCACTTTGTCGAGCGATTATTGATATCCTTTAATTCATAGGTAACAGGTTGTGAAAAATCAACGGTTGAACTGCCTGATACCTGCAGGATTCCATTTAAATGAACGGTGCAGCCATCTGGAACCTCAAATTCAGGAACCAACTGGGTAACATCCACATCATGGTCAACCTCAAACCGCACCTGTTGCTGTAAAGTGTTAATAGCGGTGGGTAGTGTCTGCCCATTAGTCGAGAAGGAAAGAAAGCCTGCTTGAGCAATTTCATCTTGCTCATCTTTCTCGCATGACAATACTGCAAGAAGGCAGCACAAGAAATAAATTTTACTGATTCGCATAGCTTTAATGGTCAATTGTTAATTTTATTAATATTAAATTCCACAATACACATCCCATTTTAATGGTCGGTGAGCAAGGTCTAAGTCATTATTAGAAAAATGTCGCCCCTTAAAGATGCCCGCTTTGTGCGACCCTATGGTTGGCAACTAAATAGTGTTTTATACACAGTCTTATAACAGCTTTCCCATTAAAGGTAGGCATAAAATATTGAACTACTTACCTGATTGGTGTTATATAAGATTGTGTATAAAACTGAGTTGGACTAAGCCGTGTGTTTCTATGGGCATTCTATTGACCAGGTTTCTTCCATAATTAATTTTACAGGGAATTTTTGTTATTGTTATGTCCCGGGGTGAATGTATCGCTGTTCTACTATTTCAAGTAGTAAATAGAAGGAAATACCGTAGTATTAAAAATCAGAAAAATCTAATAACTTTATAAATATAAGACCAAAAAATCTAGGCTTTTATCAATAAGATTTAATTGTTACCTTTAGGAAAATATAATAAACTACAAAAAACTTAAGAACCTCATCTATTTAAGGAGAAACTAATTTATGAGTAACAGTTTGTTAATATTTTTATTCACCCTCATCCTATATAATACTACCCTGAATTAAGACCACTGGTTAAGTGTAAATTTAATAACTATAAACCAGTGAATTATGAAAGCGAAAAGACAAAAACATTCAGGAGCCTTTAAGGCAAAAGTTGCCATTGAAGCATTACAGGAGCGCGAGACTTTAAGTGAGCTTGCAAAAAAATATGAGATGCATCCCAACCAAATTGCCC